>NZ_JBTKZC010000003.1:0-1896 GCF_054457555.1 Castellaniella sp. WN | reverse complement strand
CCTGAGTTCGACAGTTTGACCCCTGCTTTTTGATCGAAACGCAGTAACGACGCGGCTTTCACAGAATTACAACGATAATTTTGTAATGGCACGTTATCATAATTGCGCATTGACTATACTGTGTATATGTGATTATAGTAATGGCATGTTTATCAAAGTCACCAAGTCAGGCCCCCGCCGCTATGTGCAGCTCGTGGAGGCCTACCGCGACGACGCTGGGTGCCCCAAGCAGCGCACTGTGGCGACACTTGGCCGTTTGGACCAGATGGGTGATTCCATCAAGTCCCTGCACGAAGGCCTGGCGCGCATCCTGGGCATAGAGCCTTCACCAGCGCTTGATGATGGCACCGCCCGCTTCGATTCTTCACGAGCCATCGGGGACCTTTGGGCACTGACTCAGATCTGGAAGCAGCTGGGCCTGGATCGCCTGCGTCAGGTGCTGCGCCAGCGCACCCGCCACAAAATCGACCTGGAGGCGCTACTGCGCGTCATGGTCTTTAATCGCCTGAGCGATGCCGATTCAAAGCTTGGGACCCTGCGCTGGCTACAGACCGTCAGCTTTCCCGATACCGATCTGGCATCGGTTGAGCACCAGCAATTGCTGCGCACCATGGACGCGATGGTGGAGCACCAGGCCGTCATCGATCAGGCGCTGGTCGCAGCCGTCAAACCCTTGGTAAGTGAAGAATTGTCGGTGGTCTTCTACGACATGACCACGATTCGTGCCGAAGGGCTCTCTGAGCAAACGGATGACATTCGCCAGTTTGGCAAGTCCAAGGAAGGCATCATTGCCCGTCAGTTCATGCTGGGGCTGGTGCAAACCGCTGAAGGCATCCCGCTCTATCACGAGATCTTTGAAGGCAATACGGCCGAAGTGGGGACGCTGAAGGCCTCGCTGCAAAAGGTCATGGATCGCTTCCCGGTGCGCCGGGTAATCGCCGTCGCCGATCGAGGGCTGCTGTCGATTGACAACCTCGCAGACTTGCAAGCCATGCGCCTGCCCAATGGCCAGCCGTTGGAATTCATTCTGGCGGTCCCCGGCCGACGGTACAACGAGTTTGCCGAGCTGCTCGAACCGATCAACCAAGCGGCTATCGAGAGCGACAGCCCCGAGATCGTGGGCGAACAGGCGTGGCAAGGGCTGCGGTTGGTTGTTGCCCATGATCGGTACCGGGCTGCCGAACAAACGGCCCAGCGCGATCAGAAAATTGCAGCGCTCGAAGCCCAGGCCGCCCAGTGGGTCGGCAAACTGGACGCCCAGGATGCTGGGGTACGCGGCAAAGGCCGCAAGCTCTCCGATGGTGGCGCGCGCGCCCGGTTCTATCACGCGGTCTGCGAAGCGCATCTCGCACGCATCATCCGGGTAGACCTTAAAAGTGAGCTCTTCACCTACCAGGTCAATGAAAAGGCGCTGGCCCTGGCACGCGCCATGGATGGCAAGCTGCTACTGATCACCAACGTCTGCGATCTGGCGCCAGCCGATGTGATTAGCCGCTACAAATCCCTGGCCGACATCGAGCGGGGCTTCAAGGTGCTCAAGTCCGAAATTGAGATCGGACCCGTCTACCACCGACGCCCCGATCGCATCCGGGCACACGCCATGATCTGCTTTATTGCCTTGGTGTTGCAACGGGTCATACGCATGCGGCTGCGCGAACAGCCCGTGGCCGACGTGGTCTCGCCCGAGCGCGCCTTGTCGATTCTGCGTCGCATCCAGACCCACCGGGTCGTGCTGCCGGGCGGCAAATCCATCACGGGCATCTCGACGATCGATGCCGAACAGGCGGCCATCCTGAAGAGCCTGCAGGTTGGAAAGCTCACAGCAACTGAGGCCTTCGTTAATCTGTAATGGAGCGTTTTTAAGGCGCTTCTTTATAAATCAATGAGTTGCGGTTC
>NZ_JBTKZC010000002.1:0-775287 GCF_054457555.1 Castellaniella sp. WN | reverse complement strand
CCCGAGTTCGACAGTTAGAACCGCAACTCATTGATTTATAAAGAAGCGCCTTAAAAACGCTCCATTACAGATTAACGAAGGCCTCAGTTGCTGTGAGCTTTCCAACCTGCAGGCTCTTCAGGATGGCCGCCTGTTCGGCATCGATCGTCGAGATGCCCGTGATGGATTTGCCGCCCGGCAGCACGACCCGGTGGGTCTGGATGCGACGCAGAATCGACAAGGCGCGCTCGGGCGAGACCACGTCGGCCACGGGCTGTTCGCGCAGCCGCATGCGTATGACCCGTTGCAACACCAAGGCAATAAAGCAGATCATGGCGTGTGCCCGGATGCGATCGGGGCGTCGGTGGTAGACGGGTCCGATCTCAATTTCGGACTTGAGCACCTTGAAGCCCCGCTCGATGTCGGCCAGGGATTTGTAGCGGCTAATCACATCGGCTGGCGCCAGATCGCAGACGTTGGTGATCAGTAGCAGCTTGCCATCCATGGCGCGTGCCAGGGCCAGCGCCTTTTCATTGACCTGGTAGGTGAAGAGCTCACTTTTAAGGTCTACCCGGATGATGCGTGCGAGATGCGCTTCGCAGACCGCGTGATAGAACCGGGCGCGCGCGCCACCATCGGAGAGCTTGCGGCCTTTGCCGCGTACCCCAGCATCCTGGGCGTCCAGTTTGCCGACCCACTGGGCGGCCTGGGCTTCGAGCGCTGCAATTTTCTGATCGCGCTGGGCCGTTTGTTCGGCAGCCCGGTACCGATCATGGGCAACAACCAACCGCAGCCCTTGCCACGCCTGTTCGCCCACGATCTCGGGGCTGTCGCTCTCGATAGCCGCTTGGTTGATCGGTTCGAGCAGCTCGGCAAACTCGTTGTACCGTCGGCCGGGGACCGCCAGAATGAATTCCAACGGCTGGCCATTGGGCAGGCGCATGGCTTGCAAGTCTGCGAGGTTGTCAATCGACAGCAGCCCTCGATCGGCGACGGCGATTACCCGGCGCACCGGGAAGCGATCCATGACCTTTTGCAGCGAGGCCTTCAGCGTCCCCACTTCGGCCGTATTGCCTTCAAAGATCTCGTGATAGAGCGGGATGCCTTCAGCGGTTTGCACCAGCCCCAGCATGAACTGACGGGCAATGATGCCTTCCTTGGACTTGCCAAACTGGCGAATGTCATCCGTTTGCTCAGAGAGCCCTTCGGCACGAATCGTGGTCATGTCGTAGAAGACCACCGACAATTCTTCACTTACCAAGGGTTTGACGGCTGCGACCAGCGCCTGATCGATGACGGCCTGGTGCTCCACCATCGCGTCCATGGTGCGCAGCAATTGCTGGTGCTCAACCGATGCCAGATCGGTATCGGGAAAGCTGACGGTCTGTAGCCAGCGCAGGGTCCCAAGCTTTGAATCGGCATCGCTCAGGCGATTAAAGACCATGACGCGCAGTAGCGCCTCCAGGTCGATTTTGTGGCGGGTGCGCTGGCGCAGCACCTGACGCAGGCGATCCAGGCCCAGCTGCTTCCAGATCTGAGTCAGTGCCCAAAGGTCCCCGATGGCTCGTGAAGAATCGAAGCGGGCGGTGCCATCATCAAGCGCTGGTGAAGGCTCTATGCCCAGGATGCGCGCCAGGCCTTCGTGCAGGGACTTGATGGAATCACCCATCTGGTCCAAACGGCCAAGTGTCGCCACAGTGCGCTGCTTGGGGCACCCAGCGTCGTCGCGGTAGGCCTCCACGAGCTGCACATAGCGGCGGGGGCCTGACTTGGTGACTTTGATAAACATGCCATTACTATAATCACATATACACAGTATAGTCAATGCGCAATTATGATAACGTGCCATTACAAAATTATCGTTGTAATTCTGTGAAAGCCGCGTCGTTACTGCGTTTCGATCAAAAAGCAGGGGTCAAACTGTCGAACTCAGGTGCGCCGGTCCGCAGATGCCTTGCAGGCAAAGATCGAATACTACCGCTCGGTCGAACAGTCCCTGGCGCTGGAGTCACTCTCTGATGAAGGACATGCTGATGAACGTCGAAAACCGATACGAGCGCGGGCTCGCCAAACTGCGTGAGATCGATGGCGAAGCCGGGGAACGCGTACTGGAAAGCCTGGAAGGCATTGCCCCTGACTTCGCACGCTACCTGATCGAGTTCCCTTTCGGGGACATCTACTCCAGGCCGAACCTTGATCTGAAAAGCCGGGAAATCGCGGTCGTGGCCGGGCTCACCGCGCTCGGCAATGCCGCGCCTCAGCTCAAGGTGCATATCCAGGGCGCGCTCAATGTGGGCGTGAGCCGCGCGGAGGTGGTCGAGATCATCATGCAGATGGCGGTTTATGCCGGATTCCCGGCCGCCCTGAATGGATTGGCGGTGGCAAAAGAAGTGTTTGCGCAAGAAGGCGAACCAACCTGATCTGATTCTTGCCGCGCGCATCCTGATCTTGCGGTCTGCGCGGCATAGAAAAGTGGCACGGAAAGCACTAACCTATCATGCTCATATCCAGTATCGGGCTGTGCGCGATCCGCATGCGCGGTCCGGTATCCACTCTTTTCACATTGCCACGGAGACCGTTCCATGCCCTACGTCAACATCAAGATCACCCGCGAAGGCGCCACCGCCGAGCAGAAGGCCCGCCTGATCGAGGGCGCCACTCAGCTGCTGGTGGACGTACTGGGCAAGAACCCCAAGACCACCTTCGTGGTCATCGAGGAAGTCGACACCGACAACTGGGGGATCGCGGGCGAGACGGTGACGACGATCCGGGCGCGCGCCAAAGCGTCGGGCGGTTGACGGGCGCCGCCGCGTTCAGGCGGCCTTGGTCCCCGGGACGCGCCGGTACGTGACGAAATCGTAGGCCAGGCCGTTTTCCGGCGGCTGCGGCAGGCGTTCGGCTTCCCGCCAGTGCCCGGCGGGCAGCTCCGGAAACCAGGTGTCGCCATCCAGGTCCGCGTGGATTTCCGTGGCGATCAGTTCGTCGGCCAGCGGCAGGGCCAGGCGGAAAATCTGCTCGCCGCCGATGACGCAGACGAGATCCGCCCGTGCGCAGCTGGACAGGGCGGCTTCGAGGCTGGCGTGGCATTCGGCGCCGGGCGCGTCGAAGCCGGGGTCGCGGCTCAGCACCAGATTGCGGCGACCGGGCAGGGGGCGTCCCAGGGACAGCCAGGTCTTGCGCCCCATGACGATGGGATGGCCCAGGGTGCTGCGCTTGAAGTGCGCCAGGTCGGCGGGCAGGCGCCAGGGCATGGCGCCGTCGCGGCCGATCACTCGGTTGTCGGTGTAGGCGACGACCAGGCGGATGGGGGGATGGGACGGCATGGCGGGGGTGCTCCGTAAAGACATGCGCGCCAGTGTAAACCACGCGCGTCGACGGACCCGGCAGCCGGCGGCTTCAGTCCAGGCGCTGGATCGCCTGGTCCGCGCGGCGCGCCAGCAGTTCGGCCAGGCCGCCCTGGGCCAGCGTCAGGCCGGGCGCCAGGTCTATCAGGGGGCGCAGGACGAAGGCGCGTTCGTGCATGCGGGGATGGGGCACCGTCAGGGCGGGCAGGTCGATGGCCTGGTCGCCGTACAGCAGCAGGTCCAGGTCCAGGGTGCGCGGGGCGTTGCGGTAGGGGCGTTCCCGGCCGTGACGCTGTTCGATGGCCTGCAGCGCCGCCAGCAGGTCCAGCGGAGGCAGGGCGGTGCGCAGGCTGGCCACGGCATTGACGTAGTCGGGGCCGGAGGAATTCACCGGAGCGGTGCCGTACAGGGGAGAGAGGCGCAGGCCGGACACGCCGGGCGCGCCGGCCAGTTCGGCTGCCGCCCGGCGGACGGTGCCGGCGGCGTCGCCCAGGTTGGCGCCCAGGCCGACATAGACGAGGACGGGCGGGGTGCCGAGAGGGGGGGCGGAAGGGCTCATGGTCGTTGGCGTGCCGGACGATGCGCCGCACCGGGTGCCGGGGATCGTTCAGGCGGCGCCGTCCGGCGCCACAGCGGCGGCCGTCGCGGACTGGCCGTCCGCGCCTGAAGATGCGCCGCGCCGGCGGCGGCGTTTTCGGGTCGCGCCCGCGCCGGCGCGGCGGGCGCCTGCGTGGCCCGCCTGCCAGGCGTCGATCATCTGCGAACGGCGCTCGTCGTTGCTGTCGGACAGGTCCATCCACCATTGGGCCAGGACGCTGTCGACTTCGCGGGCCTCGGCCCGCAATTGCAGGAAATCCACGGCGGCACGGAAGCGCGGCTGTTCCATCATGCGCCAGATCGAGCGCACCGTGGCGCGCTCGAAGCGGGCCTGCATCAGCCAGATCTCGCGCATGTCGGCCTGGTGGCGGCGCTGGATGGCGAGCTTGTCCATCTGTTCCTCGATCACCGAGTCGGCGGCGTGGATCAGGGCCTCGTTGCGCTGCTTGCCCTGGGCGACCAGGGCGGCCCAGCGCTTCTGCACCAGCCGCCACAGCAGGGCGGCGAACAGGAAGCTGGGGCTGACGGGCTTGCCCGACCGGACCCGGGCGTCGGTGCGCGACAGGGCGATTTCCACGAAGGCCTCGCCGCCTTCTTCCTCGAAGATCCGGTCGATCAGCGGGATCAGGCTTTTCATCAGACCCGAGCGGCGCAGCTCGCGCAGGCAGTCCATGGCATGGCCGCAGGTCAGCAGCTTCAGTGTCTCGTCGAACAGGCGCGAAGCCGGGACGTGCTCGATGAGCGACGCCAGCTGGCTGATCGGGGCTTCGGTGGCCGGGTCGATGCGAGCCCCCAGCTTGGCCTGGAAGCGCAGCGCCCGCAGCATGCGCACCGGATCCTCGCGGTAGCGCGTTTCCGGGTCGCCGATCATGCGCACCACGCGGTTCTTCAGGTCCGCCACCCCCTGGTGGAAGTCGATGACCTCTTCTTTCAGGGGATCGTAGTACAGGGCGTTGATGGTGAAGTCACGGCGCGCGGCGTCTTCTTCGTGCGTGCCGAATTCATTGTCGCGCAGGATGCGGCCGTGCTCATCGGTTTCCTGGTTGCCGGAGGACGGCGCGCGGAAGGTCGAGGTCTCGATGATTTCCTGGCCGAACACCACATGCACCAGCTGGAAGCGCCGACCGATGACGCGGGCGCGCCGGAACAGCGGCCGGACCTGGTTGGGCGTGGCGTTGGTGGCGACGTCGAAGTCCTTGGGTTCCAGTCCGACGATCAGGTCGCGCACCGCGCCGCCCACGATGTAGGCGTCGAAGCCGTGCTGGTTCAGGACTTCGCAGACTTTGATGGCGTGCCGCGATACCAGGCGCCGGTCGATGCCGTGCTTGTCGCGCGACAGGCGCACCGGGCCGCTGGGCGGGGTCGCGAACAGTCGCGAGACGAAATTCTTGATGGTCTGCTTGAGCATGGCGCGTATTTTAAGGCTTTGTATCGCCGATGTCCCCGCTCAGGATTTTGCGTCCCGCAGGGCGCCGAACAGGTCGAGGATGCGCCAGCCCCGGCCGGCGGCGGTCTCTCGCAGTGCCGGGCTGGGGTTGGTGGCCACCGGGTGGGTCACTGCCTCCAGCAGGGGCAGGTCGTTCATGGAGTCGCTGTAGAACCAGGATTCGTCGAAGTCTTCCAGTTTCCGGCCCTGGTTCCGCAGCCATTGGCGCACTCTCAGGACCTTGCCCGCCTTGAAGCTGGGCGTGCCCTCGATGCGGCCCGTGTAGCCGCCCAGCGCGTCGCGCTGCGGGATGGTGGCGATCAGGTGCTCGAAGCCCAGAGCCCGGGCGATGGGCGAGGTGACGAAGGCGTTGGTGGCCGTGACGATGGCGCACAGTCCGCCCCGGTCCTGGTGCTCGGCGACTAGTTCGCGCGCGGCGGGCAGGATGCCCGGTTCGACGACTTCGGCCATGTAGTCCAGGTGCCAGCGGTCGAGTTCGTCGGGACGGCCCAGGCGCAGCAGGCCCAGCATGAAGTCGGCCGCTTCCTCGGCGGACAGGCTGCCCTCGTTGTAGCGGCGCATCAGATCATCGTTGCGGCGGCGCGCGGCCTCCGGATCCCCGGCGCGGCCGGTGCGCGCCAGGAATTCGGCCCATTGGTAGTCACTGTCGAAGGGCAGCAGGGTGTGATCCAGGTCGAACAGGGCCAGGTGGGTCGGCGGAGTCATGGCATCCTCGGGGCGGCCGGCGTGTCGGCCAGCAAGTTTTTCAGCAGGGGCAGGGTGATGGGGCGGTGGCGGGCCAGGGAATACTGGTCCAGGGTGTCGATCAGCGCCGTCAGGCGACCCATGTCGCGGTCGCAGCGGGTCAGGATCCAGCGCAGGACCTCGTCGGACAGCTGCAGCCCGCGCTGTCGGGCGCGGTCGCGCAGGGCCTGGGCGCGATCCTCGTCGGACAGCTGCTCCAAGCGGTAGACCAGGTCCCAGCCCAGGCGGGTGCGCAGGTCTTCGCGCAGGGGCATGGTCAGGGGCGCGCGGTCGCCCGCCGTCAGCAGGGCGAAGGCGCCCGGCGTGCCGGCGGCGGTGCGCCAGCGGTTGAACAGGGCGAACAGCGCGGCCCGGGCGGCGGGGTTCAGGTCGGCGACGTCGTCCACCGCCACCAGGGACAGGGACTGGTCCTCGTCGGTAGCCAGGGCGTGCAGCCGCTGCGCCGGAGAACGCGCGTCCAGGTAGTGGCCGCCCGCGCTCCGCGCCCGGGCGCGCAGCAGATGGCTGCGTCCCGAGCCGACGCCGCCCCACAGGTACACGGCGCGCCCGGGCGCGAGCAGTCGCACCGCCTCCAGCGCGGCCAGGTTCGCGCCGGGCACGAAACCGTCCAGCGACGGCATCGTGCCCGGCAGGATGTCGAGCAATAATTGCTGCGCCTGGGGCTGCACGGGAGGCGATGTCCGGTCTTGCGTCATGCTGGAAGGAACTTCATCGTAAAATCAGGTGAATATCCAAACCTGCAATTCTTGCACATTCGGCGGCTTTTCTCATGACATCAGGCTCCACTCCTTCCATGACCTACCGCGACGCGGGGGTCGACATCGATGCCGGCGACGCGCTGGTCGACCGCATCAAGCCCCTGGCCGCCCGCACGATGCGCCCCGGCGTGATGGCGGGGATCGGCGGCTTCGGCGCCCTGTTCGAGGTTCCGCGCCATCTGCGCGAACCGGTGCTGGTGTCCGGCACCGACGGCGTGGGCACCAAGCTGCGCCTGGCCTTCGAATGGCAGCGCCACGACACGGTCGGCATCGATCTGGTCGCCATGAGCGTCAACGACATTCTGGTCCAGGGCGCCGAACCCTTGTACTTCCTCGATTATTTCGCCTGCGGCAAGCTGTCCGTGGACACGGCGGCCCGCGTCGTGGGCGGTATCGCGCGCGGCTGCGAGCTGGCCGGCTGCGCCCTGATCGGCGGCGAGACGGCGGAAATGCCCGGCATGTACCCGGACGGCGAATACGACCTGGCGGGTTTCGCCGTGGGCGCGGTCGAAAAGTCCGCGATCATCGACGGAGCCGGCATCCGGACCGGCGACGCGGTGCTGGGCCTGGCTTCCAGCGGCGCGCACTCCAATGGCTACTCCCTGGTGCGCAAGATCCTGCAGCATGCCGGTGCGCGTCCCGACCAGGATCTGGGAGGCCGCCCCCTGGGCGACGTGGTCATGGAGCCCACCCGCATCTACGTCAAGTCCGTGCTGGCCGCCCTGGCGGCTCACGGCGCGGGGATCAAGGGCCTGGCGCACATCACCGGCGGCGGCCTGCTGGAAAACGTGCCGCGCATTCTCAAGCCGGACCTGTGCGCCCACCTGCACCGCGACGCCTGGGAGTGGCCGGCGCTGTTCCAGTGGCTGCAGGCCCAGGGCGGCGTGGCCGACCAGGAAATGGCGCGCGTGTTCAACTGCGGCATCGGCATGGTGCTGGTGGTGGATCCGGCCCGGGCCGACGCCATCGCCGCCACCCTGCGCGCCCAGGGCGAAACCGTCTACGCGCTGGGGACCATCGAAACCCGGGCCGAAGGCGGCGCCCAGACGATCGTGGATTGATCCGGTCCCCGGCCGCGGACCGGACTGTCCGGCGATCGTCCGGGGCGGTCCGATCCCGCGGCGGATGGAACGACGAAACGCCCCTCTGAAGTGAGGGGCGTTTCCCTGGACATCCAGGCGGGGAGCCGGCCCGCCCGGCCTGTCAGCGCCCGTAGGCGCTGCCTTCGGGATTGTCCAGCGTGGAGTGATGCCGGTTGTCGTGCATCGACAGGATCGCGATCATGCCGAGTGCGGCGATGGCCACCATGTACCAGGGGAATACGTTGCCGATGCCATGACTCTTCATGAACAGCGCGACGTATTCGGCGGAGCCGCCGAATAGCGAATTGCCGATGGCGTAGGTAAATCCCACGCCCAGGCCGCGGACGTGCACGGGGAACATCTCGGCCTTCACGATCCCGGAAATCGAGGTATAGAAGCTCAGGAACACCATGGCGGACAGGATCAGCAAGCCCACGATCAGGGGGGATTGCTGGGATCCGATGGCGCCGAGCAGCGGCACCGGCAGGATGATCATGCCGGTGGCGAAGATGATCATGGAATTCCTGCGCCCGATGCGGTCTGAAATCGAGCCCACGATCGGCTGCATCAGCATGAAGATGAACAGGCAGGTGGTCATGATCTCCGCGACCACGCCCTTGCTCAGGCCGGCGGTGTTGATCAGGTACTTCTGCATGTAGGTCGTGAACACATAGAAGGCCAGCGATCCGATGCAGGTGATGCCCAGCACGATCCAGAAGGCGCGCGGGTAGCGCAGCACTTCCTTGAAAGCGCCGGAGCCGGCGCGGGCGCGGTCTTTCTCCGTGGTGGTCTCGTCCAGCCCCGAGCGCAGCCAGAGCGACACCAGCGCGGCCACGGCGCCGATCGCAAACGGCAGGCGCCACCAGCCGGCGGAAATCTGCTCGCTGCCCAGCGTGTGCGTCATGATGACGGCCAGCAGGCTGGCCAGCAACTGGCCGCCGATGAGTGTCACGTACTGGAACGAGGAAAAGAAGCCGCGCCGTCCCCGCTGGGCGACTTCGGACATGTAGGTGGCGGTGGCGCCGTATTCGCCTCCGACGGAGATTCCCTGGATGCAGCGCATCAGGATCAGCAGCGCCGGCGCGAGGCTGCCCGCGGTCGTGGCGGTCGGCAGTACGGCCACCCCCAGCGATCCCAGGCCCATCATGATGATGGATACGACCATGGCGCGCTTGCGGCCGTAGCGGTCGGACATGTGGCCGAACAGGTAGCCGCCCACCGGGCGCATGAGAAAACCGATGAAAAATACGCCGGCCGCCTGCATGAACGCCACCGTCTGGCTGACGCCCGTGAAGAACTGCTCGGCGAAATATACGCTGAAGAAGGCATACGTATAGAAGTCGAACCATTCGACCAGATTGCCGCTGGAGGCGGCGAAAATCGACTTGACGACTTTTCCGGTCGGCGGTTGCTGGGATGATTCTGCTGCCGTACGGGCATGCGCATCGCCCGGGCCGGCCGGGTTGGCGGCAATCGTCATAGATGAATCTCCTGGGGGCGCCCCCATGCGATGGGGGCCGTCTCCTGAACGTGTTTATAGGGTCCGCATCCGTCCGGAAGACGGGCGGTGAGGCTTTTGTGATCCGAGTTTCGGACACTGCGGCATTTCCCGCATCCGGGTCATTCGCCTCCATCGACTCCGTAAAACTACGCAGGCCGCTCCGGAAGATGACGCCCGGACACGTGCTATCGTTGGCGGCGGAGCACACACCCATGACACTCATGACCTCCCACCGGGCCCTGCGTCTCTGGCGCTGGGGCATTGCCGCGATCGTGAGCGTGTTGCTGGCCATCGGGGCCGGTCACTGGGCGGGGCAGCAAGAGCTGCGTTCGACGACCCTGCGGCTGCGTCAGGCATCCGAGGCCTATGCATTGGCGCTGCATGGCATCATCGAGCGTTACAGCGATCTGCCTTATGTCGTGGCCTGGCAGCCTGCCGTGCAGGCCTTGCTGCGGCAGCCCTCGTCCGGGCAGGCGGATACCGTGAACCGCTACCTGGCCGATTTGCAGCATCGCACGCTGGCCGAAGTCCTCTACGTCGTGGACACACAGGGCCTGACGCTCGCGGCCAGCAACTGGGACACGGCCGACAGCTTCATCGGGCAGTCCTACCGGCAACGCCCGTATTTCGAAGACGCCATGAAGGGCGAGCGCGGCCTGTTCTACGGCATCGGCCTGACGACCGGCCGTCCGGGCCTGTTCATCGCCGAGCCCATCCGCGACGGCGGCGGGCGCATCATCGGGGTCGGCGTCGCCAAACTCGGGCTGGAGCGCCTGCGGCAGGCCTGGCTGGACGATGCCGATCCCGTCGTCCTGCAGGATCGGCATGGCATCGTATTCCTGAGCTCGGTCGAAGACTGGCTCTATCGCGGCGAACGGGCGCTCACGGCGTCCGACCTGACGTGGATCCGCGAACACGACCAGTATGGCGGGCGCACGGACTTTGCCCCCTTGCCGTGGCGCATCGAGCGCCCGGACGACCTGCCCGGCCCGCGCCTGCTGGCCGAGGTGGACGGCCGCATGAAAGACCTGCTGGCTTTCCAGACGGCCCTGCCCGAGCTTGGCTGGACACTGACAGTCACCGGCGATCTGCGGAAAGTGCGCGAGGCCCGCGAGCGGGCGCAGGTCATTGTGGGGCTCGCCGCCATCGTGGCGCTGCTGGGCACGCTGTACTGGCGCCAGCGCAAGAAACGGTATGCGGAGCGGCGCCAGGCCCGGCTGGAACGCGAAGCGGAAGCGCGCCAGCGCGAACAGGAGCGGCAGCTGCAGATCAGCGCCCGCCTGGCCAGTGTCGGTGAAATGGCTTCGACCCTGGCGCATGAACTCAATCAGCCGCTCATGGCGGTCTCGAATTTTGCCGTGGCGGCCAGGACGCTGGCCAAAGGCGGCCAGGAAGACATGCTGATGACGGCACTGGACGGGATCGTCGAACAGTCCGGCCGCGCCAGCGACATCGTCAAGCGGGTACGGGCCTTCATCAACCCCCAGCAGGCCAATTACGGTCCTGTCGACATCAATGCGTGCGCCGCCCATGCTCATGCCCTGCTGGCGATCGACCTGGAACGCGCCCGGACCGCCTGCACGATGCGGCTCATGGACGATCCCCCGATCGTACGCGGGGATGCCGTATTGCTGGAGCAGGTGCTGGTGAATCTGGTGCAGAACGCCATCCAGGCCATGCACGACCTGCCGGTCGCCGAGCGCCAGGTCACCATTGCCACGCGCCGCCGCGAAAACGTCGTGGAGATCACGGTGGCGGACCGGGGGGCGGGTGTCGATGCGGATCAGGCGGAGCGCATTTTCACACCGTTTTTCAGTACCCGGGCCGAGGGCCTTGGCCTGGGGCTCAATATCTGCCGCACCATCGTGGAGGCCCACGGCGGGCAGATCGAGATCACGCGTCCCGCCGGGGGCGGAGCCGCCTTCACTTTTTCGCTGCCCATCGAATCATGAGCGACAGCCCCCTGACTCTCTATGTCGTCGACGACGATGAAGCCCTGCGCAGGTCGTTGCTCATCCTGCTGTTTTCCCAGGGTGTCGCCGTGCAGTCGTTCAGTTCGGGCGAGGCGTTCCTGGCCAGCGTCGATCTGCGGCAGCCCGGCTGCGTCATCCTGGATCTGCGGCTGGGCGGGTTGAGCGGCCTGGGCGTGTTCGAGCGCCTGCAAAATGCGCGCAGCCCGCTGGTCACCCTGTTCCTGTCCGGTCATGGCGATATCCCGACCGCGCTGGAGGCCGTGCGCAAGGGCGCCTACGATTGGGTGGTCAAGCCGGACACTCAGCGGTTGCTGGAAAAACTGCCTGGAGCCCTGGACGAGGCGCGGGCGCGCGCCACGGCGCAGCAGCAGTGGCGCGATCTCACGCCCCGCGAGCGCGAGGTTGCCCATCTGGTGGGGTCCGGCCATCCCAACAAAGAGATCGCCCGCATGCTGGTGCCGCCGTGCAGCCCCCGTTCGGTGGAAACCCACCGCGCCAACATTTTCGGCAAGCTGCCGGTCGCCAACGACAACGAGCTGGGGCGGTGGCTGGCGGCGCACCGGTGGCTCGCCTGACCGGCCAGGAGCCCGCTGGGCCCGGCTTTCAGCCGTCCAGGGCCTGCCTGCAATGTTCGGCGACCTGCTCCACGATCCGCTCGGACAGGCAATCGGCCGTCCGCCGCCGCGGCAGCGATCGCAGCCAGGTGATCTGGCGCTTGGCCAGCTGGCGGGTGGCGGCGATGGCCTGGTCGATGGCCTGGTCCAGGGGGATGCGGCCGTCCAGGTGGTCCCAGAGCTGGCGGTAGCCCACGCAGCGGATCGACGGCAGGCCCGGGTGCAGGTCCGGGCGCGCATGCAGGGCGCGGACCTCGTCCAGCAGGCCAGCGGCGATCATGGAATGATAGCGTTGCGCGATGCGCGCGTGCAGGACGGCGCGGTCGGATGGTTCCAGGCTGATGGTCTCGAAGCGCCAGCCCGGCAGTGCCGGCCGTGGTGATTCGGCCAGCCAGTCGCTCAGGGGCCGGCCGCTGCCGCGCCAGACCTCCAGCGCGCGTTGCAGGCGCTGGCTGTCGTTGGGCGCCAGCCGGGCGGCCGTGGCCGGGTCCACGCGGGCCAGTTCGGCGTGCAAGGCGGGCCAGCCCCGCTCGACGGCTTCCTCGTCCAGTTGGCGGCGGATCGCCGGGTCGGCCTCGGGCAGGTCGTTCAGTCCCTCGCGCAGCGCCTTGTAGTACAGCATCGTGCCTCCGCATAGCAGGGGAATCCGGCCACGTGCGCGGATGTCTCGCGCCAGTGCGGCGGCGTCCCGGGCGAATTCGGCGGCGGAATAGGCTTGCGCCGGGTCGCGGATGTCCAGCAGGTGGTGCGGTACCCGCGCCTGTTCCTCGGCCGTGGGCTTGGCCGTGCCGATGTCCATGCCGCGATAGATCGTCGCCGAGTCCATCACGATGATTTCGATGGGCCGGCGTTCGGCCAGGGCCAGGGCGGCGGCGGACTTGCCGGAGGCCGTCGGGCCGGCCAGGCAGATCAGGACGGGGGCGTTCGTGGACATGGGGGAGATTATCGCCGACCGCCGGACGCGGCCCGGGCCGGTTCAGGATGCGCGGCGCCTACTGCCCTCGCATGAACAGCTTGTCCAGATCGCCCAGGCTCCACTGGAACCAGGTCGGGCGTCCGTGGTTGCACTGGTCGGCACGTTCGGTGCGCTCCATCTGGCGCAGCAGGGCGTTCATTTCGTCCAGCGTCAGCCGCCGGTGGGCGCGCACCGCGCCGTGGCAGGCCATGGTGGACAGCAGCTCGTTGCGCTGTTCGGTCAGACGGGCCGAATGGCCGATGCGCTCGATGTCGGCCAGCACTCCGCGCGCCAGGGCTTCGATGTCGCCCCGGGCCAGCAGGGCCGGCACGGCGCGCACGGCCAGCGAGGCCGGGCCGGTGGCGCGGATCCGCAGGCCCAGGCCATCGAGCGTGTCCTGGTGCGCCTGGGCTGTGGCCACCTGGAGCTCCGTGGCGGTGAACACCACCGGGACCAGCAGTTCCTGCGCCGGCAGCGGCGCCTGGTCCAGGGCCTGCTTCAGGGATTCATAGACGACGCGCTCGTGCGCGGCGTGCATGTCCACCAGGACCAGGCCGCGCGCATTCTGGGCCAGGATGTAGATCCCGTGCAACTGCCCCAGGGCCATCCCCAGGGGCGGGTTCGCGGCGTGGGGATCGGCGTTCCCGGCCCGCCCGGCGGCGTCCGCCCCGTCCGGCATGGAGCCGGCGTCCTCGGGCGATCCTCCCGCTCGGGCCGGCTCGTCCGGCGCCGTCAGGTCCGGTTCCGCGTCTTCCCGTCCCGGGACGATGGCTTCGGCGGCGCCCAGCGGCTGGTACAGCTTGCGCCAATCCTGGGCCGAGATCCGGTCGTTCAGTGGAAAACGCTGCTGGACGGGGATCCGGGCGGGGTAGGAGGACGTGGGGCGGGTCGGGCTCGATGGCCCGCCGGCCGCCGCCGGGCCGGGCCGCGGCGCCGTGGTGCCCGGCGTCAGTCCGTCGGCGTCGCCGTCCGTCGGCGTGGGGGGCGTGTCGGCCGGACCGTTCACGGCGGCCCCGCCGCGTCCCGCGAGGGCCTCGCCCAGCGTCTGGGCGACGTAGCGGTGCACCGCCCCGCTGTCGCGGAAGCGGACCTCGTGCTTGGCCGGATGCACGTTCACGTCCACCCCGGCCGGGTCCAGCGTCAGGAACAGCACGAAGGCCGGCTGGCGGTCGCCGTGCAGCACGTCGGCGTAGGCCTGGCGCACCGCGTGGGAGACCGTGCGGTCGCGCACGTAGCGACCGTTGACGTACAGGTATTGCCGGTCGGCCCGGCTGCGGGCGAAGGTCGGGCGCGTGATGCAGCCTTCCAGCGCCACCAGCCCCTGCTCGGCCGACACCGGCAGGCTCTGGGCCGTGAATTCCTCGCCCAGCACATCGCGGATGCGGCCGTGGATGTCGGTAGCCGGCCAGTTGCGTTGCGGCTTGTCGTTGTGGAACACGCGCAGGGCCACCTGAGGGTGCGCCAGCGCAATGCGCTCCACGGCGTCCAGGCAGTGGGCGTATTCGGTCTGTTCGCTGCGCAGGAATTTGCGTCGCGCGGGGATGTGGTCGAACAGCTGGCGCACGTCCACGCGCGTGCCCACGGGCCCCGCCGCCGGGGCCGGCTCCGCCTGCCCGGCGGCGAGCTGCCAGGCTTGCGTGTCTCCGGCGGTGCGCGAGCTCAGGGTCAACTGGGCGACCGAGGCGATCGAAGCCAGGGCCTCGCCCCGGAACCCCAGGGTGGCCACCGACTCCAGTTCAGCCAGGGACGTGATCTTGCTGGTGGCGTGGCGCTGCAGGGCCAGGGGCATCTGGCCGGGCGGGATGCCGTGGCCGTCGTCGGCCACCAGGATGCGGCGGATGCCGCCGCCATCCAGGCGGATCTCGATGGCCCGGGCGCCGGCGTCCAGGGCGTTTTCCAGCAGCTCCTTCAATACGGAGGCGGGGCGTTCGATGACTTCGCCCGCGGCGATCTGGCTGATCAGGACGTCGGGCAGGGCGGCAATGGTTCGCATCATGAAAACGATTATAGTGAGCAAGGGATCCCGTGTTTTCTCCATGCCGATCACCCGGGCCCGGCGCCGCTCCGGTATGATCCGCGGGCGTATCCCTTCTCATCGCTTCGAGGTCTCGCGGCCAAATGGCTGAACTCTTTCAACTCGTCCTGCACGTCGATCAGTACCTGGGAGTCTGGGTGGCGCAATACGGTGCCTGGATCTATCTGATCCTGGCGCTCATCATTTTCGGCGAAACGGGGCTGGTGGTGCTGCCGTTCCTGCCCGGGGATTCGCTGCTGTTCATCGCCGGCGCCTTCGGCGCCTCCGGTCTGCTGGACCCGGTCCTGCTGGGCGGCATCCTGATCGCGGCCGCGATCCTGGGCAATACCGTCAATTACCAGGTGGGGCGCTTCATCGGTCCCAAGGTCTTTTCCCGCGACTACCGCTTCCTGGACCGCAAGGCCCTGGTCAAGACCCACGCCTTCTATGAAAAACACGGCGGCAAGACCATCGTGCTGTCGCGTTTCCTGCCGCTGTTCCGGACCTTCGCGCCTTTCGTGGCCGGGGTCGCGGGCATGCGCCGGGTGACTTTCCAGTTCTACAACGCCCTGGGCGCCACGGCCTGGATCGCCGGTTTGATCACCCTGGGGTATTTCTTCGGCAACGTCCCCATCATCAAGGAGCACCTCAACACCATCGTGCTGGTCGGCGTGGGCGCCGCCGCCGTGCCGGCGGCCGGCGGGGTGCTGTGGAAGTTGTTGCGAGGCAAGAAGGCCGGAGAGGTTTGAGTGCCACCTCGCCGCTTGCAAGCGGCTCGGATTCGGCAGGCACGGGGCGTCTCCGGCCGTGGCATCTCTCCACCTCGCCGCTTGCAAGCGGTTCGGATTCGGCAGGCACAGGGCGTCTCCGGCCGTGGCATCTCTCCACCTCGCCGCTTGCAAGCGGCTCGGATTCGGCAGGCACAGGGCGTCTCCGGCCGTGGCATCTCTCCACCTCGCCGCTTGCAAGCGGCTCGGATTCGGCAGGCACAGGTCAGTCCGCGGGGACTGACCTGTGTCCGGCCTCATCCACGTCGCGCCAGCGCGGGGTGTGCCGAAAAATAATCCTGGATCCCGCTCAGCACCGCGTTGGCGATGCGCTGCTGGTGCGCCGAGGTGCGCAGCAGCTGTTCTTCCTGGGGATTGCTGATGAAAGCGGTCTCGATCAGGATCGACGGGATGTCCGGCGCCTTCAGCACGGCGAAGCCCGCGCGCTCGATGCGGTTCTTGTGCAGTTGGTTGATCTTGCCGATCTCGTTCAGGACCTGGGTGCCGACCCGGATGGAATCGTTGATCTGCGCCCCCGTGGACAGATCCAGCAGCACCTTGGCCACCTGGGCGTTATGCGCGCCCAGGTTCACTCCGCCGATCAGGTCGGCGTCGTTCTCCTTTTTCGCCAGCCAGCGTGCGGCGGAACTGGTGGCGCCGTGCTGCGACAGCGCCCAGACCGACGAGCCGCGCGCCGACGGCTTGATCCAGGCATCGGCGTGGATCGAGATGAACAGGTCCGCCTGGACGCGGCGGGCTTTCTGCACCCGCACGTTCAGCGGCACGAAATAATCGCGGTCGCGGGTCAGATAGGCGCGCATGTTCGGCTGGGCGTCGATCAGCTTCTTCAGCCGGTGCGCGATCTGCAGGACGACGTCCTTTTCGCGCGTGCCGCGTTGGCCGATGGCGCCCGGGTCCTCGCCGCCATGGCCCGGGTCCAGCGCGATCAGGATCGGGCGGCCCGGGCGGGCGCCCGGTGCCGCGCGCGGCTGGGGCGGGGTGTCGTCCGGCTGCTTGCGGGCGACCGGAGGCAGCTTCTGTCCTTCGACCGAGGGGATGGGCGCTTCGGTGGGGTTGTTCTGAGCGAGGTTTTCCAGGATGCCGGCGAGCGGGTCGTTGTCCGCGTCTTTCAGCAAGGCCATCAGAGGGTCCTGCGCGACCTTCGGGTACAGATCCAGCACCAGACGGTACTTGTATTCGCCGATGGGCTTCAGGGTGAAGACCTGCGGAGCGACGTCCTGCTTCAGGTCGAACACCAGGCGCACCACGTCGGGGCGGTTCTGGCCCGCGCGCACGGTGCGGATGTAGGGGTCGTTGGGCCGGATCTTGGAAACCAGGTCGTTGATGGCCGAACTCAGTCGCACGCCCTCGATGTCCACCACCAGCCGGTGGGGATTGTCGAGCGTGAAGTGTTCGGCCTTCAGTTCGGTGTCCATCTCCAGGGTCACGCGCGTGTATTCGTCGGCCGGCCAGGTTCGCACCGCCAGGATGGTGGCGGCCCGCGCCAGGCGGGGCACGACAGGCAGCAGCAGCAGGGCGCCGCCGCTCGCGATCATCTTGCGCCGCAAGGGGGCGGTGGGGGCGTTCATCGGCGCGGTGGGTCCAGATGCGTCAGCCATTGTTGTCCTTTTTCGCTGCAGGCGGTCAGGCGGGCGTGCCGGCCGGTGCCGGCATATTCCAGGCGGATGTCCAGGTCCGGAGGCGGCAGGCGCGTACCGGCCTGCTCGGGCCATTCGATCAGGACGACCGCGTTTTCGTCGAGCAGTTCGTCGAATCCCGCGTCCCGCCATTCGTGCGCATCGCTAAATCTATAGAAATCAAGATGATAGAAGTATAAGTTAGAAACGTTATAGCTTTCAAGAAGCGCGTAGCTGGGACTCTTGATCCGGCCGGTCACGCCGCCGGCCCGCAGCAGGGCGCGGGCCAGGCTGGTCTTGCCCGCGCCCAGTTCGCCGCGCAGATGGATGCGTCCCCCGGCGGCGGGGCCGTTCGGCGCGAGGCCGCAGGCCAGTTCGGCCAGATGTTGTGCCAGAGCAACAGTGGCGTCTTCGTCCGGCAGGGGCCATTCCAGTGAAGAGAACGGGGGCGTCATCGGGGGATCCTTCGGAGTCAGGCCGCGGCATTCAGCCACAGCGGCAAGGTCAGAGCGGACAGCAGCGTGCCGATCGACATGGTGACCGCCACCAGGCGGCCGTCGCCACCCATGCGGGCGGCCAGCACATGGGCCGAGGAAGCCGTGGGCAGGGCGCTGAACAGCAGCAGGACCAGTCGTTCGCCGGCCGACAGATCCAGCGCCCAGGCCAGCGCCAGCGCGACCGGCGGCAGCAGGACCAGCTTGGCCGCCACCATCCAGGCCATCAGCGGCGCATGCGCGCGGCCACCCTGCAGGGACAGGGTGGCGCCCACGCACAGCAGGCCGATGGCGATGGCGCAGGCGCCCAGTCGCCCCAGGGTGACGTCGAGCACGGGGGGAATGGGCACCCGCAGGAAGTTGCAGGCCAGCGCGGCCAGCGTGGCCAGGATGAAGGGGTTGCGCGCGATTTCGCGCAGGGCGCGTCCGCCATGGCGGCTGGCCAGGGCGTGCACCGCGCCGATGTTGCTGATGGGCACCGCGAAGCCCACGATCACCGCCATGGTCGTCTGCGCGCCAGGCCAACCCAGGCCGCCGGCCAGGGACAGGGCCAGGTAGGTGTTGAAACGGAAGGCGCACTGGGCGACCGAGGCATGCGCCGCCGGATCCGGGCGCACCGCCAGGCGGCCCAGCCAGGCCAGAGCGATGCCGCCGAGCATCACGCCGACAGTCGCGGCCAGCAGCACAGAGGTGTTGCCCAGGTCCAGCGGCGTGCGGGTGATCGAATGGAATAGCAGGGCGGGGAACAGGACGAAATAGACTAGCTTTTCCGCACCGGCGAAGAAGGCCCGGTCGAACCCCAGGCGGTGCAGCAGGGCCCAGCCCAGGGCAATCAGCAGGAAGTCGGGCAGGATGAGCGGGATGACGGACATGGGCGGTTGGTGCCTGGACGGGGCAGGTCTGATTGTACGTGGCTTGCGGCCCGGCCGGGCGCGCGAGAAGGGCTTCGGAGACCGCGTCGGCGTCAGCGGGGTCCGATCGTCATGGTAATTACCCTTAAATAAGGTCAATTATTCATTTTTGGTTGAAGTCAATACTAGTCACGGTTCTTCCATCTTCGTACAATGTGCCTACGTTTTGATTCATAAACGTACCAAGACGCAAGTTCATGCTTCAAGAACTCTGGCCGGAAGCCAGAGGCTCCGACTTGCCACTGGGTGAAAGCCCCGTCCTGCCATGCATATCCGATATTGATGCGTTCGTGGCGGTTGCACCGTCCCCCATAGGCACGGCATCATCAGTCCCCGCCCGGGTCGATCTCATCGATCGTGATGCCGGCACCCGTCCCTGTTTCAGGCGTTCGCTCCCGCGGACGATCCGGGTGCGTGAATCTCAATAAAGACGCGGCGGCCTCGTGGCCGTCCTGGTCCCCGAGTTCAGGAGCATTGAACATGGCCAGCTATAAAAAAACAACGTTATCCGCCCTCTGGGCCGCACTCTCTCTTGCATTCGCCCCAGCGGCCTTCGCCGACAACGCCACGCTGTCGCAGGCGGTCGAGACCGCCGTCCTCAACAACCCCGAGGTCGGGGCGCAGTTCCACAACTTCCAGTCCGGCCTCGAAGGCCAGAAGGTCCGCCGCGGCGCCCTGCTGCCCGAAGTCAACCTGCAGGGCTGGACGGGCCGCGAATACCGCGGCAGCACCAGCGCCAACGGCTCCACCGACTGGACGCGCAGCGGCTACAGCCTGTCCCTGCGCCAGCTGTTGTTCGACGGCTTCTCCACGATCAATGACGTGCGTCAACTGGGTTTCGAAAAGCTGGCCGACTACTACACTCTGAAGTCCACGGTGGACGACCTGGCCCAGCAGGCGGCTCAGGCCTACCTGGACGTTCAGCGCTACCGCGAGCAGGTCTCCCTGGCGCAGCAGAACTACAACCTGCACAAGGACATCCTGGGCCAGATCTCCGAGCGCAGTTCCTCGGGCGTCGGCCGCGGGGTGGACGAAGTCCAGGCGCAGGCCCGCCTGGCCTTGGCCCAGACCAATCTCATGACCGCTTCGGGCAACCTGAACGACGTCACCCAGCGTTATCAGCGCATCGTCGGCCAGGTTCCGGCCGAGACGCTGGCCGAAGCGCCCGGCGTCGACGCCGAACTGCCGAAGGATCCGGCCGACTTCAGCCAGTCCGTGCGCGTCAATCCCTCCGTGCTGGCGAAGCAGGCGCTGGTCCAGGCAGCCGAGCGCGGCAAGGCTTCGGCGCAGGGCCGCTTCTCGCCCACGCTCGAACTGCGCGCCGCCACGGGTCGCGATCGCTCCGATCCGCCCTACATCAATGACGAGACCACCCAGAGCTCCAATGTCCAGCTGATGGCGACGTTCAACCTGTTCCGCGGCGGCGCGGACGCGGCCCGCGTGCGTCAGACCGCGGCCCAGACCTACGCCGCCCGGGACGTGCGCGACTATACCTGCCGCAACGTTCAGCAGGAACTCTCCATCGCCTGGAACAACGTCGTGCGCCTGCGCCAGCAGCTCCCCTTCCTGCGACAGCACGAGCGCGACATCGCCCAGGTGCGCGTGGCCTACATGCAGCAGTTCAAGATCGGACAGCGCACTCTGCTGGACCTGCTGGACACCGAAAACGAGTTGTTCGACGCCCGCCAGGCGCTCACCAACGGGATCTTCGACCTGCGCGTCGCCGAATACCGCTGGCTGAGCCTGTCCCACAAGCTGCTGCCGACTCTGGGGCTGGCCGATCCCTACCAGGAACAGCCGGACGAGGCCGCCAAGCTCCAGTTCCCCGACGAGGTCCTCAAGGCCTGCCTGACGCCGCTGCCGGACACTCGCAACCTGCAGCCCGTCCGGGTCAATTACCAATCGGGCCTCAAGCCGCCCGTGCTGGCGCCCTCGGGCAAATCATCCGGCAAGGCCAGCGGCTGGAACTGACCTCCGCCGCTGAAATACTAAGGAAATGCCCGGGCCGCGAGGCCCGGCCTGAAGGTGAAGGCCCGGAGACCCGCCGCTGCCGCGGCACTCCGGCTTTCCCCGCAGCTTGAGGGAATGCCGATGGCCTCTGATCAGGAACGTTTCAAACAGGATCTTTCCGAACTCGACGCCGGATTCATCCGCGTCCTGGAAGACCTGATCGACGCATTGATCGCCAACGGCTCCCTGCGCCTGACCGATCTGCCGCCCCAGGCTCTGGAAAAGCTGGCCGAACGCAAGCGCACGCGCCAGCGCCTGCAGGGCGCCCTGAATCTGATCTCCGACGACGATGCCATCCTCTGAGGCCGCTGCCGCCATGGCTGCCCAACCCGAAGCCGCCAACCTCGCCGGTGCCGCGCCGGCACCGGAATTGCCGGGCGCCACACCGTACCAACTGCATGACGATCCGTTGCTGGCCAGCCTGGTCCTGGTCACGCGGCTGCTGGGCCGGCCGTGCACCGCCCAGCAGCTGTCCTCGGGCCTGCCCCTGGTGGACCAGCGCCTGACGCCGTCCCTGCTGGGCCGCGCCGCCGGTCGCGCCCAGTGTGGCGCCCGGATCGTGCGCCGCGCCCTGGGCGACTGGTCGCGCAGCGTCATGCCGGCCATTCTTTTCCTGAAGAACCAGCGCGCCTGCGTGCTGATCCAGGAACGCCGCGACCATTACCTGGTCCACTACCCCGAGGCGGCCGAACCCGTCGAGGTCCCGCGCGCCGAACTGGAGGCCGAGTATTCCGGCCTGGCCTGTTTCGTGCAGCCGCGCTACCGCACCGAGGACCGCACCGAGGACGCCCACATGCGGGCGCGGAGCGGCCACTGGTTCTGGGCCGCGATGCTGGGCAACTGGAAGTTCTACCGCGATGCCGTGGCGGCCGCCGTGCTGATCAACATCTTCGCGCTGGTCATGCCGCTGTACACGATGAACATCTACGACCGGGTGATCCCAAACAGCGCGGTCGAGACACTTTGGGCGCTCACCATCGGCATCGCCCTGGCCATGGTGTTCAACCTGGTGCTGACCGCCATCCGCGCCTATGTCGTGGACATCGCCAGCAAGCGGGTGGACGTGGAACTGTCCTCGCGCATCATGGAGCAGGTCCTGGACCTGCGCATGGAAAGCCGGCCGGTCTCCGTGGGATCCTTTGCCTCGAACCTGCGCTCGTTCGAGTCCGTGCGCGACTTCATCGCCTCCGCCAGCCTGACCACGCTGGTTGACCTGCCTTTCGTGCTGCTGTTCCTGGCCGTGCTGGCCTGGATCTCGCCGTGGATGGTGCTGCCCCCGCTGGTGGCCATCGTCGTGATCCTGGCCGTGTCGCTGTTTTCCCTGGCCCGGGTCGAAAAGATGACCCTCGAATCCTTCCAGGCCGGGGCGCAGCGCAACGCCGGCCTGATCGAGGCCCTGAACGGCATGGAAACCGTCAAGGCGCTGAACGCCCAGAGCCATGCCCAGCGCATGTGGGAAGAGTCCACCCGCTGGCTGGCCGAGCTGGGGGCGCACATCAAGCTCACGTCCTCCGTCACCGTCAGCTTCGTGCAGACCTGCCAGCAGCTGGTCAATATTTCCGTCGTGGTCATCGGCGTCTATCTGGTCCAGGAAGGCATGACCATGGGCGGCATCATCGCCGCTTCCATGATTTCGGGGCGCTGTCTCGCGCCACTGGGCCAGGTCGTGGGCCTGATGATGCAGTACCACAACGCCAAGGCGTCCCTGAAGTCCATCGACAATTACATGGGCATGCCGGTCGAGCGCCCGGCCGACCGCTCTTTCATGCCGCGGCCCGTCCTGAAGGGCGGCATCGAGTTCCAGGGCGTCACCTTCGCCTACCCGAACAGCTCGGTCGCGGCGCTGGACAACATCAGCTTCCGCATCCAGCCCGGCGAAAAGGTCGGCATCATCGGCCGCATCGGCTCGGGCAAGACCACCCTGGAAAAACTCATCCTGAAGCTCTATGCGCCCACTTCGGGCGCCGTCCTGATCGACGGCATCGATCTCAACCAGATCGATCCGGCCGACGTCAGGCGCGCCGTCGGCTATGTCCCCCAGGATCCGGTGCTGTTCTACGGCACGCTCAAGCACAACCTGACCATCGCCTCGCCCTTCGCCACGGACGAGGACGTCCTGGCCGCCGCCACCCTGGCGGGCGTGGATGAATTCGCCGCCGGCCACCCCGAGGGCTACGACATGATCGTCGGCGAGCGTGGCGATTCCCTGTCCGGCGGGCAACGGCAGTCGATCGCCATCGCGCGCGCCCTGGTCAACGATCCCCAGATCCTGCTGCTGGACGAGCCCAGCAGCAATATGGACCACCAGAGCGAATCCCAGCTCAAGACGCGCCTGCGGGCCGCCAGCCAGGACAAGACCCTCATTCTGGTCACGCACCGCACATCCTTGCTGGAACTGGTCGACCGCCTGATGGTCATCGACCACGGCCGCCTCGTCGCCGATGGTCCCAAGGCGCAGGTCGTCGAGGCCTTGCGCCAGGGCCGCATCGGCGGCGCGCGCAGGAGCGGATGATGGGGATGCTGCCAGATTTCCTCGCCGGTCTGCGGCGTTCTTTCGCTCCCAAGCATCAGGGCGGGCGCGGCGACATGATCGGCGACGCCGTCTGGACGCTCAGCCAGCAGCGCACGCGCGGTTCGCGTCTGCTGATCTGGATGTCGCTGCTCACGGTGGGTGTCCTGATCGCCTGGGCCTCCACCGCCAATATCGACGAGGTCGTGCGTGGCGAAGGCAAGGTCGTGCCCTCGCGCCAGGTCCAGGTCATCCAGAGCCTGGATGGCGGTGTCGTCCAGCAGATCCTGGTGCGCCCGGGCGACAAGGTCGTCAAGGAGCAGGTCCTGCTGCGCATCGACCCCACGCGCTATTCCTCGTCCCTGGGAGAAAACCGCGCCGAGGCCCTGGCCCTGAAGGCCAAGATCGCCCGCCTGGAAGCCATCGCCAACGACACGCCCTACCAGGCGCCCGAAGACGTCCAGGCCCAGGCACCCGCCCTGGCCGAGCAGGAACGCAACGTCTGGCTGGCCCGCACCCGCGAACTGCAGGCCAACCTGGAAGTCGCTCGCGAGCAGCTGAACCAGCGCCAGCAGGAATTGCGCTCCACCATCGCCAACCGCGACCAGGCGGCCACCAGTTGCGGCCTGGCCTCGCGCGAATACTCCATGACCAAACCGCTGCTTTCCAGCGGTGCCGTGTCGCAGGTGGACCTGCTGCGCCTGCAGCGCGACGTGGCGCGTTTCTGCGGCGAGCAGAAAGCCGCCGCCGCCCAGATCGACAAGATCCGGGCCTCCATCCAGGAAGCCGAGGCCAAGCTCAAGGAAACCGAGGTCACTTTCCGCAACCAGGCGCGCACCGACCTGTCCGACGCGCGTGCCAAGCTGTCCGCCCTGCTGGAAAGCCAGGTCGCCCTGGCCGACCGCGTCACCCTGTCCAACATCCGTTCCCCGGTCAACGGCACCGTCAAGACCCTGACGGCCAATACGGTGGGCGGCGTGGTGCAGCCCGGCAAGGACATCATGGAAATCGTCCCGTCGGACGATACCCTGCTGCTCGAAGTGCGCATCAATCCGCGCGATATCGGCTTCCTGTATCCCGGCCAGAAGGCCGAGGTCAAGTTCACGGCCTACGATTTTTCCATCTACGGCGGCCTGCAGGGCCATGTCGAGGAAATCGGCGCCGACTCCATCACCGACGAAAAGGGAAATTCCTATTACATCGTGAAGGTCCGCACGGAAACTGCCTACGTTGGCAGCGACGAGCGCCCCATCATTCCGGGGATGATGGCCGAAGTCCACATCCTGACGGGCAAGCGCACATTGATGCAGTATTTGCTCAAGCCCGTTCTGCGCGCGCATTCCAACGCCTTCCGCGAACGTTGAAAGGACTCGCAATGACGATACCGGTTCTGCTGCTGACCGCCGATGATGCCCTGTACCGCCATTGGTCCGGGCTGGACGGGATGGATTGGGCGCCCGCACGAGGCCACCGCCTGGCCGATCTGGCCCCCTGGGGGCGGCGCGGCGTTCTGGTCGTCATGGACGCCCGCCTGCTGCCCAAGGCCGGGGCGGACGTGCCCGACGTGCCGGCAGGGCTGCAGGTGGTCGTCGCCAGCACCCATCCCGGCGACCCTGAAGGCCAGCGCGCCCTGGTCGCGGGGGCTGTCGGCTACGTGCACGCCTACATGCCGGTCACCGGCCTGGATCGCGTCCTGCGCCATGTCATGGGCGGCGAAATCTGGGTGGGCAAGGGCATGCTGTCGCGCATGCTCAGCCAGATCGGGCAGGCCGCGCCCGAGCCCAACCAGGACTGGGCGCGCGACCTGACGGTGCGCGAACGCGACGTGGCCCGTTATGTGGCACTGGGCCATTCCAACCAGTCCATCGCCGACAGCCTGGGCATCACCGAGCGCACCGTGCGTGCGCACATCTCCGCCATTTTCGAAAAAATGGGCGTTACCGATCGTTTGATGCTGGCCCTGCGGGTGCACGGAATCGACCAGACCGCGACACAGGGGGCCTCGCGGGACATGGACGTGTGAGGGGCATTGGCCGTCAGGCCGCCCCGATCCGGCATGAGGTGGCCTTGGCGATGGGGCGCATGATTCCGTTGGTTTCGGTGGCATTCGTCGTCATATCGATGCGGAATTCGGCTTTCTTATCGGGATGAATCCGCACTTCCCCTGAGCAATCCCCGCCCCTTATTGTCTTTTCCGCCAATACGAAGATCGCGGCCACACGCGTAGCATCCCGGCACATGATCGCCGCCAAAGCGCATTCCGCGCATCGGCCGGCACCACCGATTTCATGACAGGGGATCCCTCATGGCCACCGATACAGTCCTCATCACCCACGTCACCGGCAAGGCCTGGATGCGCGCATCCGACGGCACGATGGTCGCGCTGCGCGAGGGCATGCGCGTGCCCGTCGATGCGCACATCATGACGGACGAGGGCGCCAGCGTAACCCTGCAGGCCACCGGCGTGCCGCCGGTGATCGTCGGCCAGAACACCGACATGCTGATCACCGAAGACCTGGCCGCGGCGCAGCCGCAGCCAGCCGACAATGCCGTGGCGCCGCCGGCCGACCCCGTGGTCGACCAGGTGCTGGCCGCGTTGGACGCGGGCCAGGATCCGTTCGCCATCCTGGACCCGACCGCCGCGGTGCTGACCGGCGGCGGTGGCGGCGGGGCCAGTTTCACCCGCCTGTCCAGCGTGGTCGAGGCCACTTCTCCTCTGGCCCTGGCCTATCCGCGCCCGGGCGTGGAGACGCCGGAATTCGTGCAACTGGGCGGCGTCGCCGCCACGGCGGGCGATGAACTCCCGGCGGCGCCTTCGCTGAACATTCCCGACGGCAACGACAACCCGGGCGGAGACGGCGGCGGTCCCGTCGTGCGGCCGGGCACCTTCGACATCAGCGAGGCCGACACGACCACGGGGGTCGGGGGCACCTTCACCTTCTCCGCCCCGGCCGGCCTGGCCGCCCTGGTGTTCAACTTCGCAGGCGAAACCGGCGTGGCGGGCGGCAACGCCGCCCCCCCGGCCGCGTCCCTGACCGTTACCCTGGCCGAACTCGCCGCCGCGACGCCCGGCTCCCCCATCGTCATCGATACCGACCGAGGCGTCCTGACCCTGACTGGCTACGATCCGGCGACCGGCACCGTCACTTACCATTACGTGTCCGATGGCTGGCAGGATCACACCGGCGCGGCCACGGATCCGTCCATCGGACAATACCTGCCCGATTCCATCGGCGTCACCGTGATCGACAGCCTGGGCCGTTCCGTCGCCAGCGAAATTGTCGCGGCCATTACCGACACGGATCCCGTCGCCCGGCCCGATACGGCCGCGGTGACCGAAGATACGGTCCTGCAGGCCACCGGCAACGTCATCACGGGCGTGGGGATCGATAGCCAGGATACCCTGGCGGCGGACCCCACCCACGTCACCGCGATCCAGGCGCCCGGCGCGGCGACCGGCACCCCCGTGCCTGAAAGCGGCGCGGTGACCGTGCAAGGTGCCTATGGCGATCTGACGATCGACGCGGACGGGAACTATACGTACACGCTGGCGGGCGAGGGCGATCCGCGCCATGGCGACGTGCAGGCGCTGGGAGCGGATGCCCATCCCACGGAAGTCTTCACCTATACGCTGACCGACCAGGATGGCGATGCCTCGGTGACGACGCTGACGATCACCGTCAACGGCACCAACGACGCGCCGACGATCATCTTTGGCGGCGACAATGGCGCCGACGCGAACGCGGCGGTCTCGGAAGAAGGGTTGAAGGGCGGCATCCTGCCGCCGCACGGCCCCGGCATCCCGGATGACGCCGGCACTACGGACACGACCGACAGCGCCGAGGACGGCGGCACCTTCACGGTTCACGACGTGGACGCGGGCGATGTGCTGACGGTGAAGCTGGGTACGCCGTCCGAAGCCCTGACCTCGGCCGGCCAGGAAGTGCACTGGTCGGTGTCGGGCGATGGCCAGACGCTGACGGGCCAGATCGGGATCATGCTCTTCGGGCATTTCATCCCGGTGGCCGACGTGATCCAGGTTTCCCTGCACGACAACGGCGGCGGGAACTATTCGTACGACGTGAAGCTGCTGGCGCCGATCGATCATCCCGATACGAGCATCGAGGACGCCCTGAACCTGGGCGTGCCGATTCTGGTGTCGGATGGGTCCACCACGACCACGGGCAACCTGACCGTGAACATCCAGGACGACAGCCCCCTGGCGGCCAACGACGATGGCGGCACGGTGACCGAGGACGCGCCCGGCGCCGCCGCGGTCCTGGGGGGCAACGTGCTCCTGAACGATACCGGCTGGGGCGCGGACGGCCCGAAGGACGTGGTTCACGGCTTTGCCTGGAACGCCGGCGACAACGCGGCGGCGCAGGCCGACCTGTCGCAGTACGGTACCCTGGTGCTGGGTCCCGCCGGGGGCTGGACCTTCGTGCTGGACAGTTCCAAACCGGCCACGCAGGCGCTGGCCGAAGGCCAGGTCAAGGACTTCGTCCTGAAATACACGCTGACGGACAACGACGGCGACACGTCGGAAGCCAATCTGACCATCCATATCCAGGGCACCAACGACGCGCCGACGATCACTTTTGGCGGCGACGATGGCGCCGACGCGAACGCGGCGGTCTCGGAAGAAGGGTTGAAGGGCGGCATCCTGCCGCCGCACGGCCCCGGCATCCCGGATGACGCCGGCACTACGGACACGACCGACAGCGCCGAGGACGGCGGCACCTTCACGGTTCACGACGTGGACGCGGGCGATGTGCTGACGGTGAAGCTGGGTACGCCGTCCGAGGCCCTGACCTCGGCCGGCCAGGAAGTGCACTGGTCGGTGTCGGGCGACGGCCAGACGCTGACGGGCCAGATCGGGATCATGCTCTTCGGGCATTTCATCCCGGTGGCCGACGTGATCCAGGTTTCCCTGCACGACAACGGCGGCGGGAACTATTCGTACGACGTGAAGCTGCTGGCGCCGATCGATCATCCCGATACGAGCATCGAGGACGCCCTGAACCTGGGCGTGCCGATTCTGGTGTCGGATGGGTCCACTACGACCACGGGCAACCTGACCGTGAACATCCAGGACGACAGCCCCCTGGCGGCCAACGACGATGGCGGCACGGTGACCGAGGACGCGCATGGCCTGGCCGCGATCCTGGCGGGCAATGTGCTGACCAACGATACCGGCTGGGGCGCGGACGGTCAGAAGGACGTGGTTCACGGCTTCGCCTGGAACGCCGGCGACAACGCGGCGGCGCAGGCCGACCTGTCGCAGTACGGTACCCTGGTGCTGGGTCCCGCCGGAGGCTGGACCTTCGTGCTGGACAGTTCCAAACCGGCCACGCAGGCGCTGGCCGAAGGCCAGGTCAAGGACTTCGTCCTGAAATACACGCTGACGGACAACGACGGCGACACGTCGGAAGCCAATCTGACCATCCATATCCAGGGCACCAACGACGCGCCGACGATCACCTTCGGCCAGGATGGCGGTCACGTGGTCGTCTCCGAGGAAGGCCTGACGCTGGCCGGCGGCAACTACGACGACGGCATCGCCGACCACGGGAACGATGTCCCCAGCGGCGACCAGACCGACGCGCCTTCCGCATCGGGCTCGTTCATCGTCGCGGACGTGGATGGGGATACGCCGACCGTGACCCTGGGCACGGGCGTGACGGCGGCCAGCCCGACGCATCCCGCCGGCTATGCCGGCGCGCTGCAATCGCATGGCGTGGACATCCAGTGGATCGCCGATGCCGGCGGCCATGCGCTGACCGGCTATGTCGGTACGCCCGGCCAGGACGATTATCGTGAAATCATCCAGATCGACCTGACGCCGAGCGCCGATGGGCATTATGACTACACGGTGACGCTGAAAGGCGCCATTGATCATCCGATCACAGCCGATGCGGCCGAGGACGTGCTCAACCTGAACATCCCGATCACGGTGGATGACGGCCGTGGCGGCGTGGTGGATTCCTCCATCACCGTGCGCGTCGAGGACGACAGCCCGTTCATCGGCACGCCCGACGCCCAGGGTTCCGCGGACCTGACCGGCATTCCGGACGTCTATGTCGGAACCGTGGACTTCACGGGGGATGCCTCCGGCAATGCGCTGAGCTTCAATGGCGGTGCCATCGTCGTCACGGCCAAGGGCTTCACCTCGGCCACGGACTCCACCCTGATCGACGCGGGCGTTCAGCAGTCCGGTAACGGCCTGGGCGTGATCAGCGCGGGCGAGCCCTATCACGTCCTGCCCGGCGAGGTCGATTTCCGGAACTTCGAGGACGGCCGCAACGCTTCCGAAACCCTGACCGTCGCTCTGCAGGACGGCAAGGTCGCCTACAGCGCCCACGTGGAATTCTCCGTCATGTTCGGCGGCGAACTCGAATCCGGGGTCGTAGAGTTCTGGCGGGGCGGCGTCAAGGTCGGTCAGCAGTCTTTCGATTCCGATGCCGGGTCCGGCAACTATGCGGAGGATTTCAACGCCGACAGCTTCGGCGGCTTCGATACGCTGGTGTTCCGGGCGACCAGCAACGGCAACACCAATTTCAGCGATAACAGCGACTTCGCCGTCAAGAGCATCACCTTCGGCGGTTCCGAATTGCCTCAGGCCCTGGCCTACGGCACGGGCCAGCTCGACTATCAGTACGGCGCCGACGGCGCCGGCGGCGCCCGGTGGAATACGCCGGCGGCCGGCGGCATCCATGCGGACGGCCAGGCGGTCGTAATCTCGATGGCTGGCGACGGCACCGTGATGAATGGCATGGTCGATGGCAAGCTTGCCTTCCAGCTGATCCTGTCGCCCGCGACCGGACAATGGGAATTCTTCGAGTACAAGTCCCTGACCGACGCGGACGGCCAGGCGCTGAAGAGCCTGCCGTTCTCTTATACAGTGACCGATGCCGACGGCGATCCGTCCGCCGGAACGATCACCATCGGCCTGCCGGAACTCAACCATGCGCCCGCCCTGGATCTGAGCGGCAGCAATGCCCTGGTGGCTGAAAACGATCTGTCCGGGGATACCGGAACATCCTGGTCGGGTACGTTCAAGGCGACCGATCCCGATGCGGGCGACACGTTGGTCACCAAACTGGGCGATCTGTCGGGCGACAAGGACCCGGGCCTGAAGTCCGGCGGCGAGGACATCACGTGGGTGTTGAACGGCGCGGGGACCGAACTGGTCGGGACGGCCGGCGGCAAGGAGATCGTCAAGATCACCTTGGGAGGCCTGGATTCCGACGGTACCCAGCACTACACGGTCACGCTGCTTGGACCGGTCGATCACGGCAGCCAGGGCTCCGGCACCGATGGTGCGCTCGGCTTCGACGTGCCGGTCACGGTATCCGATGGCCACAGCGGTAGCGCAAGTGGCAACCTGACGGTCACGATCCAGGACGGCATCCCCAGCGTCAGCGTGGGGGGCGGTCTGAGTGTTGTTTCGGGCGCGGCGACGGCGGCGACGGCGGCCGGGACCTTCGGGTTCGACTTTGGCGCGGACGATGGTGCCGGGGTCAGCGCGACGGTGACGGTCAACGGCGTGGAGACGGCGCTGACGCACGGCGCGGTGAACACCATCGTGGGCCAGTACGGAACGCTGGAGATTGCCGCCGACGGCAGCTACGTGTACACGGCCAATGCCGACACGGGCGGCCAGACCGACAGTTTCAAGTTCACGGTGACCGATGCCGACGGCGACGTGGCCGAGGACACGTTGAGCGTGACGATTGCGCAGCCGCAGCAGCCTGGCACGGTGTCCGATGTGCAGGTCGATGAGCATGGTCTGGGCGACAGCGCGGACGCGAGCGAGACGGCGCCGATCGTGCTGCCGTCCGGCTTTACGCTGGTCAACGTGGTGACGCAGGGCGATCACGGGACGGTGTCGCAGGTCGGGGGGCAGTGGGTCTACACGCTCAACGGGCCTATCGCCCACACGGGCGGGAACAATGGCGCGAACACCGCCAATGACGCCGATGTGGTGACGGTGAAGGTTCAGGACGCGCACGGCAACACCTTCGATGTGCAGGTGAAGGTGGACATCGTGGACGACATCCCGGCGGTGACGCTGGGCGGCGACCTGGCGGTGAGCTCTGGCGAGGCGACGGCGGCGACGGCGGCCGGGACCTTCGGGTTCGACTTTGGCGCGGACGATGGTGCCGGGGTCAGCGCGACGGTGACGGTCAACGGCGTGGAGACGGCGCTGACGCACGGCGCGGTGAACACCATCGTGGGCCAGTACGGAACGCTGGAGATTGCCGCCGACGGCAGCTACGTGTACACGGCCAATGCCGACACGGGCGGCCAGACCGACAGTTTCAAGTTCACGGTGACCGATGCCGACGGCGACGTGGCCGAGGACACGTTGAGCGTGACGATTGCGCAGCCGCAGCAGCCTGGCACGGTGTCCGATGTGCAGGTCGATGAGCATGGTCTGGGCGACAGCGCGGACGCGAGCGAGACGGCGCCGATCGTGCTGCCGTCCGGCTTTACGCTGGTCAACGTGGTGACGCAGGGCGATCACGGGACGGTGTCGCAGGTCGGGGGGCAGTGGGTCTACACGCTCAACGGGCCTATCGCCCACACGGGCGGGAACAATGGCGCGAACACCGCCAATGACGCCGATGTGGTGACGGTGAAGGTTCAGGACGCGCACGGCAACACCTTCGATGTGCAGGTGAAGGTGGACATCGTGGACGACATCCCGGCGGTGACGCTGGGCGGCGACCTAGCGGTGAACTCTGGGGAGGCGACGGCGGCGACGGCGGCCGGGACCTTCGGGTTCGACTTTGGCGCGGACGATGGTGCCGGGGTCAGCGCGACGGTGACGGTCAACGGCGTGGAGACGGCGCTGACGCATGGCGCGGTGAACACCATCGTGGGCCAGTACGGAACGCTGGAGATTGCCGCCGACGGCAGCTACGTGTACACGGCCAATGCCGACACGGGCGGCCAGACCGACAGTTTCAAGTTCACGGTGACCGATGCCGACGGCGACGTGGCCGAGGACACGTTGAGCGTGACGATTGCGCAGCCGCAGCAGCCTGGCACGGTGTCCGATGTGCAGGTCGATGAGCATGGTCTGGGCGACAGCGCGGACGCGAGCGAGACGGCGCCGATCGTGCTGCCGTCCGGCTTTACGCTGGTCAACGTGGTGACGCAGGGCGATCACGGGACGGTGTCGCAGGTCGGGGGGCAGTGGGTCTACACGCTCAACGGGCCTATCGCCCACACGGGCGGGAACAATGGCGCGAACACCGCCAATGACGCCGATGTGGTGACGGTGAAGGTTCAGGACGCGCACGGCAACACCTTCGATGTGCAGGTGAAGGTGGACATCGTGGACGACATCCCGGCGGTGACGCTGGGCGGCGACCTGGCGGTGAGCTCTGGCGAGGCGACGGCGGCGACGGCGGCCGGGACCTTCGGGTTCGACTTTGGCGCGGACGATGGTGCCGGGGTCAGCGCGACGGTGACGGTCAACGGCGTGGAGACGGCGCTGACGCATGGCGCGGTGAACACCATCGTGGGCCAGTACGGAACGCTGGAGATTGCCGCCGACGGCAGCTACGTGTACACGGCCAGGCCGCATGCGGGTGGAACGGATAAATTCGTGTTTGCCGTGACGGATGCGGATGGTGACATCGCCTCCAAGACGCTGTCCGTCGTCGTGAGCGAAGTAAATGCCACCCCCACGATCACCAGCGGCGTGGCGACTGTCTCCGAAGAGGGTCTCGCTCACGGCATTCCGGATGGCGTGGGCAATCCTGGCGACTCTTCAAATAGCACAACGGCAACTGGCACCCTGACCATTGCCGATGCGGACGATACGTCCGGATTCTCCGTCAGCCTGGTGAAACCTGCCGATGGCACCTTCATGTCCGGCGGCCAGTCAGTGCATTGGACCTTGACGGATAATGGCCATACCCTGACGGGAACGGCGGGCGGATCGACCGTGATGACGATCACCATTGATAATGGTGGGGAATATCATGTCAACCTGCTCCAGCCGATCAAGCATGCGGATACGACCTCCGAGGATGTGAAGTCCTTTGATGTCGGTGTCAAGGTCACCGATTCCCATGGGGCCACGGGAACGTCCACCCTGACTGTCAATGTCGAGGACGACAGCCCGGCCAACAATCCCAATGCCGATAGCGACCTGGGTATTCCCGTCAGCGTCATCAGCGTGGGTGGCCTGGAGTCCGGCTTTGCGAACTGGAAGCTCGAGAACAATGGGTCTCTGACCCAGACGATCAACAACGATAGCGATCCCGGAATCGACCGGATCGTCTGGGGGAGTTCCAGCCAGGGCTCTGGCTATGCGTTCGTGGACAACGAGGGACTTCGTGGAGCGGATTCCAATCTCCTGGACACGACGTTCAAGCTGGGGACGTTCACCCACAATAATTTCCCGGTTTCGGGCAATTCACTGACCTCGGTCGATCTGCAGGTCTCCATCCATGTGACGATCGATGGGGTCGAGCACATCGTCCAGCACACGATCAAGCTGAAGCATACGGAGACGCCGAATCAACCGGGTGACGGCTGGAATGGCAGTAGCGACGACATAGTCAGCATCTCGAATTCCACTGCGACGCAGACCTTCACGGTCGGGGACAGGACCTACGTACTGGATATCCGAGGTTTCCGGGATGCGAATGGGAACCTGGTCTCGACGATCAACACGAAGGAGAATCAGGCGAATTCGTTCGATCTGTATGCCACGATTTCCTCCACGGACGCGCTGCCTCGGGTCGAGGGCGATCTGTTCGATCAGAACTCCGGCATCACGACATGGCAGTATGGCGCAGATGGCGCCGGTGCGGTGGTTTGGGAAGGCGGAGTCGCGGGAGCCGGCGGATCGACGGTCATCACCAATCAGTACGGTACGCTGACGGTGGGAGCCGATGGGCATTACGTGTTCGAGATGAGCCGGGCCGCACGGGACAACTTCCAGATCGGCGACAAGAGCCTGACCTACAACTACACGGTCACGGACGCCGATGGCGATTCCCAGGTCGGGCATATCACGATCGACCTGAGCGGCTACAAGAACATCCCGACGGTCCCGACGGTCGATCATGTGGCGGACAATACCCTGCTGGCCAATGAGGCCGGCCTGGTGACCACGGCGGATACCGGCATCGACGTGGGCAAGGACGTGTCCGGCGCCACGATCGCCATCACCGGTGCCGACAAGGCCGACCTGGATGGTTCGCCCGTGATCGCCAGCGCCATGGTGGATGGCTCGCCGCAGTCGATCACCCTGACTTCGGGTGGGCACGAATTGAGCTTCAAGGCCAATCCGGATGGCACGCTGTCCGCCGGGTATCAGTCGGGCGGTTCGTGGCATTCGGTATTCGAGGTCTCCGGCTCGGCCGCGGACGGCACCTATTCCGTGCACATGACCGGGACGCTGGATCCGGTTGCCTCGTACATCACGACGGTCCCTGGGGCAAGCGGAACCGCTAATTTCGATTTTGCCGACTCCAACAGCCAGGCGAGCATCATCGGCACCGAAGGCGGCGTCAAACTGACGCTGTCGGCCTTCCTCGACAAGGGCGGCGTCAATGGCGTCAAGGATGGCAGCGATGCGGCCGCGAATGTCGTGGTGAACGACAGCTCGAACCGGGGCATCAGCGTCGATAATACGAGCTGGAGCAGTTCCAGCTCGGATGATCAGTACATCCAGAACAATACCTATGGCCCCGGTAACAACAACAGCCGGTCGGATGGCAGCTTTGGCGAGAAGCTGGTGCTGGATTTCAGCGCCAATGCGGCCGATGGCCGGCATATCACCGAGGTGGCCCTGACTCTGAACCAGTTCGGGGACCGACAGGCGGATGGCAAGAACAGCCAGTCCAGGGGTGACGAGGATACGGCTCACATCACCGTGTTCTATACCGATGGTTCGCACGAGGATGTGGATGTGACGGCGGCATGGCGATCCCGGTCCCAGGGCTCGAACAGCGACGACGGGACCCATGCCGTCACGATCCAGGCGTCGGGCGGCAGGGATATCGACCATATCGTCATCGGCGCCGGTGATACGGAGAGCCAGTTCTCGGTGGATGAGCAGATCCAGGTGAAATGGCATACCGACACCCATGACGTCATCCATGTCGTCGACCAGGACAGCCTGACCCTGCATCTGGGCGCGACCGTGACGGATGGCACTTCGGATCAGGCATCGACGAACTTCGACGTGTCGATCGATAATTCGTCGGCCCAGGCCAATGCCCTGCACGGCACGAATGGCAACGATGCGCTGTTCGGCGGCCAGGGTTCCGATACCCTGGTGGGTGGTGCCGGCAACGATCACCTGCATGGCGGCGCCGGCAACGACACCCTGACCGGCGGCGCGGGCGACGACGTGTTCGTGTGGAAGCTGGGCGACCAGGCTGCGGCCGGACAACCGGCCGCGGTGGATCACGTCACGGACTTCGGGGTGACGAGCGGCGGTGCGCTGGGCAAGGATACCCTCGACCTCAGCGATCTGCTGAGCGGCCATACGGATGCCAACGATCTGACGCAGTACCTCCATATCAGCGGCGGCACCGGCGTGGATGCGGGCAAGACCATCATCAACGTCAGCACGGATGGAGATGTAGCCAATGGCCATGATCAGCAGATCGTCATCGACAACGTCGATCTGACGGCGGGTCATGGCGGAGATCAGGCGGCGCTGATCCAGGGCTTGATCAACGATGGCAAGCTGAAGGTCGATCACAGCTGAGTCCTCGTTTCCGCAGGCCCTTCGCCCGCGCTCCAGCCATCCCTGGCGCGCGGGCGTTTTACATGGGGTGTCCGGCAGGACACTCTACCTCAGGCCTGGTTCGGTCGAGTTCGATCTGTTCTCATTACGGATGGGTTGTGGCCAGGCGGATGTCATGGCCTACTGTCTTCGGCGCCAATGGCAAGACCCCCATGGGGCAAGTAGCATCCACACAAAGATCGTGGAAATATTGCGTCGCCTCTTTCCTGACGTCTCTATTTGTATCAAAATCCGTGCATGCCCTATTGCCAGCCGACCGCTGCCAGGGTCCGGGCCCTGTCGCGTGGGCTGACGGCTCTGGCCCTGTGCCTGGCGCTGGCCTGGGGGCCGGCGCCGGCGATCACGTTCGATCCCGGGGCGCTGGCGTCCTATGCCCGGCAGCATTACGGGGCCAAGGCCGGCCGCGCGGTGGAGTCCTGGCAGGTCGCGCTGGCTCAGGCCGGAGGCTTGGACGAGCAGGAAAAGCTCCGCATGGTCAACGACTTCTGGAACAACGCCCTGATCGGCGGGGAAGACATCTCCATCTGGGGCCAGGTGGATTACTGGGCCACGCCGCTGCAGTCCCTGGCCAAGGGTTCCGGGGATTGCGAAGACTACGTGATCGGCAAGTATTTTTCTCTGCTGTACCTGGGGGTGGCGCCCGAAAAGCTGCGCTTCGTCTATGTGCGCGCCCAGGTCGGCAGCCAGAGCATCGCCCATATGGTACTGGGCTATTATCCGCAGCCCCAGGCCGAGCCCCTGGTGCTCGACAGCCTGGTGGACCGGATCCAGCCCGCGCACAATCGGCCGGATCTGACGCCGGTGTTCAGTTTCAATGCCCAGGGGGTGTACATGCCCGGTGGGAAGCGGTCTTCGGTGGAAGGCATCGGGCGTTGGCGGGATCTGCTGTCCCGCATGCGGGCCGAAGGTTTCCAGCCGTGATGGAATGAAAGGAATGTCATGTCCCTGTTGAGACAATTGCTGTTGAGCGTGACCCTGGCGATTCTGGTGATCCTGGCCGGGGCGACCATTTTCAGTATCGGCTCGGCGCGCCAGTATCTGGACGCCCAGCTCCAGGGGCAGAGCGATTCCACCGCGACGTCCCTGGCTTTGACGCTGTCGCAGCCGTCCAATCAGGATCCGACGGTGCGGGAACTGCTGATTTCCGTGCTGTTCGACAGCGGCCAGTTCCAGGTGGTGGAATTCCTGGATCCCGCGGGCCGGATCCTGATCCGCCGCGAGATCGAGGATGGCCGCGATGACCGGGTCACCGCGCCGGACTGGTTCAGCCACCTGCTGCCCCTGGAACGGCACGAGGCCCAGCGCCAGGTGACCAATGGCTGGACCCAACTGGGCGTAGTGCGGTTGCAGGCGAGCGACGCCTATGCGCGCAATGCGCTGTGGGCCAGCACCGCGCGGATCGTGACGCTGACGGTGGGTGCCGGCATCCTCTGGGGGCTGTTCGTGGTCATGCTGATGCGCTGGCTGCGCCGGGCGTTGCAGGACGACGTGACGGCACGGGTCCAGGCCATGGCGCAGTCTTCCTCGGGGGATGACCTGCCGCCGGTGCGCCATCCCGCGATGGTGGAATTGCGCGAGGTCGCCCAGATCATCACGCGCACGCACGAGCGGGTGAGGGCGACGGCGGCGGAGCATCAGTCGCGCATCGAATCGCTGGAACTCGAACTGAACCAGGACGCGGTGACGGGCCTGGCCAACCGCAAGTATTTCATCAATGAACTGCGCCGGCTGCTGGAGCAATCCACACCCGACCAGGGCGAGGACGGCCATGTGATGCTGTTCCGCCAGTGCGACCTGCAGTCGATCAACCAGACCTTGAGCCGCCAGGTAGTGGACCGGTGGCTGCGCAATGTGGGGCAACTGGTGCTGGAGGTACTGCGCGAAAGGCTCGGGCCGCAGGCCTGGCTGGCGCGCCTGAACGGGTCGGATTTCGCCTTCATCCTGCCGATGATGCCCGGCCCGGTGGCGGTGCGCGTGGCGCAGGCCGTGGGCGAGATCCTGCAGGCTCAGCGCATCCAGCTGGGTCAGGCGGATCTGTGCCGCTGGCGCATGGTCCTGACGGATTTCGAGCCCGGCGAGGGGCTCAGCGACGTGCTGTCGCGCCTGGACGAGGCTCTGATGCGTGCCGAAAGCGCCGGCCATACGGACGTGGAATACTTGCCGGGCGAGGACTTGCGCAGCGTGACGGGCGGCCGGGGCGGCGGCGAGCAGGCCTGGCGCGCGTTGCTGCGCAATGCTCTGGACGAGGGCTGGTTCGCCCTGGCGACTCAGCGCGATCCGTCCGCGACCTCCGAGGACCGCGTGCAGGGCTTGTTGACTTTGCACGAGCCCGGCGCTTCGGAACCGCTGTCGGGCTATTTGTTCATGCCCCCGGCCGTGCGCCTGGGGTTGTCAGCGGCCTGCGATGTCCAGGCCGTCGGTCTGGGGCTGGGCTGGCTGCGCGCGCATCGGGGGGATCTGATGCTGCGCGTGTCGCTGGCTTCGATCCTGCATGAGGAATTCCGTGGTGAAGTCGCCGGCCTGCTCGCCGAGATGCCCGACCAGAGCGCCCGTCTGCTGATCGATCTGGATTCCTACGGGTTGGTGGCGCATCGCGCGCAGGTGGTGGCGTTCGCCTCGATGTTGCGCGAACATGGTGTACGCCTGGGGTTGCGGCGCTTCGCCGAGCAGCCCGAGGCGCTGCTGTACCTGCATGAAATCCGGCCCGAGCACATCCGTGTGTCGGGCAATCTGCTGGCCGCCCAGGTCGACAGTCCGGGCGCCCGCCGCCTCCTGGCGGCCGTCCAGGAAACCGCCCGCGAGATCGGCGCGGTGGTGGACCTGGCGGCCGGGGCGTAGACTATAATCGCCAGCTTGCGCCAGCGCGGTCGTCTTTCCGGGCGACCGTGTCTCTCATTGCTTCGGCGCCGCGCCTCTGTAGTTAAATGGATATAACTTTCCCCTCCTAAGGGAAGATTGCAGGTTCGATTCCTGCCGGAGGCGCCAGTTTATTCTTCATCCCCCAGCGCCACCGACACGGGCTTGCCGTCCAGCGCCCCGGTCAGTACGCTTGACGCCACGCTGATCAGATAACCCCGCCGTCCGCCGTTCAGGTACACCGTGTCGTAGTCCAGCAGGCCGGCCTCGACCCAGACGGGCATGCGCTTGCGCGTGGCGAAGGGCGAAGTGCCGCCTACCTGGTAGCCCGAATGGCGCTGCGCCGTATCGGGCGAACAGGGCGCGATCTTCTTGGCTCCGGTCTGGCGGGCCAGGTTCTTGGTGGAGACTTCGCAGTCGCCGTGCATGAGCACGACCAACGGCCGGGCCTGTTCGTCTTCCATGATCAGGGTCTTGGCGACCTGATGCAGGGGCACGCCCAGTTGGTGCGCGGCTTCGCGCGCGCCGCCGTGATCGACGTAATCGTAGGGATGCTCGCCGAAGGGAATCTTCTGCTGTCGCAGCCAGTGGGTGGCGGGGGTCTCGGAGGTGTGCCTGGTCTTGGACATGGGAGGATCCTTGCGAGTGCCACGCCCCTTACGCGCGCGGATGGTGCTGCGCGTGCAGGGTCTTGAGCCGTTCGCGGGCGACGTGGGTGTAGATCTGGGTGGTGGAGATGTCCGCGTGGCCCAGCAGCATCTGCACGACGCGCAGGTCGGCACCGTGGTTCAGCAAGTGGGTGGCGAAGGCGTGGCGCAGGACGTGGGGCGACAGGGGTACGCGGATGTCGGCCTGCAGGGCGTATTTGCGGATCAGCAGCCAGAAGGCCTGGCGCGTCATGGCGGCCCCCCGGGAGGTGACGAACAGGGCGTCGCAGGGGCGCGCGCCCAGGATGGCGGGCCGGCTTTCGCGCAGGTGGCGCTCGATCCAGTGCAGAGCCTCGGCGCCCAGGGGGACCAGCCGGTCCTTGCCGCCCTTGCCCATGACGACGCGCACCACGCCGTCGCTCAGGCTCAGGTCCTGGACGCCCAGGCCGACCAGTTCGCTGACCCGCAGGCCGGTGGCGTACAGGGTCTCCAGCATGGCGCGGTCGCGCAGGCCGAGCGTGGAGCCGACTTCCGGCGCGGCCAGCAGGGCCTCGACCTGGGCCTCGGACAGGGTCTTGGGGAAGCGGGCGGGCTGGCGGGCACTGCGCAGACCCAGGCAGGGATCCTCGACGCACAGGCCGCGCCGCAGCGCCCACAGAAAGAAGCGCCGCAGGGAGGCCAGGCGGCGGTTGGCCGTGCTGGCCTTGGTCTGCCGATGCTGGGCCGCCAGCCAGGCCTGGATGTCTTCCCGCAGCGCGGATTCGGGCGGGCGGCCGTGCTCGGCGCGCAGCCAGTCGCCGAAGGCGCACAGGTCGCGCCGATAAGCGGCCAGGGTATTGTCCGCCAAGCCGTCCTCCAGCCACAGGGCGTCCAGGAAGGTGTCGATCGTCGGGAAGGGAGAGGGCTGCGCCCTATCCTCTGGGGCGTCCGTCGTGGGCATGCCTGAATTCTACTCGCCCGGACGGGGGGCGGGTCGCCGCGCCCTGGCCGCGTTCCCCTGATTGTCCAATATCAATCATCATGCGGGCGGAATGGCGGAATATATCTATATATATTACGATAGGCGTCTTGTCCGCCGGGACCATCCATGTAACCGGGCGGTCCGTGGCCGGAACGTAGACCGGAACCAAAATCGAGACCAAGGAGTCCTGCATGAAGATTCGTACCTGGGTGGCCGCGTGCGCCCTGACCTGCGTGGTGATGCCGGCCGTCGCCGGCGAAGTTCTGGTGTCGGCGGCCGCCAGCCTGACCAACGCGTTCAAGGAACTGGCGACGCAGTACGAAGCCGCCCATCCCGGCACGAAGGTATTGACGACCTTCGGCGCCTCGGATGTGGTGCTGCGCCAGATCACCGAAGGCGCCCCGGCCGACGTGTTCGCCTCGGCCGACCAGAAGGCCATGGACAAGGCCGAGGCCGCCAAGGCCGTGGATCCCTCGACCCGGGTGAATTTCGTGCGCAACGAGGTCGTGCTGGTGGTGCCGGCCGACAATCCCCACGGGATCGTTTCGCTGGCCGACCTGAAAAAACCGGGCGTGACGCGCATCGCACTGGGCAATCCGGCCTCCGTGCCGGTGGGCCGCTACACCCAGGCCGCCCTGGAAAAGGCCGGTGCCTGGGATACGGTCAAGGCGCATGAGATCCTGGGTGAGAACGTGCGCCAGGTGCTCAGCTATGTGGAACGCGGCGAGGTCGACGCCGGCTTCGTTTTCGCCACCGACGCCGCGATCATGAAGAACAAGGTCAAAGTCGTCCAGGCGGTCGAGACGCCCACCCCGGTGGTCTACCCGATCGCCCTGGTGCAACGAGACGGCCGCGCGCCGGAGGCCGCCGGCTTCCTGAAGTTCGTACTGTCGGCCGACGGCCAGGCCGTGCTGTCGCGCTACGGGTTCGCCAAGCCCTGATCCGATGAGCGGCATCTGGGTTCCGCTGCTGCTGTCGCTGAAGGTCGCCGGCTGGGCGACCGTGCTGGCGACGGTCGGCGGGATCGCCGTGGCCTGGGGATTGTCGCGCTGGTCCTCGCGCTGGTGCGACGTGGTCGACGCGTTCCTGACCCTGCCCATGGTGCTGCCGCCCACGGTGACCGGCTATTACCTGCTGGTGCTGTTCGGCCGGCGCGGCTGGCTGGGCGAATGGCTGCAGTCGCACGGGATCGAACTGGTCTTCACCTGGCAGGGCGCGGTGTTGGCCGCCGCCGTGGTGGCGTTCCCGATGGTGCTGAAGGCCGCCCGTGCGGCCTTCCTGGACGTGGATCACCGCCTGGAGCAGGCCGCCGCCGTGCTGGGAGTGTCGCCCGCCGCCGTGTTCTTCCGCGTCAGCCTGCCGCTGGCGATGCGCGGCATTCTGGCCGGGGTCTTGCTGGCGTTCGCGCGCGCCCTGGGGGAATTCGGCGCCACGCTGATGGTGGCTGGCAACATCCCGGGCCGCACGCAGACTCTGTCGATCGCCATCTACGAGGCGGTCCAGGCCGGCAACGACGACACGGCCAATGTCCTGGTGCTGGTCACGTCGGCGACCTGCGTCGCGATCCTGTGCCTGGCGTCCTGGCTGGTGCCCGGCGGGCGCGGCCGGCAGCCCGGGCGCCGGAGCGCGTCATGAGCCTGTCGGTCGATATCGAATGCCGGGTCGGCGGCGACGATGGCTTCCTGCTGCGGCCTCGCTGGCGCACCGACGCCCGGCGCGTGGCTCTGTTCGGGCCGTCGGGCTCGGGCAAGAGCCTGACGATGCAGGCCATTGCCGGGTTGCTGCGTCCCGACCGGGGCCGCATCGAGGTCGCCGGCCGGGTCCTGTTCGACGCCGAGGCGGGCGTGGACGTGCCGCCGCGCGGCCGGCGGCTGGCCTATCTGTTCCAGGACTATGCACTGTTTCCCCACCTGACGGTGCGCCAGAACATCGGCTTCGGCCTGCGGCAAGGGTGGCTGAACCTGCATGGACGTCGCGATCTGCCGGAACGGGCGCTGCGCTGGGTGAGGGCCTTCGGCCTGGCCGCGCTGCTGGACCGCTATCCCGCTGAATTGTCCGGCGGCCAGCGCCAGCGCGTGGCCCTGGCGCGGGCGTTGTCCACGGCCCCGGGGCTGCTGCTGCTGGACGAACCCCTATCGGCCCTGGACGCCGGCCTGCGGGTGCGGATGCGGGAAGAACTCGCGCAATTGCAGCGCGACATCGACATCCCGACGGTGCTGATCACGCACGATCAGGCCGACGTTCAGGCCCTGGCCGACGAGGTCTTCCACATCGCCCACGGGGAAATCCAGGGATCCTCTGAACGGGTCGGGCGGTAGACGGGCGCTGTGGCCCGGGATGGGATGCAAGGCGTAAATCGCGGCGATGGCCATTGCTGTCGTGTCGCGAGCGTTTGCGACGCGGCGGACCGTCCGGTTCAGGACGGCTTCGATGCCGCGGGTGACGCGAAGCGGTTTCGTTCAGTCCGACGTGCCGATCAGCACGTCGGCGGCCTGGAAACAGGCCACGGCCGTGGCGCCGGGGACGAGGCCGCCGCCTGGGGCATCCGGATCGGCCAGCCCCGTGATGCGCACTCTCGGGCCGATGTCCAGGCTGATTTCCGTCAAGGTGCCGTCGTCCGCGCGGTGGCCGATGCGGCCGGTCCAGCGGTTCCGTCCTTCGAGGTCGGCGTGCGGGTCGCCGGCTTCCTGCGGCTGGATGCGGACCGCCTGGGCCTTCAGGAAGGCCAGCGCGCGCCGGCCCTCGGCCAGGCCCAGCCGTTCGGTGCTGGCGTGGGTCAGCGTGGCGGTCAGCGACACGCCCTCGTCCAGGTCCAGCCGGATGCGGTCGTTGATGCGGCCGGATTCGATGGCGCCGATGACGCCCTCGTAGCGGTTGCGCGCCGAGGTCTGCAGCGCCATGCTGTGCAGCAGGTCCAGGTGCCGGGTGCCATCGGGGCCGAAGCGCGCCAGGGCTTCCATGAAGCGCTGGTGCTCCGCCTGGGCCGCCTGGTACCAGGCGACGAGTTCGCGCGCCCGGACGGTCAGATGCGCGCCGCCGCCGCGTTTGCCGCCGGTGACGCGTTCGACCAGCAGGTCGCCGGACAGGCTGTTCATCATGTCCACCGCGTCCCAGGCTGCTTTGTAGCTCAGTCCGACCTTGCGCGCCGCCGCGCTGATCGAGCCTTCGGTTCCGATGGCGGCCAGCAGCGCCATGCGCCGTTCCGTGCCCCAGCTCTGGTCGCCGCTGCGCAGGCTCAGGGTGGTGCTCAGTTCGAGGAGAGGGGGCGTGTGCGTCATGGGAGGCAGTGTACGCGGCGGACCGGGGCGGTTCAAGGAGGGAAGGGGGCGGCCAGCCGCATTCAGGATCGGCGCGTGGATGTCCCGGCGAGGCAGGCCGCGTAGCCGTCGAGCATGTCGGGCCAGGCGGGCGTCCAGCCGCTGGCCCGCAGCCGAGCGTTCGACAGGCGTTTGCCGTCGGGGGGGCGGCTTTCGCGGGCGGGCGGCGGCCCGCCCGCCAGCCGCGCCAGCGCGTCGTACAGTTCCGCCGTGGGCATCGGATGGTCGTCGGTGCCGATGTAGCAGGGCAGGGGATCGGCCAGGGTCAGCAGGTGGGCGCAGGCCAGGGCCGCGTCGTCTACGTGGATCCGGTTGGCCCAGTGGCCTGGACCGTCCGGCGCGGCGATCCGCCCGGCGCGCAGGCCGTCGGGCAGGCGCAGCCGCCCGGGGCCGTACAGGCCCGACAGGCGCAGGGCGACGCCGCGTCCGGGGACCCGGGCGCGCAGCAGGGCCTCGGCCTCCAGCATCGCCGCGCCGCGGAAATCAGCCGGGGAAGGGGGGGTGTCCTCGTCCACCACGTCGTCGGCCGCGTCCGGTCCCCAGACGGCCGAGGAATCGACCAGCACGCAGCGCCTCAGCCGATCGGGATCGGGCAGGGCGTTCAGCAGGGCTCGCAGGCCCAGGGGGTAGGTGAGGGCGTAGGCTTCGGGCGTGCGTGCGGCGGGTGCGGGAGCATAGAGGATGTGGGTGATGGCGCCGCCGCCGGGCGCGAAGGGGGCCGCCAGCGTCTCGGCCAGGGCGTCGGGATCGCCCAGGTCGGCCCTCAGCCAGCGGATCCGGTCGCCGGGCCGGGCGTCCATGGCCCGCCGCCGCAGGCCGATGCGGATCCAGGACTCCGGGTCCAGCGCGTCCGCCGCGCGTGCGCACAGGTCGCCGCCGACGAGCAGCAGGGTATGCGCTTTCATCCGATCCCCGTCGAGGCCACACCTAATAGAATGGTCTTTTTCCATGTCCGCACAGTCTATCCCATGAGCGATTCCTTTCCCTTGCGCCGCAGCCACCCCGACGAACTGATCGTGGGGCTGGTGTCCGTGTCCGATCGGGCCTCGTCCGGCGTCTACCAGGATCAGGGCATTCCCGCCTTGCGAGAATGGCTGGCATCCGCCCTGGCGCAGCCGCCGCGGATCGTCGCCCGGCTGGTCCCGGACGAGCGGGCCGGTATCGCCGCCGTCCTGCGCGAACTGGTGGACGAGGCACGCTGCGACCTGGTGCTGACCACCGGTGGGACCGGTCCCGCGCGGCGTGACGTGACGCCCGAGGCCACCCTGGATGTGGCAACCCGCGAGATGCCCGGATTCGGCGAGCAGATGCGCCAGGTCAGCCTGAAGTTCGTGCCCACCGCCATCCTGTCGCGCCAGGTGGCGGTGATCCGCGAATTGGCGGATCACGCGGCCCTGATCGTCAACCTGCCCGGTCAGCCCAAAGCCATCCGGGAAACGCTGGAAGGCCTGCGCGGCGAGGACGGCGCCGTCCTGGTGTCCGGTGTTTTCGCGGCCGTGCCTTATTGCCTGGACCTGATCGGAGGCCCCTATGTCGAGACGCGCGACGAGGTGGTGCGGGCGTTCCGGCCCAAGTCCGCGCGCCGCCCGGCGTCCTGATGCCGCCCCGATCCGACGGCGCCGGCCCGCGCAGCGCGGGCCGGCGCCGTCCTTGCGCGCCAGCATCGATTCCCGTTCCGCCTTAAAATCCCGGAATCCGCCTTTTCCACCATTCCATTTTCTGGAGGTCCAGCCATGGCCCTGGTTTCCATGCGTCAACTCCTCGATCACGCGGCCGAACACGGCTACGGGATCCCCGCGTTCAACGTCAACAACCTGGAGCAGGTCCAGGCCATCATGGAGGCCGCCGCCCAGACCGACAGCCCCGTGATCATGCAGGCGTCGGCCGGCGCGCGCAAATACGCGGGCGAGGGCTTCCTGAAATACCTGATCCAGGCCGCGGTCGAATCCTATCCGCACATCCCCGTCGTCATGCACCAGGACCATGGCCAGTCGCCCGATGTGTGCCGGGGCGCCATCGAGCTGGGCTTTTCCAGCGTCATGATGGACGGCTCCCTGATGTCCGACGGCAAGACGATCTCTTCCTACGAATACAACCTGGACGTCACCCGGCAGGTGGTTGCCATGGCGCACAAGCTGGGCGTCACCGTGGAAGGCGAGCTGGGCTGCCTGGGCTCCCTGGAAACCATGAAGGGCGACAAGGAAGACGGCCATGGCGCCGAGGGCACCATGACCCGCGAGCAGCTGCTGACCGATCCGGAGCAGGCCGCCGACTTCGTCCAGCAGACCCAGCTGGACGCCCTGGCCATCGCGGTGGGCACCAGCCACGGCGCCTACAAGTTCACGCGCAAGCCCACCGGCGACATCCTGTCCGTGCAGCGGATCAAGGAAATCCACGCCCGCCTGCCCAACACCCACCTGGTGATGCACGGCAGCTCCAGCGTGCCCCAGGAACTGCTGGCCGAGATCCGCCAGTTCGGCGGCGACATGAAGGAAACCTACGGCGTGCCCGTGGAAGAACTCCAGGAAGCCATCAAGTTCGGCGTGCGCAAGGTCAACATCGACACCGACATCCGCCTGGCCATGACCGGCGCGATCCGCCGCTTCCTGGCGGAAAATCCCGGCAAGTTCGATCCGCGCGAATACCTGAAGCCCGCCCGCGAGGCCGCGAAGAAGGTCTGCCTGGCGCGTTACGAGCAGTTCGGCACGGCCGGCCACGCCTCCAGGATCAAGGCGATCCCGCTGTCCGACATGGCCGCGCGCTACGCCGCCGGCGAACTCAAGCAATTGGTGAAATAAATCCGCATGAAGGCTCTGCTCCAATCCTCCATCGAGTCGCTGCCCCTGCTGGGGCGCGGCAAGGTCCGCGACATGTACGCCGTGGGCGAAGACAAGCTGCTCATCGTCGCCACCGACCGGATCTCGGCCTTCGACGTGATCCTCGACGACCCCATCCCCGGCAAGGGCCAGGTCCTGACGGCTCTGACCGAATTCTGGTTGGGGCGCCTGGGGCACCTGATTCCCACGCACGCTACCGGCATCGCTCCTGAAGACGTGGTCGCCCCCGGCGAACGCGAGCAGGTGGCCGGACGCGCCATGGTGGTCAAGCGCCTGGAGCCCATCCTGGTCGAAGCCGTCGCGCGCGGCTACCTGATCGGCTCGGGCTGGAAGGACTACCAGGCCACCGGGGCAGTCTGCGGCATCGCCCTGCCGCCCGGGCTGCGCCAGGCCGAACGCCTGCCGGAGCCGATCTTCACCCCTGCGGCCAAGGCCGAATTCGGCCAGCATGACGAGAACGTCGATTTCAACTACGTCGTCGCCCAGGTGGGCGCCGACCTGGCGGCCGAACTGCGCCGCGTCACGCTGGCCCTCTACGCCGAGGCCGCCGAATATGCCCGCGGCCAGGGCATCCTGATCGCCGACACCAAGTTCGAGTTCGGCCTGGACGCGCGCGGCACGCTGCATCTGATGGACGAGGTCCTGACGCCGGATTCCTCGCGCTTCTGGCCGGCGGACGGCTACGCCGTGGGCATCAGCCCGCCTTCCTTCGACAAGCAGTTCGTGCGCGACTGGCTGGAAACCCAGGATTGGGACAAGACCGCGCCGGCGCCGCGCCTGCCGGCCGACGTGCTGGAACGCACGGCCGCCAAGTACCGCGAGGCCCTGGACCGCCTGACGCGGGGCGCGGCATGAGTCTGTCCGCATCCGGCGCGGCGCCGGCCGCCCTGGTCGGCCTGATCATGGGTTCGTCCAGCGACTGGGACGTGATGCGCCATGCGGCGGCGGTGTTCGACGAGTTCGGCATTGCCTACGAATCCCGGGTCGTGTCCGCGCATCGCATGCCGCTGGACATGGTCGAATATGGCGCCGGGGCGGTGGAACGCGGCCTGCGCGCCATCGTCGCGGGGGCGGGCGGCGCGGCCCATCTGCCCGGCATGATGGCGGCGCTGACGCCGGTGCCGGTGTTCGGCGTGCCCGTGCCCTCGCGCTACCTGCGCGGCGAAGATTCCCTGCTGTCCATCGTGCAGATGCCGCGCGGCGTGCCGGTGGGCACCTTCGCCATCGGCGAGGCGGGCGCGGCCAACGCCGCCCTGCACGTGGTGGCCAACCTGGCCATGACGGACGCCGGCCTGCTGCGGAAGCTGCAGGACTACCGCGCGCGTCAGACCGGGGCCGCGCGCGCCATGGCCGTGCCGCCGGAGGCGCCATGAGCGTTCCCCCGGACACGGTCGCCCGGGGGGCTGTCCCGCTGCCCCCGGGTACCTGGCTGGGCGTGCTGGGCGGTGGCCAGCTGGGTCGCATGTTCTGCCAGGCGGCCCAGGCCCAGGGCTACCGGGTGGCCGTGCTGGACCCGGCGGAATCCTGTCCGGCGAGCATGGTGGCCGACGAGCACGTCCGCGCCGCCTACGACGATGCGGCCGGGCTCGACCGCCTGGCGTTGCGCTGCGCCGCCGTGACCACGGAATTCGAGAACGTCCCGGCCGACAGCCTGCGCCGCCTGGCACAGTCCCGGGTCACGGCGCCTTCGGGCGACGCCGTGGCGGTGGCCCAGGACCGGCTGGCCGAAAAATCCTACATCCAGGCGGCCGGCGTGCCGGTGGCTCCTCATGCGGCCATCCGCTCCGCGGCCGATGTGGACGCTTGTCCCGACGCGCTGTTCCCGGGCATCCTCAAGACCGCCCGTCTCGGCTACGACGGCAAGGGCCAGGTCCGCGTGGCCTCGCGCGACGAGGCCCGGCAGGCTTTCGGCGCGCTGCGCGGCGTGCCTTGCATCCTCGAGGCCCTGCAGCCCCTGGACTACGAGATCTCGGTGGTGGTGGCGCGCGATCTGCGCGGCCGCGCCGTCAGTTACATGCCCTCGCGCAACACGCACCGGGACGGCATCCTGGCGCTGTCGGTCGCGGACGGCTCGGTGCCGGCCGGGATCGCCGGACAGGCGCGGGGCCACGCTCTGTCCCTGGCCGATCACCTGGACTACCACGGCGTGCTGTGCGTGGAGTTTTTCGTGCTGCGCGACGGCCGCGTGCTGGCCAACGAGATGGCGCCGCGCCCCCACAACAGCGGCCACTACACCCAGGACGGCTGTCTGGTCAGCCAGTTCGAGCAGCAGGCGCGCATCATGGCCGGACTGCCGCTGGGCGATACCGCCGCGCTGCGACCGGCCGCGATGCTCAACCTGTTGGGCGACCTGTGGTTCGACGCGCGCGGGTGTCGGCGCGAGCCGGATTGGGCGGGCGTGCTGGCCGTGCCCGGCACCCGCCTGCACCTGTATGCCAAATCCGAGGCGCGCCGCGCCCGCAAGATGGGCCATGTGAACATCCTCGGCGCGGACGCCGCGCAGCTGCGCGAGCGCATCGCCCGAGTATCGGCCGTCCTGGGGCTGCCCGATGCCTGACCCGCGTGCGGATTCCGGCAGCGCGGCCCCGCCGGGGGCGGACGCGGAGCGAGCCGAGGCCAGTCCCGATCAGATCCTGGAGGCCGCGCAGCGGCTGGCCCAGGGCCGGCTGGTGGCCTTCCCGACCGAGACCGTCTATGGCCTGGGGGCCGATGCGGAAAACCCCGAGGCCGTCGCCCGCATCTACGCCGCCAAGCGGCGGCCGGCCGATCATCCCGTCATCGTCCATCTGGCGCCGGACACGGATCCGGGCTATTGGGCGGCTTCGATCCCGCCCCAGGTCCGGCTGCTGATGGCGGCCTTCTGGCCGGGGCCCTTGACCCTGATCCTGCCGCGCGCGGCCCGCATTCCGGATGCGGTCAGCGGCGGCCAGGACAGCATCGGCCTGCGCTGTCCCTCGCATCCGGTGGCGCAGCGGCTGTTGCACGCCTTCTCCGTCCTCAAGCCGCACGGCTGCGGCGGAGTGGCGGCGCCCTCGGCCAACCAGTTCGGTCAGGTCTCGCCCACACGCGCCGACCACGTGCGCGGCGAATTCCCGCACCTGGACGGACAGGCGTTGATGGTCCTGGAAGGCGGAGCCTCGGAAGTCGGGATCGAATCCACGATCCTGGACCTGTCGCGGCTCGAACTGGGTGCAGGCCCCGTGCTGCTGCGGCCCGGCCATGTGACCGCCGCCCAGATCGCCGAGGTGCTGGGCGCGCCGCCGGCTCTGCCCGATGCGGCGGCGCCCCGGGTGTCGGGTTCGCTCAAGGCGCATTATGCGCCGCGCACGCCGGTGTCCCTGGTGACCGCGGAGGCTCTGGCCGGCTGGGTTCGGGGCGAGGGCCTGCCGGCGGTCGCGGGCCGCCGCGTGGCCGCGGTCGTCCTGGACGCGGCGCCGGGGCCCGCGCCCGCCGGGGCGGAATGGATCGTCCTGCCGGCCGATCCGGCAGCCTATGCGCGCCGCCTGTATGCCTTGTTGCGCGAGCTCGATGAAGCTGGCTACGACCGCATCCTGCTGCAGCGCCCGCCGGCCGGGCCGGCCTGGCAGGGCGTCAACGACCGGATCACCCGGGCGGCGGCCGCGTTCGACTGATCGCGCGGCGGATTCCGGGCATTTCCGCGCGCTGGCGCCGCGGCGTTCGCCAACTTGCGGGGTCCGCGCTACACTGTCCCGCTGCCGTGCCGGTGGTATCCCCCTGGCCCTGATTCGGCGCCGTCCTCGAGAGCCGGGCGTCGCTTTCCGGAGTTGGTCTGATGAAATTCAAGGAATTCGAACCCGGCCTGGTGATCCATCACGGCCCGGTCATCGTGGACGAGGCCGAGATGCTGGCCTTTTCCCGCGCCTATGACCCCCAGTGGTTCCATGTCGATCCCGAACGCGCCCGCAAGGGCCGCTGGGGCGGCCTGATCGCGAGCGGCTGGATGACCTGCGCGCTGGCCATGCGCATGGCCGTCGAGGCCGCCTTGCACGATTCGGAATCGTTCGGTTCGCCGGGCCTGGAGCGCCTGCGCTGGATGCACCCGGTGCGTCCGGGCGACCGGCTGCGTCTGGAGGCTACGGTGGATTCCAAGCGCGTGTCGTCCACGCGCGACGACTTGGGCATCGTTCGCTGGACGTGGCGCCTGTTCAACCAGGACGGCGCCCAGGTGCTGGATGTCGAGGCGACCAGCCTGTTCGAGCTGGAAGTTCCGTCTGGAAAGGCCTGAGCCGGGCCGGACGCGCAAGGTCGGGCGGACGCCTTCGGGGCGCCCGCCCGGCGTGATTCAGCGGAACACCACCGTGCGCCGGTCGTTCAGCAGGATGCGGTGCTCGACGTGCCAGCGCACGGCGCGCGACAGTACCACCGATTCGATGTCGCTGCCGATGCGCGTCAGATCGCCGGGGCCCATGGCGTGGTCCACGCGCTCGATGTCCTGCTCGATGATGGGACCTTCGTCCAGATCCTCTGTCACGTAGTGCGCTGTCGCGCCGATCAGTTTCACTCCGCGCGCATGCGCCTGGTAGTAGGGCCGCGCGCCCTTGAAGCCGGGCAGGAAGCTGTGGTGGATGTTGATGGCGCGGCCTTCCAGGGCGCGGCACAGTTCCGGCGACAGGATCTGCATGTAGCGCGCCAGCACCACCAAGTCGACCCGCTCGCGCTCGACCAGTTCCAGGATCCGCGCTTCCTGCGCGGCGCGGGTATCGGCCGTCACGGGCAGATGGTGGAAGGGCAGGCCGTGGGATTCGGCCAGCGCGCGGAAATCCGCGTGGTTCGACACCACGCCGGCCACCTCGGCGGGCATCTGCCCGCCGCTCACCCGGAACAGCAGGTCGTTCAGGCAATGGCCCTGGCGGCTGACCAGCACCAGCAGCCGGGCCTTGCGGGCCGCGTCGTGGAATTGGCATTGCATTCCGAAGCGTTCGGCGATGGCGGTGAAGTCGTCCGCCAGGGACTCGACCGGTTCGGCGGCGGGCAGGGCGAAGTGGACGCGCAGGAAGAAGCGCGACGAGTCGGGGTCGCCGAACTGCTGGGCGTGGACGATGTTGCCGTGGTGCTTCAGAAGCCAGCCGCTGACGGTATGGACAATGCCCATGCGGTCGGGGCAGGAAAGGGTCAGGATGTAGTCGTGCATGGCGTGTGTCGAAGGCGGCGCGGGGCCGTCCCGCCGGAAAGAGGGTGGCGTGTCGTCCGGCTAGTTGCGGGAAAGGGGCTCGCTGCCGGGGGTCAGCTCGAAGTCGCCCGCATGATAGATCAGCGGCGACAGCAGCTGGCGGTGGCAGTGCTCCACCTGGCCGACGAAGATCGTGTGATCGCCGGCTTCGTGGCGCTGGGTGTTGTGGCATTCGAACCAGGCGGCGCAGCGGGTGTCGGCCAGCATCAGGGTGCCGTTGGGCGCGCGTTCCAGTTCCAGACTGGCGAAGCGCGCGGCCTGCGGGCCTTTGGCGAAGCGCCGGGCCAGGTCGACCTGGCCCGCCGACAGCACGTGGATGACGTAGCGGTCCAGCGCCTTGAAGGCCGCCAGCGAGGCGGCCGTGTGCGTCAGCGTCCACAGCACCATCGGCGGTTCCAGCGAGACCGAACTGAAGGAGCTGATCGTCAGCCCCAGCGGGGCGCCGGTGTCGGGGTGTTCCGCCGTGATCACGGTGACGCCGGTGGGGAACCGGCCCAGGGCCGAGCGGAAGAACAGGGCTGGGAAATCGGCGGGGGTGGGCTGAGGTCGCATGGAGGAGTCAGGGCGCGATGCGGACGAGCGCCCAGTCGCCTTCGGCGTCGCGCGCGTAGACCAGCCGGTCATGCAGTCGGGAAGGCCGGCCCTGCCAGAATTCGACGCGGGTCGCTTCCAGCCGGTAGCCGCCCCAGTGGGGCGGGCGGGCCGGATCGTCGCCCAGTTCCCGAGTCAGTTCGGCTACGCGCTCTGCCAGGGCTTCGTGGGTGATGGGCCGGCTCTGGGGCGAAGCCCAGGCGCCGATGCGTGACCCCAGGGGGCGGCTGGCGTAGTAGATGTCCGATTCTGCCGCCGACACGGGGCTGACGGGGCCTTCGATGCGCACCTGCCGTTCCAGTTCAGGCCAGAAGAACAGCAGCGCGGCCTGGGGGTTGGCGGCCAGTTCCAGGCCTTTGCGTGACTGGTAATTGGTATAGAACACGAAGCCCCTGGCGTCGAAGTCCTTGAGCAGCACGATGCGCGCCGAGGGGCGGCCGGCCGTGTCCGTCGTCGCCAGGGTCATGGCGGTCGGCTCGTGGACCTCGCTGTGCAGGGCCTGCTGGAACCACTGGTCGAACTGGGCGTAGGGGTCGGCGGCCGCGGCGGATTCGAGCAGTTCGAATTTCTGGTAGGTCTGGCGGATATCGGCGATGGACATGGTGTCTGGGTCGGAAGAGGGGGTCAGGGAGCGCGCCGCAGAGCCCGCGCGATGGTGCGCAGGCGGCGGTCGGTGATGCCGGCGGCCTCCAGGGCGTCGGCGGTTTGCAGCACATAGTCCGTACAGGGGCCGTAGCGTCCGTGCCCCTGGCGCACGATGGTAACGATCCGTTCGAGGGACAGGCCCGCCACGTAGCCCGCGTCACGGCGGTCCATGGTGAAGACCAGGCCTGGGATCGGGCCGGATTCCGTGTGGCAGTTCAACCAGCGCGGGATGTAGGATGCGCTGGGCATTTCCCGTTGCCACAGCGGTCTCAGGACGTCCAGCGCCCGGGAACCGGCGATGCGGTAGGCGGTGCCTTCGCAGGAGCCGCCCAGGTCCAGGCCGAACACCAGGCCGGGCCGTTCCGGCGTGCCGCGATTGATGCGCGACCACAGGCACAGGGCGCGGTGGTAGCCGTGGATGCGGGCTCGGCGGGCTTCCAGGTGATCGAATTCCGGCCGCCAGACGAGGGAGCCGTAGCCGAACACCCACAGGTCGGAACGGCCGTCCCAGTGCCGCAGGGTCTGTTCGATGGACGCCTGATGCCAGGCCGCGTCGCGCAGGTGGAAAGCTTCCGGCGGGGGCGGAAGCTGGCTGGCGCGGGCGGCGGGCGTATTCACGGGGTGCGGGCGGTGGTGGAGTGGGAACAGCCCGTATTGTAGAGGACTTGCGCGGCGGGGCGGCGTGGAGACTCGTTCGGGGGTTCCCTGGCTAAAATGAAAGATTCCCCCCTTTCCTTCACCGTCGCGATGCCCGATCCCCTGCCCGCCGATTCTTTCAGTGCCGATGCGGACGCCGCACGCCGTTTCGGCGGCCTGGACCGTTTGTACGGCGATGGTGCCAGGCGGGCGCTGGCGGGGTTGCGCGTCGTGGTGGCCGGGATCGGCGGCGTGGGCGCCTGGTGCGCGGAGGCCCTGGCCCGCTCGGGCGTGGGGGCGCTGACGCTGGTGGATCTGGACCACGTGGCCGAATCCAACATCAACCGCCAGGTCCACGCCCTGGGCAGCACGCTGGGGAGGGCCAAGGTCGCCGCCATGGCCGACCGCGTCCGCGACATCAACCCCGGCTGCCGTGTCGAGTGCGTGGACGACTTCATCGGCCCGGACAATGTGGGGACGATCCTGTCGGGGCCGCCCGGCGTGCTGTTGGACTGCACCGATCAGGTGGCGGCCAAGATCGCCATGATCCTGCGCGCCCGCGCCGTGGGCTGGCCGGTGCTGGTGTGCGGCGGGGCGGGTGGCAAGACCGACCCGCTGGTCCTGCGGGCCGGGGATCTGTCGATCGTCACGCACGATGCCCTGCTGGGCCGGGTACGCCAGGTGTTGCGTCAGCACCACGGTTATCCCAAGGGCGGGGCGGCGGGCGGCAAACCGCGTCGCCGGGTGCCGCGGATGGGGGTGCATTGCCTGTGGTTCGACCAGCCGGTCGTGCTGCCCGCGGCCTGGAAGCGGGCGGCAGCCGGACCGGCAGGCGCCGAGGGCGCCGATGCGCCGGCTGACGAACCGGAGATCGCATCCGCTTCCGCGCCGGTCGCGGCGCCGCAGGGCCTGTCCTGCGCGGGCTACGGTTCCGCCGTGGCGATCACGGCCACCATGGGCATGGCGGCGGCCGACTGGGCCGTGCGCCGGGGCCTGGCGGACGCGGGGCTTTAGCGTACTGTCTGGCTAATTGCGGCATCTCTCCACCTTGCGCCTTGCAAGGCGCCCGGATTCGTCAGGCACCGATCAATCCGCGGGGACTGATCGGGGGCCGGACTCGTCCAGCCGGGCGTCCAGCCAGCCGCGCAGGGCGTTCGACACCCGCAGCGCCGGGGCCTGGCGCAGGTCGGCGAGGCTCAGCCGGGCTTCGCGCGCGCGGCCTTCGTCCAGCAGGGACTGGCGGCGCACGCCGGGCAGCAGGCCGCTGGCCAGGGGCGGAGTCAGCCATCGTCCGTCCGTGTCCCGGACGTAGATGTTGGAGCGGCTGCCTTCGCACAGATCACCGGCCGCGTTGCCGAAAATCAGGTCGAAATGATCGGGGTGGGCCTGCAGCCAGCGTTGTGCTGCGGCGAACCAGGGGCGGTGGGTGGTCTTGTGCCGCAGCCAGGGATCGCTTGCGTCCAGTGTCGTGTCCGGCCCCAGGGCGTCCGCCGCCAGGGCGATGCGTACCGGTTCGGGCGTCGGCGGCAGCGGCGCGGATTCCAGTGACGGCCGGCCGTCGGCCGCCAGCAGCAGGCGCAGGCGCCGCGGCGTGTGGTCCGCGAGTTCCCGGACCCGTTCCGCCAGCCAGCCGTCCAGCGCCGCCGCGTCCAGCGGGTAGCCCAGGCTGCGGGCGGAGGCCAGCAGCCGCGCCCTGTGGCCGGGCCAGAGCGCGATGCGGCCCTGTTCCAGGCGCAGGGTCTCGATCAGATCGGGAGCGATCCGCCGGATCCCGGCGGCGGGAGGAGTCGGCAGATCCGGGCCGGACCGGCTCAGTCCGGATTCAGGATGCGGGCTTTCCACAGGCATTCCTCCCATTCGTCGGCAGCCCGGGAATCGTACACGATGCCGCCGCCCACGCCGAACTGAGCCTCGTCCTGGCGCAGTTCGATGGTGCGGATGGCGACGTTGAGGGAAAAATCCCCGTCCGGCGACAGCCAGCCCACGCTGCCGCAATAGATGCCGCGCCGGCGCGCTTCCAGCGAGCGGATGGCCCGCATGGCGGCGATCTTCGGCGCCCCGGTCACGGAGCCGCAGGGGAACAGGGCGCGCAGCACCTCGGCCAGCGGCACGTCCGGCGCATCGGCTTCCACGGTGGAGGTCAGCGTCCAGACCGAGGGATAGGCCTCCAGGCTGAACAGGGCCGGCACGCGCACGCTGCCGGGCACGGCGATGCGGCCCAGGTCATTGCGCAGCAGGTCCACGATCATCAGGTTCTCCGCGCGGTTCTTGGCGCTGCGCTGCAGGGCTTCTGCGGCCTGCCGGTCCCAAGCCGGGTCGGCGTGGCGCGGGGCGGTGCCCTTCATCGGCCGCACGCGCAGGCGCATGCCCTCGCGGGCCGCGAACAGTTCGGGCGACAGCGACAGCACCCAGCGGTCGCCGTCGCGCACACAGGCGGCGTGGGCCACGGGATGCCGCTTGGCCAGATAGGCGTAGGCCCGCGCGGGGTCCAGGCCCCGCGGCCAGTCCAGCCATAGCGGCAGGGTGTAGTTGATCTGGTAGTAGTCGCCTCGGGCGATGCCGGCGCGGATCGACTCGATGGCCTGCGCGTAGCGTTCGCGGGACACGCCCGGCCGCGGATCCGGCCGCCAGGGCGGGCCGTGGGCATCGGTCAGGCCGTCCGGCACCGGCGTGCCGGTGCCGGCGCCGTCGGGATGGCGCGGTCCGTCCGTGGCGTCCGCCGTGTCCGGCATGGCGCGGGTCTCCCATGCGGCGCGGGCGTGGACCAGCGCCGTCAGGCGGGGCCGGGCGTCGTGCGCGTCCTCGTCCGCCGCGTCGGCGGCTTCCGGTACCAGCCAGGCGCCCAGTTCGTAGTCCAGCAGCAGGGCGACCCAATGGCCCGCCCGTCTGGCCGCCTCGATGGCGGCCCAGGCGGCGGGCAACTCGGCGCGGCGGTGGACGGCGATGCGCGCCACCGGGTCGAGCAGCCGCAGCGACCGGCCAGCCAACCGGTCCTCGAACAGGCAGGTCACTGGATCCTCCGGGCGCCGCGCGCTTCCCCGGACGCCAGGAATTCCGCGAGAATCCGTCCGGTGTGGGTGTCGCCCGCGCAAAGCCGCTCGGGGCTGCCCTGGGCGACCACGCGGCCACCCTGGTCGCCGCCCTCGGGGCCCAGATCCACGATCCAGTCGGCCTCGGCGATGACGTCCAGGTTGTGCTCGATGACCACCACGGTGTGGCCGGCGTCCACCAGCCGGTGCAGCACGCGGATCAGCTTTTCCACGTCCGCCGTGGACAGGCCCACGGTGGGCTCGTCCAGCACGTACAGGGTGTGCGGGACGCGCGAGGCGCGGCCGGTGCGCAGCACGCCTTCGTCTAGGTGCGCCTTGGTGAGTTCAGTGACCAGCTTGATGCGCTGGGCCTCGCCGCCGGAGAGCGTGGGCGAGGGCTGGCCCAGCGTCAGGTAGCCCAGGCCCACGTCCTGCATCAGTTGCAGCGCGCGGGCGATGCGGCGGTGGGCGGAGAAGTGGCCGATGGCGTCGTCCACTTCCATGCGCAGCACGTCCCCCGCGCTGCGGCCGTTCCATTGCACGCCCAGGGTCTCCTGGTTGAAACGCGCGCCGTGGCAGGCGTCGCACGGCACCTTCACGTCCGGCAGGAAGCTCATCTCGATGGTGCGCATGCCCTGGCCTTCGCATTCCGGGCAGCGGCCGTCGCCGGTGTTGAAGGAAAAGCGCGAGCCCGTCCAGCCGCGCAGCCGCGATTCGCGCGTGCCGGCGTAGAGCTTGCGGATGTCGTCCCAGAAGCCCACATAGGTGGCCGGGCAGGACCGGGGCGTCTTGCCGATGGGAGTCTGGTCGACCTCCAGCACCCGGTCGATGGCTTCCCAGCCGCGGATCGTCCGGCAGCCCTGCCAGGGACCGGTCAGGCGCTGGCCGACCCGGCGCGCCAGGTTGTCCAGCAGCACGTCGCGCGCCAGGGTGGACTTGCCCGAGCCCGACACACCGGTGACGACGCTCAGGCGCCCCAGCGGAATGCGGGCGTTTGCCTGGCGCAGATTGTGCAGCGTGGCGTCCTCGATGTCCAGGCTGGGCGTGGCGGCGTCGACGGCGCGTCGGCCGTTCATGGGGTGGACCAGGGGCTCGCGCAGGTAGCGCCCGGTGATCGAAGCCGGGTTGCGGATGATTTCCTCGACCGTGCCCTGGGCGACCACCATGCCGCCGCGCACGCCGGCGCCCGGGCCGATGTCGATCACGTGGCCGGCGCGGCGGATGGTGTCCTCGTCGTGCTCGACCACCACCAGGGTATTGCCGTTGCCTTCCAGGCGGGTCAGCGCGTCCAGCAGGATGCGGTTGTCGCGCGGGTGCAGGCCGATGGTGGGCTCGTCCAGCACGTAGCACACGCCCTGCAGGTTCGAGCCCAGCTGCGCGGCCAGGCGGATGCGCTGGGCCTCGCCGCCCGACAGGGTGGGAGCGGCGCGGTCCAGGGCCAGGTAGCCCAGGCCCACGTCCATCATGAAGTCCAGGCGGCCGCGGATCTCGGTGAGGATGTCGCGGGCGATCTCGGCTTCGCGGCCCCGGGCGCCCAGGCCCAGGAAGAAGCGCTGGGCGTCGCTGACGGGCATAGAGGCCAGTTCGGCGATCGAGCGGTCGCGCCAGCGGAAGGCCCGCGCCACGCGGTTCAGCCGCTGACCCTGGCATTGGGCGCAGGGCTGCGGCAGGCCGGTGGCCTCGTCGAGCCAGACGGATTCCTCGCCGGTCTGGTCTTCGGTGAAGCCGGTCAGCTGCAGGCCGGTGCCGTAGCAGCCCGGGCACCAGCCGTGGCGCGAGTTGTAGGAAAACAGGCGCGGGTCGGGTTCCGGGAAGCTGGTGCCGCAGTTCGGGCAGGCGCGCTTGATGGAGAAGGTCAGCAGGCGCGGGTCGGGCGCCAGGCCGGCGGCGCGGCGGGCCTCGATCGTGGCCGGTCCGGGCGCGGTCAGGCCGGCCAGCGCGCGGAAGCTGCCGTGGCCCAGCGCCAGGGCGGCGCGCACGGCCTCGCGCAGGCCGGCCTCGTCGCGCACGTCCACGATCAGGTCGCTCACCGGCAGTTCGATAGTGTGCTCCTGGTAGCGGTCCAGGCGCGGCCAGGGGCTGACCGGGATGAATCGGCCGTCCACGCGCAAGTGGGTGTGGCCGTGCGAGGCCGCCCATTTCGCCAGATCGGTGTAGTACCCCTTTCGAGCCACCACCAGTGGCGCCAGCAGGCCGATGTGCTCGCCCGTGTGGTCGCGCAGCAGCTGCGCGACGATCTGCTCCGGCGTCTGCGGTGCCACGGGGACGTCGCAGTCCGGGCACATCTGGGTGCCCAGGTGCACGTACAGCAGGCGCAGGAAGTGGTGGATCTCCGTCATGGTGGCGACGGTGGACTTGCGCCCGCCCCGGCTGGTGCGCTGCTCGATGGCGACGGTGGGCGGGATGCCGTAGATGGCGTCCACGTCCGGTTTGCCGGCCGGCTGCACGATGGCGCGCGCGTAGGCGTTCAGGGATTCCAGGTAGCGCCGCTGGCCCTCGTTGAAGAGGATGTCGAAGGCCAGGGTGGACTTGCCCGAGCCCGACACGCCGGTGATGACCGTGAAGGCGTCGCGCGGGATGTGCACGTCGATGCCCTTCAGATTGTGCTCGCGGGCGTTCAGGATGTGGATGTCGGGGCTGGCCGACGCCGCCGCTTGCAGGCGCGGGGCCGGCTCGTTCAGGACCAGCGCGGGGTTGTCGATTTGTCTTGCGTAATCGGCCAGCGCCCGGCCGGTATGGGAATCCGGGTGGCGCATCAGCTCGTCCGGCGTGCCTTCGGCCACGATGCGGCCGCCCTGGTCGCCGCCTTCCGGCCCCAGGTCCACGATCCAGTCGGCGGCACGGACCACGTCCAGGTTGTGCTCGATGATCAGCAGCGAATGGCCGGCGGCCAGCAGCTTGCGGAAGGCCCGCATCAGGCGGGCGATGTCGTCGAAGTGCAGGCCGGTGGTGGGCTCGTCGAACAGCAGCAGGCTGCCCTTGAGCGCCCCCCGGGGCGCCCGCGAGCGCGCGGCCTCGGCCAGGTGGCCTGCCAGCTTCAGGCGCTGGGCCTCGCCGCCGGAGAGCGTGGGCACCGGCTGGCCCAGGCGCACATACTCCAGGCCCACGTCGGCCAGGGGCGCCAGGCCCCACTGCACGTCGCGCAGGCCCTTGAAGAAGTCCAGCGCCTCGCTGACGGTCATGTCCAGGACCTCGTCGATCGAGGCGCTGCGGCCCAGGTGCTCGATGCGCACCTCCAGCACCTGGGGGCGGAAGCGGTGGCCGTCGCAATCCGGGCAGCGCAGGTATACGTCCGACAGGAACTGCATTTCCACGTGCTCGAAGCCGGTGCCGCCGCAGCCGGGGCAGCGGCCGTCGCCAGTGTTGAAGCTGAAGGTGCCGGCCGTGTAGCCGCGTTCCTGAGACAGGGGAGCGGCGGCGAACAGCTTGCGGATGGCGTCGAAGGCGCCGACGTAGCTGGCGGGGTTGGAGCGCGCCGTCTTGCCGATGGGCGTCTGGTCCACCATCACCACGTCGGCGATGCGCTCCGCGCCCAGCAGGGCGGCGTATTCGCCGGGCGCCTCGGTGGCGCGGCCCAGGCGCTTCAGCAGGGCGGGGTAGAGCACGTCCTGCACCAGGGTGGACTTGCCCGACCCGGATACGCCGGTCAGGCACACCAGCCGGCCCAGCGGCAGGGAGAAATCGACGCCTTGCAGGTTGTTGGCGCGGGCGCCCTGCAGCAGCAGGCGCGGGGTGTCGTCCCGCACCGGCAGGGGGCGCGGCGATTCGATGCGCATCCGGCCGCCGAAGTAGCGGCCCGTCAGCGTGTCGGCCGCGGCCAGCTCGGCCGGCGTGCCGTCGAAGACGATGTGCCCGCCGCGCTCGCCCGGTCCCGGGCCGATGTCGAGGACGCGGTCTGCGGCGATCATGACCTGCGGATCGTGCTCCACCACGACCAGGGTGTTGCCGTGGTCGCGCAGGCGGTGCATGACCTGGACAATGCGGTGGATGTCGCGCGGGTGCAGGCCGATGGACGGCTCGTCCAGCACGAACAGCGTGTTCACCAGGGACGTGCCCAGCGCGGTGGTCAGGTTGATGCGCTGGACCTCGCCGCCCGACAGGGTGCGGCTCTGCCGGTCCAGCGACAGGTAGCCCAGGCCGACGTCGCACAGGAAACGCAGGCGGGCGCGGACTTCGTCCAGCAGCTCGGTCAGGGCGTCGTCCAGCGAACGGCCCAGCTCGACGCGGTCGAACCAGTCGCGCACCCGCTCGATGGGCAGGCGCATCAGGTCGTGCAGGCCCAGGCCTGGCAGGGCTGCCAGCTGTTCGGGCGTCCAGCGCGCGTGCGCCGGCAGGAAGCGGCACGCACCGGGGATCGGGTCATGGTCCCGTCCCAGGCGCCACAGCGTGGCGTCGGGCTTGAGCCGCGCGCCTTTGCAATGCGGGCAGGGCGTGTAGCTGCGATATTTGGACAACAGCACCCGCACGTGCATCTTGTAGGCGCGGGATTCCAGCCAGTCGAAGAAGCGCTGCGCGCCGTACCACTGGTGCTTCCAGGCGGATGGTCCGCCCTTCCAGTCGGGCGCGCCGCCAATCACCCAGCCGCGCTCCTCGTCCGTCAGGTCGCGCCAGGGCACGTCCAGGCGCACGCCCGCCTTGGGGGCGTAGCGTTCCATCTCGACCTGACATTCCTTGTAGCTGGCGGTCTGCCAGGGTTTGATCGCCCCGTCGCGCAGGCTGCGGGTTTCGTCCGGCACGACCAGGCCGTAATCAATGCCCATCACCCGGCCGAAACCCCGGCAGTGCTCGCAGGCGCCCAGCGGGGAGTTGAAGGAGAAGGTGCTGGGCAGCGGCGTGCCGTAGTCGATGTCGCACTGCGCACAGTGCAGGCCGGCGCTGAAGCGCCATTCCTCCTCTCCCTCGTCGAACAGGGCGTGGACGCTGAGCCGGCCGTTGCCCTGGCGCAGGGCCGTTTCCAGGGCCTCGTCCACGCGCGCCGATTCCGCGTTGCCCAGGCGGAAGCGATCCTGTACGACGTGCAGCACGCGGCGGCCGGCGTCGCCCGCCTTGCGCCGCGCGCCGGCCGGCTTGCCGCCGGCCCCGGGTGTCGGAGCCGGTTCGTCCTGGCGGTGGATGCGCGTGTAGCCCTGCTGCTCCAGGAAGCCGCGCACCTCGTCCTCGGTGAAGTTGGCGGGCACCGAGACCGGGAAGGTGATCACCAGACGGGGATCGTGGGCGGCGCACAGGCCGTCCATCTGGCGCCGGATGCCGGCGGGGTCGTCGCTCGTCACCTGCCGGGCGCAGTCGCGGCAATGCAGATGGCCGGCGCGCGCGTAGAGCAGCTTCAGGTGGTCGTTCAGTTCCGTCATGGTGCCCACGGTGCTGCGTGAATTGCGCACCGGGTTGACCTGGTCGATGGCGATGGCCGGCAGGATGCCTTCGATGCGGTCGACCTGAGGCTTGTCCATGCGGTCCAGGAACTGGCGCGCATAGGGCGAGAAAGTCTCGACGTAGCGGCGCTGGCCTTCGGCGTACAGGGTGTCGAAGGCCAGTGAGCTCTTGCCGGATCCGGATACGCCGGTCACCACCAGGAGTTCCCCGGTGCGGATCGTCAGATCCAGGTTCTTCAGGTTGTTCTGGCGGGCGCCGAAGATGCGGATGGGTGCGTTCATCCCGCCATCATAATCCGGCGCGAAGCGCCGTTGCGATGCGCGCGGCGGGGTCATGTTTCCGGGGCTGCGCCATGACAGGTGGAAGCCGCACGGCTTGATCCGCGTCAGAGATCGGGGCGGCGGGGAGGCCCGCCGGCGCTGACTCGTCCTTACAATCGACTGAATGCGGCCGGGCTCGTCCCGGCTTTTCTGGAAAACCGGAGAATCGCCATGAAACGCCTGCTTGCTCTGTCCCTGCTGTGCGCCGCCCCCGCTCTGGTCCAGGCGGCTGATTACAAGACCGACGCGGACCACACCTTCGTTTATTTCGAAGTCCTGCACAATGGCACGTCCACGGTGCGCGGACGTTTCGACGCGGTCGAGGGCGACGTCGCCTTCGACCGCGAGGCCAGGACGGGCCAGGCGAAGATCCGCATCGACATGAAGTCGATCAGCACGGGTTCCAAAGGCTTCGACGAGCACCTGCTGGGCGGCGACTTTTTCCAGGCAGGGCAGCACCCCGAGGCCCGTTTCGAGTCCACCGCCTTCCGCTTCGAGGGCGACCTGGTGCGTGCCGTCGAGGGCAACCTGACTCTGCTGGGACGGACGCATCCGGTCAAGCTGAACGCCGTCCGCTTCAACTGCTACCAGAACAAGCGCCTGGGTCGCGAGGTCTGCGGTGGAGATTTTCGGACCGAAATTCAGCGCAGCCAGTGGGGCATGGGTTTCGGCCTGCCGGGCATTCCCGACACGGTGCGCCTGCAGATCGAGATCGAAGGCGTGCGCCAATGATCTCGTGGCAGCCGGCGCGTGCGCCGGCTGCTGGTGAAACTTTGCTAGAATAGCGTGTTTTGCTTTCAAGCCCGCCTTACACCAGGAGATCCACATGGCAGAAATCAAACGCACGCGGCGCAACACGCTGGAGCGCCGTTGCCTTGGCAAGGCCTTCAAGCGCCTGTTCGTGCGCGCGCCCAAGGGTGTCTTCAAGATGCTCGAAAAGGTCAAGCGCGTCTGATCATCCGGCGCCGGCCTGCCGTATTGTTTATATACAATTCGGCATCAGGGAAACCACGGACCCGGCGGTCCGTGGTTTTTTTTGCGGCTATCATGAGTTGATCGGAACAAGGAGGAGCCTTCCGGCATGGCTTGCTGGCGTCATCTGTTTTCCGTCGTCACACCCACTTACAATCGCGCCCACACGCTGGAACGCGTGTACCGTTCGCTGCGGGAGCAGTCCTTCCAGGACTTCGAATGGGTCGTCGTGGACGATGGGTCGACGGATGCCACCCGGACCCTGGTCCAGGGCTGGCAGCAGGAAGCCAGTTTTCCGATCCGTTACGTCTGGCAACCTAATCAACATAAGAAAACAGCTTTCAACAACGGGGTGCGCCACGCTCAGGGCGAATGGCTGGTGGCCATCGACAGCGACGACGAACTCGATCCCAACGCCCTGTACCACATGGCCGGCGTCTGGGAGCAGATTCCGCCCGCCCAGCGCGGGCGCACCGTGGCGATCACCGGCCTGTGCGCGCGGCCCGACGGCCGCGTGGTGGGCGACATGTATCCCCGGGACGTGATGGACGTGTCCTCGCTGGACATGACCTTCCGCTACCATGTCCGCGGCGAAAAGTTCGGCTGCCTGCGCACGGACGTGCTGCGCCAGTTCCCCTTCCCCGAAGACATCCCCGGTTTCGTGCCGGAAAGCCTGGTCTGGCGCGCGATCGCCCGGGCCGGCTACCTGACCCGCTTCGTCAACCAGGTGTTTCGCGTGTATCACGACGACGCGGGCGGCCTGTCGCACGAGGGGCGTTCGGCCGACAGCGGCCGCCATGCGCTGGGCCTGTGGCTGCTGGCGCACGATACGGTGGAGCATTGCCTGGGCTGGTTCCGCTACCAGCCGGCCTCGTTCTTCGGCGCGGCGATCCGCTATACCCGCTTCGGCCTGCACCTGCGCGCGCAGCATGTGGCCCGTCCGGCCGGGCGCTGTCTGAGCCGCTGGGCGTCGCGCCTGCTGGTGGCCGCCATGTGGCCGGCCGGGGCGGTGCTGTACGTGCGCGATCGCCTGCGCGCCGCGGCGGCGCGCTCCAAGCACCCGGTGACGACCTAGGGTCCTGTTTGGTTAGTTCGTGTATTCGGATTCGGATGCATGGGGCTTGTCAGGCAAGGCGCAAGCCGCGGCGAGGTGGACAAGCAACGCGGCGGGGCGAGTCCGGGCGCCGAAGATGCGTATTTGAATTGGCCAAACAGGACACTGGCTCCAATCCACGGCACCAGGGCCTATTCGTCGTCTTCGTCCGAGGGGGCTTCGGTTTCTTGCAGGTCGAAGGGCAGCAGATCCGTCAGCGTGTCGGTCCAGGCGACTTCCTCGCCCTCGGCGTCCACCTTGATGTAGCGCACGCCTTCCAGGTCGGATAATTGGACGGCCCAGAGGAATTCGCAATCCACCGCCTGGCCGTCGCTCAGGTCCAGGCCGCCGCAATTGCCCAGGAAGCGCGCCCCCGGTCCGCCCGCCTGGACGCGGGGCCGATCCCCGTCCTCGTCCTTGGGGCCCAGCGGCAGGGCGAACAGCGCCCATTCATAGTCTTCGTCGGGCTCGGACACGATTTCGGCGAGCACGGGTTTGCCCAGATAGGCGCACAGCGCGTCGGCCGTGCGGCCCAGCAGGTCGGCTTCGGCCGGGGTGAATGCGAGGGGATGGGTCATGATGGTGTGAGGGCTTACAGGGCGAGTTTGGCGCTGATCAGGCGATTCATGCTGATGCCTTCCTCAGCCGCCTCCAGGGCGAGTCTTCGGTGGATCATGGGCGGGACGCGGACGGCGAAGCGGCCGCTGAAGCGGCGTTCGGCAAACGGTTCGGGGACCGGTTCGCCGTTGTTTCGCATATCGGCCACGGTTTCCGCGACGGCATCCATGATACCGCGCAGCGCCTGGGTCGGGTCCGCATCCAGCCAGGACAGGCTGGGAAATTCGGCGCACAGGCCGACGTGTTCCCGGTCGTCTTCAGACCAGGTCACGCGGTAGGTGTAGTGCTGGGGGTTCATGGTGGGCCTGCTATGCAACGATTTTATTTAATCTGAATGATATCAATAGTAGTGCTAAATCACTATGGCTTAAAACTAACACAATCTCGGCGTGCACACTGCAAGACGCACGCGTCAGCCGGGACAGATACCCCCGCCTCTGCCGGAGGGCCGGGCGGCCCTTCGGGCTCTCCGGGTCTGCCTCGTCCGAGCGGGCGGCGGACGAACTCGTCGCGCGACGCGCTCCTCAGACACGTCCGCCGAAGGCTCCCGCTCTCCCTTCGTCAGCACCCGGCGCCTGACAACACCGGCAGAGGCGGGGGTATCTGTCCCGGCCATAGATGAAGCAGAACAGCATGCAGCGTATCGTTCCGATACGGCGTTGACTGAGACGATCATCCCCCGCCCACCGCCCTCCCGTCCGGCCTACAATCGAAACTTTGCGCGGCCGAATCCTTCGGCCCGCCTTTTCACGGTTGCGACATGGCACAGTACGTCTATTCCATGAACCGGGTCGGCAAGATCGTGCCGCCCAAACGTCAGATCCTGCGGGACATCTCCCTGTTCTTCTTTCCCGGCGCCAAGATCGGGGTCCTGGGCCTGAACGGCTCGGGCAAGTCCACCCTCCTGAAGATCATGGCCGGGGTGGACAAGGACATCGAGGGCGAAGCCGTCCCCATGGCGGGGCTGCGCATCGGCTATCTGCCGCAGGAGCCGCAGCTCGACTCCGACCACACCGTCCGCCAGGCCGTCGAGGCCGGCCTGGGCGAGGTCTTCGAGGCCCGCAAGCGCCTGGACGAGGTCTATGCCGCCTACGCCGAGCCCGACGCCGATTTCGACGCCCTGGCCGCCGAGCAGGCCGAGCTGGAGGCCGTCATCGCGGCGGCCGCCACCAGCGGCAGCGACGACATCGAGACCCAGATGGAAATCGCCGCCGACGCCCTGCGCCTGCCTCCCTGGGACGCCGTGGTCGGCCGGCTGTCGGGCGGCGAAAAACGCCGCGTGGCCTTGTGCCGCCTGCTGCTGTCCAAGCCCGACATGCTGCTGCTGGACGAACCCACCAACCACCTGGACGCCGAGTCGGTCGAATGGCTGGAAGTCTTCCTGCGCCAGTTCCCCGGCACCGTCGTGGCCGTCACCCACGACCGCTACTTCCTGGACAACGCGGCCGAATGGATCCTGGAGCTGGACCGGGGCCATGGCATTCCGTGGAAGGGTAACTACAGTTCCTGGCTGGAGCAGAAGGAAGACCGCCTCAAGCAGGAAGAGGCCGCCGAATCCGCCCGCCAGCGCACCATCAAGAAAGAGTTGGAATGGGTGCGGCAGAACCCCAAGGGCCGCCAGGCCAAGGCCAAGGCCCGCCTGGCGCGCTTCGAGGAACTGTCCTCGCACGAATACCAGAAGCGCAACGAGACCCAGGAAATCTTCATCCCCGTGGCCGAGCGCCTGGGCAACGAGGTCATCGAGTTCCGCAACGTGTCCAAGTCCTTCGGCGACCGGCTGCTGATCGACGATCTCAGCTTCAAGATTCCCGCCGGGGCCATCGTCGGCATCATCGGTCCCAACGGCGCCGGCAAATCGACGCTGTTCCGCATGATCGCGGGCCAGGAAACCCCGGATTCCGGTGAGGTTGCGCTGGGCCAGACGGTCAAGCTGGCCTACGTGGACCAGTCGCGCGATTCCCTGCCCGACGGCAAGACTGTATTCGACGCCATCTCCGACGGCGCCGACCTGCTGACCGTGGGCCGTTTCGAGATGCCGGCGCGCGCCTATCTGGGACGCTTCAATTTCAAGGGAGCGGATCAGGGCAAGCAGGTCGGCAAGCTGTCGGGCGGCGAGCGCGGGCGGCTGCATCTGGCCAAGACCCTGATCGCGGGCGGCAACGTGCTGCTGCTGGACGAGCCATCCAACGACCTGGACGTGGAAACCCTGCGCGCCCTGGAGGACGCCCTGCTGGAATTCGCCGGCTCCGTGCTGGTGATCAGCCACGACCGCTGGTTCCTGGACCGGATCGCCACGCACATCCTGGCCTTCGAAGGCGATTCCCGGGTGGTGTTCTTCGACGGCAACTACCAGGAATACGAGGCCGACAAGAAGGTCCGGCTGGGCGAGGAGGCCGCCCGTCCGCATCGCCTGCGCTACAAGGCCCTGAAATAGGAGACCCGCCATGGTCATCAAGGCATCCCCCGTGCTGGCCGCCCACAACAGCCTGCTGCTGGTGGTGGACATGCAGGAAAAGCTGCTGCCCGTCATCCGCGATACCGATGCCCTGCGCGGCCGGGTCGCGCGCCTGGTCCAGGCCGCGCGGCTGCTGTCGGTGCCGGTCTGGGCGACCGAGCACTGGCCCGGCAAGATCGGCGCCACCCATCCCGATCTGCTGGCGCACGTCGACCGGGTGGTGGCCAAGACCCATTTCGACGCTTGCCGCGAGGCCGATTTCCTGGCGGACTGGCCGGCGGGCCGCACGCGGGTGTTGTTGACGGGCACCGAAGCCCACATCTGCGTGTTACAAACCGGCCTGGGCCTGGCCCGGGCCGGTTTCCAGCCCATGCTGGTGGCCGATGGCATCGGCTCCCGGCGCGAGTCCGACTGGTCGGCCGCCCGCGAACGCTGGCGTGACCATGGGCTGGAAACCGTCACGTCCGAAATGGCGATCTATGAATGGCTCGAAACGCCGGCGCATCCCGCCTTCCGGGACGTGCTGGCCCTGGTGAAATGAGGCGCGGCCCGTCCGCGGCCGCCGCTGTTACAAGTTACAAGGTTCGACATCTTGGCTCACAGCTTTTTCGGGGTTCGGCGCTTATAAAGAAGCCAGGATGCCCGACCGGGCACGGATCATCACGCGGTACGCGAGAAGGAGAATCACTATGACGATCAGGACATTCGGAAAAATCGGCGCGGCCCTGATGCTGGCGACGGCCATGGCCGGCTGCTCGTCCTGGGACAACATGAGCCACCGCCAGAAATCGGCCGTCACGGGCGCGGGCCTGGGCGGCGTGGCGGGCGCCGTCGTCACGGGCGGCGGGATCCTGGGCACGGTCGGCGGCGCGGCCATCGGCGGCGTCATTGGCGACCAGATCGGCAAGAACCGCTAGTGTCCTGTCTGGTGAGTTTGGTCACTTGAATTCGGATGCATGGCCAGCCCAGGCGCCGAAGGTAAGGATCGGAATTAGCCAGACAGGAAACCAGGGAGCCTCTGAACGAGTCGAGCGGCAAGCGGGCACGGACAGCCCGCGGGGACCGCATGCCCGGGCCTGGACGCGCGATGCGCCGCGCCGGCTGTCGCCGCGATTCGCGCCTGGGGCCTGTCAGTGCGACGTGCCTTCGGCGAACTCGATCTTGTTGCCGACGTTGTACTTCCCGGAGGGTTTGTTCATCGGGATTCTCTTGATTTCTTCGAGCGTCTTGCTGTCATAGACGATCAGGGCCCCCTCGGTATCCCAGACGCTCAGGAGCAGATGTCGCCCATCATGGGTGAATTCCACATGGGCGGCGTTTTTTCCGGGCATGGGACGCAGGGTGCGGGCGATTTCCAGGCTTTTCTTGTCGATCACGTGCACGGCGTCGTTGTTCGGCCCGAAAAAGACATCCGTCCAGGCGTAGGGCGAATTGGCATGGCTGCGCATGAAGAAACCCGGGCCCAGCGTTTTGATTTCGCGAATGGGCTCCCAGGTTTGCGCATCCAGGACGGATATCAGTCCGGTGCTGATATTGGGCGTGGCAAAGATCAGGCGGCCATCGCGTTTCCAGAAGATCCCGGACCCCAGGTGCGGCATGCCCGGCAGGGGAATGCGCTTGATCAGCCTGCCCGAATCCAGGTCGATGACTTCCATTCCTTTGGCCTGGCGCGAGGAGGCGATCAACTGGCGATAGTCCGGAGAGAAAGAAAAGTCGTCCAGCAGATTTTCCGCGGCCAGGCGGCGCGCCTCGAAGCCGGGCCGGTCGCCATCGTAGGGGATTTCCCAGATCTCGGGGACGTCCTTGAGGGCCACGATGAAACTCTTGCGGGGCGGGGCTGTGTAGACGGCGCTCACGCGGGAAGGTTCGGGGTGGGCTTCGGTGGCGGTGTCGATGCGCCGGATCAGGGACAGGTCGCGGGCGTCGAGCATCACCAGCCCGGCGGGCAGGGTGTTGCCCACCAGCACCCAGCGGCCATCGTTGCTGACCGCGATGTTGCGGGTGTTCAGGCCGGCCCGGACCTCGCTGATCATGACCAGGTTGTGCAGGTCGTATTTGCTGACCCAGCCGTCACGCGAGGCGAAGTAGACGTAGCGGCCGTCGGGCGAGAACTTTGGGCCTCCATGCAGCGCGAAATGCGAGGGAAAGTGCGCCAGGATCTTGTAGCGGTCGCCGTCCAGGATGTCCACGGTATGGTTGCCGGCTTCGACCACGACGAAGAGGTTGTCGGGGTCGGCGCCATGGCGAGGCGTATCGGACAGGGTGGCGGAGGTGGTGATCTGGTGCCGGCTGGCGCGGATGTCCTCTTCGGTCCAGCGGGGCGGGATGGCGGACGGAGCATACAGATATTTCACCAGGGCATCGATCTCCTGTTCCGTCAGGATCGATGCAAAGCCCGTCATCTGGCTGGCGGGGCGGCCGTGCAGGATCACGTCGCGCGCTTCGGCGGTCCGGAGGCGGGACAGGCTCTCGGGCAGCAGGGCCGGCCCTGTCCCGCCCAGGCGCTGTTCGCCGTGGCAGATCACGCAGTGGCTCTGGTACAGCCGCCCGGCGGCCTCCACGCCGGGGCCGGCGTCCGTGGCGAACGCCGCGCAGGCGGCCAGGGCGAGGGGCAGGGCCGACAGAATCGAATGCTTCAGGCGCATGAGGCTTCCAGATGGGCTTGCGGGAAACAGGCGGGATGATGAGGTTCGCGATCGGCGAACAGCGCGACCACCGCGCCGATCACGATCAGGGTCGGCGGCGCGAACATGCCATCCTGCGCCGAGGCCGGCAGCGCGGCCAGCGTGGTGCGGCAAACGCGCTGCCGGGGCGTGCTGCCCTGATGGATCAGGGCGACCGGGGTTTCGCGATCCATGCCGGCGGCCATCAGGTGGCGGCTGATTTCCGGCGCCGCCCCCAGTCCCATGTAGAACACCAGGGTCTGCCCGGGCGCGGTCAGCGAGTCCCAGGGCAGATCCAGCCGGCCGTCGTTTTGCAGATGGCCGGTGATGAAGTGGCAGGATTGCGCCACGCCCCGGTGAGTCAGGGGAATGCCGGCGTAGGTGGTGCATGCCGATGCGGCCGTGATGCCCGGTACGATGCGACAGGCGATGCCCTGGCGCAGCAGGGCGTCCAGTTCTTCGCCTCCCCGGCCGAAGATCAGCGGATCGCCGCCCTTCAGGCGCACGACCCGCAGGCCCTGTCGCGCCAGATCGCCCAGCAGGGTATTGATGGAGGATTGCGGCATGCTGTGGCTGCCGGGGGTCTTCCCCGTGTCGTACCGGCGGGCCCGGGCGGGCAATAGCGCCATCAGTTCGCGGCTGACCAGCCGGTCATGGACGATGGCGTCCGCCTGCTGGATGCAGCGCCAGGCGTGCAGGGTCAGCAGGCCGGGATCGCCCGGTCCGGCGCCGACCAGGGCGACTTCTCCGGGCAGCAGGCGGGCATGCGGCATGTCGGGAAGGGATGTGTCGGAGAGCGGGATGGCGTTCATGCGAGGCTCCTTTCGGCGAGGGCGCCGGTTTCCTGATCCGTCAGCGGGCAGCCGGGGTCTTCTCCCCACAGGTCGCCCTGGGCCCAGGCGCGGGTCCGGGTGTTGCCATTGCAGATTTCGAGCCAGCGGCATCCGCCGCAACGGCCCCCGATCCGGCGGGGGTGCTCCCGGAGCCGCAGCAGGAGCGGGTCGGGATGCTCGATCCAGATGTCGCGGAACGACCGCTCGCGGACATTGCCGACCGTGTGGTGCCACCAGTAGGTGTCCGGATGGACGTTGCCGAGATTGTCGATGTTGGCGATGCCCGCGCCCGAGGCGTTGCCGCCCCAGGCGCGCAGCATGGCTTCCAGGGAATCCGCCGATTGCGGGATGTGCTCCCGCGCCCATTGCAGCAGCAGGACGGCATCGGCGTCGTTGTTGCCGCTGACGAATTCAGTGTCGCGGCCGGCCTGGACGTCTTCCCATGCGCGGCTGAAGATCAGGCGCATGGCATGGCGCGCCATGGCGTGGTCGGCGTCCGCGCCCCGGGTGCTGCGCGCCCGGCCACGGCCGCTGTAGTTCATGTGCGACAGATAGTATTTCTGGATGTCGTGGGCGCGCATCAGTTCGAGCAAGGCCGGCAGCTGATGGTGGTTGTGCTGGGTCAGGGTGGTGCGCAGGCCGACGCGGATGTCGTGCTCCCGGCACAGCCGGGCGGCCGCGATCGAGCGGTCGAAGGCGCCTTGCATGCGCCGGAACGTGTCGTGCAGGTCGGCCAGCCCGTCGATGCTGATGCCGACATAGTCGAAGCCGATCGCGGCAATGGCTTCGATGTTGCCCCGATCGATCAGGGTGCCATTGGTGGACAGGGCGACGTAGAAGCCCAGGTCCCGGGCATGCCGGGCCAGTCTGAAAAGATCCGGGCGCATCAGCGGCTCGCCGCCGCTGAGCACGAGCACGCGCACGCCGGCCGCCCGCAGGTCGTCGAGCACGCGCAGGGCTTCCGTGGTGTCGAGTTCCCCCTTGAAGTCGGTATCTGCCGAGGTGGCGTAGCAGTGCCGGCAGGTCAGGTTGCAGCGCCGCAGCACGTTCCAGATCACCACCGGAGGGCGGGTCGAGCCGGGCGGGGCGCCGCGGGGCGCGGGCGCCTGCCCGGCGAGCACGCGCAGGTACTGGCTGATTCTCAGCATCGGGGTTCTCCTGAATGGGGAAGCCGCAGTCCGGTCTTTTTCAGGATGCGGCTGCTGACCAGCATGTCTTCGGCCAGCCGGGCGGTTCCCAGCAGCGCGCGGATCCGGGCGCGTTGCGGTTCCAGTTCGTCGGCGGAACGGGCATGGATCATGGCAAAGAGGTTATAAGGCCAGCCTTCCTGGCGGGGTCGGCGGTAGCAGTGGCTGACGAAGGGCAGCGCGCCGACCCGCGGGCCGAGGCGCGCGAGGGCTTCGTCCTCGATGTCCCAGACGGTCATGCCGTTGTGCCGGTAGCCCAGGCGGTAATGATCGGGGACGGCGGCGATGCGGCGGATGATGCCGGCCTCCTGGAGCCGGCGCAGCAATGCCAGGGCCTCTTCGGCGCCGCAGCCCAGGGATGATCCGACCCAGGCCCAGGGGTCTTCGACCAGGGGCAGGCCGGCCTGGCACAGTTCGATCAGGCGGCGGGCGAGCCGGGCGTCAGAGGGGGAGATGCAGGCCGACATGGTAGGTCTCCTCCTTGGGCAGATTCAGGACCGCCAGCCCGGTGACCGATTCAATGGCGGTCAGCGTGCGGTCCAGATGGCCGGGGCTTTCGCAGGCCAGCACGAACCACATGTTCCAGAAGTGTTCGCGGCGGTAGTTGTGCGCGACCTCGGGCATTGCCCGGAGCTGACCGGCCACGGCGTCGAAGCGGTCTTCGGGGGCGGACAGGGCCGCCAGGGTGAAGGCGCCGCCCAGGGGCTCGATGTCGAACATCGGCCCGAACCGGGTCAGGGTTCCGTCGGCCAGCCAGTCTTCGAGGCGGGCGCGGATACGGTCGGGATCCAGGCCGAGTTCGGCCCCCAGCGCCTCCCAGGGGTGCCGCACCAGTGGCAGGCCCCGCTGCAGGCGATTGAGGATGAGGCGGTCCATCGTATCCAGCGATGTCTCCTGTTCAGGTGCGCCGGGCGGGAATTCCGGGGGAACTTCCCGGTCCGGCATGCCGGTCTCCTTGTCCGGGCCCGGAGGGGCATAGCGCCCGCCGCGCTGCTTGAAGGCGCGCAGGCTGAACAGGCAGGCATGGGGCCGGTCCGCCAGGCCATGGCGCTGGAGGATGGCGTCGGCCTGGGCCTGCACCGCGGTCCGCGACGTGCCGTGAATCATGCAAAACAGGTTATAGGGCCACTGCGGCAGGCTGCGCCGGCGCCGATAGCACAAGGTGATGGCGGGCTCCCGCGTCAGCGCCAATCCGGCGGCGTCGACCTGCGAGTCCGGAATATCGAGCACCAGCATCAAGTTGGCGTTGATTCCCAGCGCCCGGTGGTGGACGATCAGGCCGAAGCGCCGGAACAGCCCCTCGGCCTTCCAGGCGCGGACCTGGGCCAGCACCAGATCCTCTCTGGTTCCCAGCGCTTCGGCCAGGGTGGCATAGGGCCGTGCGCATCGCGGCAGTCCGCGTTCGAGCCGCCGGGCCAGCCGATTGCGCAGTTCGGGGGAAAGCGGGCTGCTCATGAGGACTCCGGCAAGAAGGGAGTCAGACTGAAACCCAGGTCGATGTGATAGCCGCGCAGCATGGGGAGGGAGATGGGTTCCATCCCGGTGGCGGCGGCGATCTCGTCGAGTGCGCGATCCAGAGATTCCCGGGTGTCGGCCGTGAGCACGAACCACAGATTCCAGGCGTGGTCGCGCTGATAGTTGTGATTGACGGCCGGATGGGCGCTGACGCGTGCGGCGATGGCTTCCAGCCGGCCCGGCGGCACGGACAGGGCCGCCAGGGTGCTGGCGCCGGCGCGTCCGTGCTCGAATACGGGACCGATCCGGGACAGGATGCCGCGCCGCTCCAGGGCGTCCAGGCGGTCGAGTACTTCTTGTTCGGAACAGCCCAGGGTCCGGGCCATGGCGGCATAGGGCCGTGCGCAGACCGGCAGGTCGTGCTGGAAGCCTTCGAGCAATGCCAGGTCGATCGGGTCCAGATCCTTCATAGGCCCATCCTGGTGGCGCGGCTGCTCATGAAGATGCCGCTGGGGGCTCGCGATGGCAGCGTGTCGAGGCGCTCCAGGGCGTAGGGATCCCAGACCTGAACCTGGTCTCGGTCCCGCACGGAAATCCAGAGTTGTTCGCCGCGCGGCGTGAATTCCATGTGCAGCACGCCCGGGCCGATGTCCAGGGTGCGGATGACCCGCATCGATTCCGTATCGATGACCTGGACCTTGCCATTGTCGGGAAAGGCGAAATTCACCCAGGCCTGGCGATTGTCCGGGCGCATCACGATGAAGACCGGCTGGCCCAGCACCTGGATGCGGTCCGTCAGCCGCCAGCGGGCATTGTCCAGCACGTGAACGACGTGTTCTCCCACGCCCGGGATGAACGTCCGGCCGCTCGTGGCGCTCCAGCCTTCCAGGTGCGGCATCTTGTAGACGGGGAGCGGCTTTCCATGGCGACCGTAGTCCGGCAGGATGCGTCGCACGCCGAGTTCCGGGTGCCACAGGTCGAGGAGCGCCAGCCCGTCTTCGCCGAACAGGCCGGCGATGTAGTGGCGGCCATCCCCGGTGATCATGCCATCGTAGGGTTCCTTGCCGATGCCCGCATGTTTGTCCAGGACGGGATGGCGGGGATCCCGCGCGTCGACCCGCCAGATCTCGCCGGTGTCGAACAGGCTGAAGACGAATTGCCGGTCCGGAGCGTCCACCACGCCGACGGCGCGCGCATTCCGGCCGCCTCCGGTCATGGGAGTGGCCGGAATGTCTGCCAGCCGCTCCAGTGTGTCCGCGTCGAACAGCCGGACGCCGCCGGGCTCGTAGTTGCCTACGGCGATGACCTGGCCGTCCTGGCTGATGGCGCCGCCGATGCTGTTGCCGCCCTGGATCACGCGGGCGGCGATCCGGTGAGTCAGCATGTCCACTTTCGTCAGGCCGCCGTCGCGGCCGAAGACATAGGCGTAGCGTTGGTCGCGTGAGAAGACGGCCGCGGCGTGCGACAGGTCGCCGAGCCCTTCGACCCGGGCCACGACGGCCGGTTGCGGGCCGTTGCGGATGATCTGGACGCTGCCGGTGGCGCGTTCGATGACCAGGCCCAGGTCCCCGCCGCCTTGCGGCGTGTGGGCGCAGGCGCTCAACAGGAGGCAGAGCAGGGCGGCAAGGAAACCTCGCATCATGGCAGATGTCCTTCAGTGAGACGATCGATGATCCAGCCGGCTTCGGCCGGACTGAGGAAAGGGTTCCAGGGCGGCATGGGCGTTCCGGGCCGGCCCTGAAGAATGGTGGCGATGAGGGCATCGCGGGGTTTGCCCCGCAGGGCTTCCGGGGTCAGGGCGGGGCCCAGCCCCCCGGTCATGCGCAGGCCGTGGCAGGAGCCGCAGTCCTGTACCAGCAGGTGCGAGACGCGCTGCGCCTGCTCGGCGGATAGACTGGATGCGGCGGGGCCGGCCGCCAGCGCAGCCGGCCCCGCCGCGCAGGCCAAGGCGGCCGCCAGGCCCACCGCCCCGGTCCGCCCCCAGGCAAAAAGCGCCTCCTTGGCGGACGATGAGCCGAAGGCGCGGCGCGACGGCCTCTCCCTGCCGTCAATAGATGTCGTGCTGGGTGTTGTTGACATTGAACTTGCCCGTGGGGGTGATCAGGCGCGGGTCCTTGATGACCTTTTTGAGCTTCAGCGTGCGGTCATCCACGATCACGATGGCGGATTCCTTGTCCTTCATGTTCCAGACCGAGAACCAGACTTCGGTGCCGGCGGCATTGAATTCCGGCTGGACGATCCGCAGCGAGCCGTCCTTGATGCCGGCCCATTCGATGATCGGCAGCACGGTGTAGCCCTTGTCCAGGTTCTTGATGTCGAAGGCCGCGACGGTCGAACTGATCTTCGGGTCCGGGTTGAAGGTCGTGTCCGCGTACAGGTGCTGGGACTTCGGGTGGGTCTTCACGAACAGCGAGCCGCCGCCCTGGCCTTTGAGAGTCTGGACGACTTTCCAGGCGTTTTTCGGGTGCTGCTGCGGATCCGTGCCGATCAGGGCGATGGTTTCGTCGCCCAGGTGGCTGGTGGCCCAGACCGGACCGTATTTCGGATGGACGAAGTTCGCGCCCCGGCCCGGGTGCGGGGTCTTGCCGACCTCGATCAGGGCCTCGAGCTTGCGGTTCTTGGAATCGATCACGGCGATCTTGTTGGAGTTGTTCGCCGCCGTGATGAAGTATCGGTGCGAACGATCCCAGCCGCCGTCGTGCAGGAAGGGAGCGGCGCCGATCGAAGTAATCGTCGGGTTCTTGATGTCCTTGTAGTTGAACAGCTGGACCCAGCCCGTCTCCTTCACGTTGATGATGAACTCGGGGTGCTGGTGCGAGGCGATGATGGCGGCCACGCGCGGCTCGGGGTGGTATTCCTGGGTATCGACCGTCATGCCTCGGGTGGAGATGATTTCCCGCGGTTCCAGGGTCTCGCCGTCCATGATGGTGTATTGGGGCGGCCAGTACGAACCGGCGATGACGTATTTGTCCTCGTAGCCCTTGTATTTCGAGGTTTCCACCGAGCGGGCCTCGATGCCGACCTTCAGTTCCGCGACCGTGGTGGGCTCCTTCATCCACAGGTCGATCATGTCGATCTTGGCATCGCGCCCGATCACCAGCAGATAGCGGCCCGAGGCCGACATGCGCGAGATGTGGACGGCGTAGCCGGTCGGAATGATCTTGACGATTTCCTTGGTGTCGCCGTCGATCAGGGCGATCTTGCCGTCATCGCGCAGCGTGACGGAGAACAGGTTCCCCAGGTTCAGGTTGTTCATCTGCTTCCTGGGCCGGTCCTCGGGCTTGACCAGGACCTTCCATGAATTCTTCATCTCGGCCATGCCCCATTCCGGCGGGACCGGTGGAGTGTGCTGGATGTACTTCACCATCAGGTCGATGTCCTCGGGAGAGAGTTCCCCCGACGTTCCCCAGTTCGGCATGCCGAGGGGAGAGCCGTAGGTGATGAAGGTTTTCAGGTATTCGGGGCCGCGCTTCTGGGTGATGTCGGGCGTCAGGGGTTTGCCTGTCGCCCCCTTGCGCAGGACGCCATGGCAGCCGGCGCAGCGCTGGAAGTAGATTTCCTTGCCCCGGGTGAACTCGGCGTCGCTCAGGTCGGGGGCGCCCGCCGTGCGGTGCACGGCGGCGCTGGCCGGGTCCACGGTCGAGGCCGCGCCCTGGTATTCGGCAGCGGGATCCGGTTTTGCCTGGGCCAGGCCCAGCGTACTCATTGCCGCCAGGGCGGCGAGCACCAAACGTCCGGTCTTTCTTGTATCCATCAGGCTTCTCCTGTGACTACTGTGGTGTGAAATTTTGAGCGTCCGGGGTGGCGCGATGCGAAGGGTTCCGCCGGAGGGGCTTTGCGGCCGGCCGGTTCCCTGGATACGCCGGGGATGATGAAATATTCGATGCCGTGGCTGGAGAAGAAGGCGGCCTGGTCCCCGTAATCCGGGGATGTCGCCGCGGGCAGCAGGACGACGAGCGTCTGGCCTAGCCGGGCGGCCTCCAGCATGGCCCGCAGCGTGTCATGATCGGGAGTCCGCGACGGACCCTGGCCGTGAAAGGGAATCCGGGCGGCGTCGCGGCGGGCGAGTTCGAGGACCCCTGGCTGACAGCATGCTTCGTAGTACAGGACATCGGCCAGGTTCAGTGCGCGCAGACCGTTGAGGGTCAGATCCCCCGGATCGTCGTCCGGTGCGGCCACGAGATAGACCTGGCCGCGTGGCGACCGTTTGCCGCGGGCCACCGTGTCCAGGAAAGCCTGTTCGGCGTCGGCGTTCCGGCCTTGCCGCAGCAGCGTCTGTACCGGGCCGCGCAGCAGATCCTCGTACAGGGCCCGCCGTTTTGCCAGATCGGGAAACTGGCGCGCAATGCGCGGCCGGTGGCGCTGGGCCATGTGTGTCAGGGGGCCGAGGGCCGGATCGGCCATCGTCTCGATCCGTTCGCGCACGGCGCGGGCGAACATCGGGGCACAGCCGGCCGAGGAGATGGCGATCATCAAGGGGGATCGATCGACAATGGCGGGTATATGGGCGGTGGACAGCCGGGCGTCGTCCACCACGTTGACGTACAGGTGGCGGTCCGCGCAGGCATCGGCGACGAGCCGGTTGGCCTGAGGATCGTTGGTGGCCGCGATGACCAGCCAGGCACCGTCCAGCAGCGCAGGTTCGAACCGCCCGTGCAGCAGCGCGATGCTTCCTTCGTCGCCGAGCTGCGCCAGCGTGGGCGTGAAGGTTTCCGCAATGGCCGTGATCCGGGCTCCGGATCGCATGAGCAGGCGGATCTTGCGTTCCGCGATGTCACCGCCGCCGATGACCAGTATGCCTCGGCCTTCGAGGCGGATGAACAAGGGGAAGACGTAGTCGGACATATCCCGCTTCGTTGACCGCGAACCACCTTAGGTTAGATAGGGTCTGACCTTATATACTTGATGGGTATTAGGATTGGCGGAAGGAATTCCGGATAATGGCCGGAATTTTTCCCGGGATTGATCTCGCGCAAAGTGCCGGGGGCGGCCGGCCGGACGAAAGAGGAGGCAACCCGCCCGAAAGTTGACCGTCGGCTTGACTTCAAACAGGCTTTCCTCTTAAATTCAAACGATCGTTTGAATTTCGATTCGACGGCTCGAAGATCCCGAAGAGCCGGCCGGCGTCCGGACCGGCTCCCGTTCGGGGCCGCCGCGATCGCCCTCGACAATCCACCCTGGAGACCGGAGATGCCCGACTACAAAGCCCCCCTGCGCGACATCCGTTTCGTGCGCGACGAGGTCCTGAACTACCCCGCCCACTACCAGTCCCTGCCGGGCTGCGAGGAGGCCACCGCCGACATGGTCGGCGCCATCCTGGAAGAGGGTGCGAAATTCTGCGAGCAGGTCATCGCGCCGCTGAACGCCGTGGGGGATCGCGAGGGTTGCGCCTGGTCGCCCGAAGGCGTCAAGACTCCGGCGGGCTTCAAGGAAGCCTACGCCCAGTACGTCGAAGGCGGCTGGCCGGCGCTGTCGCACGACGCCGCCCACGGCGGCCAGGGCCTGCCCGAATCCCTGGGCATGGCCATCAGTGAATTGATGGGCGAGGCCAATTGGGCCTGGGGCATGTATCCCGGCCTGTCGCACGGCGCCATGAACACCCTGCAGGCGCACGGCACGCCGGAACAGCAGAAGACCTACCTGGAGCCGCTGGTCTCGGGCAAATGGACGGGCACCATGTGCCTGACCGAGCCTCACTGCGGCACCGACCTGGGCATGTTGCGCACCAAGGCCGAACCGCAGGCCGACGGCAGCCACAAGGTCACCGGCACCAAGATCTTCATTTCCGCCGGCGAGCACGACATGGCGGAGAACATCGTCCATATCGTCCTGGCCCGCCTGCCGGACGCGCCCGCCGGCACCAAGGGAATTTCCCTCTTCATCGTGCCCAAGTTCCTGCCCGACGGCCAGGGCGGCCCGGGCGCGCGCAATGGCGTGTCCTGCGGCTCGATCGAGCACAAGATGGGCATCCACGGCAACGCCACCTGCGTGATGAACTTCGACGGCGCCACCGGCTTCCTGATCGGACCGGCCAACAAGGGCCTGAACTGCATGTTCACCTTCATGAACACGGCCCGCCTGGGCACCGCCATCCAGGGCCTGGCGCACGCCGAGGTCGCCCTCCAGGGCGCTTCGGCCTACGCCCGTGAGCGTCTGCAGATGCGCGCCCTGAGCGGCCCGAAATTCCCCGACCAGCCGGCCGACCCCATCATCGTGCACCCCGATGTGCGCCGCATGCTGCTGACGATCAAATCCTATGCCGAAGGCAACCGCGCGCTGCTGTACTACGCCGCGCAGCAGGTGGACATCATGCAGCACAGCCAGGACGCGGACGCTCGCGAGCAGGCCGACAAGCTGCTGGGCTTCCTGACTCCGATCGCCAAGGCCTTCATGACCGAGACCGGTTTCGAGGCGGCCAACCTGGGCGTTCAGGTCTTCGGCGGCCACGGCTACATTTCCGAGCACGGCATGGAGCAGAACGTGCGCGACAGCCGTATCTCGATGCTGTACGAAGGCACGACCGGCGTCCAGGCGCTGGACCTGCTGGGCCGCAAAGTGCTGATGACCCAGGGCGAGCCGCTGCGCATCTTCACCAAGATCGTGCACAAGTTCTGCAAGGCCAACGGCGGCAACCGCGCGATCTCCGAACTGGTGAAGCCCCTGGCCGAGTTGAACAAGGAATGGGGCGACCTGACCCTGAAGATCGGCATGAAGGCCATGACCAACCGCGAGGCGGTGGGCGCCGCGTCCGTGGATTACCTGATGTATTCGGGCTATGTGACGCTGGCCTATTTCTGGGCCGACATGGCGCGCGTCGCGGCCGATAAGCTGGCGGCGGGCGAGGGCGACAAGGCCTTCTACCAGGCCAAGCTGCACACCGCGCGCTTCTACTTCGCCCGCATCCTGCCGCGCACCCGCGCGCATGTGGAGGCCATCAAGGCCGGCCCGGACGTGCTGATGGACCTGCCGGCCGAGGATTTCGCGCTGGGATACTGAGCGGGCGCGGCCTTCCGGGGATGCGCGCGGCGCGCTCCAGAGGGGACGGATCGGTGAACGGGGCGGGCCCTTCGCGCGGAGGGCCCGCCCCGTTCGCTTGAGTGCGGCGCTGTACACTCTGGGCAGCCCGCCGCCAATTCCGCCGGTCCATCCCTTCGCCTTTCCCCATGCTGCCCACCCTGCTGAACATCGTCCTGCCCGTCTTCGCCGTGGCGGCCCTGGGTTTCGCTTTCGGCCGTCGCCAGGCGCGTGCGCCGGACATGGCGTTCATCAATCATGCCAACGTGATGGTGTTCTGTCCGGCGCTGGTGTTCTCCGCGCTGCTGGACAATCCGGTCGACCTGGTGCGCGGCTGGCCGCTGGTGGCGGCCGGGGTGCTGATCATCATTGTGCCGGGGCTGCTGCTGGCCCTGGTGCGCCGCCCGGGCGTGTCCCGCCCGGCTTTCCTGGTGCCGGGGATGTTCCGCAACACGGGCAATATCGGCATTCCTCTGATGATGCTGGCCTACGGCAAGGATTTGCTGGGCGACATCGTGGTGCTGTTCGTGCTGTCGAACCTGCTGCATTTCTCCCTGGGCCTGTGCCTGCTGTCGCGCGGCGGCAGCCGCTGGATGTGGCTGCGCAATCCGAACATCTGGGCTGCCCTGTTGGGCGTGGCTCTGGCGCCGCACCGGGAATGGATCCCGCCCTTCGTGACGACCACGCTGGACCTGACCGGGCAGATCGCCATTCCGCTGATGCTGTTCGGGCTGGGCGTGCGTCTGTCCCTGGATCGGGTCGAGCAGCCGGGCCTGGCGCTGCGCATCAATGCGCTGTACTTGCTGGCTGGCCTGCTGACGTTGCCCGTCGTGCTGTGGCTGCTGCCCCTGACGCCGGAATGGTCGCGCATGGTCGTGCTGTCGGTGATGCTGCCGCCGGCGGTGTTGAACTACTTGCTGTGCGAGCAGTATCGCGTGGAGCCCGAGGTCGTGGCCGGCGTGGTGCTGCTGGGCAACGTCCTGTCCCTGGCGATCATCCCGCTGGTGGTGTGGGCGACGCTGGCCTGGATTTGACAGGGCATGGGGACAGTCCACTGCGACTGCCCCATGCCCGGCAAATCGGGGCGCCTTGCAAGGCGCGAGGTGGAGGGATGCTTCAGTTGCGCGCTTCGGCCTGCGGCATCTCGATCTTGACCTCGAGCACTTCCAGAGAATCCTGGCGATCCAGGTTGACCTTGATGTCCTCCGGGTTGATCTGGACGTATTTCGAGATCACCGCGATCAGTTCCTTCTGCATCTGCGGCAGGAAATCGGGCGCGTTGCGGCCGCTGCCGCGTTCGTTGATCAGAATGAGCTGCAGGCGGTCCTTGGCGATGCTGGCCGAGGTCTTCTTCTGTCCGCGCAGGAAATCCAGGAACGACATGCTTATTTACCCCCGAACAGGCGCTTGAACAGGCCGGGTTTCTCGTAGTCCACGAAGCGCAGGGGCTTTTCCTCGCCCAGGTAGCGGGCCACCACGTCCAGGTAGGCCTGGGAGACGTCGGAATCGCGGATGTGGATGGCGGGGATCCCCTGGTTGGACGCCTGCAGCACGGTTTCCGATTCAGGGATCACGCCGATCAGGCGGATGCGCAGGATGTCCTCGATGTCGCCCAGGGACAGCATTTCGCCGTCGGCCACGCGCTTGGGGTTGTAGCGGGTCAGCAGCAGGTGCTCCTTGATCGGCTCTTCGCCCTTTTCGGCGCGGCGGGACTTGGCCGACAGGATGCCCAGGATGCGGTCGGAGTCGCGCACCGAGGAGACTTCCGGATTGGTGACCACCAGCGCGTCGTCGGCGAAGTAGGACGCCATCACCGCGCCGGTCTCGATCCCGGCGGGAGAGTCGCAGACGATGTATTCGAAGTCCATGGCGGCCAGGTCGGTCAGGACCTTTTCCACGCCTTCGCGCGTCAGGGCATCCTTGTCGCGCGTCTGGGAGGCCGGCAGGATGTACAGGTTTTCCAGCTGCTTGTCGCGGATCAGCGCCTGGTTCAGGGTGGCCTCGCCCTGGATGACGTTGACGAAATCGTAGACTACGCGGCGTTCGCAACCCATGATCAGGTCCAGGTTGCGCAGGCCGACGTCGAAGTCGATCACGACCGTCTTGTGGCCGTGCATGGCCAGGCCGGCCGAGAAGCTCGCGCTGGTGGTGGTCTTGCCCACTCCTCCCTTGCCGGAGGTGACTACAACGATGCGCGCCATGGTGACTGTGTTCCCCTGTTCGAAAAATTCATGACATCGTAAAGCAAAAAGCCCTGGACAGGCCGATGCGCCGGCCAGGGAGCGTGTCCGGATGTGACCGCGCGCCCGGGCACGGGCTCCGTGCCTGCGGGACGAGGGCCGTCGAGGCGGCCGTCCATCGGGCGCCGCCCGTTCAATGGCCGCCCTGCAACGCCCGGATGCGCAACGTGTCGCCGTCCAGTTCGACCTGGGCGGCGTGATTGTGCAGCGAATCGGGCAGGCGGGTTTCGATCACCCGGTAGACCCCCGCGATGGCCAGCAGTTCCGGGTCGAGCTGGGTGGTCAGGATCATGGCGCGCGGGTTGCCGCGCGCCCCGGCCATGGCCTTGCCACGCAGCGGGCCGTAGACGTGGATGTGGCCGTCGGCGATGACTTCGGCGCCCTGGCTGACCATGCCCATGACGATCAGGTCGCCGCCGCGCGCGTAGATGCGCTGGCCCGAGCGCAGCGGGTGGCGGATCACCAGGGTCTCGGCGGCGGACGTTTCGGCGTCGGCGGGCGGGGAGGGCTCGTCGGCGCCGGAGGCCGTGCCGGCCGGCGCCGCGGGCGCGTCCGGCGCGGGCGGCGTCCGGGTGGCCTTGGACGGTGCGACGGCGCGGCTTTCCGCTTGCCGGCCCGTGGAGATGTCCAGGGGCGCCAGACCGGCCTGGTCGGCCGAGGCCAGCAGGGCCTTGGGCGCCCGCACGCCGATCGGATGCAGCCGGTGGCGGCGCAGGGCGTCGGCCAGCGCCCGCCAGTCGGGCGCCTGGTCCAGTCCCTGGGCGTCGAGCACCACGGGTTCGTTTTCGTAGAAGGCGCCGGCCTCTTGCATGCGCTGGTCCAGCGCCCGGGTCAGCTCGGCGGTGTCGGCCGTATGCAGCACGGCCCGCAGGACGTGCAGGGACGCACTCTTGAAATCCAGGGCGGCGGCGGTTTTGGGCATGATGGGTTCAGACCCGGGTGTCGCGCAGGGTGACGGCGCGGTTGATCACCGGACGTCCGGGCGTGGAGTCCTCCCGGTCGGCGACGAAATAGCCCAGGCGTTCGAACTGCCAGGTCGCACCGGGCTCGGCGCGTGTGCCCGGCTCCAGCCAGGCGCTGACGACCCGGCAGGAGTCGGGATTGATCGCCCGCAGGAAATCGCGGTCGCCGCCGTCGGGGTGCGGTTCGGTGAACAGCCGGTCGTACAGGCGGATCTCGGCGGGCACGGCGTGGGCCGCGCTGACCCAGGTGACGGTGCCCTTGACCTTGACGGCGTCCGCGCCCGGTGTGCCGCTGCGCGTGTCGGGGAGGTATTCGGCGTGGACCTCGACGACCTCGCCCCGGGCGTCCTTGACGCAGCCGGTGCAGCGCACGACGTAGCCGTATTTCAGGCGCACCAGGTTGCCCGGGAACAGGCGGAAGTATTTCTTCGGCGGTTCTTCGCGGAAGTCGTCGCGCTCGATCCAGAGTTCGCGCGTGAAGGGAAAGGCGCGCCGGGCGCCGTCCGGTTCGTGGGGATTGAGCGGGGCGGAGCAGGGTTCGGCGTGGTTTTCCGGGAAATTGGTGATGACGAGCCTGAGCGGGTCGAGTACGGCGACGGCGCGGGCCGCCACGGGGTCCAGGTCGTCGCGCAGGGCCTGTTCCAGGATGCCGTAGTCGATGCGCGAATCGGCCTTGGACACCCCCAGCCGTTCGCAGAACAGGCGGATGGAGCCGGGCGTGTAGCCCCGGCGGCGCAGGCCGGCCAGGGTCGGCAGGCGGGGATCGTCCCAGCCGGAGACGTGGTTTTCCAGGACCAGCTGACGCAGCTTGCGCTTGCTGGTGACGACGTAGCTGAGGTTCAGGCGCGCGAATTCGTACTGGCGCGGCAGCGGCCCCGCCAGTTCGCCCTGTTCGGCCAGGCGCTCCAGGATCCAGTCGTAGAAGGGACGCTGGTCCTCGAACTCGAGCGTGCAGATGCTGTGCGTGATGCCTTCCAGAGCGTCCTCGACCGGGTGCGCCCAGGCGTACATGGGATAGATGCACCAGGCGTCGCCGGTGCGGTGATGGGTCGCGTGGCGGATGCGGTAGAGGACCGGGTCGCGCAGGTTGATGTTGGGCGAGGCCATGTCGATGCGCGCGCGCAGGGCCATGCGGCCGTCCGGGAACTTGCCGGCGCGCATGTCGCGCAGCAGCGCCAGGGATTCCGCGGCGGGGCGGTCACGCCAGGGCGAGGCCGTGCCCGGTTCGGTCAGCGTGCCGCGGGTGGCGCGCATCTCGTCGGCCGACTGCTCGTCCACGTAGGCGTGGCCAGCCCGCACCAGGGCCTCGGCGAAGCGGTACAGGGTCTCGAAATAGTCGCTGGCATAGTAGCAGTGCTCCGTGCCGCCCTGCGTCCAGTCGAAGCCCAGCCAGTGCACCATGTCGATGATGGCGTGGACGTACTCGTCCTCTTCTTTTTCAGGGTTGGTGTCGTCGAAGCGCAGGTGGCAGATGCCTTGGTAGTCGCGCGCCAGGCCGAAGTTCAGGCAGATGCTCTTGGCGTGGCCGATGTGCAGGTAGCCGTTGGGTTCGGGCGGGAAGCGGGTGCGGATGCGGGCGGTGTCGGGCGCGCCGGCGCGGCGGACTTCGGCCGGGCTGGGCGGGGGCGCCCATTGCCTGTCCTGGTAGCGACCGGATTTCAGGTCGTTGTCGATGATGGTGCGCAGGAAATTCGAGGCAGGCGCTGAATCGGTGGTCATGGTGCGGGGATGGACTGGCCTCTGGGGCGGAAAGGGGCGGAAGGATGAAACATGAAACGAGCATTTTGCCATGTTCGCGGGGGGGGGCGGCCGGCGAGGGGCGCGAAAGGCGTACAGGCTCGAAGGGGGTTCATATAAACTAGCGCACATTATGACGCAAACCGCATGGGTTCTGTCGCTGTCCCAGTTTTATCTGAGCCTCGGGTTCGTGCTGTTCTTCCTGGCGCTGGAACTGGGCCTGGCCTGGGTCTTGTTCGGCTTCCGGCTGCGCGCCCGGCGCAGTCAGGCGGCGCTGCTCGCCTATCGTTTCTGGGCGCGCGTGTTCGCCCTGTCCCTGATCCTCGGCTTCGCCGCCAGCCTGCCGCTGCTGCTGCAGCTGGGCACGCTGTGGCCGGGCTTCATGGACCGGGCCGGCGAGGTCGCGGGTCCGCTGGTGGGCATGGCGGTGCTGACGTCCTTCATCTTCAAGTCCTGCTTCCTGGGGGCCATGCTGTACGGACAGCGGTCCCTGTCCGACCGGGCTCATACGCTGGTGGTGGGCATGGTGGCGGTGGGCACGTCCCTGACAGCCTGGTGGATCGCCGTGCTGCTGGCCTGGCTGCAATGGCCGGCGGGCGCGGTCCTGTCCGAGGGCCGCTATCAGGTGGCGGACTGGCCGGAATTGCTGGGCGGGATCGCGCCCGTGCTGTTCGGCGTGCTGCTGGCTGGCGGCCTGCTGCTGGCCGCCGCCCTGATGCTGGCCGTGACCGCCTGGCGCACGGAGGTTCGTCCCAGCGATGGGGGGGATCGCAGCGTCTACGTCTGGGGCCTGTGGCTGGTGCTGCTGGCGCTGGCGCTGCAGGCGCTGCTGGCGGCGGCCCTGGGGCGCGAACTGCTGCCGCTGCAGCCGGCCCGCGTGGCGGCCGTGGTGCCGCAATGGACCAGCGGTCCGCCGGAACGCCTGTCCCTGGCCGCCTGGCCCGATGAATCCTTGGGGGGCGATGCCTGGCGCCTGTCGGGTCCCGCCGACTGGCCCTCCTGGGCGCGGCTGCCGGCCGATGGGCCACTGCGGGGGTTGAACGATCTGGCCGGCATCCGGCCGCCCCTGGCGGCTACTTACCTGTCGGCGCGGCTGGCCGTGCTGTTGACCGGTGCGCTGGCCGTGCTGGCGGCGTGGGCGCTGTGGCGGGGCCGCCGCCTCGGCTATGAGCCCGACAATCTGTCGCGAGCCGGCCGCATCGGTCTGCGGGCCATGGCATGGCTGGCCGTGGCTCTGCAGGCGGCGGGCTGGGGGCATCTGCTGGTCGGCAGCCTGCCCTATGCCGTCCAGGGCACGGTGTCGCTGCGCGAGATCGGCACGGCCGCGAGCGAGGGCGCCCTCTGGATCGTCCTGTGCCTGCAGGTCGCGGTCTATGGCGCGCTGGCCGCGGGCTTTCATCAATTGCTGCGGCACGCCACCCGTTATGGCGTGGTGCCGGTGGCCCGTCACCGGGGACGCGCATGATCGATTCGCTGGCGGCCTTGCTGGGCCTGGGCGCCCAGGACCCGGCCTTCTGGATTCCCCTGGCGCTGATCGCCGTGTTCTTCGCCACCGTCGTGGCGGGTGTGCTGCTGGACGGCTTCGACATCGGCGTGGGGTGCGTGTCCCTGGTGGCGCCGCCCGCCCTGCGGCCGCGCATGTTGTCGCTGCTGGGTCCCTGGCGCGACGCCAATGAATTCTGGGTGTTCCTGGGCGTCGGGCTGTTCGCGGTGGCGTTTCCCTACGCCTGGCCCCAGACCCTGGGGCGCCTGTATTTGCCGCTGTCGTTGCTCGCCCTGGGCACGATGCTGCGCTCGGTGTGCTTCGAATGGCGCCTGCGGGCGCCGGCCGAGCACCAGGACCGCTGGCAGTTCGGCTTCGGCGCGGGGGCCGTGCTGGTCGCGTTTTCCCATGGCTACATCCTGGCGCGGGTGGCGGTGGCGTATCAGCCGGGCGGGGGCAATACCGGCTTCGCGATCCTGATGGGGGGCTGCGCCGTGGCGGTCTACAGCCTGCTGGGGGCCGCCTGGCTGATGATGCGCGAGGCGGGCGAACTGCGTGTGCGCGCCGTGGGCTGGGCGCGCCGCACCCTGCGCTGGGGCGCCGTGGGCGCCGTGGGCGTGTCGGTGGTACTGGACTTTTCCAACGCCGGGGTGTTCCTGAAATGGGGCGACGGCTCGCACTGGCTGGCGGTCGGCCTGGTCTGGAGTACCCTGCTGGCGTGCTTCGTCCTGACGGAAATGACGCTGCAGCGCATGATCAGCCACAGCTACCGCGCCTCGGCCCTGCCCTATGCCCTGGTGCTGGTGATTGTGCTGATCGTGCTGGGCGGCCTGGCCTACAGCTTCTTCCCCTACCTGGTGCTGGATGAAATCACCTTGTGGGATGCCGCCGCGCCCGTGGCGACCCTGCGACTGGCCCTGTCGGCCGTGGTGATCGCGCTGCCGGTGGCGCTGATCTTCAACCTCCGGGTGTACTGGCGCATGCTGGGCCGGTCGCGGCCCCCCAGCCCGCCGGACTTCAGGCCATGAGCGCGCCGGGCCGCTCCAGGCGCGAATTCCCCTCTGGGGGGATGGGCCCGGACACGGGACGGCCCTTGTGGACTGTCCCGTGTCTGACGAATCCGAGCGGCATGCGGGCCGCGAGGTGGACGACGCGCAGCGTCAGGGGAGCATCGTAATCATGCGTGGGCCGGACCTGGGCCTGCGGGCCGACGGCGCGGTCGCCATGCTGTGCTGGGCGGCCCTGGCCGGCGTCGGCGGCGCCCTGGTCACGATCGCCTTCCATGCCGGCATTCATGGAGTCCAGTGGCTGTTCGCGGGGCACTCGGGGGCCATCACCCAGGTGATGCGCGACCTGCCCTGGTGGCTGCGCCTGCTGGTGCCGGCCGTGGGCGGCCTGTGCGCCGGAGGGCTGCTGGTGGCGGCCCGGCGCGTGTCGCGCGACGCGCATTCCGACTATATGGAGGCCGTCGCCATCGGCGACGGACGGATGTCCGTCCGCCAGGGCCTGCTGCGGTCCCTGTCGTCGCTGTGCACGGTCGCCACGGGCGGCTCGATCGGCCGCGAGGGCGCCATGGTGCACCTGGCCGCCTTGTGGGGGTCGGTGCTCGGGCGGCTGCTGCGCTCGGGCACGGCCCACCTGCGCCTGCTGGTGGCCTGCGGCGCGGCTGCCGGGGTGTCCGCCGCTTACGGCGCGCCCATCGCGGGAGCCGTGTTCGTGGGCGAGATCATCCTCGGTTCCATGTCTTTCCAGAATTTCGGTCCGCTGCTGGTCGCGGCCGCCGTATCGAACCTGGTCATGCGGCTGAGCGGCCACTACGTGGCGCTGTACGCCATGCCCGGGCTGGAGGCCGTTCCGGCGGACCTGCTGCTGCCCAGCCTGGCCCTGGGCATCCTGGCCGGGGTGGGGGCGCCGCAGTTCCTGCGTTGCATCCATGGAGTGAAATCGCTCTTCGGACGCACCGGCCTGCCGCTGCCCCTGAGCCTGGCCCTGGGCGGCCTGCTGCTGGGGGGTGTGCTGATCGGCATGCCGCAGATGGCGGGCAACGGCTACAGCGTGGTCGTGTCCCTGCTGCACCAGCCCCAGGCCTGGCAGGCCGTGCTGTGGATCCTGCTGTGCAAGGTGCTGGCGACCTCGCTGACGGCGGGTTCGGGTGCGGTGGGAGGCGTGTTCACCCCGACGTTGTTCGTCGGGGCGGCTCTGGGGACGCTGTTCGCCCAGGGGCTGGGGGAAGTCTGGCCCGTGCTCGCCGGTCATGGGACGGTCCTGACCCTGGTCGGCATGGGCGCCTTCCTGGCGGCCGCGACCAGCGCGCCCTTCATGGCGATCCTGATGATTTTCGAGATGACGCTCAGCTACCAGATGGTGCTGCCGCTGGTGCTGGCCTGCGTGGCGGCGTATTTCGTGTCGCGCGGCCTGGCCCAGGCGGTGATGTATCAGGTCACCCTGCATCACGAGGACAACCAGGCGCTGCGCCGGCAGCTGTGCCACGCCCGGCTGGACAGCCTGATGCGGCCGGCCGAGACCGTGGTCCGCACCGATGCGCCGGTGCGCCGCGCCCAGGAGATGTTCCTGGACTATCCGGTGAAGTACCTGTACGTGACCGATGCCGAGGGCGCCTGGCAGGGCGTCATCGCCCAGCAGGACCTGACCCGCATGATGCTGGCCGAGACCGACGTGCAGTCCAAGACCTGCGGCGAGGTGCTGCGCCTGGATTTCGTCAAGCCCTTGTACCCCGACCTGAGCCTGGACGAGGCTCAGGCGCAGTTCAGCGCCTTCCAGGGGGAACGGCTGCCGGTGGTCAGCCGCGACCGGCCCGCCCGGCTGCTGGGAGTGGTCTACAAATCCGACCTGCTGGAACGCTATTCGCAGTTGAAACGGGCGCTGGACGGAGAGGCCGATTTCGTGCTGTCGCCGCGCCGGGGGCGCCCGTGACCACAGGCTTAAGCCCAAGCCTCGCCCTTGCAGGGCGAGGTCCGGCGGGGCCATTTTCGTGCGGTGCCGAAGGCACTCCCGCAAGGCGGCGGAGACATCCGGCCCTCGGGCCGGAGTGCTTCACAGCCGGCCGCGCCGCGCTGATGGCATAATCCCGATACTGGATATCAACACAGTCTTTTCATGGCCATCCAAGCAGATTCCCTCTCGGCCCGCCCGCCCGAACCCCGTCTGGTGACGCCGGACGTGGCTTCGCGCGCCGAGGACTCCGTCGAGCGCGCCTTGCGGCCCAAGTCCCTGGGGGACTACGTCGGCCAGCGGCGGGTGCGCGAACAGCTGGACATCTTCATCGCGGCGGCCCGCCAGCGCGGCGAATCGCTGGACCACGTGCTGCTGTTCGGTCCGCCCGGCCTGGGCAAGACGACCCTGGCGCACATCGTGGCCCACGAAATGGGCGTACAGCTGCGCCAGACCTCCGGCCCGGTGCTGGAACGCCCGGGCGACCTGGCCGCCATGCTGACCAACCTGGAGCGCAACGACGTCCTGTTCATCGACGAGATCCACCGCCTGTCGCCGGTGGTCGAGGAAATCCTCTATCCCGCGCTGGAGGACTTCCAGATCGACATCCTGATCGGCGAAGGCCCCGCCGCCCGCAGCGTCAAGATCGATCTGCAGCCTTTCACCCTGGTGGGGGCGACCACGCGCGCCGGCATGCTCACCAATCCGCTGCGCGACCGCTTCGGCATCGTCTCGCGGCTGGAATTCTATTCGGCCGACGAACTGGCCCACATCGTGCGGCGCAGCGCCGGCCTGCTGGGCGCGGACGCGACGGACGACGGCGCCGCCGAGATCGCCCGCCGCTCGCGCGGGACGCCGCGCATCGCCAACCGCCTGCTGCGCCGGGTGCGCGATTATGCCGACGTGCGGGCGGGCGGGCGCATCGACACCCCGACCGCCCAGGCGGCGCTGGCGATGCTGGAAGTCGATCCCCAGGGCCTGGACCTGATGGACCGCAAGCTGCTGGAAGCCATCGTGCACAAGTTCGATGGCGGCCCCGTCGGGGTGGACAGCCTGGCCGCCGCCATCGGCGAGGAACGCGACACCATCGAGGACGTCATCGAGCCCTATCTGATCCAGCATGGCTATCTGCAGCGCACCCCGCGCGGCCGCATGGCCACGCGCCGCTGCTGGGAGCACCTGGGCTTGAAGGCCCCGGCCGCCGGAGGCGGGGGGGAACGGTTTTAGTGTTTGGCGTGCTGGCTGCGCCCGAAGGGCGGCAGATCCGCTGCGTTCAAAGGGTGGCAAGCCGTTCGACGGTGTCCGGGTAACGTTCCACCAGGCGGATCAGCAGCGCGGCCTGGGCGTTGGGCTTTGCGCGCCCCTGTTCCCAGTTTTCCAGCGTGCGCGGATTGGTGCGCAAGTAACGCGCGAATACGCCACGCGACAGGTTCAGGCGCTGACGCAGCTTGGTCAGTTCGTCCGCGGTGATTTCAAGTACAGGACCCACGTCGACGACGTGGCGGCGCAAGGTGATTTTCCCTGCGCGCTCGGCCGTCAGGGCCTCGAATCCTTCCGTCAGTTCGGCAAACAGGTTGCGCTTGTTTGTCATAGGGCGCGTGCCTTCAGTTCGTTGTGCAACAGAGTGGCCAAGAGCGCACGTTCTTGAGTGGACAGATCGTCCATTTCATCTTTGTCATACACAGTGAACAACCAGAACTGATGGCCTGCGGTCCAGGAGTAGCAGATTACGCGCAACCCACCTCGTTTGCCCTTGCCGCGACGTGCGTCGAGGAATCGGACTTTGCGCAGCCCGCCAGTCCCTGGAATCACATCACCCGCGTACGGCTGTTGGAGCAGAATGGATTGCAGAGTACGAAAGGCAGAGTCGTCCAGGTATCGTTCACGGTGCCGCTGGAACGCCGGCAGCTCGATGAAAATGGCCTTCATCGCTATTTTATCCGTTAATTGCGTATAGATAAAGAAAAGCTGCTGTGCCGCGTATCACTAGGCAGGTTGCACGGTTTGGGTAGGCGCGTGCAGGCATGACCGGGATCCAGTGGAGATGGGCGGCCATTGTGAGTCAGGCGTATCGACCTCGCCAGCCTGGAAAATCCGGACGGATAAAAATGTCCTGGCGGGTCTTGGGTGCGCAACGGGCCTTGCTTCGAGACTCCGGCTTCAAGGTTCGCCTAGAACTCCAATGCCTCGAAACGAACGGCCTTCAGGCGGTCTTTTTCGAACTGGAACAGGGGCATGACGGCGCCGTTGGCATCGCCGCACAGGGGGATGACCAGTTGCGGGGCGGTCTCGACCGAGCCGCCGTCGGTGTCGTCGGGGTCATAGGGTGTGCCGTAGCGCCGCAATGCCGTCACGGTCTCGGCCCGGGAGGCGCCGATCTTGAGGCCCGCGGGCAGATAACGGGCGGGATCGGCCGCTTTGGCCAGGAAGTCCATGTCGCCGAACAGAGGGACGTTTTTCAGGGGCATGCAGGTGTCCAGGTTCTGCAGCGTCCCCAAGGAAAAGCTGTACAGGACGGCGTGATCGGCCGGCGGGGGGTCGTCCGGCTGGTTTTCGGGGGCCAGCGCGTCAGGCAGCACACCGTCGTAGCGCAGCACCAGCCCGCCATCGCTGAGGTACAGCCCGTGGTCCTTGGGGTTGTTGCTTTTTGGGACGGCCCCGTCGCTGGTACCCAGGTCGATCAGGGTCGACTCGTCCTGGTCGAAGTCGGCGAGCAGGTAGCCGATCACGCCGTAATGGGGCGGCTGCAGGTAGCGTTCCAGCACGACGTAGCCGCCGCGCTGGCCAGCCACCGAAGGGCAGCCCAGGTTGCGGTCGATGATGCCGTCCTTCAGCAAGTCGGTTTCTTCGGGATCGCCCGGACCGTGGGGCTGGCGGTACAGTTCCTGGCCGTTGAGCTTCAGCACCTGGCGGTTGTTGGTTTCCATGCTGTTTTCGCACTCGAACACGCCTTTCGGGGTGTCGACGCGCATGGATTCGGCCATGGCCGGCCCGGGCAGGGCGGCGAGCCAGCCGGCGGTCAGCAGGCCGGCCAGGGCGGGGATCAGGGGGCGAGGCCGCTTGCGCGACGATGGCGCGATCTGCAGCGGTGATGGTTCGGTCCGCAGCGTCGGCGTTTCGACTCGCAGGACTGCGTCCAAAAGACGATCACAGTTCATTCAGGATCTCTTGCTTGCGGGATTCATAGTCCTGCGCGCTGATCAGGCCCTGATCGCGCAGCGCTTTCAATTGTCGCAGGCGGGCGGCCGCGTCGCCACCGGTGGGTGCTGAGGTGCCGCCTGACGAGGTGGTGGTGAAGCTGCGCAGATCGAAGGTCACGGGTGAGCCGGCGCCTTTTTTCATCTTTTGGGTAAAAGCGGTGATGAGATCGTCTGCCGAGACGCGTCCGCCGAATCCTGAGCTGAGCCCTGCGCCCAGCCCTCCGGTCGGGTGCTCGGCCTGTTGGCGCCTGGACCACAGGACCAGCAGCGTCAGCAGGACCCAGGCGCCCGCGCCGTAGATCAGAGTGGAGACGCCGATGGCCCGGAGCGTCACTTCCTGGACGTGGCCCTCGCGTGTGCAACGGATCGTATGGGCCGTGCCGCTTTGCCCTGGCTTGTAGGAATAGTTCCGGGATGAAATGTCCATGTCGCCGTCGCACAGCACCGGGGCCGCCACGGTCAGCAGCGGCGGATGCAGCGCCCCGCCGGCCGTGGCGATCATCAGGCCGATGAACAGACCGATGGGGATCCGGAGCCATTGATAGCCGAGCAGCCGGGACAGAAATTGGTTGCGGATGGAAAAGAGCGCCGACAGGCCGGGGAGGCGGCGGCGCAGGAAGAACAGGATCACGATCGGGAGGGCAATGGGCAGGACGATGCCCAGGATCGTGATGCCGGCGGCGATACTGCTTTCGTCGTTCATGGGGCGTGCCTTGGTCCGCCGGTCTGCCGGACCGGCTCTGTCGGCAGCTTAGCCGAGGCGGGTACGCCGCCGCATCCTTCAAATGAATGAAGTTTTGATGGGGCGGGGTGTTCCCTGGCGTGGAGCCGGCCGGACCTGAGGCACGTTCAAAACGCGTACTTCACCGCCGCCGCGCCGCCGAAGCCCTGGCGGCGGCCGACATAGCCCTGCAGGCCGATGTCGATGCTCAGCGCCTGGCGGCTGTTGGGCGTCAGGGTCAGGCCCAGTTCGAAGACGCCGGTGTCGCCCTTGAGGCTGGGGCTGGGGGTGTCGAAGCCGTAGACGGTGGCGCGAGCGACGCCGTCGAACTCATGTTCCCAGGCGGCGCCGGCCCAGACGCGGGTCTGGTCGCCGTAGGCGTGGATGAAGCGCGCGCCCAGGCGGGTGCGGCTGGAGTCGACGGCCTTGAAGTCGTAGGGGGCGCCGGCGATGTCGGCGCTGTCGCTGTCCAGATGAGACCAGAAATACTGGGCGTACAGGTCGGCGCTGGAGCGCTCGCCCAGGGGCAGGCGGTAGCCCGCGCCCAGGTGGGCGCCGACGTAGGCGGCCTTGCTGTCGTAGGACGCCGATTGTCCGTTGGCGCCTGTCAGATCCTTGCTGCGCCAGTCGCTGTCCAGGCGCCCGGCGCGCAGGGAGGCTTCGACGTAGGCGCCCAGGTCGGGCGTGGCGCGGTCGAAGTCGTAGTGCGCCAGCACCCCGGCGCCGACGTAGTGGCTGTTGCCGCTGCCGCGTACGGACTGGCCGGCGAAATCGTTGTCGCTGTCGTGGCTGCCGTAGCCGGCTTCGATGAAGGGGCCGACCGTCAGTTCGCCCACGCCGGGGGCGAAGCGCCGCGCGACGCCGGCCATCAGCGACACGCCATCGACTGTGACGTGCGAACCCGATTCGTAGCGCGAATGCCCGCCCGCGACCGCACCGAAGGCGGTCCAGTCGCCCGAAGCGGCGGCGTTACGGGCGCGGTGCATGCCCAGGCCTGCGGCCAGGTCGCCGCCCTGATTGGCCAGGGCCAGCATGCTGGCGCGGCCTTCGACGGGGGCCTTGCTGGCCTCGCTGGCGCTGACATCCTGCACGGTGGCGGTCAGGGCCGTGCCGTCGTTGACCACGTCGAACTGGTAATCCAGGGCGAAACCCTGGTGGCTGGTGACCCGGGTGGGCGTGGCGGAGTAGGTGCTGGAGCTCAGGCCCGCCGCGTTGCTGAGCAGCGTCGCCTGGGTGCCCGTCGGCAGGACACCCGCGTCGCCTGCGACGCCGATCAGGGCGCCGGCGCTGCCGAGGTCCGTGGCGGCCCCGCCACCGATCGTCAGCATGGGTGTGGCCGCCGACACGCCCTTGGGCAGCAGGAACTGGTAGGTGTCGAAGGCGGAGACGCTCTTGGCGGTGAGCCCGGCGGAGCGGACCTCCAGGGTGTTGTCGCGGATGAGAACGTTGGGATCGGCAACAAGGCTATAGCCGCCGAAGAGTTCGACGTTGTTGAGAATGGGCGTGCCGGCCAGGATGATGCGGTTGCCTTGGACGGTGCCGTGTTGGGACTGGCCGGCATAGACCTTGCCGGAGGCAATCCATGCCTTGTCCAGGATGGAGACCGTATTGCCGATGGCATCGCCGGTGTTACCCGCCGAACCGGCCGTGATGATGGTGCCGGCAACAAATATGCTGTTGCCGCTGAGGATGATGTGGTTACCGATGGCGTTGCCGTTCAGCACAGCACTGCCGCCGGTCAGATCCGAAGCGACATTTGCGTGGCCTGTGATCAGGATGGTATTGCCGTTGGCGTCGCCGTTTCCGCTCGCTCTGCCGCCCGTCAGAAATCCAAGGGTTCTTGCCTGATCCGTGACCAGGATGGTGTTGCCGTTGGCATTGCCGGCCGTGCTGTAACCGCCAAAGCCGCCGGGGTTGGTGAGTGTGATGTCGCTGTTGCCGCCGAAGACGAGTTGATTGCCCGATGCGTCGCCCTTGCTGTAACCGCCGTAGATACTGCCGTTGATCCGAGCGCGATCCTGGATGGAAACAATGTTGCCAGTGGCCTTGCCAGCGGGTGCGTGGCCGCCGTAGAGGGGGCTATTGTTGATGACTTGTGCATCATCCAGGATAGAAATGAGGTTACCGATGGCGTCGCCGTTTTGCGCGTATCCCCCCCGGATGTAGATGGCGGAAATCGTGCTGTTACCGCTCAGGATGATGCGATTTTCAACAGCATGGCCGTTGACGCTGGCCTCGGTAGAGCCGCCTGCCAAGGTCGCGTTGAGTCCTGCGCTGTCCGTGACAAGCAGGGTGTTGCCGCTGACGCTGCCGTGCGCGCTGTAACCGCCGTGGACGTAGAAGGTGGATGGGATGCCTGAGCCGTTTATGGTGACTTGGTTGTTGAGCGCGTTACCTTGCAGGCTGTAGCCTCCCCTGACGTAGAGGACGCCCGGATCGGTATCGATGAATACGCGACCACCGCTGGCGTCGCCCGTCGTGGCGCAGACGCCGATGTAGTCGGCGCCGCACGCGGTGCCCGTGCTGCCTCCGCTGTTGGCCGCCCACGCGGGGACGGAAAACGCGGCCAGGCAGGCCAGGGTGGCGGCGCAGGGCCGCAAGCGGATGGATTTCATGGATGCTCCCGGGGTTCTTGTTCTTGGGCGGGATGAAGCGCCGCCTCCCAGCCTGAAGGCTAGGCAAGACCGGCCTTTCGCGCATCCTTCAAATGCATGAAAATGCGTGCGGATTCGGGGTTTTCCCCGGGGCGGGCGGGCGGCGTGGCGCAGGCCCGCCGACCGGATCGGCATGACCGGGCGCGCACCCGGCCCGCGCGTCAATCCCGGATCTGCCCCACGCAGGCCACCACGTCGGGGCCGTAGGTTTCCAGCTTGCGCGCGCCCACGCCGCTGACGCCGGCCAGGGCGTCCAGGCTGTCGGGGTTGCGCAGGGCGATCTCGCGCAGCGTGGCGTCGTGGAAGATCACATAGGCCGGCACATTGTGCTCGCGCGCGGTGCGCGCGCGCCAGGCGCGCAGATGTTCGAAGCGCGCCAGGGCGTCGGGCGGCAGGGCGTCTAGTTGCGCAGTCGTGGTGGTGCGTTGGCGGCTGGCTTTGGCGCGTTTGACGGCCACGGGGCGCAGCATCAGGGTGCGTTCGCCCTTCAGCACGGCGCGGCTGGCCTCGGTCAGCGCCAGAGTGCCGTAGCCTTCCAGGTCCACCGTCAGCAGACCCAGGGCCAGGGCCTGGCGCAGAATGCCGCGCCAGGCGTCCACCGACAGGTTCTCGCCCACGCCGAAGACGCTGAGCGTGTCGTGTCCCTGCTGTTTGACGCGGTCGGTCATCTGGCCGCGCAGGATGTCGATCAGGTGGCCGCCGCCGAAACGCTGGCCGCGCTCGCGCATCAGGCGGTAGACGGTCGACAGCAGCTTCTGCACAGCCACGGTGCCGTCCCAGGCGGCGGGCGGTTCCAGGCAGGTGTCGCAGTTGCCGCAGGGCTGGATGGTCTGGCCGAAATAGGCCAGCAGGTCCTGGCGCCGGCAGGTGACGGTCTCGCACAGGGCCAGCATGGCGTCCAGTTGGCGCATCTGGCGGCGCTGGTGCAGGGCGTCGCCGTCCGAATCATCGATCATGCGCCGCTGCTGCACCACGTCCTGCAGGCCGTAGGCCAGCCAGGCGTCGGCGGGCAGGCCGTCGCGTCCCGCGCGCCCGGTCTCCTGGTAGTAGCCTTCGACGGATTTGGGCAGGTCGATGTGGGCGACGAAGCGCACGTCGGGCTTGTTGACCCCCATGCCGAAGGCGATGGTGGCGACCATGACGATGCCGTCCTCGCGCAGGAAGCGCGCCTGGTTGTCGGCGCGGGTGCGGGCGTCCAGACCGGCGTGGTAGGGCAGGGCATCGATGCCGTTGCGCGACAGGAATTCGGCCGTCTGCTCGACGCGCGAGCGCGACAAGGCATAGACGATGCCGCATTCCCCGGCGTGCTCGGCGCGGATGAAGTCCAGCAACTGGCGCCGGACTTCGTGCTTTTCGATGATGCTGTAGCGGATATTGGGTCGGTCGAAGCTGGCGACGAACTGGGGCGCTTCGTTCAGCGACAGGCAGGCGACGATGTCGGCGCGCGTGGCCGCCGTCGCGGTGGCGGTCAGGGCCACACGCGGCACGTCGGGCCAGCGTTCGGCCAGCCGCTTCAGGTCCTGGTATTCGGGGCGGAAATCATGCCCCCATTGGGACACGCAGTGGGCCTCGTCAATGGCGAACAGGGCGACGTGCCCGCGGTCCAGCAGATCCAGGCAGCGCGGGGTCAGCAGGCGTTCCGGGGCGACGTACAGCAGGTCCAGTTCGCCGCGCACGAAGGCCTGTTCGACCTCTCGGGCCTGGGCGGACGTCTGCGAAGAATTCAAAAAGGCGGCGCGCACGCCCAGTTCCAGCAGCGCGTCGACCTGATCCTGCATCAGGGCGATCAAGGGCGAGATGACGACGCCCGTGCCCGAACGCACCAGGGCCGGGATCTGGTAGCACAGGGACTTGCCGCCCCCGGTGGGCATCAGCACCAACGCGTCGCCGCCGCCGATGATGTGTTCGATGACGGCCTGCTGTTCTCCCCGGAAGGCGTCGTAGCCGAAGACTTCGCGCAGCGCGTCCAGGGCGTCGGCGTAGCGCGGCGGCTGCGCGGGCGCCGCGCCGCGCGGTCCGGCCGCCCGGCCGCCGTCCCGAAAGTCCATGGGCTGACCGTCTTCGTCCCAGAAGGGGATCAGATCGTCGTCGTGCATGACCGTCCTGCTCAGGTTCGCGACAAGGCTTTCAAGGCCTGGCGGATGCCTTCGGACACGCTCAGGCCTTCGGGCAGGGTGCCCATGGCGCGGCGCGCCTCGGCGGCGGAATAGCCCAGGGCCTGCAGGGCGTTGAGCACGTCGCCGCCGCTTGTCGCCGGCACCGTCGCGCCGTCGGGCCGTGTCAGTCCGGCGACGGCGCCGAGTTTGTCGCGCAGTTCCAGCAGCAGGCGCTCGGCGGTTTTCTTGCCGATGCCGGGCACCTTGATCAGGCGGCCGGATTCCTGCTGTTCGACCGCGTCGGCCAGATCCTCCACGCTCAGGCCCGACAGCACGGACAGGGCGGTGCGCGCGCCGATGCCGCTGACCTTGATCAGCGCCCGGAAGGCGGCGCGTTCGGCGGGTGTGGCAAAACCGTACAGCACATGGGCGTCCTCGCGGATCGCCAGATGGGTGTGCAGGGTCACGGTCTGGCCCACGGGGGGCAGCTTGTAGAGCGTGCTCATGGGCACGTCGATCTCGTAGCCCAGACCGCCGGCCTGGACGCAGACCGTGGGGGGGGACGATTCGATCAAGGTGCCGGTGATGCGGCCGATCATGGCTGACTCCGTGGTTTGGGGTGAATGCGGGGTGTGAACAGGCCTCAGGACACCAGGCGGCCGGTGCGCAGGCGGCGCCGGCCCATGCCCAGGGTCTCGGGCGCCAGCGCCTGCAGGCGTCCGGCCAGCGGCGCGCAATGGGCGTGGCAGATGGCGCAGGCCAGGGCGTCGGCGGCGTCGGGGGCGGGTTCGCCGTCCAGCGACAGCAGGTGGCGCACCATGGTCTGGATCTGTTCCTTGCTGGCGCGGCCGGTGCCGACCACGGCCTTCTTGATCTGCAAGGCAGTGTATTCCTCGACGTCCAGGCCGCAGTCGGCCAGGGCGCACAGGGCGGCGCCGCGCGCCTGGCCCAGCAGCAGAGTCGAGGCCGGGTTGGCGTTCAGAAAGACTTTTTCCAGCGCCGCCTGGTCGGGCCGGGCGTCGCGGGCGACCTCGCGCAGATTGTCCAGGATGACCTTGAGGCGTCCGTGCAGCGGCAGGGCGGGCGGCACGACGATGGTGCCGCTGGCCACGTAGCGCAGCCGTGCGCCCTGGACTTCGATCACGCCGAAGCCCGTGCGCCGCAAGCCCGGATCGACCCCCAGGATGATCATCGATGCCCGGACGTCAATGGCGGAAGTGGCGGGTGCCGGTGAAGACCATGGCGATGCCGCGTTCGTCGGCGGCCGCGATGACCTCGTCGTCGCGGATGCTGCCGCCCGGCTGGATGACGCAGGTCGCGCCCGCGTCGGCGACCACGTCCAGACCATCGCGGAACGGGAAGAAGGCGTCGGACGCGACCGCCGAACCCGCCAGCGTCAGCCCGGCTTTTTCGGCCTTGATCGAGGCGATGCGGGCCGAGTCGATGCGGCTCATCTGGCCGGCGCCGACGCCCAGGGTCATGCCCTGGCCGCAGAAGACGATGGCGTTGGACTTGACGTACTGGGCGACGTTCCAGGCGAACAGCAGGTCGCGCATCTGTACGGCGCTGGGCGCCAGGCGGGTGACGACGCGCACGTCGGCCTCGGTGGCCGACAGATTGTCCGGGTCCTGGACCAGCCAGCCACCGCCGACGCGCTTGACGTCGTAGGGGTTGTGGGTCGTGCCCAGGGGGACTTCCAGCACGCGCACGTTCTTCTTGGCGGCCAGCAGGGCCAGGGCGGCACCGGTGTAGGCCGGGGCGATCAGGACTTCCAGGAACTGTTCGGAGACGGCCTGCGCGGCGGCTTCGTCCACGGGGGTGTTGAAGGCGATGATGCCGCCGAAGGCCGAGGTCGGGTCGGTCTTGAAGGCCTGCTGGTAGGCGGCCAGGGCGTTGGCGCCCAGGGCCACGCCGCAGGGGTTGGCGTGCTTGACGATGACGCAGGCGCCGGTCTGGAAGCTGCGCACGCATTCCCAGGCGGCATCGGCGTCGGCGATGTTGTTGTAGGACAGTTCCTTGCCCTGGATCTGGCGGTAGCCGGCCAGCAGGCCCGCGCCGACCAGGGCGTCGCGGTAGAAGGCGGCGCCCTGATGCGGGTTCTCGCCGTAGCGCAGGGCCTGTTCGCGGCGCATCTGCACGGTCAGCACGCGCGGCCAGGTCTCGCGTTCGGGGACTTGGGCGGGTTCGGGTTCGCGGGCCGCCAGGCTGCTGAGATAGGCGGCGATGGCGCCGTCATAGGCGGCGGTGTGGGCGTAGACCTTGGCGGCCAGTTCCAGGCGCAGGCCGTAGGAGGGCTGGCGGGCCGGGCCGTCCAGGTCGGCCAGCACGCGCGGGTAGTCGGTCGGGTCGATCACCACGGTGACGCCGCCGCCGGCCGGGGAGCCGTGGTTCTTGGCCGCCGAGCGCAGCATGGCCGGGCCGCCGATGTCGATGTTTTCGATGGCGTCGGCCAGGATGCAGTCCGGCTTGGCGACGGTCCGCTGGAAGGGGTACAGATTGACCACCAGCAGATCGATGGGAGGGATGTTCTGGTCCTTCAGCGTTTGCAGGTGCGCGGGATCGTCGCGGCGTGCCAGCAGGCCGCCGTGGATGCGCGGGTGCAGGGTCTTGACCCGGCCGTCCAGGATTTCCGGCGAGCCGGTGTGGGCGGCGACCTCGGTGACGTTCAGGCCGGCCTCGGCCAGCAGGCGGGCGGTGCCGCCGGTCGAGAGGAGGGAGACCCCGCGCTGGGCGAGGGCCTGGGCGAATTCGACGATGCCCGATTTATCGGACACGGAGATCAGGGCGGTCTGGATGGTCATGGTGGCGGCAGGGAAGGAAAAGAAAACGGGAGCCTCAGGCCTTCAGGCCTGGATCTGGTGCGTCTGCAGTTTTTTACGCAGGGTGCCGCGCGTGATGCCGAGCATGTCGGCCGCGCGCGTCTGGTTGCCCCCGGTGCGTTCCAGCGCGACTTCCAGGACGGTGCGCTCGACGCACAGGCCGACCATGGACAGCATGTCGTGCGGAGTCGAGTCGCCCAGGTCCTCGAAATAGCGTTCGAGCTGTTCGCGGACGGCGTGTTCCAGGGGGGTGGTGGTGCTCATGTCGGATCGATCGGAGAATCAGTGAAAGGAAGGCGCGGGTTCCAGGACAGTGTCGGCGGACCGCTCGTCGAACCATCGCCGCAGGGCGTCGGACTGCAGCGCCGTGCTGTCCAGCGCCATGATGCGCGGCAGCAGCGTGTCCGCGCCCGGCAGATCGGCCAGGTACCAGCCGATGTGCTTGCGGGCGCTGCGCACGCCGGTGCGCTCGCCGTAGAAGGTGTAGTGGTCGTCCAGGTGGCCCAGCAGATGTTCGCGCAACTCGCCGTAGGTGGGCGGCGGCAGGTGGGTGCCGTGCGCCAGGTAGTGGGCGATCTCGCGGAAGATCCAGGGCCGTCCCTGGGCGGCGCGGCCGACCATGATGGCGTCGGCTCCAGTGTAATCCAGGACGCGGCGGGCTTTTTCCGGCGAGTCGATGTCGCCGTTGGCGATCAGCGGGATGCGGATTTCCCGGCGGACTTCGCGCAGGGTGTCGTATTCGGCCTGCCCGTCGTACAGGTCGCAGCGGGTGCGGCCGTGCAGCGTCAGGGCGGCGATGCCGCAGTCCTCCGCCAGGCGGGCGATGCGCACGGCGTTGCGGCTGCCGCGGTCCCAGCCGGTGCGGGTCTTCAGGGTGACCGGCACGCCCAGCGGGGCGCAGGCGGACACCACGCGGTCCAGGATGCGGGCGACCAGGGCTTCGTCGCGCAGCAGCGCCGAGCCCGAGGCGACGTTGCAGACTTTCTTCGCGGGGCAGCCCATGTTGATGTCGATGATGCGCGCGCCCTTGCGGATGTTGAACACGGCCGCCTCGGCCAGCATGTCGGGATCGGCCCCGGCGATTTGCACCGCCACGGGGTCGGGCTCGCCGTCGTGGTTCAGGCGGCGCGCGGTCTTGACGCTGTCCCACAGGCGCGGGTTGCAGGCCGCCATTTCCGAGACCGCGTAGGCTGCTCCCAGGGCCTTGCACAGGCGCCGGTAGGGGCGGTCGGTGACCCCCGCCATGGGGGCCACGCAGACGGGATGGGGCAGGGTCCAGGATCCGATGCGCATGGCGGGCATTGTAGGCTGTCCTTGGGACGGGCAGGCCTACAGCCGCTGGCCCTGCAGCAGGTGGCGGGCCAGAGGCTTGCGCAGCGCCGGCAGCAAGTCCAGGGCGGCCAGCCCCAGGCCGCAGGCGTGGCGCGCCAGCGGGTTGGCCGTGGCGAACAGGCGCGGCAGGGCGTCGGTGACGCCCAGGGTCAGGGCGCGGTCCATGCGGCGCCGCCGGGCATGATGTTCCAGCAGGGGCCGGGCCGGGGCGTCCGGCGCCGCCAGCCAGGGCCGCAGCGTCTGGGCCAGCTGGGCCGCGTCGCGCAGGCCCAGATTCAGGCCCTGCCCCGCGACTGGATGCAGGGTCTGGGCGGCGTTGCCCACCGCCACCAGGCCCTGGCCCGGCAGGCTGGGGCCGGCGTGCAGCGACAGAGGAAAGGCGTGGGCTTCGCCCTCCCGTCGCAGACGGCCTAGGCGTTGGCCGAAGGCCGCCTGCAGCGCTGCGTCGAATTCAGTATCCGGCAGGCCGATCAGGGACCGGGCGCGTTCCGGCGGGACGCACCAGACCAGGCTGTAGAGTGCGTCGCCGGCCGGATGCGGCAGCAGGGCCAGCGGGCCGGTGCGGGTGAAGCGCTCGAAGGCGCGGCCCGGCAGCGGGGCTGTGGCCCGCACGGTCGCCAGAACGGCGTGCTGGCCATATTCCCGGTGCAGGCCCCGGGGGCGGGCGCCGTCGGACAGCAGCGCCAGGCGCGCGGTGCGCGGTCCGTCCGCCAGATGCAGCCGCACGGGCGAGCCCGCCAGGGGCCGGGGCGGCCGTTCCGTCACCAGCGCGACGCCGGCGCGGCGCACGGCGGCGTACAGCGTGTCGAGCAGGTCGTCATAAGCGACCACGCAGCCCAGCCGGGGAACCCCCAGCTCGGCCTGGTCGATCAGCGTACGGCCCAGGTGGCCGGCCTGGGATACGTGCACAGTCAGGATGTCGGCGCCGCGTTCCGGCCAGGCGCCCAGGATTTCCAGGAAGCGGCGGCTGCCATGGTTCAGGGCCAGAGCGCGCGGGTCGATGGCCTGTCCGGCCGGGCGCGGCGCGGGCTCCGGGCCCATCAGGGCGATGCGCGCGGGGTCCGGGGCCGCGTCCGCCAAGCTCAGGGCCAGTGCGCAGCCGACCGGGCCGGATCCCAGGATGGCAATGTCGTAGGTCGGAGGGGCCATGGGTGCTCGAATGGCGAAAAGACCCATTTTAGAATGCTTCGAGGAATGCTTTAAACTAGCCCGATTAGTCTTGTCATGGATGAATCGGCCCGTCATGGATGTGCTCGACTGGTTGCGGCCTTGGGAATTCTCTCCCGCCCTGGTGCTGGTTTTCGTGGCTTCGGCGTGGATGTTCCTGCGCGGCCGCCGCGTCCATCGCGTCGGGGTCGTGCGCCAGTCCTTGTTCTGGATCGGGTGGGTCATGCTGTACTTGTCCATGCACACCCAGCTGGACTACTACGCCGAGCGCATGTTCTTCATCCATCGCCTGCAGCACCTGGTCTTGCACCATCTGGGGCCGTTGCTGATCATGGGCGCCTATCCCGGGCAGGTCATGCGGGCCGGCCTGCCTCTGGCCTGGCGGGCGAGACTGGCGGCGGCCCGCCGCGCCGGCCCCGTGCGCGTCCTGGAGGCCCTGGCGACGCACCGTTTTCTGGTGCCGCTGCTGTTCCTGCTGATGGTGCTGGTCTGGCTGGAACCCACCGTGCAGTTCTATTCCATGCTCGACTGGCGGCTGTACAGGCTCATGAACTGGGCGGTGGTGATCACCGGCCTGATGTACTGGAACCTGATCCTGGACCGGCGGCCCCATCCGCCGGCCGCGATGTCGCCCGGAGGGCGGATCTTCTCGCCCGTTTTCACCATGGCGCCACAGATGGTCGCCGGGGCCGTCATCGTCTTTTCCGAGCACGACCTCTATCCGGTGTTCGACCTGTGCGGCCGCGCGCTGCCCGGTTTCAGCGCGCTGGATGACCAGGTGATCGGCGGGTTGATCATGTGGGTGCCGGCGGGCCTGATCGAGACCTTCGGGCTGCTGGTGGCGCTGGGCGCCCTGATGCGGCTGTCGGCCCGCAATCGCCTGCCGCAGCCCCGGCGGCGCCCGGTCAGCCGGCCCGTGCGCGCGGCTTGATGCGGCGCTGGTCGTGGATAAAGGATTGGCCATGAAGATCTGGATGCGGCGCGCGGGCGCGGGCCTGAGTCTGGCCGGCGCCCTGGCGGCCAGCGTGCCGCCCGCCTGGGGACAGCCCATGGGGTTGCCCTCGATGGGGGCGGTCTCGTCGGCGGAACTGTCTCCCGTGCTGGAACGCACCCTGGGCCAGGCCATCATGGAACAGGGCCGCCAGGATCCCACCTATATCGGCGATCTGGACGTCAACCAGTACCTGACCGCGCTCGGCCGGCGACTGGCCGCCCATGCGCCGCAGGCCCTGGCCCAGGACATCACCGTGTTCGCCGTGCGCGATCCCTCGATCAATGCCTTCGCCCTGCCGGGCGGCTACATCGGCGTCCACAGTGGCCTGGTGGTCGGTGCGCAGAGCGAATCCGAGCTGGCCGGCGTGCTGGCGCACGAAATCGGCCACGTCATGCAGCGCCACATCGCCCGGGGCATCGCGCAGCAGTCCCAGGGCACGGGCATCATGGTGGCCAGCCTGATCGGCGCCCTTCTGGCGGCCCTGGCCGGCCAGGGCGACCTCGCCATGGGAGTCGCCACCTTCGGCCAGGCCGCGGCCATCGACCGGCAGCTTGGCTTCTCCCGGGGCGCCGAACAGGAGGCCGACCGGGCGGGGCTGCAGATGATGCGCCAGGCCGGCTTCGATCCCGGGGGCATGCTGGCCATGTTCCGCCGCCTGATGAATGCCTCGCGCCTGAACGAAGGAACGGGCGGCGGCTACGCCTCGACCCACCCGCTGTCCATCCAGCGCCTGTCGGACATCGAGAACCGCATCGAGGGCCAGCCGGCCGTCGCCGCCACGCCCGACTCCGAATTCTGGTTCGTGCGCGCGCGCCTGGCCCTGATCCAGGCGCGCGACCATGCCGACCGCCAGCGCCTGCGGCAGACATTGCGCGGTGAGGCGCGCGATCTCCGGGGCGTGCGCCAGGCGGCCGCCCTGTATGGTCTGGCCTCGCTGGACAAGGCGGAAGGCGACCTGGCCGGCGCGCGCGCGCAACTGGCCCAGGCGCAGTCTGCGCAGGCGGCGGCGCCGCAGCTGGACATGCTGGCGATCCAGCTGGCCGGCGTCCAGGGGCCGGCGGCGGCCGTGGATGTTTCGGCGGCCGCCTGGAAGCGCTGGCCTCATAGCCAGGGGGTGGCGGACGAGCGCGCACGCGCCTTGCAGAAGGCTGGCCAGGATGCGGCCGCCGCCGATTTCCTGCAGACCGCCACCAGGCAGTGGCCCGACATACCGGAATTCCAGAGGCTGCTGGCGACCAGCCTGCAGCGCCTGGGGCGCGAGGTCGAGGCCCATGAGGCCATGGCGAGTTATTTCGAGCAGACCGGCGCTTTGCCCACGGCGGTCGAGCACCTTCAGCAGGCGCGGACCCTGTCGAAGGATTTCTACGCCCAGTCGCGGCTGGACATGCGCATCCGCGCCCTGCGCGAACGCCTGGACAACCAGCGCGCGTTGCTGGAGCCGTTCAAGAAGTAGGCCCTGGCGGGCCGGAGCGTCTCCTTCGAGGCGCGTCGGGGTCGCGGCATGGCCGTCCGGGTCAGGCGCCGGTCCTGAAAAAACGCAGCAGCCGCGCCGGCAGCCAGCGCAAATGGCCCGGGAACATACCGGTGACGAACCCCGCGTGCCCGCCCAGGGCCGGCTGGTGCAGCAGCACATCGCCGGATGCGTCCCGGGACCCCGGCAGCGAGGCTTCGGGCACGAAGGGATCGTTGCGGGCGTTCAGCACGAGCGTGGGCGTGCGGATCGCTGGCAGCAGCGGCAGGCTGGCCGCGCGGGTCCAGTAGTCCAGCGCGTTGAGGTAGCCGTGCATGGGCGCGGTGTACAGATCGTCGAATTCGCGCAGGCTGCGCATGCTCTGGGTGCGCGACACGTCCACCGAGCCGGGGAATTCGCGGGCCTTGTCGAAGATCTTGCGGCGGATGCTGCGCAGGAAATATCGGGAATACATCTGCCGCCCCCAGGTGGTGTCCGACAGGCGCCGGCCGCAGGCGGCCAGATCCATCGGGACGGACACCGCGGCTGCGGCCTTCAGTCCATGGGGCGCGTCGCCCGATTCGCCGAGCAGCTTCAGCAGGGCGTTGCCGCCCAGCGAGATCCCGGCGGCGTGCAGCGCGGCGCCGGGCAGGCGCGCGCGGACGTGACCGATGACGAAGTCGATCTCGGCCGAGTCGCCGCTGTAGTAGGCCCGCGCCATGCGGTTGGGCACGCCGGAGCAGCCGCGAAAGTGCGCCGCCGCCACCACCCAGCCGGCGGCGCGGAAGTCGTGGGCGATCGCCTGCATGTAGGGACTCAGACTGCTGCCCTCGAGGCCGTGGAACAGGATCAGGGCGGGGCCGTCGCCCGCCAGCCCGGCCCAGTCGGCGTCCTCGACCCAGCGCCGCGCCGCCGTGCCCACCAGTCCCGATACATGCGGCGAGGCCTGGCCGTCGGGATGCTGGTTGGGGTTCAGGCGGGGGGCGCACCAGTCCAGGTCGATGAAGTCGCTGTCCGGCGTGTCGACCCGCTCGCGCACGAAATGCAGAGCGGGGTGCTGGGCGCAGAAGGCCCCGTAGAGGGTCTGGGCGTGGCCGCCCGGCAGCCAGACCGGCGCGGGGCACAGGCTGGTGTCGATGCGCGCGGTCATAGGAATCCACCGTCGTGCTGCGCACTCCGGTATTCGCGTTTGGGGCGGCCCGGCATGCTCATGGGAGGTGGGTCAGTGAAGGGTGCGGGAGGGATCGGGACGGTCGAACAGCTTGGCCTCGCGGGGCGCGGCTGAAGCATGGTGCACGATCATCCGCCATCCCTCCGGGCCTTTCTGGTAGATGTTGGTGGTGTAGAAGCTCAGCGTGTCCTTGCCGCGCGGGGTGTTCACCATGATCTGCTCGATCAGCACGTGGACGGCGCTCATCACTCCCGTCATGGCCCTGACCTGGGCCGGGAAGGCGGTGATCGGGCCATTGGCGAAGATATGTTCCCAGCCTTCGCGGACGGCCCGTGGGCCGAGGGTCCGCAGGCCGCCCGGATGAATGCAGGCCACGTCCTCGTCGTCGCTCCAGACGCGCATCATCAGGGCGGCGTCGCCCTGGCGCATGGCTTCGTAGAAGGCGTATTCCGCTTCTTCGGGCGTGGGGAACATGGGCGCGGCGGGATGAGGGTCTAGTGGCCGTGCACCTTCTCGCCCTCGCGCAGGGCGTAGCGGGTGCCGCAGTACTGGCAGCGGGCCACATGGCTCTTGACGACCTCGATGTAGATGCGCGGGTGCTGGCTCCATAGGGGCGCCTTGGGGCCGGGGCAATAGACCGGCAGGTCTTCGGCGCCGACTTCGACGATGTCCTGGTTGCGGGCGGTTTCGGGCACGCTGCTCATGGTGTTTCCTGAAAAGGGCCGGACGGGCGGACCGCCCGGGTTTGGGAGGCGGATTGCGGATCAGACTTTGGAGAGCCAGTGGTGATATTTCGGCGTCTTGCCGGACACCGCGTCGAAGAAGGCCTTCTGGATCTGTGCGGTGATCGGGCCGCGTTCGCCGGCGCCGATCTGGCGGCCGTCGATCTCGCGGATCGGAGTGACTTCGGCCGCCGTGCCCGTGAAGAAGGCCTCGTCGGCGATGTACAGGTCGTCGCGGGTCAGCCGGCGCGATTCCACTCGCAGCCCCAGGTCGGCGGCGATCTGGTGGATGGAGGCCCGGGTGATGCCGGTCAGGGCGCAGGCGATGTCCGGCTCGTAGACCACGCCGTCGCGCACGATGAACAGGTTCTCGCCGGAGCCTTCGGCCACGAAGCCCTGGGTGTCCAGCAGGATGGCCTCGTCGTAGCCGTGATCCAGGGCCTCGGCGTTGGCGAGGATGGAATTGGCGTAGGTGCTGGCGATCTTCGCGCGCGGCATGGTGACGTTGACGTGCTGCCGCGCGAAGGACGAGATCTTGACGCGGATGCCCTGTTTCAGGGCTTCTTCGCCCAGGTAGGCGCCCCAGGCCCAGGCGGCGATGGCGACGTGCACCGAGGCGCCCTTGGGCGAGACGCCCATCTTTTCGGAGCCGTAGAACACCAGCGGCCGGATGTAGCAGGATTCCAGTTCGTTGCGGCGCACGACCTCGATCTGGGCCTCGGAGATCGCCTCGCGCGAGAAGGGGATCTTCATCTGGTAGATGTGCGCCGAGTTGAACAGGCGCTTGGTGTGGTCTTCCAGGCGGAAGATTGCCGTGCCGTGGTCGGTGCGGTAGGCGCGGACGCCTTCGAAGACGGACAGGCCGTAGTGCAGCGAATGCGTCAGCACGTGCGTGGTCGCGTCGCGCCACGGCACCAGCTTGCCGTCGTACCAGATCACCCCATCTCGATCAGACATGGACATCGCCGTCTCCCGGAATTTGTCAGGGATACATTGTACCAATTGCCCGGCCCGCGGCGATGCACGCTAAAATGGGGAGTTCATGAACGCGTGGGGCCGGATTTCCGGGTGCCTGCGCACCCTATCCGACGAATGACCGACTCCACTTCCCAAGACTCCGCCGCCCCCGAGGCGCCCGTTCCGTTCGCCCGGTTCGGCCTGCACCCAGGCATCATGCAGGCCATCGAGGCCACCGGCTACGTGTCCGCCACCCCGATCCAGGCCAAGGCCATCCCCATCGCCATGTCCGGGCGGGACGTCATGGGCGCCGCCCAGACGGGCACGGGCAAGACCGCCGCCTTTTCCCTGCCGATCCTGCACCGGCTGATGCCCTTTGCCAACAGCAGCGCCTCGCCCGCCCGCCATCCGGTGCGCGCCCTGATCCTGACACCCACGCGCGAACTCGCCGACCAGGTGCACGCCAATGTCGCCCAGTACAGCCAGTTCGTGCCTTTGCGCACGGCGGTGGTGTTCGGCGGGGTCGACATCCGTCCGCAGCGCGACCTGCTGCGCCAGGGCTGCGAAATCCTGATCGCCACGCCGGGCCGCCTGCTCGACCACGTCGAACAGCGCAACGTCAACCTCGGCCAGGTCGGCATCCTGGTGCTGGACGAGGCCGACCGCATGCTGGACATGGGCTTCCTGCCGGACCTGGACCGCATCATGCGGCTGCTGCCACCGGGTCGCCAGGGTCTGCTGTTCTCCGCCACTTTCAGCCCGGAAATCCGCAAGCTCGGCCGCACCTTCCTGCGCACGCCGGTCGAAGTCGAGGTCGCGCGTCCCAACGCCACGGCCGACACCGTCACCCAGATCGCCTATCCCCTGGAAGGCGAAGCCAAGCGCCGGGCCGTGGTGCATCTGGTGAAATCCCGCCAGCTCAGCCAGGTCATCGTGTTCTCCAACACCAAGATCGGCTGCAGCCGCCTGGCTCGCCAGCTTGAGCAGGACGGCGTGCGCGCCGAATCCATCCACGGCAACAAGACCCAGATCGAGCGCATGAAGGCGCTGGACGCCTTCAAGGCCGGCACGCTGGAAGTCCTGGTCGCCACCGACGTGGCCGCGCGCGGCCTGGACGTGGCCGGCGTGCCCTGCGTGATCAACTACGATCTGCCGCGCAACGCGGAAGACTACGTTCACCGCATCGGCCGCACTGGCCGGGCGGGCGCCTCGGGCGAGGCCATCGCGCTGTTCGCGCCCGAGGAAGAGCGTTATCTGCAGGACATCGAAAAGCTCATCAAGGTCAAGATCCCGCGCGGCGAACTCGAGTTGCCGCGCCTCGTCGCCCGCCGCCGTCCGGCCGGGGGCCATCATGGGGCGTCGAGCTGGCGCGGGGCGCCCGAAGCGCCGCTGGACGATTTCTTCTCCCGGCCTTACGAACCCGCCGCCGCGCCGCGCGCCGACGCCGAGCCGCGTCCTTCCGTGGTGCCGGCGCGCCGGTCCGTCGGTGTCCTGCTGGGCGGCGGCAAGCCCACCTGAACAGGCCCCTAATCCCGAGCCAGCGCGTCCAGGCTACCGGGGCCGGCCGGCAGTACCGGCAGGTCCGCCGCGCCGTCGATCAGCCGCCGCAGGTGTTCGATGCGCGGCTGCACCGCACCCCAATAGCGCGTGCCGCCCCGGTCCTGCACCAGGATCGTGGGGAAGTTCTCGATGTCTTCGTCTCCCAGCCAGTCGGGGCTGTCCTCGACGTCCACCCACAGGAAGGTCCAGTCGGAGTATTCGTCGGCCAGGGCTTCCAGCAAGGGGCGCCAGGCGTCGCAGGTGCGGCACCAGGCGGCACAGTAGCAGGCCACGCGGCGGCCGGCGTCGGCGGTCAGCCGAGCGCGCAGGGCCCGCGGGTCGGCGTGCGGATCGAACAATTTCATGCAGACAAGAATCCCGTTCTTTGAATAAGATGATTGTATGTTGTGCGGGTTCTCCGGGGCTGGTCTCGCGGGACTCGTCCGGATCATTCCAAGGATCATTCTGCCGTATGACGCACCAAGACCTCGCCCTGCGCGATCCCCGTTCCGCCCGCGGCCTGGCGCTGGTCGGACAGGCTTTCCGCCGCGCCGCCGCCAGCCAGTTGCACCCGCGCATGATCGCGGCCCTGTTCCTGCCTTTCATGATTGCCTTCCTGGGGGCGGTGCTGCTGCTGTGGTTCTTCTGGCAGCCGCTGACCGGCTGGCTGGACCAGGAAGCCTCGTCCTGGGGACTGTTCAACACCATCGACGGCTGGCTCGTCGCCGTTGGCCTGTTCTCGCTGAAACTGTGGCTGGTGCCGCTGATGGCGGCGGGACTGCTCCTGCCCATGGCGGGCATTCTGGGGCTGGCGATCGCCGCCGTGTTCGTCATGCCCATTGTCCTGCATCACCTGGAACGCCGCGATTATCAGGGCCTGGGCCGCCAGGGCCGCAACGCCACGGCGCTGGGCGTCTGGAACGCGGTCTGGGTCGGGACGCTGTTCTGCCTGGGATGGCTGTTCACCATGCCTCTATGGCTGGTCCCTCCCATGGCGCTGGTACTGCCCGTGTTCTGGTGGGCCTTCGCGCTGAACCGCATGCTGCGTGTGGACGCCATGATCGAACACGCCAGCCCGTCCGAGCGCCGGCTGCTGTGGCGGCGCCACAATCGCCAGCTCTGGCTGATCGCGGCCTGCCTGGCCGTCGTCAACCTGATCCCGCTGTTCTGGCTGGTGATGCCGGTGTTCTCGGCGCTGGTGTACGCCCATTTCTGCCTGGAAGCCATCCGCCGCCTGCGGGCCGAAACCGTCATAGACCTCTGACCAGGAACCTCGATGCAGAAATCCGCCGCCCTCCATGATGCCGGCTCGTCCGCCGCGCAGTCCGCCTGCGATGCGGACGCCTGTCCGATTCCCCAGGCGCCGCCGCGCGTCCGCCTGATCGCCATCGGCGACGAGATCCTGTCCGGACGCCGCCAGGACAAGCATTTCGCCCGGTTGATCGAATTGCTGCAGGAACGCGGGCTGCGGCTGCACGCCGCTGAGTTCATTTCCGACGACGAGGACGAGATCGCCGAGTGCCTGCGCCGCAGCTTCGCCACGCCCGACCTCGTGTTCTGCTGCGGCGGCATCGGCGCCACGCCCGATGATCGCACTCGCCAGGCCGCCGCGCGCGCCCTGGGAGTGCCGCTGGCTCTGCATCCCGAAGCCGCCCGCCTGATCGGCGAGCGCTGCGCCGACATGGCCGCCAAGGGCCAGGGCAGCGCCGACATGTCCACCCCCGAAAACCAGCAGCGGCTGCAGATGGGCGTGTTCCCCGCCGGCGCGGAGATCATCCCGAACAGCTACAACAAGATCCCCGGCTTTTTCATCCGCGATCACAGCTTCATGCCCGGTTTTCCGGTGATGGCGCACGCCATGATGGCCTGGACGCTGGATACGCGCTACGCCCGCTGGCACCATTGCGAATCCCGGGTCGAGCATTCCTTTCTGGTGTTCGGCCTGCCGGAATCGCGCGTCACTCCGGCGCTTGAATCGCTGGAACGCCGCTGGGCGGGCATCCGCGCCTTCAGCCTGCCCAATGTCGGCGACTCGGGCGGTTCGCCGCATATCGAACTGGGGGTCAAGGGCGCTCCCGAAGCCGCCGCCGAGGCCCTGGCCTGGCTGCGAGTCGAGGTCCTGTCGCTGGGGGGCAGGCTCGATCCCCCGGCCTGATACCGCGCCGCCCGTCGGCCGGCGGACGTCCGGTCGCCCGCCCGGCCCCGTGGACGGCACCGGGCGGCCGTCCACGGGGCAACCATAAAATGCTTGCCATGCGGTACGTTTTTTCATAGTATGGAAAAATGGCGCAATGCAACAAAGCGAATCCATGGCACGTCTTTCCCACACTTCCGCTTCGTCCTCACCGCAGGGCGCTCCGGCCCTCGCCGCGGCGGCCGGCGATCATGGCGCTGTGACGATCCAGGTTCTGGACCGCGCCATGCGCATCCTGGACGTCCTGGCCGGACAGCGCGACCCGATCACGCTGAAGGAACTGTCGGCGGCCACGGGGCTGCACGCCTCCACGGCGCACCGCATCCTGGCCGACCTGGCCGTGGGCCGCTACGTCGAGCGGGTGGACAGCGGCCTTTATCGTCTGGGCATGCGCCTTCTGGAACTCGGCTCGCTGGTCAAGGGGCGGCTGGACGTGCGCGCGGCGGCCATCGGCCCGATGCGCGAACTGCATCGCCAGACCGGCCAGACTGTCAATCTTTCGCTCGTCCAGGGTGACGAGATCGTCTATATCGAGCGCGCCTGGAGCGAACGGTCCGGCATGCAGGTGGTGCGCGCCATCGGTGGCCGGGCGCCCCTGCATCTGACCTCCACCGGTAAGCTGTTCCTGTCCATGTGGGACGCCCGCAGCGTGCGCAGCTACGCCATGCGCACGGGGCTGGCCGGGACCACGCGCAACAGCATCACTCAGGTTGACCAACTGGAGCGCGAACTCGCGCTGGTGCGTCGGCACGGCTATTCGCGCGACAACGAGGAACTCGAACTCGGCGTGCGCTGCATCGCGGCCGGTGTCCACGACGACACCGGAGCGCTGCTGGCCGGGCTGTCCCTTTCGGCGCCCGCCGAGCGCATGCGGGATGACTGGATTCCGCTGCTGATGAGCACCAGCGCCCGCATATCCGAGGCCCTGGGCTACGAGGCGCAACACTGAGCGCCGGCCCCGCCGCCGCGCGGGAAGAGGGCGCCCGGGCCGGCGGGTTCCGCATCCGCAGCTTTCACGCCACAGTTCGATTTTTTTGTTGCGATGCAACAAAATCAGTTGACACCATCATTCTTTCCTTTAAAATTTGACTTGTGCGTTGCAGCAAAACTGTTGCGATCGAGAAGGTGCCGGGCATTGTGCCTCTGAGGAAACCTTCTACACTTGACAAGGAGTAATCATGAGCGCAAATCAACAATCCCTGCTGGCCTCCCAGAAGGCCGTCATCGACAATCTGCTGGCCGTCCAGGGCACGTTCTTCAGCGGTTTCGAAAAGTTGGTCGACCTGAACCTGAAGGCCACCAAGGCCGCCCTGGAAGACGTCGCCCAGAAGTCCCAGGAAGCCGTCGAGCTGAAGGACGCCCAGGAACTGCTGGCTTTCACTTCCGCCCTGGTCCGTCCGGAACAGGCCGTGGCCTACGGCAAGGACGTCTACGAAATCCTGGTCGACATCCAGGGTGACCTGAGCAAGCTGACCGAGGCCCAACTGGCCCAGGGCCAGAAGCAGGTGTCCGAAGTGGTCGAGCAGTTCGCCCGCAACGCCCCCACCGGCTCCGAAGGCGCCGTGGCGCTGCTGAAGTCCTCGCTGGCCACCGCGACCAACGCCTACGAATCCGCTTCCAAGGCCGCTCGCCAGGCCGCCAGCGCCGCGGAATCGAACTTCGCCGCTGCGACCAACGCCACCCTGAAGGCCGCCGCCGATGTCGGCAAGGCCGCCAAGACCGGCTCGCGTTCGCGCACCGCCGCCAACTGATCGGCACGGGCCGCGCCGGCGGGTTTCGCCACCTGCCGGTCCGGGTCCGATCAGGGCCGGGCGTGAAGCCCGGCCGGGGACACGACCCCGGGACGAAAGTCCCGGGGTTTCGTTTTAGTGGTACGCCCAGCATGGGCGTACTCCTGCGGGTGCGAGTCCCGCCGCGAGTTGGTCACAACGAGCGAAGTGAAGCGCAACTGCGCGAGGGTGACCGAGCGTGGGGAGGAAGCGTGAAGCGTAAATCGTGAGCCGATGAACAAGAACTGCATAGAAGGCGCTGCCGAGCAGGGCGAGCGGGCCACAAACCGCAAAGCTCTCGTGACCAAGGCGAAGCGGCGTAGATGCGGCGGTTGTGCGATGAAGGAGTGCGCTCTTATCTGGGGACGCCTCGCCTTGATCCTGAAAGGGTAACGGCGTCGAGCCGGAGCGAGGTCTCAGCAGCGGTCGTAGTAGTCGTGGTAGCGGGGCCGGTGAGGCTGAGAGCGAGGCGGCGAAGGACCAAACGAGAAGGAGTATTGCTCGACATGTCGATGCAGCTTGTATTGCCTCAGATGTCCACGTCGGTGGAGCGGGCGGGCGTAGCCTGCGGTGAAGCCGCAGGTGATTCAGCCAGCGAGGAAACAGGATGCCCGCGACATGGCAATGAGGATACAGGGTCAACGCTGCTGGTGGCGGCGTTGACGAGGGAGAACCTGCAAGCGGCATTCAAGCGGGTGCGGGCCAATAAAGGCGCCGCTGGAGTGGATGGCCTGGACATTGACCAGACCGCCGGCCACCTGGTGGCAGCCTGGCCTGCCATCCGTGAAGCGCTGCTGGCGGGAACGTACCGGCCCAGTCCGGTGCGGCGGGTGATGATCCCGAAGCCCGACGGCGGCCAGCGCGAGCTGGGCATCCCGACGGTGACGGATCGACTGATCCAGCAGGCACTGCTGCAAGTGCTGCAACCCTTGCTTGACCCCACCTTCAGCGAACACAGCTACGGCTTCAGGCCGGGGCGGCGTGCGCATGATGCGGTACTTGCCGCTCAGTCGTATGTGCAGTCCGGTCGTCGTATTGTGGTGGACGTGGATCTGGAGAAGTTCTTTGACCGGGTCAACCACGACATCCTGATTGACCGCTTACGGAAACGTATCCCGGAAGCTGGAGTCATCCGGCTGATCCGTGCGTATCTGAACAGCGGCATCATGGAGGGTGGTGTGGTCATCGAACGGTATGAGGGCACGCCGCAAGGCGGGCCGCTCTCGCCGTTGCTGGCCAACGTCTTGCTCGATGAGGTGGATCGTGAGCTGGAGTGCCGGGGGCATTGCTTCGTGCGCTACGCCGATGACTGTAACGTCTATGTTGGCAGTCGTCGGGCGGGCGAGCGGGTAATGGGTCTATTGCGACGGCTGTACGCCAAGCTGCGCCTGAAGGTCAATGAGGCCAAAAGCGCGGTGACGAGCGTCTTTGCTGATCGTAAATTCCTGGGCTACAGCTTCTGGGTGGCACCGAAAGGCGTCATCAAGCGCCGGATGGCGACCAAGGCGCTGGCCACGTTCAAGCAACGTGTGCGGCAACTGACGCTCCGCTCAGGTGGGCGCAGCATGCAGCAGGTGGTTGATCGGCTACGGGTCTATCTGCTGGGATGGAGGGGTTACTTCCGGTTGGCGCAGACTCCGGGAATCTGGCGAACGCTGGATGAATGGATGCGGCATCGGCTGCGGGCTATCCAACTTAAGCAGTGGAAACGTGGCAAGACCATGTTCCGGGCGCTGCGCGCGCTGGGTGCTTCAGTCGCGGTTGCCCAGCGTGTGGCGGCTAACAACCGTCGCTGGTGGCGTAACAGTGGAAAACTGCTCAATAGCGTGCTCGACCTAGCCTGGTTTGATCGCCTCGGATTACCTCGGCTCTCCTGACCTCAACTTCTCGAACCGCCCGGTGCGGACCCGCATGCCGGGTGGTGTGGCAGGGGCGCAGCTCATAAGAACTGCCCCCTATGCCGATCGCCCGGCGTGAACCGGCCCCCCGGAAGATCCATCCCTGCGCCGATCGCTCGATAATCCTCATATTCCAAAGGATTATTTGAAGAACGGGCGGACTCCGGGCTGAATTCTCATGGGCATGAGGATTTCCATGAAGGTACCTATCGACGGCGCGGCGGCCCTCGGCAAGGTGGTCCGAGCCAGCCGCGGTGCTGAATCTGGCCGCGGCAACGGCCGGGCGTCCGCTGGATACGTTGTGTCGCCGATGGTGCGGGAGGCGGAGGCGCCGTATGCCGGTGTCGAGGCCGAAAATGCGAAGTTCATGCATGAGCGTCCCGACCTGTTCGGACTCTGGCGGGCGAATCCCGTCGCCTCATGACTATTTTGCATACCGTCGTCAGGGAGATGGTGCCGCGGATTGCTTGAATCCTGCCCAGCGCCCGTCCGCTCTTCCTCGTATACTCGCCCACAGGCGGCTGCGAGGCCGCTTGTTCCGCCAGCGCCCCGACGCGGCGGGAGACCTTCCTGTCGATCATCCCGTTCCGAGAACTCATGGCGATTTCCTCCGTGCGCCGTTCTTTTCTGTGGTGGGGCCTGCCGGCGCTGCTGATCCTGGGCGCGTGGGGCTGGTGGTCCGGCCGTCCGGCGCCCGCGGCGGCTGTCGGGAATGCCGTGGACGCCCCGGTCCTGGTGCATACGGCGACGGTGGCCGCCCGCGACATGCCCATCCGCATCCAGGGGCTGGGCGCGGTCCAGGCCTGGGCCAGCGTGACGGTGCGCGCACGCATCGACGGTCAGCTGGAATCGGTGGGTTTTCGCGAAGGTGAGGTCGTGCGCCAGGGACAGCTCATCGCCAGGCTCGACGATCGTGCGCAGAAAGCCCTGCTGGCCCAGGCCGTCGCCCAGCGGGCGCGCGACCAGGCGCAACTGGACAATGCGCGCGAGGATCTGGCCCGCTACGTCGAACTGGCCCGCCACGGCGCCATCGACCGCAAGACCCTGGACACCCAGCGAGCCCAGGTCGCGGTCCTGCAGGCGGCGATCCAGGCCGACGAGGCCCAGATCCAGGCCGCCCGCGTCCAGCTGGACTATACCCGCATCACGGCGCCGCTGGCCGGGCGCACCGGGGCCTTGCGGGTGGACCCGGGCAATCTGGTGCGCGCGACGGATGCCGACGGCCTGGTTCTGATCAACCAGATCGATCCGATCGCCGTCAGCTTCACCGTGCCGGACACGGCCTTCGCCGAGGTCCAGGCCGCCGTCCGGACGGCGGACGCCGCATCCTCCGCCGCCGGCCGCGATCCGGCCGCGGGGCTGGCGGTCGAGGTCTATGGGCGGGGCCAGCCGGAACTGCTCGGCCGGGGCGCGCTGGTCCTGGTGGACAACCAGATCGACGCCGCCAGCGGCACGCTGCGCCTGAAGGCCCGGCTGGACAATCCCGATCGGGCCCTGTGGCCGGGGCAGACCGTGGACGTGCGGTTGATCCTGGGCGACCGGGCCGGCGCCCTGGTGGTGCCGGAGTCCGCCGTGCAGCGCGGTGCCCAGGGGTTGTACGTCTACGTGGTCGGATCCGACGACCGGGTGCGCGCCCGGACGGTGCGGATGGCCGTGGCGCAGGACGGCCTGGCCGTGGTGGCCGAGGGTCTGTCGGCGGGCCAGCGCGTCGTGGTCGACGGCCAGTACAAGCTGCGGCCCGGCCTGAAGATCGCCGAAGCCGCGGCGGAAGCGGTCGACGCGCCGTCCTCCGGCGGGAAAGCCGCGTCCGGGGACGCCTCGTGAACATTTCCGAGCCGTTCATCCGGCGTCCCATCGGTACCTCGCTGCTGGCGATGGCCCTGTTCCTGCTGGGCCTGGCGGTGTTCCCGCTGCTGCCGGTGGCGCCGTTGCCCCAGGTCGATTTTCCCACCATCCAGGTCACGGCCAAGCTGCCCGGCGGCAATCCAGAGACCATGGCCACCAGCGTGGCCCAGCCGCTGGAACGGGAATTCTCCACCATTCCCGGCCTGGTGCAGATGAGCTCAGAGAACGCGCTGGGGGTGTCGCGCATCACGCTGCAGTTCGCACTGGACCGCAACATCGACGGCGCCGCCCTGGACGTGCAGAGCGCCATCAACGCGGCCTCGCGCCAACTGCCCTCGAACCTGTCCAGCCCCCCCACCTTCCGCAAGGTCAATCCGGCGGATTTCTCCATTTTGATCCTGTCGGTGCAGTCCGATGTGCTGCCCGTCACCGAGGTCAATGACTTCGCCGACAACATCCTGGCCCAGCAACTGTCGCGGGTCGAGGGCGTCGGCCAGGTGAACATCTTCGGCCAGCAGAAGCCGGCCGTCCGCATCCAGGTCGATCCGCGGAAGATCGCCGCACTGGGCCTGGACCTGGAATCGATCCGGGGCGTGATCGCCACCACCACGGTGAACCAGCCCAAGGGCACGATCGACGGCGGCCGCCAGAGCTACACCATCTACACCAACGACCAGATCCTGGACGCGGCGCCCTGGAACGACGTGATCGTCGCCTGGCGCAACGGCGCGCCGGTGCGGGTGCGCGACATCGGCACGGCCGTGCCGGGGCCGGAGGACGCGAAGCAGGCCGCCTGGGCCTTCGCCGGCAAGGGAGCGGGGCCGGATGACGTGGTCCGCGACGGTCGTTCCCTGGTGATGGGCATCACCAAGCAGCCGGGGGCCAACGTCATCGACACGGTCGAGCGCGTCCGTGCGGAACTGCCGCGCCTGATGGCGTCCATGCCGGCCAGCATCCAGGTCAGCACCTTGATCGACCGCACCCAGAACATACGCGCCTCGGTCCACGAGGTCGAATTCACGCTGCTGCTGTCGATCGCGCTGGTGGTGCTGGTGATCTTCATGTTCCTGCGCAACGTGGCGGGCACGCTGATCGCCAGCGCCACCGTCCCTCTGGCGCTGATGGGAACCTTCGCTCTGATGTACGTGGCCGGCTACAGTCTGGACAACCTGTCGCTGATGGCGCTGACGATTTCCGTGGGCTTCGTGATCGATGACGCCGTGGTCATGCTGGAGAACATCTGGCGCCACGTGGAAGAGGGCATGAAGCCCATGGAGGCGGCCCTGAAGGGCGCGCGCGAGATCGGCTTCACCATCGTGTCGATCTCGGTATCGCTGATGGCCGTGTTCATTCCCCTGCTGCTGATGGGCGGCATGGTGGGGCGGCTGTTCCGCGAATTCGCCGTGACCGTCGTCATGACCGTGGTGATTTCCGTGCTGGTGACGCTCAGCCTGACGCCCATGCTGTGCTCGCGCTACCTGCGCAATCCGCAGCAGGCCTCGCACGGGCGGATCTACCAGGCGTTCGAGCGCGGCTTCGACCGCATGCTGGCGGTCTACCGCCGGGGCCTGGACCATGCGCTGGATCATCAGTTCGCCACGCTCTGCGTCTTCCTGGCGACCGTGGCGGCGTCCGCCGCGCTGTTCATCGTCATCCCGAAAGGCTTTTTTCCGCAGCAGGACACGGGCGCGATCTTCGGCCTGGCCGAATCGTCGCAGGACAGTTCCTTCGACGCCATGAACCGGCGCATGATGGCCTTGGCCGAGGTGCTGCGCCAGGATCCCGACATCGCCGCCTTCGGCATGAGCAGCAACGCGCCGACCTTCAATACCGGACGTTTCTTCATCAGCCTGAAACCGCGCGAAGCCGGGCGGCGCGCCAGCGCCGACGACGTCATCCGACGGCTGCGCCCACAGCTGGAGCACGTGCCGGGCGTGCGCCTGTTCATGCAAGCGGGCCAGGACATCAACGTCGGCGGGCGCCTGTCGCGCACCCAGTATCAGTACACCCTGACCAGCGCCAGCCTGGACGAGCTCAACACCTGGGCGCCGCGTCTGCTGGAACGCTTCCGCGGCCTGCCGCAGCTGGCCGACCTGGCGACCGACCAGCAGAACGGTGCCAACACGGCGGTGGTCACGATCGACCGCGCCCGCGCGGCCATGTTCGGCATCACCCCGGCCATGATCGACAGCACGATCTACAACGCCCTGGGCCAGCGCCAGGTGGCGCAGTATTCCACCCAGATCAACAGCTACCAGGTCGTCCTGGAGATCACTCCGGAACTGCAGTCGGACCCGGACGTGTTCTCGCGCCTGTACGTCAAGTCGCCGCTGACCGGCGAGCAGGTGCCGTTGTCCAGCCTGACGCGGCTGGACACCTCGAAGCCGGGCTTCCTGTCGATCAATCACCAGGGCCAGTTCCCGGCGGTGACGATCTCCTTCAACCTGGCGGCCGGTTATTCGCTGGGGCAGGCGGTGGACGCCATCCACGCGGCCCAGGCCTCGATGGCGGTGCCCCTATCGATCCAGGGGGCCTTTCAGGGCACGGCCCAGGCCTTCCAGGAATCTCTGGCGACCCAGCCCTATCTGATCGCCGCCGCCCTGGTGGCCGTGTACATCGTGCTGGGCCTGCTGTACGAAAGCTACATCCATCCCCTGACCATCCTGTCCACCCTGCCGTCGGCGGGCGTGGGGGCGCTGCTGATCCTGATGGGCAGCGGTTTCGACCTGAGCGTGATCGCGATCATCGGCATTCTGCTGCTGATCGGCATCGTCAAAAAGAACGGCATCATGCTGATCGACTTCGCCCTGGTGGCCGAGCGTCAGCAGGGCTTGTCTCCGCGTGAGGCCATCTACCAGGCCTGTCTGCTGCGCTTCCGGCCCATCATGATGACCACGATGTGCGCCCTGCTGGCGGGCTTGCCGCTGATGCTGGGCGGCGGCGCGGGGTCCGAGCTGCGCCAGCCGCTGGGCTATACGATGGTGGGCGGCCTGATCCTGTCGCAGGCGCTGACCCTGTTCACGACGCCGGTGGTGTACCTGTACCTGGACCGCCTGCATCACCGCTACGTGCGCGGCCGGGCGCTGAAGCAGGCGCGGAGGCTGCGGCGGGCGCGCGGGGGCAGGGCGGTCTAGTGTACCTGGCGGCGCGTCCCAGGGGCGCAGGTCGGGCGAGCCTCAGCCCGCGTGCGTTTCGCGCACGAGATCCAGCCAGGCGCGCGCCGCCAGGGACAGGTAGGCGTCCCGCCGCCAGACCGTCGCCAGGTCCCAGCGGATGTCCGGCTCGTCCAGCAGGACGTGCGTCAGGCCGGCCTGCGGCCGTTCTTCCAGGATCATGCGCGGCAGAAAGGCGAGCCCCAGACCGGCGGCGACCAGGGCGATCATGAAGTCCATCTGGCCGCTGCGCGCCGCGACCTTCGGCTCGAAGCCGCGCCGGGCGCAGGCCTGCTGGATGATGCGGTTCAGGGCGAAGCCGCTTTCCAGCAGCACCAGGGGTTCGGCGCGCAGGTCGTCGAGCCGGACGGCCGCGCGGCGGGCGAGCGCGTGAGTGGCCGGCATCAGCACGGCCAGCGGTTCGCTGCGCACGGGCTGCCATTCGAATTCGTCCGACACGGGCAGCAGCGAGGCGCCCAGTTCGATGTCGCCCGCCCGCAGGATGTCCTCCAGCTGCAGGCTGCCGTGCTCGGTCAGGCGGATGTCGATGCCGGGGTAGCGGTGCCGGTAGGTCGCGAACAGGGGGGCGAACAGCATGCTGGAGCCGATCAGCGGCAGGCCGATCCTGAGCGTGCCGCGCCGCAGGTCCGTCAGGTCCTGCAGTTCGGCCAGGAGTTCCTCGCGCAGGGCCAGCATCCGGGTGGCATGCCGATAGACCACGTCGCCGGCCGGGCTCGGCGCGCTGCGGTGTCCGTTGCGGTCCAGCAACGGGATGCCGAGCTCGTCCTCGAGTTGCCGGACGGCCTTGCTGACCGTGGGCTGGGTGACGAAGATCGTCTTGGCGGCTTGCGAGAAGCCGCCTTGCCGCACGACTTCGACAAAGGCCCTGAGGGTGCGCAGATCCATTCTTATATAGAATAGAAAAAATTCAAATAATTCATTTGTAGAATAAACAAGGGCGATTCTACACTGCCTTCATGGAGATTCAATCATGAAGATGCGTGCGATTCCCGTCCTGTCACGGCGCGGCCTGCACCGGATGCGGGCCGCCCAGGTCGGCCTGATCGTGGGCTTCTGGCTGGCCGGCGAGGCGCTGGTCCGGCTGGCCCATCTGCCCCTGCCCGGCGGCATCGTCGGGCTGGCGCTGCTGCTGGCGTCGATGGCGGCCGGGTGGATCAGCCCCTTCAGCGCGCGACGCGGCGCGCAGTGTCTGCTGGCGGACATGCTGCTGTTCTTCGTGCCGGCGGTGCCGGCGGTGGTCGAGCACGGCGAGTTCGTCGGCGTGCTGGGGCTCAAGATCCTGGCCGTGATCCTGGTCGGCACGGTGGCCGTGATGGCCGCGACCGCCCTGACGGTGGACGTCTGCCATGCCTGGATGCTGCGCCGCGCCCGGGCGGGGGAACCGTCGGCCGCGAAGGGATGCTGACGCCATGCCGGGTTCGATGACGGGCGCGGCGGCCCTGTGCGCCGACGTGCTGCTCTGGTCCGTGCCGACGGTCGGCTTCTATCTGCTGGCCAAGCGGCTCTATGCCCGCTACGCCAGATGGTGGCTGATGCCGCTGGCCCTGGCGCCGGCGCTGCTGGTCGTCCTGGTGCTGGTGGCGCACGTCAGCTACCGCCAGTATTTCCAGGGCGCCGGATGGCTGGTGGCCCTCCTGGGGCCGGCCACGGTGGCGTTCGCCGTGCCGATCTACGAACAGCGCGGTCTCGTGCGCCGCTACTGGCCCGTGCTGGCGGCGGGCGTGCTGGTCGGCAGCGCCACGGCCCTGGCCACGGGCTGGGGGCTGGCGACGTGGCTGGGCCTGGACGGCGCCCTGCGGTTGAGCCTGCTGCCGCGTTCGATCAGCACGCCGTTCGCCATGGAGGTGTCCGGCGACATCGGCGGCATTCCGGATCTGACGGCGGTGTTCGTCGTGCTGACGGGGGTGCTGGGCGCGATCGTCGGGCAATGCCTGCTGGCCTGGCTGCCGGTCCGTTCGTCGCTGGCGCGAGGCGCGCTGCTGGGCGTGGGCGCGCATGGCGCCGGCACCGCCAGGGCCTATGAGCTGGGGCGCGAGGAAGGTTCCATCGCGGGTCTGGTGATGGTGCTGATCGGCCTGGCGAACGTGCTGGGTGCCGCGATCCTGACGGCGCTGTGAAGAACGGACCCAAGGGAACCTCTGAACAAGTCGTCGCGCCGCATGCATCTGCGGCTTCGGGCCGTCTGCGGCGTTGCTCATCCTCGCGATAGCACCCGCTATCGCTGCGGTTCGCGCCTTGCAGCCAACCCAAATCCGCAGCGCCTGCTTACCGCTCGACTTGTTCAGAGGTTCCCTAGGTCGTTTCCAGCGCCCGCACACATTCGGCGATCAGCGCCGGTCCCTGGTAGATCAGCCCGGTGTAGAGCTGCACCGCGTCGGCCCCGGCCTGGACTTTTTCCACGGCCTGGCGGCCGGATTCGATGCCGCCCACGCCGATGATCGCGGTCTCCCGGCCCAGGCGTTCGCGCAGGCGGCGGATCACGGCCAGCGACATGGCGTGCACGGGCGGGCCGGACAGGCCGCCCGCCTCGCCTTCGTGGGGCAGGCCGCGCACGGCTTCGCGCGACAGGGTGGTGTTGGTGGCGATGATGCCGTCGATGCCGTGGCGCGGGACCAGCTCGGCGACGGCATCGATCTCCTCGGTCCCCAGATCGGGCGCGATCTTGACCACCAGCGGCGTGCGCCGGCCGTGGCGGTCGGCCAGGGCCTCGCGGCGTTCCCGCAGGGCGCCCAGCAGCGCGTCGAGCGCGTCGTGGCTCTGCAGGCTGCGCAGGTTGCGCGTGTTGGGCGAGGAAATGTTGACTGTGACGTAGTCGGCGTGGGGGTACACCCCGTCCAGGCACAGCAGGTAGTCATCCACGGCGCGCTCGATCGGTGTGTCGGCGTTTTTGCCGATGTTCAGCCCCAGGATGCCGCCGTGCCGGCGCCACTGGCTGCGCTGCACATTGGCGACGAAGGTGTCCAGGCCGTCGTTGTTGAAGCCCATGCGGTTGATCAGGCAGCGCGCGCGCGGCAGGCGGAACATGCGCGGCCTGGGGTTGCCGGGCTGAGCGCGCGGGGTGACGGTGCCGACCTCGATGAAGCCGAAGCCCAGGGCGGCCAGGCCGTCGATGCAGGCGCCGTTCTTGTCCAGCCCCGCCGCCAGGCCGACTGGATTGCGCAGCGGCAGGCCCATGACGGTGCGCGGCAGGACCGGCTGGCGGGCGGCCAGCAGCCGTGTCACGGCACAGCCCTGGCTGCGTTGCAGCGCGCGCAGGGTCCATTCGTGGGCCTGTTCGGGATCCATGGAAAACAGGGCGGCGCGCGCCAGCGGGTAGGCTTGGAACAGCAGGGACATGGGCGGGGACGGATCGGTTGAATGGAGGCGGCGCGCCGGCCCGGGCTCAGTCGCCGTCCGGCGGCGGGTCGGTCCAGACGCCGCCGCGCAGGATCTGGTGCGGCCGGAAGCGCGATTTGTAGGCCATTTTACGGCTTTCCCCGATCCAGTAGCCCAGGTACAGCCAGGGCAGGCCCAGGCGGGCTGCGTAGTCCAGCTGCCAGAGGATGCCGTAGGTCCCCAGGCTGTCGCGCCAGTCGGGGTCGTAGAAGGTATAGACGGCCGACAGGCCATGGTCGATGCGGTCCATGATGGCCACCATGCGCAGGGCGCCGCCGGTATCGCGGAATTCGGCCATTTCGGAATGAACCCGGCTGGTCAGCAGGAACTGGGTGTACTGGGCCTGGTCGTCCTGGTCCATGCCGGCGCCGGGGTGGCGCCGCTTCTGGTAGCGCAGGTACAGGTCGAAGTGCCGGGCGTCCCAGTGCAATGGCGCCAGGCGGGCCGGCAGGAGGGGCTGCAGGCGGCGCCAGAGCTTGCCCTGAGTGCGGTCGCGCTGGAAGCGCCGGACGTCCACACGGATGGGGATGCAGGCCTGGCATTGCTCGCAGGCGGGCCGGTAGGTGAACAGGCCGCTGCGGCGGAACCCCTGTTCGATCAGGCGGGCGTAGGCGGATTCGTCCACCAGGTGGGTGGGGGCGGCGACCTCGGAGCGCGCCATGCGGCCGGGCAGGTAGCTGCACGGATAGGTGGCGGTGGTGTAGAACTGCAGACGGCGGAAGACGGCTTCGCTGGGGTTGCTCATGAATCTGGCCCGGGATTCTCCGGATTGGAGGATCCCCAGAGTGGCGACCGGTTCATTGTGGCACCGGCGGCGCGGGAAGGCCAGCTTCAGCCGTCGCGTTCAGCGTGCCGGCCAGCCGCCGGGCGTGGACTCCAGGCTGCCGTCGGCCCGCAGGCGCCCACGTCCCCAGGCCGGAGCCGGGGCGTCGCGGCCGGCCGCCAGCATTTCGAGGAACCGTGCGCGGGCCACGGGCCGCGCGCCCAGGCTGGCCAGGTGGGGGGTTTCCTGCTGGCAATCGATCCAGGGCGCGCCTCGGACCCGCAGATGGCGCACCAGGTAGGCCAGGGCGACCTTGCTGGCGTCGGCCGCCAGGCTGAACATCGATTCCCCGAAGAAGCACTGCCCCAGGCCGATGCCGTAGAGCCCGCCCGCCAGCCGGCCACCGATCCAGGTCTCCACGCTGTGGGCGTATCCCATGCGGTGCCAGGCGGTGTAGACGGCCATGATGTCCGGCGTGATCCAGGTGCCGTCCCGGCCCTGTCCCGCATCGGGTTCGATCCAGTCCCGGCCGGCGCGGGCGGCGCCCAGGCCGATGCGTGGCGCGCCGCGTTGCGCGCAGTGGGCGATCACGGCGGGGAAAGCCTGGTTCAGGGTGACGCGCAGGGCGGGCGGCGTGTCTTCGGCGGCCGGCTCCGCGGCGATTTCCGGTCCGGCGGCCCGATCGAACTGTCGGACGCGCTTGGCCAGCGAACGGCCGAGGTGGAAATCCTCGCAGCGCAGCACCATGCGCGGATCGGGGCTCCACCACAGCACCGGTTCGCCGGGGCTGTACCAGGGGAACAGACCCTTGCGGTAGGCCTCGTGCAGCCGGGCGGGCGACAGGTCCAGTCCCGCCGCCGCCAGGCCGCCGGCGGGCACCGGCGTGCGGGCCGGATCGGGCAGGGGATCGCGGTGTTCGACCCAGGCGATCGTCATGGCTGCTTCGCGGCTCTTGCTCGTGCCCCGTCCTGCTCGTTCAATCCGGAAAACGCAGGTCGATGGCGTAGTGGTGGGTGGAGAAACCGCCCTGGGCGCGGTCGCGCAGGTAGTGTTCCAGCGTCGTGCTGACGGTGCGGAAGGCCAGGTCGCGCCAGGGGATCTCATCCAGGCCGAAGAAGGCGGCCTCCAGGGTTTCCGGCCCCGGCGCCAGGTGCGGACCCAGGACGTCGGCCAGGTAGTACAGGTGCACCTGGTTGACCGAGGGCACATCGATCACCGTGAACAGGGACAGGATGTGGATGCGCGCTCCGGATTCTTCCTGGTTTTCGCGCTCGGCGCCCTGCTCGGTGGTCTCGCCCAGTTCCATGAAGCCGGCCGGCAGCGTCCATTTGCCGTGGCGCGGCTCGATGGCGCGGCGGCACAGCAGCACTCTGTCACCCAGGATCGGCACCACGCCGACCACGTTGCGCGGGTTCTGGTAGTGGACCGCGCCGCAATGGGTGCACAGATCGCGGATGCGGTTGTCGTCCGGCGGGATTTCCCGACTGAGCGCATGGCCGCATTGCGAGCAGAATTGCTGGGAGCGGGGGGCGGGGTGGTAGAAGGCGGGGTCGGGCGAGGTCATGCGGGGATTTTAGCGTGAAAGACAGGCATTTCTGACCGAGCGCCCCCCCAGCCATCGAAGGCTGTAAGGGCTAGGGCGGTGCGGCTCAGGCGCTGGCAGGTTGGATAAATCCGAACTTGGTCAGAGCCTTGATCCAGCGTGGAGCGTTGCGTTGAACGGATAGGGCCTCATAGTCGGTGGCGCTGTCCCGGTAGTGTTCGCCACGCTGGAGTATGAAGAAGATCGTTCGCAGTATTTTGTGGCCGATGGCGATGATGGCCCGTTTATAGCCACGGCGCACCATCAAGGCCTGGAATTTCGATTTGAAGACGGATTGAGTACGGCTAGCGGCGTGAGCGAACTCGCACAACAGGCGCCGGACATACAGATTGCCCTTGCGAACACGACCGGATTTACGCTTGCCGGCTGATTCGTTGTTGCCGGGGCAGATGCCGACCCAGGAGGCAAGACGATCGGCACTACCAAAGACATCCATGTCGGAGCCGATTTCGACCAACAGCATGGCAGCCCCGATCTGATCGACGCCGGGAATGGTTTGCAGCAGGGCCAAGGCGTTGTGTTCGGATTTCAGTTCGGCGAGCAGCCGGGTATCGAAGCGAACGATACGGGCCTCGATTTCCTCGACATGCTGCATCAGTTCATCCAGGACGAAGTGATGGCTGGCCGTCAGGTCGCCTTGCAGGGCGTCGAAGATTTCCTCGCGGCTGGCCTTCAGGCGGCGACTGGCAAGCTTGAGCACCTCCTGCGGCGCTTGTCCGGCGATGATCGCCTTGACCATGGCGCGTGCCGACTGGCCGTGCAGATCACTGACCACCACCCCCAGGCGCACGCCGCTATCGGTGAGCACCTTGTGCAGACGGTTCTTCTCGCTGGCCAGTTGCCCGACAAGTTTCTGTCGTTGGCGGGCGATCAGGCGCAGTTCCCGCAGCTTGGCCGGCGGTACAAACGAGCCGCGCAGTAATCCCGCTCGCGCCAGCGTCGCTAACCAGTGGGCATCACCCACATCGGTCTTGCGGCCCGGCACGTTCTTCACATGTCGCGCATTGACCACCTTGGCGCAGATGCCACGCGCTTCCAGTGCCGCATACGGGCTCTTCCAGTAAATGCCGGTGCTCTCCATCACGACTTCGTCGGGGCGTAGTGACGCCACCCAGTCGGCCAGTTCCCGACGGTCTCGCTTGAACGCGCCGAATTGACGTTGCTCGATGCGTGCGCAGCCGTCTGCTTCCTCGATCAGCGCACAGGCCGTGATCTGCGCCTGATGAATGTCCAGACCGATCACCCGTTTGTATAACGCTCCCAGTTCCATACCACCTCCTGTCGATTAGACTTAAGGGTGGAAGGTGGCGGGTGCCGGGACTGAACGTGCCTGAAGGCGACATGTCGCCAACGGCCTGTTTAGCGTGCGCTCTCTAGGGAAGCAATCCGGGGTGCGAGTCAGTCCGGCCGGTCACGTTAGCCGCGGGGTCGAGCCGCCAAAAACTTTTACGACCTTCACCCAACACCTTCCACCCCAAAGTCTCTTTCATCTTCAGGGGTGGTGCCTACCACCATGATCGTTAGCCTGCGGGGACCGGCGCGGGATGCCCCGCGTCCGGCGTAGAATGGGCGTCTGGACAACTCGCCGGGAAACGGCATGCCGCAGAGGGACATCCCCAATCTCGACCTGGGCCACATCGCGGGGCCGGATCATGCGGACGCCGACCTGCACTACGAGGCGCTCGGCACCCTGGCCAGCCAGTTGGGACGCAGCATGGCGATGCATCGGCACGACCAGTTCTTCCAGGTCCACTACGTCCTGGATGGCATGGTGCGCGTGCAGCTGGAGGATCGCCTCTATCGCCTGCGGGGCCCGATGGTGTTCCTGACGCCGCCGGCGTTCCTGCATGCGTTCGTGACCGATGATGATGCCGATGGCCACGTCCTGACCGTCAGGCGGCAGTTGCTCTGGCCGATGCCATACGACGATGCGGCCTGGCCTGGGGGCGGGGTGCGGATCGCGCCCGTCTGCCTGTCGATCGGGGTGCTGGAAGGCGAATATGCCGCGGAGGCCCGCTGCATGGATCAGTTGTTCGGGATGCTGCGCCGGGAGCATGCCGGGCGGCGGCCGGGCCAGGCACAGGGTCTGGCGCTGCTGGCAAGGCTGATCTTCATCAGCCTGCTGCGGCTGTCTTCCCAGGCGCTGGCTTCGCCGCCGCCGTGCCGCGAGGAATTGCAGCTCTTCCAGCGGTTCAGCGCCCTGATGGAAGCCCGGTTTCGCGAGCACTGGACGCTTTCCCGCTATGCGGCCGACCTGGCCATCGGCGAGCAGCGGCTCAACGAGGTATGCCGCCGCATGACTGGCAAGCCGCCCAAGCGGCTGGTCAATGATCGTCTGATGCGGGAAGCGCGCCGCCTGCTGCTTTATACCGGACAGGCCGTCGGCCAAGTGGGCTATGCGCTGGGATTCGACGATCCAGCCTACTTCGGCCGCTTCTTTCTGCGGCAGGCGGGGGAGTCGCCGGGGAGCTACCGGTCTCGCATGGCCGGCGCGTCCGGTCATGGCGCCGCGGACGTGGAAGACCGGGTCCGGATGGAGGCAGGCTGAGCTCCGGCGCCGGGCGGCGCGCGGTCGGGGCTCAGGCCGGGGCGGCGATGATGCCCCTGAGGACCTGCTTGAAGGTCTCCACCTGTGCCCGGTCGAATCGGGCGAAGACTTTTTCTTCGTGGCTGCGCGCCATCGCCCAGATGACTCGGACCTGCGAGGCGCCGTCCTCTGTCAGCGCCTCGCCGTCCGGCGTGTGTTCGACCAGGCCGCGGCTGCGCAGCAGATCCAGGGTCTGTTCGGCCTGATGCTGCGGCATGTCGGCCTGGCGGGCCAGCGCGGCCATGTCGCGGACGGGACCGTCATTCAGGATCATGAGCAGGCGCGCCTCGCCGGGACGCCATCCGGTCCGGATCTGCCGGGGCTGGTAGCTTTCCTGGTAGCTGCGCACGGCCTGGGTCATCAGGAAATAGGGGTGGTCGGCCAGCCGGGTCCGCAGGTCGTTGGCGGCGTCCCCGCCGGATGCGCCCTGCGGCGGCCGCCGGTGGGGGTGGGGCAGCGCCATGGCATACGAGCCCTGGTGGTACAGCAGGGGCGCGGTGCCCTTGTCCTCGAAGGCCAGCACCCGGCCGATGAGGATCCAGTGATCGCCGCCTTCGAGGATCCCGGCCTTCTCGCACTGGAAGCTGGCGCTCGCGCCGTCGAGCAGGATGCAACCGCCCGGGCCCGGGCGCCAGGAGACGCCCGCGTAGCGGTCCTCGTGCGGCCGGGCGAAGCGGTTGGACAGTTCGATCTGGTCCATGGCCAGGACATTGACGGCGAAATGGGTGGCGCGCCGGAACACAGGCAGGCTGCCGGAGCGCTTGTCGATGCACCAGAGGACCAGCGGTGGGTTGAGCGAGACCGAGCTGAAGCTGTTGGCGGTCACGCCGACCCTGTCCTCGCCGTCGCTGGCCGTGGCGACGATGACGCCGGTAGCGAAATTGCCCAGCGCCCTGCGAAGGATGCGCGGGTCGAAGGCCGCTGGTTCCGCGGGATGCGGGGCGTTCATGGGCGGCCTTCCTCAGATCATCGCGGGGTCGGGTTCCAGGCCCATGAGCTGGCGCCCCAGGATCTGGGCGCACACGTCGTAGTCGGTGTAGGCGTGGGCGGCCGTCATGCGGCTGTCGCGGAACAGGCGCTGCATTTCGTTGGTCTCGAACCAGGCGCCGGCGCCGGCGGCCTCGAACAGGCGGTTGACGGCATCGACGCACAGCTTGACCACGTAGGCCTGGTTGGTGCGCCATGCGGTCAGCGTCGCGTGGGAAGGGTAGCGCCTGGCCTCGCCGTGCTCGCGGTGGTCTTCCCAGGTCTTTTCGAGCAGGGCCCGGGCGGCGGCCACCTGGTGGGTTGATTCGGCCAGGCGCATCAGGGCCGGGGTGGCCGTGCCCACGTTGGCGCCCGTGTAGGCGCGCACGCGATTGCGCGTCTTTTCCTTGAAGGCTTCGAGCATGCGCTCGGCGATCCCCAGGCTGATGGACGAGAAACCGCTGGCGAAATAGGGCCGGTACGGGGTGTAGAAGATCTTGCTGTCGGGGTACAGGCCGAAGCCGGCGGACCTGCCCTCCATCATGTCCCTGGCGGCCTGGATGCGGTGCTCCGGCACGAAGACCTTGTCCAGCAGCAGCGTCTTGGAGCCGCTGCCGCGCATGCCGATGGCGTACCAGTCGTCGCGGATGACGTAGTCCTCGCGGGGGACGACCGCGAAGCTGTAGACCTTTTCACCCGCGGCATTCATGCGGTTGAAGCCGACGATGGCCCATTCGGCATGGTCGCAGCCGCTGCTCCAGCCCATCTCGCCGCTGAACAGCACGCCGCCTTCGGTCTCCTCGGTGCGACCGAAGGGGGCGATGCTGCTGCTGGCGGTGGCGTCGGGATTTTCGGCCCAGAGCTCGTCCTGCAGTTGCCTGGAGAACATGGCGAGCTGGTGGCTGTGCGTGCACAGCAGGCTGAAGGCCCAGGTCGCGCCGGCGTCGGCGCCCGCCAGAGCCGCGACGCAGTTTCCGAATTCCGGGAGCTGCATTTCGAGCCCGCCGTAGGCCCTGGGCTGGAAGGCGCGGTGCAGGCCGGTGCTCTTGAGCAGGGCGATGGTTTCGGCGGGCACCTTGCGTTCGCTTTCGGACTGGGCGGCGCGGGAGGCGAGTTCGGGGAGGATGGACTGGATGCGTTCCAGCATCGGGGTCGTGCTTGTCATGGCTTGTCTCCTGGTTCTGATGAGTCTGATGACGATGGACGGCTCCCGGAAATTGTAAATATGTTAGTGAATTCTCCTGAATGCATATTCCTGCCGGAACATGGCACTTTCCTCGGATTCGGGGAAAACCCTGTGCCTGTCGAATCGGAACGCCCCGCGAGGCGCGAAGTGGAGGGGTACTACGGCCGGCGAACGAAGCCCAGCGCGGTTTCGAGGACGTCGGTGGCCAGCAGGCCCAGCGGCGTCCCGGCCGGGACGCGGCCGGGGGGATCGTCACTGCCGGCCAGGCGTACAGTGATTCCGGCGGGGTCGGGCCGCTCCAGCCAGTCGTCCAGCGGCCGGCCGTCGGCCGTGCGCAGGGCCTCGATCGCCCGGGCCAGGTCGCGGTCGGACATCAGGCCCGCGCCCTGGTCCGACTGGGCGTACAGGCGGCCGTCGGGGTCCAGCCACCAGCGCGCGACGGGGCCGTAGTCCCGGCCGGTATGGGTCCGCAGCCGCGGGCGGCCTCGCTCATCGGCGTCCATGCCGAGGATCCAGGGGGCGCCATCCAGGCGCACGTAGACGCGCTGCGGGCCGTTCTGGAAAAACCAGCGGCCCGCGTCGTCCGCCAGGTAATTGCGGCCGATGAACGCGAGGATCCGCGGGCTGGTGATGGCTTCGCCGGGCTCCTCGTCCGGTACGCCCCAGCCGCGCCCGTGGGGATGCAGGCGCCACTGGCCGCGCGCCGACAGCGACAGCCAGCCGCGTACCGCCGGCACGTCCGGCCAGCGGGCCATGGCGGCCAGGACCTGCTCGTCCATCACGGACGCGGGCCGCCGGCCGCGCCGCCGCGCTCGCCGATGCGGGCTCGGTTCAGGGCCAGGGCTTCCAGGGTGGGAGTCCAGTCGTTCCAGCAGCCGTCGGGGAGATCCGGGAAGCTGGCCCGGGTGATGCCCTCGAAGCGCGGCTTGTAGCCGCGCTGCCGCATTTCCGCGACCAGGTCCCGGTGCCGTCGGGCCAGGTAGTCCAGCCGGGTGTAGAAGAATTTCAGGTGGCCCTTGCCCAGGGTATAGCGGTCCGGCGCGTCCCGGTCGCCCCGGACGGCGGCCTTGCGGGCGAGCGCGAAGACGCGGGGAAGTTCCCTGTATTCGGCCACCAGATGGGACGCGCTCAGTTCTTCGACGGGGATGCAGTTGATGCGTGTCATGGTGTGAAGATTGTAGCGGGCGGGCGTGTCCAGGACACGCGTCGGGGAATGGGGCAGCCGGCGTAAAATGGCCCTTTGGACGAATCTCCAGGAAACATCATGGACACACCGCTGGCCGCCGCCCCCGCCGGACTGGATCCCGTTGCTCTCCGCTCTTTCATCGACACGCAATGGGACCGGGAAATCGTCCCGGCACTGACCGATTACATCGCCGTCCCGGCCAAGAGCCCCGCCTTCGACGCCGACTGGGCCGCCCACGGCCACATCGACCGCGTGGTGGAAGCAGCCGCCCGCTGGGCGCGGACGCGGCGGATCCAGGGCTTGTCGGTCGAGGTGATCCGCCTGCCGGGCCGCACGCCGGTGCTGTGGTTCGAGGCCCCCGCGACGCGCCGGGACGTCGGCGACGCGGTGCTGATGTACGGCCACCTGGACAAGCAGCCGGAATTTTCCGGCTGGCGCGCCGGCCTGGGGCCGTGGACACCGGTGCTGCGCGATGGCAAGCTCTACGGCCGGGGCGGCGCCGACGACGGTTACGCCGTCTATGCATCGCTCACCGCCATCGAGGCGCTGGACCGCCAGGGCGTGCCGCGTCCGCGCTGCGTCGGCCTGATCGAAACCTGCGAGGAATCCGGCAGCTACGATCTGCTGCCCTATATCGACGCTCTGCGCGACCGCCTGGGCCGCGTCGCTCTCGTGGTCTGCCTGGATTCGGGGGCCGGCAATTACGAGCAGCTCTGGATGACGACCTCGCTGCGCGGCCTGGTGGCCGGCACGCTGGAAGTCCAGGTGCTCGACGAAGGCGTGCATTCGGGCGATTCCAGCGGTGTGGTGCCGTCCAGCTTCCGCATCCTGCGCCACCTGCTGGACCGGCTGGAGGACAGCGGCACCGGCCGCGTGCTGCCGGGCAGTTTCCATTGCGACATCCCGGCCGAGCGCGCGGAGCAGGCCCGGGAGGCCGCCCGCATCCTGGGCGACGAAGTCTGGAAACGCTTTCCCTGGAGCTGCGGTGCCGAGGGCGGCGTCGTCCTGCCGATGGTGACCGACCCGCAACAGGCCCTGCTGAACCGCACCTGGCGACCGGCCTTGTCCGTCACCGGCGCCGAAGGCCTGCCGCCCCTGGCCAGCGCCGGCAACGTGCTGAGGCCGCGCACCGCCTTCAAGCTGTCCCTGCGCCTGCCGCCGCTGGTCGATGCCGGCACGGCCGCGGACGAGCTGAAGCGTTTGCTGGAGCAGGACGCTCCCTACCGGGCTCGTGTCCTGTTCCAACCCGACCCGGGAGTGGCCAGCGGCTGGAACGCACCCGAATCCGCGCCCTGGCTGCGCGATGCGCTGGACGTCGCGTCGCGGCGGTATTTCGACGCGCCCTGCGGCTATATCGGCCAGGGCGGCACGATCCCGCTGATGAACCTGCTGCGCCAGGGTTTCCCGGCTGCGCAGTTCATGGTGTGCGGCGTCCTGGGACCGAAGTCCAACGCCCATGGCCCCAACGAGTTCCTGCATGTGCCGTATGCCAGGCGGCTGACGGCGGCGGTGGCCCAGGCCATGGCGGCCCTGCCGACGGGCGTGCATGGCGATGAGTGACGCGCGGACGGTTCCCGAGCCCCTCGTCCAGGCGTGGCGTCGCCAGCTGCGCGAGCATCGGATCGCGGCCTTCGGCCTGGGGGTGGCGCTGCTGGCCGTGCTCTGGCTGCTGCTCGGTGGCGGCACGGAATCATTTTCCGAGGACAATCGGGGTTTCCTGGGATACGCGGCCCTGGGCGGGGCGGCCGGTTTCGGCGCCACGGCGCTGGGCGCGCTGCTGGCCCTGGGCCTGCGTTCCGTCGAGACGCGCGCCCAGGACTGCATGCTGGGTTTCGCCGCCGGGATGATGCTGGCGGCCAGTTCGTTTTCGCTCATCCTGCCCGGCCTGGACGCGGCCCGCGACCTGCTGGATAGCGGCGCGGGTGCGGCCCTGACGGTCGCGATCGGCCTGGGGCTGGGGGTGCTGCTGATGCTGGGGCTGGATTATTTCACGCCGCACCAGCATGAAAGCTCCGGCGCCCATGGTCCGGCCGCGGCGCGCATCAGCGGCGTCTGGCTGTTCGTGCTGGCCATCGTGCTGCACAACCTGCCCGAAGGCATGGCGATCGGAGTGGGCTTCGCCCGCGGCGACCTCGCGGTCGGGCTGCCCCTGACCACGGCCATCGCCATCCAGGATATCCCCGAAGGCCTGGCCGTGGCCCTGGCGCTGCGGGCCATCGGTCTGCCGCTCGGGAAGGCGGTCCTCGTTGCTGTCGCCTCGGGTCTGATGGAGCCCCTGGGCGCCCTGGTGGGCGTGGGCATCGCCAGCGGCCTGCCCCTCGCCTATCCGGTCAGCCTGGGCCTGGCCGCTGGCGCCATGATCTTCGTGGTGTCGCACGAAGTCATTCCCGAGACCCACCGCAACGGCCACCAGACGGCGGCCACCGTCGGCCTGATGGCCGGTTTCGCCGTGATGATGTTCCTGGATACGGCGCTGGGGTGAGGGAGCTGCGTCCCGCCTCATTTTTTGTGACGAGGGCAGGAATGCGCGCCGGACGTGGTATACTCTCAAGAAGTTGTCGCAGCGTGCAGAATGATTCCATGAAAAACGCGCGGCATCTGGTCCTGACCTTCTTCCTTCGCCGGCCGCGCCCGATACCCGGGTTCTTGTTTCCGGCAGCCCCTCGCCCGCAGCGAATACCCCTGCGAGCCAGCCGCGGGTAGAGTTCAACCCCACGCGCTTCGCGCTTTCATTGTTTCATTGGATGTCCGGTCCATCGCCGGCATCGAAAGGTTTTCATGTATCCATCCATACAGGTCGGCAAGTACCTGGTTTCTCCGCTGGTTCGCCGCGATCATGGGGGGCGGTATGTCGCCTCCGTTTCGATTCGCAGCGGCCATGCCAGCATGACCCAGGATCGCCTGATGCGGTTCACGCCGCTCTTCGAATCCGCCCAGGCGGCGGTCGAATTCGCCAAGGCCGAGGCATTCAGTTATATCCGGGCGCGCGCGCTGCCCGTCATGCAGGCGTAGCCACGCCCGCAGACGGCGGGTGCATCGTATGCGTCCGGTTCTTCATTTGCGACAAATTGAAAGTGTGATTGTGTCGCATGCAGTAAACCCCCATAGTGGGGGTGGGGAAAGTTTCCCTTTTACCTTTAGGAAAGACATTGACTACAGAAATCGGCATCGTGAAATGGTTCAACAGCGAAAAGGGATTCGGCTTCATCATGCCCGAATCCGGCGGCAAGGACCTGTTCGCGCATTACTCGGAGATCCAGGGCTCCGGTCACAAATCCCTTGAAGAAAACCAGCGCGTCTCCTTCGTGTCCGCACCCGGACAGAAGGGACCTCAGGCCACCAAGATCCAGATTCTCTGATATCCGGCGGATTGCCGCCCTTCGGGCGGTGATTCGCAGGAAATCACAGTGCAGCCGGGCCTCCTGAAACAGGAGGTCTGGTTTTTTTTATTGTGCGCCCAGCATGGGTGCACTCCTGCGGGTGCAAGTCCCGCCATGAGTGGATCACAGCGAATGAAGTGAAGCGCAACTGCGTGAGGGTGACCGGGCGTGGGAAGGAAGCGCGGAGCGTAAATCGTGAGCCGATGAACAAGAACCAGATAGAAGGCGCTGCTGAGCAGGGCGAGCGGGCGATAAACGTATCCGTCCGGTGAACACACCTTGAGCCGTCTACGCATCCGATAGAGCATACGTGTCTGCTTAAATATCGTGGACACGTATGCACCAAGACCCCACCAGCAAGCCGCGTCGTCGGCGCCGCACCTATGCTGCACAGTTCAAGACCAATCTGGTCGCCCAGTGCATGGACCCGGCCGTCTCCCTGGCGGCGGTGGCCATCGAGCATGACCTGAACCCCAACGTCTTGCGCCGCTGGGTCAGTTTTCAGCCGACGTTGACGTTTATGGGGGGATTACCGGCCGCCGGCACGTGCTTCGGCAATCGCGTCTTCTGTTTCTTTCCGGCCCATGACGGATTCTCCGTAGTGTGAGCGCCGCACCCGCTGGTATGGGCAGACGGTGTGTTGGAATTTTAGCGGCTAACGATCATGGTGGTAGGCACCACCCCTGAAGATGAAAGAGACTTTGGGGTGGAAGGTGTTGGGTGAAGGTCGTAAAAGTTTTTGGCGGCTCGACCCCGCGGCTAACGTGACCGGCCGGACTGACTCGCACCCCGGATTGCTTCCCTAGAGAGCGCACGCTAAACAGGCCGTTGGCGACATGTCGCCTTCAGGCACGTTCAGTCCCGGCACCCGCCACCTTCCACCCTTAAGTCTAATCGACAGGAGGTGGTATGGAACTGGGAGCGTTATACAAACGGGTGATCGGTCTGGACATTCATCAGGCGCAGATCACGGCCTGTGCGCTGATCGAGGAAGCAGACGGCTGCGCACGCATCGAGCAACGTCAATTCGGCGCGTTCAAGCGAGACCGTCGGGAACTGGCCGACTGGGTGGCGTCACTACGCCCCGACGAAGTCGTGATGGAGAGCACCGGCATTTACTGGAAGAGCCCGTATGCGGCACTGGAAGCGCGTGGCATCTGCGCCAAGGTGGTCAATGCGCGACATGTGAAGAACGTGCCGGGCCGCAAGACCGATGTGGGTGATGCCCACTGGTTAGCGACGCTGGCGCGAGCGGGATTACTGCGCGGCTCGTTTGTACCGCCGGCCAAGCTGCGGGAACTGCGCCTGATCGCCCGCCAACGACAGAAACTTGTCGGGCAACTGGCCAGCGAGAAGAACCGTCTGCACAAGGTGCTCACCGATAGCGGCGTGCGCCTGGGGGTGGTGGTCAGTGATCTGCACGGCCAGTCGGCACGCGCCATGGTCAAGGCGATCATCGCCGGACAAGCGCCGCAGGAGGTGCTCAAGCTTGCCAGTCGCCGCCTGAAGGCCAGCCGCGAGGAAATCTTCGACGCCCTGCAAGGCGACCTGACGGCCAGCCATCACTTCGTCCTGGATGAACTGATGCAGCATGTCGAGGAAATCGAGGCCCGTATCGTTCGCTTCGATACCCGGCTGCTCGCCGAACTGAAATCCGAACACAACGCCTTGGCCCTGCTGCAAACCATTCCCGGCGTCGATCAGATCGGGGCTGCCATGCTGTTGGTCGAAATCGGCTCCGACATGGATGTCTTTGGTAGTGCCGATCGTCTTGCCTCCTGGGTCGGCATCTGCCCCGGCAACAACGAATCAGCCGGCAAGCGTAAATCCGGTCGTGTTCGCAAGGGCAATCTGTATGTCCGGCGCCTGTTGTGCGAGTTCGCTCACGCCGCTAGCCGTACTCAATCCGTCTTCAAATCGAAATTCCAGGCCTTGATGGTGCGCCGTGGCTATAAACGGGCCATCATCGCCATCGGCCACAAAATACTGCGAACGATCTTCTTCATACTCCAGCGTGGCGAACACTACCGGGACAGCGCCACCGACTATGAGGCCCTATCCGTTCAACGCAACGCTCCACGCTGGATCAAGGCTCTGACCAAGTTCGGATTTATCCAACCTGCCAGCGCCTGAGCCGCACCGCCCTAGCCCTTACAGCCTTCGATGGCTGGGGGGGCGCTCGGTCAGAAATGCCTGTCTTTCACGCTAAAACTGGACTTCCTGCATCTGATTGAGTAGGATTAAATCCTACTTTAAAGATGGGAGGCCATCGTGCGAACCACGCAGCAACTCAGCATTACCTTGCCCAATGAAATGGCGGATGTCGTGAAGTCCAAGGTGCGTACAGGCGAGTATGCCAGCGAAAGCGAGGTCATCCGGGATGGATTGCGAGCCTTGCTGGCCCGGGATCGCGCCGTCGAACGCTGGTTACACCATCAGGTTGTCCCTGCATATGACGCGCTCAAGGCTGATCCGTCCCGCGCAGTAACACCGGAACAGGTACGCGCCCGTTTGGCTGCTGAGCACGCAAAGCTCCGATGAGTTACCGCGTTGTTTTTTCACCCGAGGCGTTGGAGCAACTGGCGGATCTGTATCGTTATGTCGCGCAGGCGGCCTCTCCAAACATTGCTGCCGACTACACCGATGCCATCGTTACGTATTGCGAGAGCCTGGCGACGTTTCCGTATCGAGGATCGCAACGTGATGATGTGCGCCTAGGACTGAGGATCACGCACTACCGAAAACGTGCTGTGATTGCCTTTGATGTAGAAGGCGACCAGGTATCTGTTCTGGGCGTGTTTTACGGCGGACAGGACTACGCGGCCATCCTGCAGGAAGATGATCCAGCCCACTGAGCACCCCATTCATTGCGTAAGACCGATCTATACTGTTAGGGAACTATCGGCAGTATTTGCATCTGGTATCGCCTCTTGGGCAGATCGGCCAAATAGGTCTACCGCTCTATAATTATTGAGTGGATCAGCTAAAGAGATGCCACCATTCCAATATCCGTTATGCTGGTAGCGATACTGTAATGTACGCAATATTGCACCGTAACGTGTGCGCAGATTCGCATGTTGCGCAAAGCAATGTGTTTGATCTTGAATGTGGCGCAGACAGCAAAGCTCGGTTGTCATAGGAAACAGCAGAGCAGAACACAGTAGATCGCTAAGCTGTAGGCCAGCATGGTTATCGCTATGGCCGAATGTTGGCGCTTCGATCAGGTTTGGATAAGGATTCCCTGTGGAGCTATACATTTGCGTGAACACTGAATGTGATATGCCAGAGTTCTTTGCTTTATTCCTACTATCAGCAATTAGGATGCCATCGTCATTTTGACGTTGCAAAAAATGTTGGAGGCTTTCGCAAATTCGTTGAACACTGCTGCTATAGACAGATGTTCCGTCAAAGGCTCCACCAATTGGCTTAACGAAGATGCGGCCAACTATTCTTGCGTGATGGTTCGTCAGTATATCTAGGGCAGCTTTGATGACCCCATATGCGAACCGACGATCATTTCTTGATGTGCTTCGTGCCATACGTCGAATATCAGACCCCTTGATTTCAAGGGTCATCCAGTCATGGTAACGAGCAGCGGCAGGGAGTCGCTTAGGGAAAAAACGCTTCTTTAGCGTGAAAGACAGGCATTTCTGACCGAGCGCCCCCCCAGCCATCGAAGGCTGTAAGGGCTAGGGCGGTGCGGCTCAGGCGCTGGCAGGTTGGATAAATCCGAACTTGGTCAGAGCCTTGATCCAGCGTGGAGCGTTGCGTTGAACGGATAGGGCCTCATAGTCGGTGGCGCTGTCCCGGTAGTGTTCGCCACGCTGGAGTATGAAGAAGATCGTTCGCAGTATTTTGTGGCCGATGGCGATGATGGCCCGTTTATAGCCACGGCGCACCATCAAGGCCTGGAATTTCGATTTGAAGACGGATTGAGTACGGCTAGCGGCGTGAGCGAACTCGCACAACAGGCGCCGGACATACAGATTGCCCTTGCGAACACGACCGGATTTACGCTTGCCGGCTGATTCGTTGTTGCCGGGGCAGATGCCGACCCAGGAGGCAAGACGATCGGCACTACCAAAGACATCCATGTCGGAGCCGATTTCGACCAACAGCATGGCAGCCCCGATCTGATCGACGCCGGGAATGGTTTGCAGCAGGGCCAAGGCGTTGTGTTCGGATTTCAGTTCGGCGAGCAGCCGGGTATCGAAGCGAACGATACGGGCCTCGATTTCCTCGACATGCTGCATCAGTTCATCCAGGACGAAGTGATGGCTGGCCGTCAGGTCGCCTTGCAGGGCGTCGAAGATTTCCTCGCGGCTGGCCTTCAGGCGGCGACTGGCAAGCTTGAGCACCTCCTGCGGCGCTTGTCCGGCGATGATCGCCTTGACCATGGCGCGTGCCGACTGGCCGTGCAGATCACTGACCACCACCCCCAGGCGCACGCCGCTATCGGTGAGCACCTTGTGCAGACGGTTCTTCTCGCTGGCCAGTTGCCCGACAAGTTTCTGTCGTTGGCGGGCGATCAGGCGCAGTTCCCGCAGCTTGGCCGGCGGTACAAACGAGCCGCGCAGTAATCCCGCTCGCGCCAGCGTCGCTAACCAGTGGGCATCACCCACATCGGTCTTGCGGCCCGGCACGTTCTTCACATGTCGCGCATTGACCACCTTGGCGCAGATGCCACGCGCTTCCAGTGCCGCATACGGGCTCTTCCAGTAAATGCCGGTGCTCTCCATCACGACTTCGTCGGGGCGTAGTGACGCCACCCAGTCGGCCAGTTCCCGACGGTCTCGCTTGAACGCGCCGAATTGACGTTGCTCGATGCGTGCGCAGCCGTCTGCTTCCTCGATCAGCGCACAGGCCGTGATCTGCGCCTGATGAATGTCCAGACCGATCACCCGTTTGTATAACGCTCCCAGTTCCATACCACCTCCTGTCGATTAGACTTAAGGGTGGAAGGTGGCGGGTGCCGGGACTGAACGTGCCTGAAGGCGACATGTCGCCAACGGCCTGTTTAGCGTGCGCTCTCTAGGGAAGCAATCCGGGGTGCGAGTCAGTCCGGCCGGTCACGTTAGCCGCGGGGTCGAGCCGCCAAAAACTTTTACGACCTTCACCCAACACCTTCCACCCCAAAGTCTCTTTCATCTTCAGGGGTGGTGCCTACCACCATGATCGTTAGTGCTATGAACTCACGCGTGACCCCTGCGACTTCCCTTGCAGGTAGGATGAGTCCGGAAATTACGAAAACAGGCTGAATTGAAGATGCCGCTGACGGCAGTGCGCCGGTGCATCCGGCCTCGTCGACATAGCAGATGTACATAGTGGCCCCGTAGAAACAACTAAAGCCACCGAAGTGGCTTTAGGATTTGCCGCCAACGGAGCTAACCGTGTTCGGCTTCGGATTTTCATCCGCAAACGAAGTGTATGCTAAAAAAATTCGTAGCGCAACCAAAACGTTAAAACTATTCGGAAACTGGCGTTTTTTCATAACGCATTGAAATAAAAGTGAATTTATCGTTTCCCATTCATAAGCTAAGGGCAGTAGGAACCTTGTCGCAACGCTTGGCAACTGTTGGGAGCGGTACACTTTTAGACAACAGGAGCATTTCGCGGTTGTAGTCGTTGTGGACTCACTTCGCCATCCACTTGTGCAGCAAGCGTTTTTTCAAGGCTTCACGCTCCTGCGGGGTGCGGCCTTGGCGACCAGCGAAGTCTGCCGCCATCTCAGCTTGCCGGGAAATGGGCCAGTACGATCGGCCATCTTTGCTCATCGCCCCACATTGCTGACTTCGCTTTTTTTCAGGGTCATGTGCGTGTCAAGGGCTTCTGCCGATGCGCTACCAAGCACCGCCTTCTCCTGTGAGCGCCAGCGTTGATGCCAAATCTTCTTGTCTTCACGCTCGCTGGGACTGCTGGTATGTCCTACGATTGGCGTCTTGCGGCGGCTACGACTCATGATCCCTTCCTTGACTGATTACAACGGCTCTCCCTGCGCGGCGGGCTTCAACAGCAGCCCACTCAGGCTGATAGTACGCAGGAGAAGCCACCGGGTGGGCCATGCAGACACCATGCGCCCCTCAAGTGTCAACAACCACCGTCGGTTGACACTTCGTTGACACCCAAACGAAAAAAGGACCTACGCCAGAAACGTAAGTCCTTGATTTCATTTGGAGGCGCAAGCCGGAATCGAACCGACGTACACGGATTTGCAATCCATAAAGGCTGTATAGGCAAACAGTGAAACTACTGTATATCCAGTGCGAAATACTGAACATATAGACAGTGGAAAGCCTGTCGTATGTCAAGATTTCCCCACACTCTTTTTGCCGATTGCTGACAGCGCATTGTGCAGGTCTTGGGTGCCCAAATGCGAGTACCTAGCAGTCGATGCCTGCGACTTGTGGCCCAGCACTTTGCCGACAGTGTAGAGCGGCACGCCGGCCTGCACCATCCCGGACGCCGCGCTGTGCCGCAGATCGTGCAGCCGCAATCCTGGCCGCCCGATTGCCGCCGCGCCTTTTTTCAGCCAAATCATGAGCGATCGGTAGCTGATTGACGGCGGCAGCTTGCGGGCGTAGCAGGCGATCTTGCCCACAATCGGCACAATGCGCGGATCTCCGTTTTTGGTGTCGGCCAGCACAAAACGTCCGGCATCGACCCCCGCCGTCCAGATTTCACTCCTTCGCATCCCCGAATAAAACGCGATCAGAATGATGCGGCGGGCCTCTCGTTTTGGGATGGCTCGACACATACGCAGCACCTCGGGCCGGGCCACATATTCCTGCCGCGCATTGTTGACCTCGGGCAGCGTCAGGTGGCCCGCCGGGTCTGGAATCTGTAGCCGCCTGTCTCGCCAGATCAGCCGGCAAGCGGCCCGAAGCAGGGCAATGCGCTGCTTGATCGTCGCCGCCTTCCACTCGCCCGTCTTGTCGTCCGTGATGGCCTGGGCCACATCCGGCAGCTCGTTGAGCCTGCGGCCCTCATACCATGGCAGCGTGGCGTTTAAGTGCTGGGCGGCCTGCATGTGGGATTTCAGGTGCTGCTTTGCCTTCAGGTAGTGGACCACTGCCACATCGATTGTCGGGACATTCTGCTCTACTCCCTGGGCGATTGCGTAGAGCCTGCCGCTTTCCTCCCGGTCGAACTTGTCGGCCTGGGCTTGAGTCCAAGTTTGCGGAAGTAATTTCGTGCCTCGGACCCGGTTTCCATGGACAACGCGGTCGAACTCAAAGCGATATCGACGGCGCTTTTTATCGTAGTAGATCGACATGACTCCTCGTACTCCACAATGTCGCGCTCATCGAATCGGATCAGCCGGCCGATCCGAATGCAGGGGATCGGCCCCCCGGGCGCCGCCAGTTGCCGCGCCTTTGTCCTGCTGATGCTCAGCCTTGCGGCCAAATCGGCGGGGGTCAGCATACATCCTCCCTACAATTTCCATTCTTTCCGCGTCGTCTCGATCATGCGGGCGATTTCATCTGTCACTTAACCTCCAGCGTCAGCGTTTCCGAGTGATGCCGCTGCCCCAGAACCCGAACGCCGGCGCTCCAGTTGATCGGCTCGCCCTCCAAGCGGTTGAGTTCGCCCGTGATTGTTGAGAGCCCAAGCTGACTGACCAGCGAACACAAGGACGCGCACGTGCTGGGCGTCAGATGATCGTGATTGATCTCGATGATGGTCCTGGTGCTCATGATCAGTCCTCGCTCAAAGTCTTCTCGACCCGCGCCAGTCCTCGCTGTCGCAAATCTGTCATAGGGTTTTTCACTAGGTTATCCACGGTGGCTGTGGGTAAGTCAGGCATCGCCGGTCTCCTTCGCTGCGCTGCCACCGGTGCCGTCGCGCCACGGACATTGTTCATACGGGCCGAGCCATCCGGTGCCGCCGCAGTGCTTGCAGATATTGCGCATGATTATTCCCCCTGCGCTGCGCGAGCGGCGTCGATAGCGGCGTCCAGTTGGCGACCAGTAAGAAGATCATCTCCACTGCTGCACCAGACCATTGCGTCTCCTGGGCGGATAAAACGGTATCGCTCCGCATCCTCCCGATCCTGGGCGCAGTCAGGGCACGGTTCGCCGCCCTCATCTGGCGCATAGTAGGACGGACCGCCGACCCAGCCGCGACCGCCGCAGGTCTGACATTTCTGATCCTGGGCGCTGGGCTGGGCCTGTGCGGCAATTTGGGCGGCATACAGCTTCGTGCCAGCAGGCAGCGACTTGCTCAGCAGAGCGTGCGACCGAACATCACCGGACCCGTCCAGGGGTTCCATCGTGAAGACCTCTCCCACCGGCTCCTGCGCTACAGGGGCGGCAGGCCGACCGTAGCGGGCAAGTAGGGCGCGGGCGAACGCGATCATGTTGTCAGTGCGGGCGGTTGCCAGCATTTGCCTCGACAGAGCGACGATTTCCTCGTCGCTCGGCACCATTTTCGTGGCGTCACAAACATGGTCTTTCCGGTCGGCTTCGACTGCTGCGCGGGCGTATGCGCGGGCCTCGGTCTCGACATCGACGAGTGCGCCGGGCAGCGGAGGCAGGGTGATGTTAGTCTTGGTTGTCATGCGGTTGCTCCTTCGGATCCGTGCCTCTGTAATAGTGGACGGCCCTCTCGATAGTCGGGTGGCGCTCGCTGATGTCGCCTTCTCGCTGGCGCGGCCACATACAAATGGCGACATTTCGGAAGTTGACCGGGCGAATCTCGACGCGGATGCACTCGTCGTGAGCGCCGATTACCAGCGTGGTGAGGCCGGCCATATCCCATGTGGCAAGGCGGCCGTGGTCCACCACGAACCGCACACCGCGACCGTATTGCCAGTCTGCCTTTTCAAACGTGCGCGAAAAGTCGTAGGGGCCGCAGCGCATTGATTTGCACAGCAGCACTACGGCGCGGCGCTGGAAGTCAGTCAGCTCGCGGCCGATGGCATGCTCGACCCATGCGGCGCGTCCATCAATTTTGGTTGCCATCGCTGCCTCCCTGTTCCTGTGCGCCAACATCCTCGCGCATCGGTTGCGTTCGTGCCGTCCAAAGAACAATTGCCCAGACTGCGGCGGACGCAGCAGATCCAGCGATGACACCGGCGATCCAATCGCTATTTCCAAGCCCGGCGAGCGGGAAGAAAAATGTTCCAGCCGCTGCGATAGGCACCCCGGGATGGGCGCGCAGGCGTTTCCAGTAGGTTTTCATCATGGCCCCTCCTGTGTGAGTGCGGCGCGGGCTACGTCATGCACGTGCCGCCAGATAGCGCATTCCGGCTCCGGGCTGTGTGCCAGGAACAGTTCCAGGGCATTGCGCACCCGTTCGTAATCGGCCAGCAGGGCGCGGATGGTTTCGGGGTGGGCAGCGGCTATGTAGCCAGCATCCACCTGCTCCATGCCGCCGCCAGAATCCAGGCGACGATAGTGGATGCCTCCCTTGCTCGTGTCCGGCCAGATGACCGCGCAGCCCGGCGTGTTGAAGCTGCCGACCTGCTTCCATGTCCACTTTCCGGGTTTCGGCCCCGCGTCCAGCGCGGCCCGCAGGTCAGCGTAGCGGTCAGTCATGGCTGATCCCCTCTAAGGCGTTCGTCCGTTCCAGAGCTGTCTCGGCAATGACAAGTACGCCCTGGCTGATATCCATCACGCCGTCTTCGGCACGGTCTTTCAGGTCGTTCAACACACAGGTCAGCGCGGCATGCAGCATGCGGGCATCGTCTCGATATCCGTCGCGTGACGCTTCGAGGTTCTGGATGTCGCTGCGAGTGTCGGCCTGGGAGTATGCGTACCCACGTCGGTATGCCAGGAACAATTCGTTCACGTGCCCGTCCTGGTAGATCGCGCCTTTCTGCCACAGTGATTTTTCTTCCCGGTCGAAGCGTCCGGAATGGCAGCGCTCGAACGCCGTCATCAGGTCGTAGTGTTCTTCGGTCATCAGCATTTGGATTCTCCTGATAGAGCGGCGCGGACATCGGCAGCGGCTTGGTCGTATGCAACCCTGCGGCCGTCGTGATAAACGTTGCCGGATCCCCTAAACATTTCGTCGGCGTTGTCGCGGCCTGCCTGAAAACCCCTTTCGAGGCGAAGCAAGGCATCCCGCAGCCGTGCTATCTCTGCTGTCTGGGCGTCGATGTGGTCACACGCATCGTCTACGGCATCCCTTACGCTGACGGGCAGCTCGAAATCGAAGGTCACGAGATCGCGCAGCTTCTGTGTATTGATGGTCATGATGGATCTCCCAGGGCCGCATCCGCTTGGTCGAGGATCTGCTTGATCGTGCGGGTTTCCTTTTCGCACGTGATCTGATCGCTCTCGCGGATGACGTGTCGGGCGTGGCAGCAAACTTGGAGGGCTCCGGCTGTCCAGAGCAGCGCGGCTCGCAGCCGGCCCATTTCATTCGCAGCCGCATAGAGTTGGCTAACACGTTCCTTTGCCCTGGCTGCGGCCTGTGTGCGCAGCGGATGATCGACAGCCAGAGTGCTGGTCAGGGTGTCCAACACTTCGGCGGCGTCTCGGATGGTTTCGGTGTTGATGGTCATGCGAATAGCTCCCTCTGCTTCGGCTCCGTTGCTGCATGAGCGGCCAGCAATCGACGATTCGCCGCCCATTGCAGCAGCAGGAATCTAAAACTGCGTTGATGTGGCTGTCGCCGCGCTCTGGCCTCACGCAGGTAGACGCGGGCAATCATGATGTGATCGGCGCGGGTCATCGTGATTGGCCCGGATAGGGGATGTCGCGCCCCGGTTTCTGGCGCTTTTCCTTGCTGCGCTTGCTCATGATTTCCCCTCGGCTTTGGCGGCGGCAGCCCGGCGGGCGCCACCGGTACCGTAAGCACTGGTGCGGGTTTCCGGGGATTTCTGACTAAGCTGCGCGCCGCCGCACTCGGGGCATTCCCATGCGTCAAGGTCCTGGTGCTGTGTGCTCATGACCGCTCCCTGGCTGCAAGCATGGCGTCGGCAGAGGAAAGGGCCTTGGCAATCGCGATCTGTTCAGCCTCGCGGCGTGCCTGGACGTCCAGCGCCTTGCGTTCAGCCTCTTCCGCCCGTTCCGCCTCTTCTGCCTGCTCGACATGGAGGGCCAGGGCAGACAGGATCTCAAGGACTTTGGGCTCAAGCGCGGCCTGGGTTCCGGCGCTCGCCCAGCTGCCGTTGTCCCACACGACAATCTCCCGACCGCTGACCGGCCTCGGGTGCGGGTCTCCGTACGCGCGCGAGTCCTGACACACAGATCTGTTCCAGCCGTCGCCATCGGTGATCTCGATCCTGCACGTATGGTTGACGTGCCAGAAGTTCGTCATCTTGATCGTTCCGCTGATGATGCCTACGGGATGGCTTCGGAATGCACTACCGTCCCACCAGCCGGGAAACTTGAATTCCCTGGCTCGGGCCATCAGGGCGCAAAACTCTGCGGGGGAGGCCAGTGCCTTCGCGGCGCGTTCGGTAGCTGTCATCTTCAATCTCCAATAGGGTGGGCAGCCAGACAGCGCAGGAATGGGGGGCCGCTGCTGGCTTTTGAGTGCCCGTTGATTTGGTATAGGCGCGACTATCCGAGGCCGATGGCCTGGGTGCGCGGGGTTGGGGGTATGATTTGTGGGCGCCGTGGTGGCGCGGGGAGGGTTTTTTGAATGAACAACAAAGAGCGGCTGGAAAAACTCAGCGCACTGTCTAGGAAATTCGGTGATGCGTGCGCGAGCCTGGATTCATTTCTTGAAACCAGTCCCGATATCTACGACGATGCAGTTAGGGATAGGCTGACAGAACTTGAGGATCGAGTTTCTGCCGTCGCCCAGGAATGGAGCGAATTTACCCAGCAACATCGGGCCGGGAACTAGAACGGAATATCTGACCCGTCATCCCACGCAGGATCTCCCGCTGGTGCCTGCTGAGCCATGCTCTGCCGGGCCTGTGTTGGGGCCTGGCGCTGTGGGGCCGTCCTTTGCGGCGCTTCCCGTTGCCCGCCATCCTCATCCCGCCCGCCCAGCATCTGCATCTGGTCCGCGACGATTTCGGTGCTGTACCGGTCGGCGCCGGTCTCCTTGTCCTGCCACTTACGGGTTTTGAGGCGCCCTTCGACGTAAACAGAACGGCCCTTTTTCAGGTATTCGCCCGCGATCTCGGCGAGCCGGTTATAGAACACGACACGATGCCATTCGGTGATCTCTTTTCGCTCGCCGGTATTTTTGTCCTTCCATGATTCGGTAGTGGCAATCGAGATATTGCAGACTGCCGCACCATCAGCGGAATATCGAACTTCAGGGTCTCTCCCCAAATTGCCGATCAAAACAACCTTATTCACGCTTGCCATTACGCCGCCTTTTTCTGTATGAGTTTGACCATTTCATCGACCTCGATCAGGAACTGAGCGACGGCGATTTCCAGGTTTTTGATGTACCCCTCGTCTCGCATGACACGCACGATGACGAGATTTAAGGGTTCCGGCAGGGTTTCGTTGTAGGACACGAAATCGCACCAATTGCGCTTGGCGATCCATAGATTCCCTTGCACCTGCGGGACATACTGACTCGGGATTTCCCCTGACAGCAGCACCTCAATGTGGATCTCGCGCACCTGGCGTTTGGCCTCGAATAACCCGTCGACCTCAATCAGGCCGTCAGGACTTGCGCCGGCCATCATGGTTGGATGCGGGATGAAATCCGATTCGATGACATTGCGCCCAGTGCGGGCGATATACGCGATACGGGCGAACGGCTCCTGCTCTTGCCCTCGTCGCGTATCAGCGCTTGAGAATCCCTCCTCGCGCGTCCCCGTGATGCGCTCCAGGGCCAGGACGCGCTTTAGCTTCTGGCGCCCCAGCGATTCGCCGCCCTTGGGTCCTTTGGCCAGCACATCGGCAAAGTTGCTCGCCGTTGCCCGACCAAGCCGAGCGTGGAACCATTCTTCACTTCCCTGGTTGCTCATTGGCGGCCTCCAGTTCGGCCTTGCGGACCTGAAAGTAGGGCAGGAACTTCTTGCGCTCGTCAGCCTTCAGCGTGTTCATGATCTTGGCCAGGTCCTGCACGGTCTTGGCCTCCTTCATGGCTGGGTGTTCAACGGGACTGCCGGCCGGAGCCGGGTTGCCTTCGCTGTCCACGGCTGCACCGCGCAGTTCATCGGGAAGATCCTCGATGTCCTGGGTGAAAATGTCAGATGCCCCTAGGGCAGTGAGCGTGAAATCGATCTGTGCCCGCTTCTTTGCCATCTTGAGGACGGTGTTGGCCAGATCGGCTGGCTCGGTGCGCACCTGCTGAATTTGCAGGATGTCGTGGCGGCGGCTAGTGCGATTCCATGACTTCTGGAATTTGATGCGCTTGCGAGACTCGGGGAATGCGTCGAATTCTTCCTCGCAGATGGCTGTGCGCCACTTGTATTTTTCCTCGCCCGTGGAGCACTCGCCCACACCCTCACCAACATCGGTGCCTGTCGGCTGGTGAAACCCGATCACTTTCACGCGATAGCGGATTTCATCAGCTTTGGACAAATCCTCGACCTCGATTCTGGTGCCCATATGAAACGTGGTCAGCAGTACCTCGGACCCGGCCTTGTAGAGCGTCGGCTTCTGAGTGCCGGGGATTTTGCCGTAGTGTGTGTCTTCCTTCATCACGGCTTGCATGACCTTTTGCACGGCATTGATCCGTTCGCGCATCTGGTCAGCAGACATGATCTGTGTACGCGGAGCCTCTACGATTGCGTTCATGCGAATTCCTTCAGGAGTTCCTTGCTGGCCGCGTCCAGGTCTATTGCCAGCAGCCATTTGATGACACTGGATTCGTGGACGCGATAGTGCTGGGCCAGGGTTCCGATGATCGCCTGAGCGCCCGGCCCGTTCTGCTCAAACTGCACGCGCTCACGACGGGCGGCTTCTGCGGCTTCTTCGTCGGCCTTCCTCTTTGCGGCGGCGGCCTCAGCATCTGCCTTGTCCTGGGCGGCCTTGGCTGCCGCGTCACGCTTGGCTTGTTCTTCGGCAGCGATGGTGTCTAGCCGGTCCTGTTCGGCTTTTGCGGCTGCCGCCTTGGCTTCCTCGATCTCGCGGCGCTGCCGGTCAATTTCATCCTGCTGGGCTTTCATTTCAGCCTGCTGGCGCTCGATTGCGGCTTTGCGTTCGACCTCTTCGGCTGCGGCCTTGGCGCGGGCCTGCGCTTCGCGCTCTTCCTGTTCGCGGCGCTGTTGGTCCAGGGCCTCGCGCTCATCTGCCAGCCGCTTGGCTTCGGCTTCCTGCGCCAGGACGGCGGCGCGCATGTCTTGCAGCTTGGTCAGCGTCTGCTGTTTCGCAATTGCTGCCTCGCCGGCACGGTCGCCGAATCGTTCCAGGGTGATTTCCACCGACTCGTAGACATCAATCGCAGCCGCCAACTGCTGCGACGAGCACCCGGCGTGGGAGACAGCCCCGTCCTTGATGGCATCAATAGCGCCTTGCACCTGTTGCTGGCGCTCTGCTTCGATGCGCTCACGCTCCGCCTTTTCCTCGGCTTTGCGGCGTTCCTCGGCTTTGATCAGCTCGTCGATGGGGGCCTCGATGGCCATGATGGCCTCAGTGTATTCCTTGGCCTCGTCGTCGATTCGCTTGCTGTAAGCCAGGGCAGGGGCCTTCAGTGCCTTCCTGATTTTCTCGACGTTGTAGCGGACCTCGCGGACCTCGGCGCGGGCGGCCTTTGTGGCTTCCATATCCTTCGTGGTGGCCACGGAAAATACGGTCTTGCCGTACTTATCCTGCATGGCCTGGATGCCAGCCCGGATCGGGTTGTAGGCCGCGATGGGTTTTTCAGGGTCCAGGACCTCGACTTCAATGGTTTCAGTGTTCACGCGTATGCTCCCCATTCGTTAAATGCCAGCTCGGCGGCGTCAGCGCGGGCCTGCTCGGCCTCGACGTGAATCGCTGCGATCAATTCCTGTTCGATTGCCGCCCGGTCCTCGGGCAGCATCTCGCGCTCGATGTGCGGTGCGGGTTTGTCCTGCATGTCCAGCACCGAAAAATCAACTTCCTCGGGTGACCCCGGGTCAGCCCAGTCGATCGGGCCGTTCAGAACCGGGCTGTCCTCTTTGCGGTGATATGTCAGCCGGACGCGGCAGGGGATGCCCTGGATGTGGGTGTCGAGGATCATGTCAGTACCCCGCAGCCGCGCCGACGAACGGCACGAAGACGAAAAACAGGGCCAGCACCGCCAGGGCGCCGATCCAGGCCTTCGCCGGGATCAATTCGTCGGGGTCCAGGTCGCGCCAGCCGAAGCGGGGCGCCAGGGCAGGGCGGATCCTGCTCACCCACAGCGCGTCGCCAGCGGCAGCAAATGAGACAGCCGCCAGCCACATGAAAAGCGAATCCACTGCGCTCATGTCAGTCTCCAAAAAAGGTCGAGGGTCAGCTTGCGTCCGCCGCCGTCACGTCCGTGTGCACACGGGCGGTATTGGCGGGTTCAGGTGTCAGGCCCTCGGCAAGTAGCACGAAGCCGGCTGCGCAGCGCCGCTTGCTGAAGGTCTGATGAAGGGGGGTCGGCCCGTGCCGCCGGGACCATGCGCGAAGCTGCACCGCAGCGGCCGGAGTTGTTCAGCCAGGCCACGTCTCGCCTATAGCTGCTCCGGCATACCGGCATCTGCTTCGATTTGAAAGCCAGCGCGTACAAAAGCAGAGGCGCTGGGCGTTGTCGCTATGTGATGGTCCTGGCCTTGCTTCCAGGATGCCCCGCTCGCCGTGGGGTCGGGCAATGTGCGCGCGGGCTGTCTGCCCCATGCTCGCGTATTCCCATGTCGTCGCGTGGTGCCGTCATCCGGTTATCGAGGGTGGGTGCTCCTCAACCGTCAGGCAGCTCTGATCCCATGCCGATGTCGCCCGGCTCTCTGCGCCCGTATGCTCAGGGGCTCAGCGGATCACGCCGCTACGATGCATCGCCGCCCATGGCGCTCTCCTTATTTGCAGGCCCCGGTTTTCTGGCGGACGGGGTGACGCCGTACAAACCTTCAAGGATGGCGGCTGGCCGGGTAGCCCAATACGCCCGTTTAATGCGCAGCCCTTTCAACATCCGCGCCACCAACCGCCGCTCTTGATGGCCCTGGGCATCCCACCCAGGCGGCGCTCGTGTCTTCAGCGCTCCGTCAGTCGCATTACGTGCTCCACGCGTCGGGCTTTTCGCAGTTCCCGCTCACTGTCCGGTTCGCTCCACGTTTGATTCCGTTGCAGAAACCGGCAAGCCGCCCAGAATTCTTCTCGACTTGACCCAACCGGGTGCGGCCCGGACCCGGCTACTGCTCAGATTCCGGCCGTGCAGGCGTTGATTTATCGACGCAGCATCAATATCCGCGTCGAGGCGTGGAAACAGACAGCCTTGGCATCACCGCTATCAAGCATGTCTGCGGTGATCGGGGCGTTCATGGCGACCTTCGCCGCCTGTTCCAGCGCCTCGCGCACCCTGGCATTGGCGCAGGCTTCGGCTTGGTCGGTGGTGATGACGGAAACCTCGTGGCCGTACTTCTTGGCCGTCTCCGCAGTGCCGGCCGCGCGCAGCATCATGAGGTCTGTCTTCTCGTTCAGAGGACTATCGCTGTGGGGCTTGCCCAACTTGCGCAATTGGTCGCCGCGCAGCCAGGCTATGGGCGCCAGCACGGTTTCAGTGGTCATGCTGGCTCCTTGATGAGTAGACCGCACCAGGCCAGTGCTGCCTCGACAGTGCAGCCCTCGGCGCGCAGATCGAAGTAGTACGCGGCTGTCTCCAAGCAGCAATTCCAGCGTTGAGCGAACTTTCTGAGTTGTTCTCCGTCCATCTCGTTCTCCTTGTCATCCGGCGCAGCACTCGGTTGAGTGCGGCCTCGGATGACTCCGGACATCCCGCCCCTGGCTACTCCCTGCTGAGCAGGCTCCAGGTAGCGGGTATGTCGATCAATCGCCCCGCGCAGCCTGTAGCCTCCCTGGCGTACTGTGCGGGTCGATAGCGCCTGATCTTGTCATTCAGGAGTAGGCGATTGGGTCCTGGGCTTGTCCCGCTTGCGCGGCCTGGCCTGTTTATCCCTTCCAAGTTGTAAAAGAGCGGGGTCTTGCTGCATCCCTGTCGCTGGCCCTGTGGCCTAGGCGTTTCGTGATGCGTTGGAGAGATAGTAATACAAGAAAATCCAGTATGCAAGAAAAACTAGTAATTCGATTCGACAAAAATATCTATCGGAAATCAGATGCTGATAGTCATGATTCGACCGCCCACAAAAAAGCCGCCCGAGGGCGGCGCGCATGCCGGTCTGATCCGGCTCTGGGGCGGGGGGAGAACCGGGCCTGGCCGGGCTCAGATCAGGGTCAGGGAGAGGGGGGGGCGCAAAAAGGCCGCTCTAGGCGGCTGGGGGTGCTGGGGGGTGGGGTGGTGCGCCCAGGCATGAAAAAGCCCTCCGGGGAGGGCTGGGCGATTACATTTGGCTGCTTGACGCTGGAATGTAAAAGTGCTTGATGTTAGGGTGGGCTGCCTATAGAATGATGGCAAGTGGGTTGCGACTACGCGACCGGCGCTGGGCTCCTGGGACTACCTTGGGGCCCTTCGACTTTCTAGGGGAATACCTTTCTTCCTATTCCATGAAAGTTTCCGTGATAGTTCGCGCAAAACTTGGCTTTCAGTATCTCGTACGCCCTGTTTTCTTGGTCAGGTCGAAGGTGAGATAGACCAACGGGACGCGCTATAAGGTCAGCCAGTTGAAGCCCTTCGGAGTTGCATTTTTTGTCAGCAATCACGATTGAGTAAGGGTACCTCTCGCCTTTGAAATTTTCGCCGTCGCATACTTGGCGGAATGCGAGTTCCAGGGCGCTGTCTTCCTTGTTTCCTCTAGCCTCACACACCACGTTGACGGTTGCGTCCCGTTCGCCTCGACTTCGCAGAAACCCGGCCAAGCGCTCCAGGGCCAATTGAAGGGCCAGATGATAAGGGTGCTGTGGGGCTACGTATTTTTTCTTGTGCCTTTCCTTGTCGATGATGATCGCGATCAGATGGAATGGCGTTTCTTCGATAATTTCCCCCAGACGCGCCATCAATTCCTCGCGCTCTTTTGGGCCGAACCTTGAGAACCATGACTTCTTTCGCAGGATGTCATGCTCATGAAGAATCGCCAGATCGTGACCGAAGTAATCGATCTTGAGCGACTTTATCCTTGGCGCTAGGTTGTCGGTGTAGTCCCGTCGTTTGATTATGCAGAGAGACAGGACAAAAATTGGGTAGTTTTGATTGATGGGATCCATGCTATGGTCTCCGCTCTCATCAACAAACACCAAGTATTCTGACCAAGCCACCGGGTCTCCTTCGCATCAATTTTCCCGCCCCAACCCCACACCACCAGCCTACAGCCCGAAGCCGCACCAGAAGGCGCGGCCCACGATCCTGGCCGCCGGGTCTTCAATCAGGATGTCAGGGTAGTCACTCGACTTGGCCGCGTTGTGCGACCTGGCCCACCAGGCGCCATCACGCTGAATCAGCTGTTTGACGAACAGCTCTCCATTGATCCAGACGACATAAACACGCTTCGATATGGGGTCCGTGCGCCGGCGATTGGCCAGCACCACGGATCCATCAATGATGTGCAGGTCAGTCATGGAGTCGCCGGCCACCTCGAAGCCGATAGTCTGATCCGGCTTGGCGTCATTCTTCGCCAGCCAGTCGCGGCGGAACATCAGAATCTTGGTGATGTCATCGGAAAAGACGATCTGACCGCTACCGGCCGATGCCTTGGCGTCCACTAGGCGGATGGGCGCGTGGTCCGGGTTTTCATCCGGCTCGGTGCCAAGGGATAAATGCTCTGGCGTGACCCCCAAAACCCGGGCGACATCCATCAAGCGCTTGCGGCTTGGCGCCGTCTTGCCGTTCTCCCATTGCTGAATCGTCTGGTATGCCTTGAGGCCCAGAAGGTCAGCCATCTTTTCCATGGACAGGCCCTTAGCCTGTCTGGCCTGTTTGATCCGGTCATGAATTGTGCCCATGCCCGGAATGTAATCACTAGAAAATCTGGCGACAATGCAGGAATATCTAGTATTACTGGAATTTCTAGTATAGAATCTAGTCATGAGCACAAATCCTTCCGTATCGCAGGCCGTTGAGCGTCTGGGTGGCTTGGCAAAGACCGCTGAGACATTGGGGCTGAACCGCTATCAAACAGTCCAGTCTTGGGTGGCTACTGGCCGCGTTCCGGCTAGGTATTGCGCGGCGCTTGAGGCCGCATCTGGTGTGTCGCGTTTCAAGCTGCGCCCCGACGATGCGGCCCTGATCTGGCCCGAACTCGCCAAGGAGCCCGCCAATGTCTGATCTGACCATCATGCTGATCGCACTGGCGGTCTTCGCCGGTGGCTATGTCCTTGGATACATCCATGGCCTGTCGAGCGGCAGCAAGGACAAGGACTGGCTGTGATCACATCAGTGCACCGTGCAGCCAACTGCGGGCCCGTCGTCGTCGGCCTCGTAAGCCGCTTCCTGGGCCTCTTCATCCAGACGCATAAAGACGGCGCGGAGCAGTGCCTGATCGATTTCCACGCAATCAGTGACTCGCTGGCAGATCGCCAGGGCTTCACGCAGAAGATCTTCGGTGCGGGTGGTGTCCATTCGTTTTCCCTGTTCGCTGTCCATGCAAAAAATTTTGCGCCCGAATCCATCGGAAAGTAGAGGAAACAATCGTGCCGCTACATGACGCTAGCCAACTAACTATCGACTTCACTCCTGGTCTGACCGAGCGCCACGGGTCTTTATTGGACTGCATCCGCGAAGCTGCATACACCAGCCGGAACCCGCTGAAAACAATTGCCGCCGATATGGATACTAGCCCGTCGGAGTTGTCGCGCAAGCTGGCAAATAACCCAGGCGATCCGCGCAAGTTCACGGTGGACGACCTGGTGCGATTCATCGACGCCACGGGCGACACCGCGCCGATCTACTGGCTGATCGAACGTTACCTGCAGGATTCCGAGGCCAAGCAAAAGCAGGCTATGGCCGCGCTGACCAAGGCAATGCCAGACATCCTGGCACTGTTCAAGCAAGCGGCGGGTGCGTGATGGACAAACAGGTCATCTACCTCACCAGCCCACTGGCCCGCAGAAACGCCGCTCATCTCGCCGCCACAGCGCCTGACGGCTACCGCTGCGAGATTCGCGCGAAGACCCGCACATTGGCTCAGAACGACATCCTGTGGTCGATCCTGACGGACATCAGCCGGCAGGTGGATTTCGTCGTCAACGGCGCCCTGGTCAAGGTGTCGCCCGAGGAAGTAAAGGACATCCTTACGGCCGGCCTGAAGCGAGAAATGCGCATGGCGGTGGGCATCGATGGCGGCATGGTCCTGCTAGGCCAGCGCACCAGCAAGATGACCGTTCGCCAGATGACGGACTTGATCGACCTCGCGCACGCGTTCGGCAACGAGAAGGGTGTTCGGTGGTCGCCTACGTCTCTGGGGAGGGGTGCATGACCATCTACATTGCCGGCCCCATGACTGGCCTACCCGACATGAATTTCCCCGCCTTTCACGCAGCAGCCGAAAAGCTGCGCGCCGACGGCTTCGATGTCGTCAATCCGGCCGAGATCAATCCTGATCCAGAAACGGCATGGACTGACTGCATGCGCCGCGACATCGTTGCACTGATGGATTGCGACAGCATCCTGATGCTGCCTGGCTGGCCCACCAGCCGGGGCGCGAGCCTGGAATTTCGGATCGCGTTTGATCTGGGCATGACCGTCTATTACGGCATCGAGGATGCGATGTTGCGCGAGGTGGCGGCATGATCCCTTACGCTGAATTCCTGCGCCACAAGATCAAGATCGCCAAGTTTGAAGGCTTCGACGTCTCCGACGACGACTTGTTCACCGGCCTATTTCCGCACCAGAAGATGCTGGTCAAGTGGGCCGTGAAGGGCGGCAATCGCGGCCTGTTCGCATCGTTTGGTATGGGCAAGTCCGTCATGCAGTGCGAGTGGTTGCGCATCATCATCGGCAAGGTCGGCGGATCGGGTCTGATCATCTGCCCGCTGGGCGTCCGTCAAGAACTTATCCGGGACGCCATGATGCTGGGCGTCGATCTGCGATTCATCCGCACCGATGCGGAAATCACGCCGGATCATCAGTTCTACATCACGAATTACGAGTCGGTGCGAGACGGCAAGCTGACGCCCGCGCAATTCACCGCGGTCAGCCTGGATGAGGCGTCGGTGCTGCGCAGCTTCGGCAGCAAGACCTATCAAGAGTTCCTGCCGCTGTTCGCCGGCGTGCGCTTCAAGTTGGTCAACACCGCCACGCCAAGCCCGAATCGCTACAAGGAATTGATCCACTACGCGGCGTTCCTGGGGCAGATGGACTCTGGTCAGGCGCTCACTCGATTCTTCAAGCGCGATTCCAGCAAGGCCGGAAACCTACAGCTGTACCCGCACAAGGAACAAGAGTTCTGGCTGTGGGTATCCAGCTGGGCCGTGTTCATCCAAAAGCCTTCCGATCTGGGCTTTTCCGATGAAGGCTATGACCTGCCCGAACTGGATGTGCAGTTTCACGAGGTGCCGACAGACTACGCGACGGCCGGCGCCGATAAATGGGGCCAGGGTTTGCTGGTACCGGATACCGCCCTGGGCCTATCGGCTGCCGCCCATGAAAAGAAAAACAGCCTGGATGCCAGAGTGGCAAAGGCCGTCGATCTGGTCAATGAATCTCCAGATGATCATTTTGTCATCTGGCATGACCTGGAAATCGAGCGCCACGCCATCCAGAAGGCCATCCCGGACGCTGTCAGCGTCTGGGGGTCGCAAGACCTGGACGAACGTGAAGACCGGATTATCGGGTTCGGTGATGGCGTGTTTCGCATCCTGTCCACAAAGCCCGTGATCGCCGGCAGCGGCTGCAATTTCCAGCGCCACTGCCACCGGGAGATCTTCTTGGGCATCGGCTTCAAATTCAACGATTTCATTCAGGCCGTCCACCGCGTCCAGCGTTTCGGCCAGGCCCACCGCTGCCGGGTGGACATCATTTATTCCGAGGCCGAGCAAGACATCCTGAAAACGCTCATGGAGAAATGGCATCGGCACGATTCTATGGTGAAGAAGATGACGGAAATCATCAAGAAATACGGATTGAACCAGCTGGCCATGCAAGAGGCGCTGGCCCGCTCAATCGGCGTCGAGCGCATTGAGGTCGCCTCCGAATTGTTCACGGTCGCCAATAACGACTGTGTGGACGAGGCAAAGCGCCAACCAGAGAACCATGTCGATCTGATCGTCACCAGCATTCCGTTCGCCAATCACTACGAATACAGCCCTTCATACAACGACTTCGGCCACACGGAAAACAATGATCATTTCTGGGGTCAGATGGATTACCTGACCCCGGAACTGTTGCGCATCTTGAGGCCCGGTCGCATCTACGCCTGCCACGTCAAGGACAGGATCCTGTTTGGCAACGTCACCGGCGCCGGCGCGCCGACCGTCAGCCCCTTTCACTGCGAAGCCATCATGCATGGCCGCAAGCATGGATTCGACTACATGGGCATGGTGACGGTCGTAACCGACGTGGTCCGCGAGAACAACCAGACCTACAGGCTGGGCTGGTCCGAACAGTGCAAAGACGGCACGAAGATGGGTGTTGGCAGCCCCGAATACATCATCCTGTTTCGCAAGCCTCAGACCGACCGCAGCAAAGGCTATGCCGATGTGCGTGTCGCCAAAAGCAAAACGGAATACACCCGGGCCCGCTGGCAGGTGGACGCTCATGCGTTCTGGCGATCCGGCGGCAACCGGCAGATCACGGCGCAAGAAATGGCCCAGTTGGGGCCGGCCAAACTTGCCAAGCTCTTTACCGACTACAGCCTGCAGAACGTCTATGACTATGAGTTCCACATCAAGATCGGCGAGGAACTGGAAGCCATGTCGGCGCTGCCATCCGAATTCATGAGCCTGGCGCCTGGCAGCAATCACCCGGATGTCTGGCATGACGTGAATCGCATGCTGACCCTGAATGGAGACCAGCAAAAGCGCGCCGTCGAGATGCACGTATGCCCATTGCAGTTCGACATCGTGGACCGGCTGATCGAGCGCTACAGCAACAAGGGCGAATTGGTCTATGACCCGTTTTGTGGCCTGGGAACCGTTCCGTATCGCGCTATCAAGGCCGGTCGGCGCGGGCAGGGCAGCGAACTGAATGCCGGCTACTTTTTCGATTCGATCCACTACCTGAAGGCAGCCGAGGCTGAGGCCACGATGCCCACGCTGTTCGATCTGGAAGAAATGGACCAGGCGCAAGAGGCCGTCGCATGACCCTCTGGAACTCCACCTTCAAATCCGCCGGCAAGCCGATGCAGCGCAAGACGCCGATGAAGGCGACCAAGCCGATGGGGCGCGGCTCGAAAAAGCGCGGGCCCGGGCTGGCTCAACGTGTCGCGGAGTCGCAAGGCACGGTCATCAGGCCCTTTCGCAGGCCGGAAAGGTCATTCCGTAGCGTCGAGCACCGGCGGGCCGTCGCCAGCTTGCCGTGCGCCAGGTGCGGGGTCGTGGGGTTCTCCCAGGCCGCCCATGCAAACGCGGGGAAAGGGCTGGGCCTGAAAACATCGGATGCCCTGACATTTCCGCTGTGCTGCAGTCGCCCCGGCGTTGTCGGCTGCCATGTCCTGCATGACCAGGGCGGCATTTACACACGCCAGGAACGCGCCAGGGTCGAATGGGAGTCCGTGGACGCCACACGCGCCACGCTGATCCGCCAGAACAAATGGCCGGCCTACGTGGAATCGGCCTATCTGAAAGCCATCGTGCCGCTGGCGCGCATGGTGCATGGGGACGATTGATGAGTTTGCACACGGCTAGGGTCATTCCCGAAAAGCGGTTTTCCTGCCCGCCTGCCGCCGTGCATCTTGCAGGAGTCGAAAAGGAAATCGACATGGGTAGCAACCTTGATGAGATGGCGGCAGCGGAACTGTCCGACGATGTCGTGAGGTTCGTTGGCAAGGCCGCCAAGCGCAAAGCAAAAATGGAGGAACAGCGTTTCCGTGAGGATACCTTGCTCCACTTCCTTGAGGGAAACACGAAGTCGCCGATTGAGCAAATGTTTTATTGCGCCTTCCTTATCGTCGCCGAGCATCAATATGAAGAGATCAACCAGGAACCCTATTGGGGCATAAAGGAAAAAGACTGGATTCTTCCGCCTGGGGTTTATATCTCCGAGCAGATGAAGATCGGGAAATATAGAGCTGACTTTGTTGTGAGCCAACGGGCGCACGACAAATCTAGGGAATCGTTGCCGGTAGTGGTGGAGCTTGACGGGCATCAGTTTCATGACAGAAACAAGGAGCAGCGGTCGTACGAGAAGGCGAGAGATCGGTTCTTTACGCGGCAAGGGTATCGGGTAGTCCACTTCACCGGAAGCGACATTGTCAAAGATCCGTACGCGGCGGCATGGGAAGTGTTGGGCATGCTTGGCGGCGATCCGATGGACAGCTACCAGTCGTTCGTCGAGGCGTCGTAATGGCTGGCGAATGGCTCAAATTCGAGGTCAGCACACTGGATAAACCAGAGGTGCTGGCGATCACCGTAGCCATGGGGTGGGACGATCCTGATTTGACGGTTGGGAAGTTGCTGCGGGTGTGGCGATGGTTCGACCAGCAAACAATAGACGGTAACGCTCCCGGCGTTACCACGGCGTTACTTGATCGTTTGATCGGCGTTACTGGATTGTGCGCGGCGATGGAGGCGGTTGGCTGGCTGGATGTCTATGACGGTGGTTTGATGCTGCCGAACTTTGACCGGCACAACGGAAAGACGGCAAAAAACCGAGCATTGACCGCGAAAAGAGTTGCAAACCACAAAACTAACGCCATTGGTAACGATGGCGGTAACGCTGGCATCGTTAGTGATGCGTTACCTAGAGAAGAGAAGAAAAGAAAAGATAAAACACCCCCTAACCCCCAAGGGGGTGAAAGCCCGCCCAAACCAAAACGTGAACCCCGCATCCAACTGAAAACTTTCATCGACCAGTGCGTGCAGGCCGGGGAAAAGCCCATCAGCGGCTACCAACCTCTGCTGGACTACGTTGAGTCCACTGGCCTGCCCATGGAGTTCGTGCAGATCGCCTGGGATGTTTTCAAGCGCGAATTTCTGCCGCCGGGACAACATGCGCATCGACTGCAGGCCCGGTGGAGACAGCATTTCCTGAACTACGTCGAGAAGGGCTACTACCGGCTCTGGTATGCGAAGCAGACCGATGATGGGCCGGTGTACGAACTGTCAACCCAGGGCATTCAAGCCCAGGCGTCATTGCGGGAGATTGCATGAACGCGCCCTACGAGCTCGCGGCGCTACCGCAAAGCAAAGATGCAGAACAGGCTGTCCTGGGCGGCCTGCTGCTGGACAACGAAGCAATTGACCGCATCGGCGACCTGAGCCGGGACCGGTTCTACGTTCACGCCAACGGGGTCATTTTCGACCACATCCAGCGCCTGATCGCCCAGCAGAAGCCGGCCGATGTGGTGACCGTGTTCGATTCGCTCAAGGCCGCTGGTGAAGAGGCTGATCTTCGTCATCTGAACGACTTGATGATCAACACGCCGAGCGCGGCAAACATCGGGCGGTATGCCGACATCGTGCGCGAGAAGGCCCTGCTGCGCGGCATGCTCAAGGCTGCTCACACGGTCCACGAGATCGTCCAGGGACCATTACCGGCCGCTGAGAAGCTGGACGCCGCCCAGGCGGAATTCGGCAAGCTGGCAGAAACCACGACGCGCCGGGAGCCGGCCAGCATCCGGGAGGCGCTGGGTCGGTATGTCGGGTTGCTCGAAGATCGCGTGCACGGACAAGGGCCGAACCCCGGAATCTCCACCGGCCTGACCGACCTGGACGAGATCCTGAATGGCGGCATCCGGCGTGGCGCCCTGGTGACCCTGGGTGCGAGGCCGGGCATGGGCAAGTCCGCCCTGGGGGAGACTATCGCCTTGAACGCCGCCCTGGCCGAGCAAAGTGTCCTGTTCCTGTCCATGGAAATGCCGGAGTCTGAGGTGACCGAGCGGGCCGTGGCCAGCGTTGGAAAAGTCTCTGCCACGGTCCTGGCAAGAGCTGGTGACGCCCTGAATCGCGGGGATGGATGGGATCGAATCACCCATGCCGTCACGCAGTTGGAAAAGGTGTCGCTGTTCATCGACGACGAGCCCGGGTTGTCCCTGCTGCAGGTTGTCACGAAGGCGCGGGCCGTGAAGCGCAAATCCGGCTTGGACCTGCTGGTTGTCGACTATCTGCAACTCATGACCGGCACCGAGGAAAAGCGGTACCTGCAGATCGAGGCCATCACCAAGGGCCTGAAGATCCTCGCCAAGACGCTGAACGTCGGAATCCTGGCCTTGAGCCAGTTGAACCGTGAGGTCGAGAAGCGCACGAACAAGCGGCCGATCCCGGCGGACTTCAGAGACGGGGGGTCCATCGAACAGGACAGCGACATCCTGCTGGGCCTGTACCGGGAAGAGCAGGACAACCCGGACACGCCCAACAAGGGATTCGCTGAGTTGTTCGTCATGAAGAACCGCCAGGGCAAGACCGGCAAGGTGCCGCTGACCTACCTGGGCGAACAGATGCGGTTCGAGAACTGCACTTGGGTGCCGCCCGAGGCCCCCGCAAAGCCGCAGCGCCGGGGGTTCCGTGACTGATCACGTCAACTGCGTCGACTGCATTCATTTCGACCTGCGCGCAGTGCCGGCTATGGCAAAGCAGGGCTACGGCACTTGTGCAAAGGACGGCCGGGCAGGCCGCTACGAGAGCGCCACATTCAACCGTATATGCCGGATGTTCCAGGCCGCGCCGACCGAAACATCGCAAAAGCGCCGGGCTTGGCTGGAGGCCGAGCAGCAACGATTCACCGCAAATATCATGAGGACCGCATGACCCTGGACCATATCACCATCATGCTGCCCTGGCCGCATCCCATGCTATTCCCGAACAATCGGCGCGGCAGCTACCACCGCTTCCAGCCGCACATCGAGGCGGCACGCCACACCGGATTCTACGCGGCCAAGCAGGCCCTGGGCGCAAACACCGTCAGCCTTTCGGATCGGTCTCCGGTCAAGATCACATTCGCCAAGCCGAACCGCATCCGCCGCGACCTGGATGGCATGCTGGGTGCCATCAAACACGGCCTGGACGGCATCGCCCGCGCTCTGGGTGTGGATGACTCGATCTTCCGGCCGGTGCTGCTGGATGACTGCCTGGACGCGAAGAAAGAAGGGTTCGTCATGGTCGAAATCGGGGACGTCCAATGAGCACCTATCTGTCTCGCGCATCCCACATCCACGCCCGCGCCAGGGAGGCGTTGCGCAAGGCTGGACATAAGGGGTCGCTCACCCGCATCGACGCCCTGGTCTACGCCATCGAGGTCGAGACCGGCCGCGCATGCGTGGGCGATCAAACCGAATTCATCCGCGCCTGGCTGGATTCCTTGCCGGTCGTGGGCCGCCGGACGCCACCGGAGTTCAGGCCACTGACGATCAAGCCTTTGTCCATGATGCGTCACAACCTGGACCGCGCCGCGCTGGCGGAACCCAAGATGCAGGCGACCGCCGGCAGGGCGGGGAATGGGAACGAGAATTCACCCGTGTGGAGGCGCTGATGGAATACCCGTCTTTCGTCCGAGCCGAGATCGAGAACTGGATTGCCTGGTGCTGGGCTGGCGAATCGCCGGAACCCAGGGAGCCAAGACGCTGCTATTCCGCTGAGCGCGGCTGGCAAGCCCCAGACTGGGAGTCTGAATCGGACGACGTGCCGCCCAAGATCATCTTCAACGTCGAGCGGGCTGAGCGCGTCCAGGCCATCTTCGATCGGCTGCCGACCCTGACGCGCTGCGTCCTGCGCTACGAATACACCCAGCGCTCCAGGTTCGACCAGTACGAGCGCAGCGTGGAGATGCACGAAGGCGAGATGCGGCCGGTCTGGATCCGCGTCGGCAACACTCGCCGGCAGCGCGCCAGGAACGACCTGAAGATCACCAGGGACCAGTATCTGGCCTGCCTGGACGAATTCAAGATCGAGATTTTCAAGGAGTTTGAAGAAGATGAAGTATGCGCCTGAAATCCTGGGCCTGATGCGGCCGTACCCGGGCAGGGCGTTCCGGATGGCGCAGCTGGTGCATGAGGCATCGGGCGGCCGGACGCTGACGCCCAGGCAGATGGAGGCCGTGCGAAAGGGGGTCAAGCGCGTCCTGGATCACTTGATCGACACTGGGCACGTGGAGCGAGTCGGCGGAACCACCAGGGCCGCCCTGTATGCCTGGCGCCTATTGGGACATGAAGTTTCCCGAAATGCTGGATTATTGGGACACTGTAAGGGACAATACGGGCAGGACAGTTGCGTCCTGTGAAAACGTATCCGCCCATCGAGGCGGGTTCTTCATTTCCGGCCCTTCGTGGGTGCGGCGCAAGTCCTGCATTGCAGGCCGCCTGGGTTGATCGCCTGGCGTTAGATTATGCGGTACTGGCAGGCTGGTCAGATTAGATCCTGGGGCCTGCAAACAAAGAGCCTTTGACCTGGTGGCGCCAGGTTGCCGCAACCTTGTCTCCTCCCGAGGTGTCGCAGCCTCGTTTCGCGCCCCGCTGAGTCGAGAGATTCGCGGGGCGCGGTTCTTTTCGGGGTCTGATATGCGAGACTTCCTGATCGGTATCGCCATCGTGGCGGCCGGCGTTCACCTGGCAGTCTGGCCGACCGTCGCCGCGTGGATGCTGCTGCGTCCGGCACCGTCGATCACCGTGGATCTCGGTGAGTATTCTTGCGCGACCGACGGAAAGACGGTGGAGTGTGTGAGGAAGTAGGGCTATTACGACTGGGCCAAGCCGTTTGAAGGTGGCATGCTGTAGCTTCTTATTACATGGGAGGCGGTATGCAGAGGAAGATTGTTCAGTTGGTTGCGTCGCAGTCGGCCGATCCGCAAGGCAGGGCGATCCGAACGCTGTACGCGCTCGATGATGATGGCATCGCGTGGGTAATTGACCCCTACGATAGTCGGGCGCAGTGGAGTGAATTGTCTTCCTTGCCAGATAAACCCAGAGGAAAGAGTATTTCGGAAATCCTCTAGTCTCTGAGTGGCCGCCTTCGGGCGGCTTTTCATTTCCATCACAAAGGAGTGCGCCATAGGCGTCTCGAAGGCGCGTTATGGCCAGACCATCAAGGTACACGCTAAAGACGGCAGACCAGATCTGCGAGCGGCTGGCGGAAGGCGAAAGCCTGCGGCGGATATGCCGAGATGAGGACATGCCGAACAAGGCGACCGTTTTCAGGTGGTTGAGTCTGCATGCCTCCTTCCGCGACCAGTACGCGCGCGCGCGGGAAGCGCAAGCAGATGCCCTGGCAGACGAGATTCTGGACATCGCCGATGATGGCCTGAACGATAGCTATGAGGACGAGGACGGCAACCGGCGTACCGACCATGATGTGATCGCACGCTCAAAGCTTCGGGTGGATGCCAGAAAATGGATCGCGTCGAAGCTCAAACCGAAGGTCTACGGCGACAGGGCCGATGCTGAGCCACCGAAGGATGGTTTGCAAAAGATCTTGTCTGACCTGATCGAAAAGCTGCCGTCATGAGCACCGGCAATTTGATTCTGGATCGCCAGCTTGCCCGCTGGTATCCGCTGATTGATCACGCGGTCCAGTTGGCTCTAGTGCAGGCTGTGCCGAGCGGCATTCGGTTCCCGCTGGTGCCCGCTGGGCGCCGTAGCGGGAAGACCGAGCGATTCAAGCGGTTCCTGGTGAAGCAGGCCAATCGCGTGCCGGGGCCGTACTTCGCGGCAGCGCCTACGCACGATCAGGCCAAGAAGATTTTCTGGGATGACCTGAAGGCCTTCACGCTGTCGGCGCTGCACACAAAGCGCCCGAGCGAGTCTGACCGCATCATTTTCATGCCCAACGGCAGCGAGATCCACGTCATCGGCCTGGACAAGCCGCAGCGCATCGAGGGCATCCCGTGGAAGGGTGGCGGCATCGACGAATTCGCCGATGTGAAGCCGTCAGCTTGGGAAGCGAACATCCTGCCGGCGCTGAACACGGTCAACCCGCTGGACCCGGAATACAGGGCCTGGTGCTGGCTGTTGGGTGTGCCCGACGGCCTGAACCACTATTACGACCTGTGCAGCGCCGCAGAGACCGGGCAAAACCCGGACTTCGCGGTGTTTCACTGGAAGTCGGCGGAGATCCTGCCGACCGATGTGATCGCCGCGATGAAGCGGGCGATGTCGGCCAAGCAGTTCCGCCAGGAGTTCGAGGCGAGTTTCGAGACCGCGACCGGTCGGATCTATGAGGACTACAGCAAGGCGAACCACACGACGGCCAGGATCGAGCCGCATGAGCAGTTGATGTGGATGCATGATCAGAACTACACGCCGCTATCGAGTGCTATTGGCGTTCGGCGCGGTGATGGCAATAACGACCTGTATCTGCTCGATGAGATCGTGCTGACCAGTGCGGTATCGAAGCAGTCAGCCGTCGAGTTCGTCGAGAAGTTCAAGGATCACAAAAACCGGCATGTCCTGATCTACGGTGATCCGGCAGGGCAGGCGGGCGAAAAGCACGGACACGCATCGGACTACACCGACATCGAGGGCGTTCTGAAGGCCAATGGCTGGACGTACACGCGCCGGGTCAAGCCAGCGCACCCGGCCATTAAGGATCGGCAGAACGCGGTCCGGGCCAAGATCAAGACGGCGGACGGGCATATCAGTCTGTTCGTGAATCCGGTGACTGCCAAGTGGTGCGATAAGGGCCTGGCGACCGTGCAACTGAAAGATGGGTCGGCCTTCCAGGAAGACCAGAAAAACCAATACCAGCACATCACGACCGCAATCGGGTATTGCGTGGATCGTGAGTGGCCGATTGTGAAGAGCATCGTGCAGTTGCGCCAAATTCGAGGATTAGGCTGATGCCTGTTACCACCACACACCCTGAGTACGATAAGAATGCCCCGCTGTGGCGCATGATCGACCAGGCGCTCGATGGTGAGCGGGCGGTGAAGGCCGATCCCGCGAACCTGCCGAAAACATCCGGCATGGTCGAGGCTGAGCGCCAGGACAAGGAAAACGCCTATCTGTACAGGGCCTATGTCGCGCGCGCTCAGTACGAAGGCTGGGTGGGCGATTCTCTGCGTGCCATGATGGGGCTGGTTTCGCGCCTGAAACCGGAAGTCGAGCTACCAAGCGCACTGGCCGGCATCGAAGCGTCCGCCACGAACGACGGATTTAGCCTCACGCAGCTATTCTTGCGCGTTTGCCGCCAGACCATCGCCTTTGGCCGCTCTCCGCTGCTGGTCAATGTGGACGATCAGGGGCGCCCCTACATCGATCTGTACCGGCCAGAATCCGCGATCAACTGGAAAACCGCAAGCGTGGCCGGGCGAGACGATCTGGTGCTGGCTGTGCTGATTGAGTCCCGGCCCGACCCCAAGGCCGATGAATTTGCGCATGACGCCATCACTGTATACCGAGTCTTTAGGCTGCGTGACGGGGTGTGTTCGAGCGTCGTTATGGACGGCGACGAAAATGTAATTGAGCCTGAGCGCACGCTGGGGCGTGTCGATTCTCGCGGCGAGGTTGTCGCGGGCGTGGGATATATCCCAATCGTTTTCAGTGGCTCGACGGACAACACGCCGGCGGTGGATGAAATCCCGATGCTCACCATGGCGCGCGCGGCGCTGAAGTCCTACCAACTCTCAGCTGACTACTTCGGCAGCATGCACCAGACGAGCCACCCGCAGCCGTGGGTGTCCGGCATTGATGAATCGAAGTCGCTGACCGTCACCGGGCCGTCTGCGGCATGGGATCTGGGCCGGGAAGGAAAGTGCGGCTACCTGGAATTCCAGGGCGCAGGCATCGAGGCTGTGCGCCAGGCTATGGCTGACCAGAAGAACGCGGCCCTGGAGGCTGGCGCCAAGGTTATGGACGCGCAGGGCACTGAGTCCGGCGAGGCCAGGAAGGCCCGCCAGAATGACCAGCACGCGACCCTGCACTCGATTGTCATGGCGGCGGCCGAGGGTATCGAGCAGGCGCTGAAGTACTGCGCCGAATGGGTGGGCGCGAACCCGGGCGAGGTCAGCTTCACCGTGAAGCCAGACTTCACGACCGGTCAGGTGGATGCGCAGATTCTTGCGCAGTTGCAGACCGCTGTCGTTGCGGGGGGGGTGTCCTGGCGGTCCTACTGGCAGTACCTGACCGCCGGCAAGCTGCCCGACCGGTCCTACGACGATGAGCGCGGGGAGCTGGAGGCTACTGGGCCTGGGCTTGGAGCCTTGTAATGGCATCCCTTCCGAGCGGCGTCCTGGATGCGCTGACCCGCCACCAGATCGACCTGACGCACTACAGCAATGGAGAAATCCGGCGCATCATCCAACTGCTCAATCGAGCCGACGCCGCGCTGTTTGAGAAACTGTCAGCGGCGCTGGACCGGCTGCCGGCAGGATCCGCCACGTTGGATCAGATCGAATCCGTGCTGCGCTCCGTCCGTGAGGTGAATGCGGCGGCGTACAGCCAAGTGCATGACGGGATTGCCGCCAGCATGAAGGCCCTGGCGCCGATTGAGGCCGTCTGGTGGGACAAGCTCTACCAACACGCAGCGCCTGAGATCGATTTCGCGGGCGTGACTGCTGGGCAGGCGAGGGCGGCGGCCATGAGCCGACCATTTCAGGGGCGATTGCTCAAGGATTGGGCACACGGCATCGAAGCCACCCGCATGGCCCGCATCCGCGACACCGTGCGCATCGGCTACCTGGGGGGCGAGACCACCAGCGAGATCGTGCGCCGGATTCGCGGCACCAAGGCAAATGGGTACGCCGATGGGCTGCTGGAAATCGACCGGCGCGGCGCTGAGAGCTTGGTGCGCACGGCGCTGAGCCACACGGCAGCATCGGCCCGTGAGGCGTTCTTCGAGGAAAACGACGACATCCTGGGTGATGAAATCTGGACCTCGACGCTGGACGGGAGGACGTCAAGCATCTGCATCCTGAGGTCTGGCCTCGCATACGACAAGGAACACCGCCCGGTAGGCCACAAAATGCCGTACCTGGGCGGCCCCGGGCGCGCACACTGGAATTGCCGATCGACCGGCATCAGGATGCTCAAGGGCCAGACGCAGTTCTTTGGCACGCAATCGTCGGCTGATGGCTATGTGGACGCGAACATGCGTTACAGCCAGTGGCTGAAAGGCCAGCCGGCCAGCGTTCAGGATGACGTGCTGGGCAAGACGCGGGCCGCGCTGTATCGCCGTGGCGGTCTGGATATTCAGGCCTTTGCGAATGACAAGGGCCGATGGTTGAGCCTGGATGAATTGCAGGCGAGAAATCACGCTGCTTTCGAGCGGGCGGGGATAGAATGACCCGATGCTCTACATCGTCCCGCCTGCCGCGCCCGATGAGAAGGAAAAGACGCGCCGCAGGATCCGCCGCATGGATCGCCCGGATGGTCTTCTGCAGTGCAATCGCTGTGGGGGCCGCGCCGCCGCGACTATCGAGGCTGGCACATCCGTTCACAACGGCCGCCGAACGCGCGGCACAGTGATTCACAAGGACGTCTGCGCCGAGTGCTACAAGCGCGGGCTGATTGTCCCGATGTTGACCGAGTTGGAGATTGCCAAGTGAATGCGTATCCGCAGCAAGAGCCAAACGAAGGCGCGCTGATTTGTTTTGTGGCTGCAGGCGGCCTGCGAGCAGGCAGGTATTCCAAAGGCTACGTGACAGGCGAAGGCCTCCCTGATGGGTATATGGGCATGCTGCCGGGGACCAGGTGGACAGAGTTGCCATCATGGATGGACCCAGATAAGAAATAGATTTCTGACCCGCTTCGGCGGGTTTCTGCTTTCTGAGGCTCCGTTAGGCGGGGCCTTTTTCATTGTCGGCCAAGCCGGCGCCCACACCATCCCAAGGGGATACACCACCATGTTTGACGATCTCGATCTGGCCGCGCTTGGCCTGGACCTGGACGAAGAGAAAGCCGCCGCGCTGAAGACCGCCCTCACCGCCAAAGGCAAGGACGCGATCGACGCCGCTGTTGCTGGTCTGAAGTCCAAGAACTCGGAGTTGCTGGGCAACTTGAAGACGCAAAAGTCCGAACTGGACAGCCTCAAGGGCCAATTCGATGGCCTGGACATCGAGGCGGTCAAAGGTCTGCTGAAGAAGGCCGGCGAAGACGAGGAAACGCGCCTCATTGCCGAAGGCAAGATCGAGGACGTGCTCGCCAAGCGTACCGAGCGGCTGCGCGCCGATCTGGACAAGCAACTGAAAACGGAGAAGGAGCGGGCTGACAAGTCCCAGGCATTCGCCGACCGATTCCGCGAGAAGGTGCTGTCCGATTCGATCCGCGAGGCCGCAACCAAGGCCGGGGCATTGCCCGAGGCGACCGACGACATCATTCTGCGGGCGCGAAGCACCTTCAGGCTGAACGACGACGGCGAGCCTGTGGCGATGAACGGCGAGGAGGTCGTCTTTGGCAAGGATGGCAAAACCCCTCTGTCTCCGCTCGAATGGGCGGAATCCCTGAAGGAAGCAGCACCACACCTATGGCCCAGGGCCGTGGGGGCCGGCCAGACCGGCGACAAGGGCACCAAGGGTGTCACGAAGAAGGCGTCGGAGATGAGCGCCGCCGAAAAGGCGCAATTCATCAGCGAGAACGGCCTGGCCAAATGGCAGGACAAACTCGCTGCCGACTACAGCAATTAATCCCTTTATAGGACACCATCATCATGAGTATCGGCAAAGCATCCAACTTCAAGGTCTATCAGAACGAGCTGCGCGGCGGCATCGTGGAAACGCTGATGCAGGCCTCCAACTACTTCAACGCGGCGGGCGGCGCGATTGCGCTCACCACCGTTTCCCGGCGCGGCGACTACGCGAAGGAATCGTTCTTCACGAACATCGCCAATCTCGTGACCCGGCGCGACACCACGTCCACCTCGAATGCCACCGACCTGCTGCTGGCGATGGACGAGATCATCAGCGTGAAGCTGAACCGTAAGATCGGGCCGGTCAACCAGACCTATGACGCCTTCGCCAAGATCGCCATGGACATGACGCCCGAGGCATTCTCGGTGCTGCTGGGCAACATGATCGGCAAGGCCATGCAGGTGGAAATGCTGAATTCCGGCCTGCGCTCGGCCCGGTCCTCGCTGGTGAACAACGCCGAAACCTCGCACACGGTCGCCACCAACGGCACCATGACCACCTCTGACCTGGTGACCGGTCTGTCGAAGTTCGGTGATGCCTCCAGCGGTATCGTCGCGTGGGTCATGCACTCCAAGGTTTGGTTTGACCTGGTGCAGCACCAGATCGGCAGCTCCGGCAATGGCGATGTCGTGTCCGGCATCGTGGTGCAGGCCGCAACGCCCCTGTCGCTCAACCGCCCGGTCATCGTGACCGACTCGGACGCACTGATCGTCACCGGCGGCGCCGGCTCGACGGCCTACAGCGATTACCACACGCTGGGACTGACCGCGCAAGGCATCGTGCTGGAAAACAGCGAGTCCGAGCGCGTGGTGCTGGACGAAGTGACCGGCCTGGAGAACCTGGTCGTGCGCCTGCAGGGCGAATACGCCTACAACGCCGGCGTCAAGGGCTTCAAGTGGGACACCACCAAGGGCGCAAACCCCAACGACGCAACGCTGGGGACCGGCGCGAACTGGATCAAGTCCGTGAGCGATAAGAAGTCACTCGCCGGCGTGGTCGTGAAGAGCCGGTAATGAAGTGGGGCGTCTACGCGCGTGACGCCTTCCCAGGAGGCCAGGCCTTTGTGGATGGCCTCCTGGTGAATGGCCACAATGCGGTGTTGCGATCCGCGCCTGATTGGGGGGTGGGCTGCGTCGAGGACTTTGATGTGGTCGCCATCTACGGCCTGCAGGGCAAGGGCCAAACGATTTTCAATGAATACCGGGCCGCAGGCGTGCCGGTGTACATCATCGATTACGGTTACCTGCGCCGCGCGAACCACGCTCACGACTGGAAGGTCGGTCACTGGCAGGTGTCGCTGAACGGCCTGGGCGTCATCCCGGCAGTTGAATGCCCGCCTGATCGCTTCGATGCGCTGGGGTTGGAAATCAAGGCCGAGGGCGGCGATCCGAAGGGCTACACGCTGCTGTGCCCGCAAACGCCGGGGGACATGTCGCATGGCATGGGCCTGGATGTGCTGCGGGCATGGTGCCACGAGCAGGCCGGCCAATATCCGAATCTGGTCATCCGTCCGCATCCTCTTTTTGATGAGGATTATGGGCTGCCGCGCTGCGAGGCCGAATCCTTGGAAGACGCCTTGGTCGGCGCCCGGCTGGTCGTGACAGCCAACAGCAACGTCGGTCACGATGCGCTGCTGGTCGGCGTGCCCGTGATCGGCACGCTGCCCGCGCCCTGGTCTGCCCTGGCTGGTGAGTCTCTGCCTTCCGTGGATACCCGCCGGGCGTATTTCAATCGGGCGGCCTATGGTCAGTGGACCTGGGACGAAATGCGCGCTGGCGAGCCTCAGGAGTTCTTGGGCAAGTGTGTGCGGCCAGGCGCACCGATTGCAGCCGCTGATCCGGTCGTTCAGGCTGATGATGCGGCAGCCCAGCGCGAGGCTGACGGCAAGATCCCCGAGGCGCAAGAGCGCACCTTGCTGATCGCCGATCTGACCGAGCGCGGCATCGAGTTCGATGAGGTCATGGGCTTGGACGAACTGCGCTCGCTCACGATCACGCCCCAGGAGGCGCCCAAGCGCCGGGGGCGCAAGCCGAAAACCGAGGGGTAAGACATGGCTCTCATCGTGGCGCCTGCTGACGGGTTCGACAGCTACATCACCATCGCGCAAGCTGAAGCCTACATCGCTGACATGGGGCGCTCCGGCTGGCCGGCGGATGAGGCGGCGCAAGAAGCGGCGCTGCGCCAGGCCACGCAGTACATTCGCCTGCGCTATGCCCCGCAAGGGCAGCACATCGACCCGCCGCACCCGAACTTGGTAGCGGCGACCACCGAGGCGGCGCTGCGGGCGGGAAAGCTCTTTGCCGACGTCGATCCGCGCGCCATCACGCAGCAGACCGTGGGGCCGATCACGACCGCCTACGCCGATCCGGTCAACGGCGGTCAGGTGCGCTTTGCGCTCATTGATGCGCTGATGGCTGGAATCGGGGCGGATGCCCGCTCTGGCGTGTTTATGTTGAAGAGGGTGTGATGGACAGAGGGCAGATTCACATCGTGAGCGATGGCACTGCGCAGGGCACGAAAGTGACCGGCCCGGATGGCAAGCCGCTTCCTGGCGTCGTGAAGATTGAGCTTTACCCGATCCAGTACGGCGATTCGGTGACTTCCGTTGTGACCTTCGGCAATGTGGCGCTTGGGCCGCCCGTTGTGGAAATCGCCGGGCGGCCGATTGGAGACGATGCATGACCAAACCGCCGAGACTCGAATTCGCCCGAATCGCCCCGCTGCAGGACTACTACGACGACGGCTACGGCAACCGCTACAGCGTAGCCAAGCTGCTGGATGACGCCAAGGATTTGCCGGTGTTCGACTGCCCGCTGGCGGCGCTGGACCTGCAGGGCGAGATTTGGCAGGGCAGCAATATGTTTCGCCTCGCGTGGCACGTAAAGAAGTGCATGAAGGCTGATCTGGATGCCCCGATCTTGCTGGACTGGAATGGCTGCATTGCCGATGGCCGTCACCGCGTCATCAAGGCGATAGCGCTGGGCAAGCGGACGATCCCGGCCCGTCGCATGACGTGGCGGCCGGATCCGGACAGCACCGGGCACAAGGACTGACATGGCCATCGACTACCCCCAGATCGCCGAGAGCGCCCATGCCGCCATCCTGGATGCGGGCGGCCCGGTCACGTTGATTCAGCCTGGCGGCGAGCCGGAATACATCCCCGGTGTCGGCATGGTCGAAAAGCCTGATGTCGAGACGACCGGGGCAGGCGTTGTGCTGGGCTACAAACAGGCCGACATCGACGGCACGCTCATCCAGACGGGCGACCAGCAGGTATACCTGTCTGTCGAGGCTGAGAACGGATCTATGCCGCAGCCCGCGACGGGCGACAAGATCATGGTGGGGGAGGAAGTCTGGGCCGTGGTGAGGGCTGAGCGCATCGCGCCTGCCGGAATCGCTGTGCTCTACATCGTGCAGGTACGCAAGTGAGCGGCGCTGTAGACCTGTCCCGTCTGGTCGAGAAAGCCAATGGGAACATCGACAAGGCCGTGCGCCAGGCGCTGATTCTGGCGGCCCAGGGCGTGGTGATGAACAGCCCTGTGTTGACAGGGCGCCTGCGGTCGTCCTGGGACTTCGGCGTCAGCATGCCCAAGAACGGGCCGACCGACACGACCGACAAGGCTGGCGGCGCCACGCTGACGAAGATCGCTCAGGCGATCAAGGGGCAGGAGGCCGGCCCGAAGTTCTATATCACCACTGCGCTGGCCTACGCCAGGCGCATCGAATATGAGGGCTGGTCGCACACCAAGGCGCCGGCCGGCATGGTGCGGATCACCATCGCCAACCTGCCCAACGCCATCCGTGAATACGTCCGAGGCCTGAAATGAAGTCGATCATCCGCGCCGCCTTCGAGAAGACGCTGGCCGACTGGGCCGCCGCGCAGACGCCCGCGATCCCCGTGGCCTACGAGAATGTGGCGTTCAAGCCGCCGGCCTCCGGACCGTACCTGCGCTGCTCCCTGCTGCCGGCCGACACGGTCGACAACACCATGGCCGGGCAGTTGAGCGAATACCGAGGGCTGTTCCAGGTCAATGTGGTTTGTCCTGCCGGCACCGGCCCGACCGCAGCGGAGGCGCTGACCGCAGCGATCACCGCGCTGTACCCGGCCAAGGCCCGAATGACCTTTGCTGGGTTCACTGTGATGGTGGCGACGCCCATGCGTGAGCGACCGGCCATGCAGGACACCAGCACCTACACGATCCCGATGGACTGCCGGTATATGGCTGTCCAGTAACCCGTTCATCAATCAATTTCAGGCCGTCCGGTTGGGCGGCTTTTGTTTTTGCGCGACCTAGGTTAGCTACCGAAAGGGCCGGGACCGCCTCCGGCTTTGGTCGCGCAATCCTATTCACTGAGGCGGCATGGAGTAGCGGCATGAGCAACATCATCAAGTACGACTTTCAGGGCGACCTCTACAGCTTTCGGGCTGATGGTTGGTTTAATGCGACCGAGGCGGCTGAAAGGTTTGGGAAGGCCCCGAACGAATGGCTTCGACTTCCAGGGACAGCGTCGTATTTGGCGGCGTTCAGGCGCAAATACGGGAATATCCCGCATTTGAGAACCAAGCGAGGCGTGGGCGGTGGCACTTGGCTTCATCCGAAGCTGGCTGTCAGATTTGCCCAATGGCTCAGTGACGATTTCGCGGTTTGGTGCGACGAGCAGATCGACGCCATCATCCGCAATGGCATCCGCGCCGAGGGCAGCGTCAATCTGCTTCCGATGTTCCTGCGGGAGTCTGCGGCGGCTTGGGAATTGCGCTTTCCGCCGTCCTACTACCACGCGCTGGCCCGCATGACGAACACGCGCTACATGGGCCATGCCGCAGGCACGCCGATGCAGTACGCGCAAATCACGGATCTCTGGGTCTATGGCTGCATCCTGCCCGCTGACGTTCACGCCGAATTGAAGGTGCGTCGCCACCAATCGGAAAAGATGCACCAATGGCTGACCAACGGCGGGCAAGACGTCTTGGATCGTCAGATCGCCCTGGTGACAGCCATTGCAGCCTCGTCTGCTGATTACCAGGACTTCAAGGCCCGCATGATGGCTGTGTCAGGTCGTGGCGGACAGCTTGGGTTCGTGTTTCCGAGGGCCGCGTGATGGAAGGATTCGCCGTGGCAACGCTGTGCAAAGCTCTGTCGCTTGCGATTCTGGCAGATGGCAAGAGCATGTCACCCGGATGCATTTCTGACCTGCTACGAAGCGCAGCAAAAGAAAACGGCGCTCCGGTGGACGGCGAGACCCTGTCGATTGGCACGATGTTCCTGATCTTCTCTGACTTCAGCGACAGGCTAGGGCAGACTCTGGGACACAGCATAGAACCTGACGGCTTTGCCCTGGACTGGGCCGGCGACTATCCGCATCTTCGCAAGGCGTGTGCGCAGATACAGGTGCTCGTGGTTGGCGCCATGAGCAATGCCAGCAGACAGTTTCGAGCAATCAACGGTTTCGGTATGGAAGATGTTTTCAGCCGCATGATGTCAGACGAAACCACACCAGAAGTCGCAGCCGCTCAGCTTGAGCGAGAGCGGCAGCATCACACCATCCACTGACCCGGCCCCGCGCCGGGTTTTTATCTGTGCCGCCATGTGCGGCTTTTCTTTTTTGGAGCTACATCATGGCTGGAGAAACCCTCCCCGACGGCGCCCGCCTGTACCTGGGTTCGGCGCTGGCGACCGAAGTCAGCATCACTGCAATCACCAACGCCAACCCTGCCGTCGCCAGCGCTGTCGCTCACGGCTACACCGATGGCGATTACATCGCCATGACGTCGCCCTGGGCGCAACTGGACGGCATGATTCTGCGGGTTGAAGGATCGACCACCGACGCCTTCGATCTGGGCGGGTTCGACACCACCAACACCACCAACTTCCCGGCGGCGACCAATACCGCCAAGGCCAAGAAGGTCACGACCTGGCTGGAAATCCCGAAGATCACTCAGCCGGCGATGAACGGCGGTGATCAGCAGTTCTACCAGTTCCAGTACCTGGCCGAACGGATCCAGCGGCAGATCCCGACCGTGAAAAACGCCAAGAGCCTGTCCATGCAGTTGACAGACGAAGGTGGCGACACGGCCATCTTCGCTGCCCTGGTGGCCGCTGATGCCTCGCTCAAGCCCCAGCCCATCAAGTTGGTTCTGGCAGGCGGCGCCGAGATCGTCTACATGATGTATGTGGGCTTCGACAAGCAGCCGTCCTTGACCCAGGGCCAGATCATGACGAACGCGCTGGTGTTGACCATGGCCGCGCCGGATTTCATGCGCTACAAGCCGCTGTAAGGGGGATTCATGGCTATCAAACTGACGCCGAACCCCACCTTCCGGGCCAAGGTCACGATCCAGCCTCCCGGAGACGGCAAGCCCTTCGACATCGACTGCGAGTTTCGGCACAAGACTGCTGCCGAGCGCGAAGCCTTTCTGACCGCCCACAAGTTCGACCTGGATGCCGTCCAAGAGGTTCTGGTCGGCTGGCAGGACAAGGATGTCGAATACTCCGATGAAACGCTGGCCGTCCTGTTGGACAACTACCCCGGCGCGGCGTCCGAGTTCCTGACCGTCTACCTGCGGGAGCTGGCCGGGGCCCGTCGGGGAAACTGAAGGCGGTCGCCGCGTTTCTGTACGGGAAAGAGCCCGGCGGGAGCGCAGCGGCCGCTTTCGGCATTGCTGCATCGGACTATCCGCGTGATGTGCCGCTATGGCCGGAGAACGTGCAGGCAGTGGCGCTGTTCTCCCGGCTTTCGTCGCAGTGGCGTGTCGGCGTCTCTGGCGTGGTAGGGCTGGACTACAACGTGCTCTTTCACGAAATGGACCGCATGGATCTGGATCGTGAAGCATACGACCGGCTCTTTGAGGACATCAGGACGATGGAGGCGGCGGCGCTGGAGGAAATGCGACGGGAGTGACGGTTATGATGGGCGTATCGAATTGATACGGAGAATAGGCATGAGGGCGATTGTTTTGGTTTGCTTGCTGGGCCTGACCGGTTTTGCGCACGCTGGCGACGACAAGCCGAAGAAGTCGATGGTTGATGATCCTTGTCGGGTGGTTGCTGACATCGCTGGCAACGTCATGCGGATGCGGCAGAGCGGTTTACCGATCACGGAAGCGATGGATGGGGCAGGAGACAGCAAGATTGTCCAGTTGCTGGTGATGCAGGCGTATGAAATGCCAAAGTTCAGCAGGCCAGAAAACAGGGAAGAATCGGCTGTGGAGTTTTCTAATCACTCATACTTGGATTGCAGGAAACGAATAGCCAAGTGATGCATTCCGCCGCCTACGGGCGGCTATTTTTTTGGACGCTGGAAGGGAGGTCTTCGTACCGCGACAAAGCGGATAGGCCCTGTTTGATGTCGTTCAGCAAGAGGGTTTCTCGTTCAACGTTCTCTGTAAAAGACATACCAAGAAGATTGTCTAGAGATAGCTCTTCCTTCGAGGATGCGCGCAGAAGCTCGTTTATCGTTTCTGCGGCTTTAAGGATTAAGACGTGCGATTCCGCAGCAGACTTCGGCTGATAGGATGCAGCAAACTTTGTGACGGTACTGAGAAGGCTGTCGTAAGGAACACCAAGATCATCCGGGTGGATACCATTTTCAAACAACTTGTTGCAAGCAACAATGAAGAAGTGAGATAACGCTAGAAGCCGCACCTCTATATCTTGTTTTTCAGCCTCACAAATCCCTAATTTGGCTTCTAAACGAGTAATGACATTCATCGCTGCGGCGGGGTCGGGGGACTTAAGCCTTTCGATTATTTCTGCATTCATGGAACGATCATTCTTTTCGGCATCGGCCTTGATCTGGTCGCGCATGCCGTCTGGAAAGCGAACGACGAATTTGTCGGCCTTATCGGATGGGAATTCTTTCTGGTCGGACATGGACATTGCTCCATAGTGGTTGGCTATTGTAGTAGCGAATCGCCATAGAAATAAATCATAGCGAATCGCCATCACTCATCTTGCATTGAATGTGTCGAATCGCTATCATTTATTTGTGGCGATTCGCTACTATTCCATGAGGTCAATATGAACATCATCCCGTTCCAGTCCCCCGACTTCTCTGTCCGGGTCGTTGAAATCGACGGCGACCCGTGGTTCGTCGGCAAAGATGTGGCCGAGGCTTTGGGCTACGAAGAGCCTGGCAATGCCATCCGGCAACATTGCCGTGGGGGTGTGAAATACACCCCCATCCTGGACAGCCTGGGCCGCAAACAAGAAACCCGCATCATCAGCGAACCCGACCTGTTCCGCCTGGTGGTGAACAGCCAGCTTCCGTCGGCCGAGAAGTTCGAGCGCTGGGTATTCGAGGAAGTCCTGCCCTCCATCCGCAAGACCGGCGGCTACCAGATCGGCGGCGAACCTGTGAAACAGGCGATGGAGGCCTTCAAGCTCGCTCCGGCTGCCGTCCGCTCGGCCCGCGCCCTGGGCCTGGACAAGAACGCGGCAGCTATCAGCGCCAATCAGTACGTTCGCAAGCTGACGGGCGTCGATTTGCTGGAAGGGTTCGGCGCCACGCATTTGGTTGCCGAGAACCAGGAGGCCCAATACTTCACGGCCTCCGAATTGGGCAAGATGCTCGAAGGCGCTCCGTCCGCCCGCCGGGTGAATCTCTTGCTGGCCGAAGCCGGAATGCAGGCCAAGCGTGGCGATGTGTGGGAAGTGCTGGACGCCGGGCGCGAATTTGCGCGGATCTACGACACCGGCAAGCGACACGGCTCCGGCGTTCCGATCCAGCAAATCAAATGGGCTGCGACTGTCCTGCCTCTGCTGAAACAGGAAGAGGTGGCGTGATGTCCGATGAGAAAAAATATCCGTCAGAGCGCGGCGACAAGTTCATTGTCCGGTTTCCTGAAGGCAACTTGCGCCAGGAGCTGAAAGCCCGCGCCGCCCTGAATCGCCGCAGCATGAACGCCGAAATCCTGTGCCTGATCGAGGCTGGATTGAAGTCAGCAAAAGAAAACGCACCAGAAGCGGGAACTTCTGATGCGTTGGTTCAGTAACCCCTTGATGAGAAAAGGAAACTGATATGAGTCAATTTAACTCATCCATCGAGAATCCGCAATCCTGCGGTGACGATGTGGCAGAAAACTTGCTATGGGAGCCTCAAGGCCCGGCGCCGCGAGTCATGAACAATGGCGCTCGTCGCCCTGTCCTGGTAATCAGCAGCGACGAACTGGCGCTGTGGTTGGGCTATGACAAGGAACTCATGGGGCGGCTGGTCCTGTTCCACTCCTTCTGGATGAACAAAAAGCAGGCGCAAGGCGTCCAGTACCTGACCACCATCTACCGGCCGAGGACGGGAGAGTGCACCCATGTGTACTGGCTGAAGCATCGCGCCGCGCTGCGGTTGTGCAAGATGCTCCAGTCCGCCGCTGTGCCGGCCTTGCAAGCCGTCTTCGCGGCGTATCGAAAGAGGGCGGCACTGCCAGGGCTGGAGGTCCGCGAGATTGATTATTCAAGCTGCATCCGCTATGCGGTCGGCAATGCTACTTACCATGGCGCGGACCGCGTGATTGAGGCTTTCGGCCATGATCTGGCTTGCGACGCGGAAAAGCATGCGGACAGGCTCGCCGGCGGTCGACCGATGTCGGCGCAGATGGTGGGCGACGTGCTGGAAATCCGCATCTATGACGCGAGGGATTTCTCGCAGCACAAAGAACGGGCGTTGTTGCAACTCAAGCGCCTGATCCGGTCGGCGTTGTCGATTCACGAACTGGGCGGGGTGGCGGCATGAGCAACATCATCAACATGAACGCCATGAGCATGACCAGCCAGGAAATCGCGGATCTGGTCGAGTCCCGGCATGACAATGTGCGGCGCACCATTGAGCGTTTGAGCAAAGCGGGCGTGATTGTTCTTCCTCCAATGGAGGAAGTTAAGAATAATCAATCACTTAGCCCGAATAGCAAAACGGCTGTCTACGTCTTCACCGGCGAACAGGGAAAGCGCGACAGCATCATCGTCGTGGCGCAACTCTCGCCCGAGTTCACGGCCCGGCTGGTGGACCGCTGGCAGGAACTGGAACAGCAGGTCGAACGGCGCGACCCCATGGAAATGTTGAACGATCCGGTTGTGCTGCGGCAGGCTCTGCTGGGCTACAGCGAGAAAGTGATGGCGCTGGAAACCAAGGTCGAGGAAATGGCCCCGAAGGCTGAGGCCCACGACCGGATCGCAGGCGCCGAAGGCAGCATCACCATCCGCGAGGCGGCGAACACACTGCGTTTCCCCGAACGAAAGTTCGTGCAGTGGCTGCTGATGAATGACTGGTGCTATCGACGGGCAGGCCACAAGTCGCTGCTGGCCTACGCCGATAAGGTGAAGGCCGGGTATCTGTACCTGAAGCAGACGCCGATCCAGGACATCCACACCGGCGAGGAACGGCTGAGCGAACAGGTCCGCATCACGCCTTCAGGGCTGACTGCGCTGGCGCGGCGGCTGAGCAGGGAAGGGCGACAGGTTGAAGTCCCCGCAGGCATCTTGGTCGAGGTTCCGACCAGCTACAGAGAAACGAGGTCATTATGAGAGAGAGCACACAGAAACAAGTAACCGATGCGCTGATCGTTGGCCTGGCTCACACACTGAGCCAGGAAGCGCGCCGCGATCTATACGATATGGACGGCAATCTCATCGGGTCTGATGACGAGATTGCCGAGCGAGAGGCGGCGGTTATTCGTCGGGTGACTTCGATTGCTGCAAAGATTGAATCTTCGCTTCAAGGCGCTTGATGGTCTGCGCCTGCTTGGCTTGCCCATCGACCAAGGTTGCGAGCAGCTTTCGCAACGGGTTGACGTTGATTCCTTGCTGCGACAATGGGATAACGGCTTCGTCAATTGAAGTCATAGCTTTCTCCGGTAAGTTACAGGTGTAGGAACCAGTAACATACCACCCCGCCCGCCAGAACCCCAAGTTTTGGCGGGCATCTTATTTCCGGCTCTGCTTAGGCAGGGCCTTTTTATTGGGCGCAAGAAATGGCAGATGACATCGTAAGCTTTGGCCTTGAGGTTGATAGCTCTCAGGCCCGTAAAGCCAAGGAGGACCTGAACGACCTTGCCAAGTCTGGCCCGGCTGTCGAGGCAGCACTGAACCGGCTGAAGTCGGCGGGGACTGCTGGCGCGGCTGGCGTGACCGCCGTCGGGGCGGCTGCAGCAAGGGTCAAGGCAGAAACCGACAGGATGCGTCAGGCGGTGGTCATGGCGAATTCGTCCCTTGGCACCTTGATGCGCGGTCTAGGAAGTCTTGGCGCAATCGCCGGCATCGGCGGCACGCTGTCGCTGGGCGCGATCTTCGGCAAATTCATCAGCGAGACGAAGAACGCGCAGATGGAGCAGGCGCAGCTGGCCGCCGTGCTGAAGTCCACGGGAATGGCCGCTGGCTTCACCCGGGCTGAGCTGAACGCGATGGCCTCCGACATGGCAGCCATGTCCACTTTCACGGCGGGCGAGATCAACCAAGCGCAGACGCGACTGCTGTCCTACTCGAACATCGCGCATGAAATGTTTCCGCGTGCGATGCAGGCGGTGATCGATACGTCGATCCGCATGGGCATGAGCGTCACCCAGGCCGCAGAGACCGTCGGGCGGGCGCTGGACATTCCGAGCGAGGGCCTTGCTTCGCTGTCGCGTCAGGGCTTCCGGTTCACAGACGATCAGAAGAAGATGGCCAAGGCGCTGGAGGACACTGGCCGCATTGCTGAAGCCCAGGGCATCGTCATAGAGGCGCTGGAATCGTCCTACGGCGGCGCTGCTGCTGCGGCACGGAACACGCTGGGCGGCGCGATGCAGGCCTTGCAAAACCAGATCAGCGATCTGATGACGGGTGGTGATGGTTCGATTGATGGGTTGACATCAGACATCAATTCTCTGACCGCCAGCCTGGGGTCGGAAGAAACCCGACGGTCCTTTCAAGAGTTCGTCGGGCTGCTGGCGAATGTGGCTGAAGAGGTTGTCAACCTGGCAAATCAGTTCGCCATTGGGATGCGCTATTCCGACGGGTTCTTTGACGCGCTCGGGAAGTATGGTCTGACGAATCCGGCCAAAACCGCCGCGCAGCAGCTTGCCGAGGTCAATGCGCAGATCGAGCAGCTACAGAAGTCGCGCAACGTGGCGATCAGCGAGGCATCAAAACCGTACTTACAAGGATATGATGCGCTCTCGGATGAGAAAGCGCAGAAGATCCAAGGAGAGCGCCTCCGGTCGCTAATTCAGCAACAGGCCTATTGGTCGTCCATGGTCGGCCGTGAGCGCGACAAGGCTCTGCGTGGGCTGAACGATGCGTTCGACATGCCCTTGTTCGATCCGCCGCAGCTTGCCCCTGTTACGGTAAAGCCGTCCGGCGGCAGCAAATCCGGCAAAGGCTCGAAACGCAAGATCCTGTACGACAGCATCGAGGACTGGATGGGCTCCGCCGATGGCATGGCCCGGTTGGCGGATGTGGAAAAACGGTACGGTCAGATCGGCGATCTGATCGAGAACCGCCTGACCATCGCGCAGACGAAATACAACCGCGAGCTCGAAGCCATGGGGCAGGGCAACTGGGCGCGGCGGGTCAATGAGTCGCTGCAGGAAATCCGCGACAAGTATCAAGATTTGCTTGAACAGCGGCGCAACTCCTCCGTTGGCCTGTCCGAACAAGACGAAGCCGCGCTCAGGGCCGCGATGGAGCGCGAAGAGCAGATGGCGGTGGACTTCTACGCCCGACTGAAGGAGAAGCAAGGCGACTGGTTGTTGGGCGCGAAAGATGCGCTGATCAACTATCACGATGAGTCGGCAAACGTCTACGCCTCTATCGGAAACATGGTCAACGGCGCCTTCCGGGGCATGGAAGATGCCCTAACCACGTTCGTCACCACCGGCAAACTCTCCTTCAAGGACTTGGCCGATTCGATCATCAGTGACATGGTGCGCATCGCTATTCAGCAGTCCATTACCGGGCCGCTGGCCGGGGCTTTGGGTGGCGCGCTTCGCATGTTTGGCGCTGAGACGGCTGCCAATATGTCCAGCGATCCAATCGGCTCGTTGATCAGCTCTCTGGGCGGCCCCGAGTACAGCGCGAAGGGAAACGTTTACACCTCGCCAGATCTGTCCCGCTACTCGGGCGGAATTTACGACCGTCCGACACTTTTCCAGTTCGCCAAGGGTGCCGGGATCTTCGGCGAAGCCGGCCCCGAGGCCATCATGCCGCTCAAGCGTGGGCCGGACGGACGTCTGGGGGTGTCAACGCATGGCGGGGGTGGATCTGGCGATGTGACGGTGAACGTCATCAACAACAGCAGTCAGCCGGTGACGGCCAGCCAGCCGAAGATAAGCATGGACTCGATGGGGCGCATGGTGGTGGAGGTCATGATCGCTGACCTGCAGCGCAACGGCCCGTACGCCCGGCAGTTGAAAGGGGCGCTGTGATGGCGACATGGCCCACCTATGCAAAGCTCGTCGTCGCCGGCTACGGCGAGGAAGCCGACTACGGCGTCCTGCGCACCGAGATGGACGGCGGCATCGCCAAGCAGCGCGCGCGGTTCTCCATGCCCATCGTCACGAGGGACGCCACGGTCATCGTGAAGAGCCTCACGGACAAGCAATCCATGGATGCCTGGATCAAAGACGACCTGAGCGGTGGGGCGGCCTGGTTCACCTGGATTGAGCCGCTGACCGGCAACAGCGTCCAGGCCCGGCTCGTTTCCGGCAAATGGAAGTGGGGCGAACCGCAGGGGACTGTTTGGCAGGCCACCTGCCAGATCGAGACCCTCGGCCGATAGCCCGCACAACTCAACGATCGCCCGCGAGGCGGTTTTTTCATGCCCAATACCTACACCCCCGCCGGACGCAGGAATCTCCTGGCCACGTCCGCCGATGAGCCGTTTCTGGTCCTGCTGGAAGTCACGCATCCCGATCTGGAAGTCCCGGTGCGCGTGGTCAATGACACGGTGAACGTGGTTGCTCGAGGAAACGAGTTCATCGCCTGCCCATTCCAGATCACGCTGCCTGATGACGTGGCCGAGCAGGTGCCCAAAGCCACGCTGTCGGTGGACAACATTGGACGGGAGCTTACGCAATGGCTGGAATACAGCCGGGGCGGCAAGGGCGCGAAGTGCCGGATCATCCAATGCTTGCGCTCCGATCCGGACGTATTCGAGTACGACATGACCCTGGATATGACGAGCATGGCGATCGACAACCAGACGGTCTCGTCAGATCTGGGATTCCAGAACACGCTGATGCTGCCGGCCGTGGCGGTTCGCTACGATCCGAAAACGACGCCAGGGGCGTTCTGATGGCGCATTGGTCTGATCGATATATCGGGGAGCCATACATCCCTGGCGTGGCCGACTGCATGAATCTGGCCGAGCGCGTGGCAAACGAGGTGCTGGGCATCTATCCCGACATCCCGACATCGCACGAAACAAGCCTGCGCGGCCAGGCCAAGCAGCTGGCCGAACTGAAGTGGAACTACGCCCGCCGCGTGGATGCACCCATTGAGGCCCAGCCGGTGCTGTTCGTGGCGCGGGGGCGGTTCTTTCATTGCGGCGTGGCTGCAATCGTCAGCGGGGAAACGTGGGTGCTGCACGCTGATTCCATGATTGGAATGGTGGTCTGTCAGCGCCTGCGAGATATGACGCGCTGGACCTATCAGCTTGAAGGATTCTATTCGTGGATCGCAACGAAGTAACGCCGCTGGTCGTCCAGCCGCACCCGTTCACGCCCGAAGGCCGCACGTTTACCGTTGCGGCCTTTTTGATGGGCGAAACCCTGGGCGCGTATGTCGAACGTAACGGCATTGCCCTGCCGCGCTCAGAGTTTCGCGTGCTGCACAACGGCTGCGTGGTCCCGCATCATCTGTGGCAGCGCCTTATCCCGCGCACGGGTGACCAGATCGTGATTCATGCGATGGCGCACGGTGGCGGCGGTGGCGGCAAGGTGTTGCGGTCCGTAGCGATGATCGCGCTCGTGGTGGCGTCAATCACGATTCCGGGGGCGGGCATTGCCGGCCTGTACTCTGGCTTTGGCTTGACTGGCACATCTCTGGCGTTGGCATCTGCCGGCATCATGATCGGCGGTTCCATGCTGATCAACGCGCTGTTGCCCCCGCCGGCGCCGCCTGACCTTGGATCGGACAGCAAATACGGATCCAGCCCCACCTATCAGCTATCTGGTGGTCGCAACCGTCTGCGCCCCTGGGAGCCGATGACACTGATCTTCGGGCGACACAAAGTCGTGCCCGATCTGGGGGCTACTCCATATTCCGACTGGGCCGGAGCGGATCAGTACTTCAACCAGGTATTCCACTTCGGCCTGCAGGGCGGCGAGATCGAGTTCTCAGATTTCAAAATCGGCCAGACGCCAGTGCTGAATTACAGCGGCGTGTCGATCGTGCAGTCTGACGCCAGCGGATCTTTGCCTGGCTTTGCTGAGAACGTCGTCACGCTGCAGGGTTTCGAGGCCAAACAATATGTCGTGAATTCGCGCACGACCCCGGAGCGCACTACGCGGATCGTGATCAATCTGGCCGCTGTGGCCTTTCTGACCAAGGGCAACGGCGACGGGCGATATCGCACGGCAAGCTGGACGGCCAGATACCGTCTGGTGGGCGGCGCTGACTGGATCACCGAAAGCGGGTCTGCCGCAAATGATCGGCCGGTGACGATGTATCGCACCGTGGCCTGGAATGTTCCTGAAGGTCAGTACGAGGTCGAGTTCACCAAAACCTCGGAGGACATGGAGGGCAATGAGCCCGACGAAGATAACGACGTCTCCGTCAATAAAATCACGGTCTCACAGATCCAGTGCATGCAGCCGCCTGGCGCGGTCAGCTACGAAGGCCAGCAACGCGTGGGGATGCGCATCAAGGCTTCGGGCCAGCTTAACGGCATTGTGGATGAGTTCTCGGCCGTGGCGTTTGCCAAATGCCCAGCGTGGAACGGATCCGCGTGGGTCGTGACGACGACGCGCAACCCGGCCTGGTGGTTCCTGTGGTTTGCGCGCGGCAAGACCGTGGCCGGCCGCGGGCGTATCTATGGCGCCGGCATGGCGGATGCGCAGATCGACATCGATGCGATCAAGGCATGGGCGGCCTGGTGTGACGCCAAGCAGCTGACGTTCGACTACGTGCTGGACCGCAAAGTCAGCTGCGCTCAGATGCTGCAGACCATCGCCCGGGCTGGCCGCGCCTCGCCGACCTGGCAGACGGGCAAGCTAGGTGTGGTGTGGGATGTTGCGAATCAGCCGGTGTCGGCGATGTTCGGGCCGTTCAACATCAAGGCCGGATCGTTCAGAATCGATTACGTCAATGGCGACACGCCCGACGAAATCATCCTGAATTTTGCCAACGAGGAAAACGGCTATCAAATGGATGAGGTGCGGGTTGCGGTGCCCGGCGCCGCGACAACGAACAATCCCCTGCAGCTGGATCTGGACGGGTGCACGGTTAAGGACATGGCCGGCCGCGAAGCCAATCTGATCGCCGCCTCCCAGGTCTGGCATCGCCGGCGCACGACATGGGAAACCGACATCGAGGGGTGGGTTGCCAGCCGCGGCGACGTCGTCCAGATCAGCCACGACCTGACCGTCTGGGGGTACTCCGGGCGTCTGGTGGGGCGTTCCGGCAATCAGATCGCGCTGTCGCAGTCGATCCCTATCGGATCGGGCACGATGATGCTGAGAGATCCAGAGGGCAACATGAAGACCGTCTCTGTGGTTGGTGCGACCGAGGAGACAGACCTCGTCACGATCACGACCGACATGACGGGGTTCCCACTGCCCGGTGATGCTGGATTCGAGGATGTCCCGGCGCTGGACTGGGCGTGGTTTTTCGATCCGCTGGCGACGCCTGGACGCCGCTTTAAGATCGTGGACGTGCAGCCTGCCGAGGATGGTGTGCGGTTTCAGGCCGTGGATGACGATCCCGAATACTACGCCAGCGAGACCGACCCTTACGACTACACGCCACCGCGAGATGGAAGCCTGCTGATGGGCATCGTGTTTGGCGTCAATGTGTCAGAGTCGATCGTCAACATCGTTGCCGACCTGAACCTGGTCCAGATCAGCTGGGCGATCTCAGCACCGATGCCGGCGGAGGTGGTGATATCTGTCAACGGGCAGGCGCAGTCCGCACAGCGCGTGATCGACAATCGAACGTCGATACAAGCTCAGACCGGAGACGTGTTGGACATCACTGTGACGCCGATCAGCGTCAATGGTCGCGGTCAGCCGTACAGCAGGTCATACATTGTGCAGGGCCTGCGCTCCGCGCTGCCGGCGGTTACGGGCCTGACTAGCGTGTTTCGAGACGGCCTGACGGTACTGACATGGAACCGTGTGACCGATGTCCGTCAGCCGGACTACGAAATTCGGATCGGCGAATCCTGGGCGAATTCGCGCACGGTAGCGGTGACGCCCATGCTCGAATCCCTGACCGCAGGCAACGGTCTGTATTGGGTCGCAGCCCGCTACGTCTACAAGGGACAGGCAATCTATGGCCCGCCCGATAGTCTGCTGGTGTCGGGCGCTGTGCTGGTGCGCAATGTCCTGTTGACTGAAGTCGAAGACCCTCAGTGGGATGGGGCGCTGACCGAGGGCGCCTACGCTTGGGATGGCTTGCTGACGCTGGTGGGGGCCGGCGACGTTCTCGCTGAAACCGACATCCTGGCCGTGCGCGATGTGCTGTGGCTCGGCGGTGCTCAGCCGCGAGGGGTGTATACGTCTGCACAGACTGTCGATATCGGGTTCGTTGCCCCTGTGCGGCTGGACTTCCATATCGACGCCTACGCCCTGAATTTCGGCGAGGACGTGTTGGGCATGGCCGATGTCCTGTCCAGCCCGGACATTCTGAACGCATCGAACGCGCAGCACTGGAAGGCCACGCCGCAGTATCGGACCGCCGGCGACGACGGCATCTACGGGCCGTGGATCAACTACACACCGGGACTGGTCAACATCCGGTATATCCAGGTCCGCATCGTGATTGAGACTGACGAGCCGCTGATTGTGCCCTTCGTCGAGCATTTCACGTGGATCGTGGACGTGCCGGATCTGACCCAAAAGGCCGAAGGCATCACGGTGCCTACTACCGGCCTGCGGATCGAATACGAAAAGATCTTCCACGCCGTGCCGAACGTCCAGATCGCACTGTTCGATGCCGTGGACGGCGACCGCTACGTGCTGACGAACTCGGACGAGACTGGATTCGACATCCAGATCCTCAACGCATCCACACCCAAGGCTGCCGTCATCAACTGGCTTTCGCAAGGCTACTGAGCTTCTTTCGCATCAACCCAGGCCCGCCGCACGCGGGCCTTTTGTTTTGGAGTCACGATGTCTCAAGATAATCCGCAAATCAGCACGACGCCGCCGCTTCCCGGGCTGCAACTCGTGCAAGACCTGAACAAGGCATTGCAGGCCCTGGCCACCGATTTTTCCGGGGCAACTGACCCGGCCGCGATGGCGTGGCCGTACTCGACTTGGGCCGACGCTGGCACGGGTACGCTCAAACGCCGCAATGCCGCAAACAGCGCCTGGGTGATCGAAGGCAAGCTGTTTGCCAAGCCCTTGTACGGTGCCACCTTCGCCGAAGTCGACGCCCTGACAGCCGACGAGGGCCCGATCATCGTCACCGACATGGGCTGCATGCCCTGGGTTTGGACGAATACCGCGTATTTCACTGGCTACCGCAATCCGCTGTGCGCCACTATTCCGCAGCATTTCGCGGCTACGGCCCGGGCGTGGGAAATGCCGGTCACGGGCGGAGTTTGGTCGGAGTCCGATCCGAAGCAGCGGCGGCTGATTGCCTGGTTCCGCGAGCAGGGTCTGACCGTTGCTTCAGGATCCTGGGCGAAGGGCTGGGGGCGAATCGCTGACCTCGGCAGCGGCGACTGGAAAGCCCCCGATTTGCAGGACGTTTTTCTGCGGATGGCCGGAACTGACGCTGACACTGCGAATCCACGTGTCGTGGGGGCATATCAAGCTGATGCACTACAAAACTTCAGCGGCAGTGTGGGCTGGCGGCGACTAAATGACGGTAACAGTCTCGTGGGAAATTCAGGGGTTGATGGAGGGTTCTCTTTTAGCGCCGGCGCGCGCGGTCCGTCACCGAGACTGGTATCCGGCACTGATCCAGCCACCCTCGCTGACGATAAATTGTCGTTCGGCCCGGCGGCTGCTGGTGCCCGCACATCCACCGAGACGCGCGGACCTAGCACGGCCGTCCTTCCCTGCATCCTGGTCTGACGCCACCGCTGCGAACGCGAGAGCGTCAGGTCAGTATCAAGCAAGCCGCTCAAATAACTTGACGTTGGTCGAGTCGAGCTGCTGGCCGCGTCTCGCTCGAAGTGCGGGAGCCGGGGGAGTCTGACGCGTCAAAAATAAGGTTAAGCAAGCCAGCCTCTGGCGCGGCTGACCCGGACGACACGTTCCCCAGTTGAGTCTTTCTAAAAGCTCCTGATGAGATGTTTGTTGAGGCGGTTGGCACGGTCCCTGAGATGCCGCCGATGATGTTTTTGCAGCGCATCTGGTTGATAAAAGCCCGGCCCCGTCGCGTTCGCAGTCACGCAGTCACTTTTCCTTTTTCAAACCCTTTGCCCCGCTGGTCGGGGCTGGAGTCGTTTTGACGTCCTCCCGCCCTAAAGGGCGGAGATTCCCACTGCTGGCGCTCGACGTCCCGAGCGGAGAATGTTTAACGCAGCATTTACGTCACGATCATGGACCGCTCCGCACTCACTACATACCCATTCTCTTATTCCAAGGCCTGCGATACCTTTCGGCCTCGACTCGGGCAATGCGCCACAAGCCGAGCAGGTTTGGGAGGAAAACGCTTCATTCACTTCTTCATACCATGCGCCATTCGCAACCGACTTGTACGCAAGCATCGTTTTGAAGGAATGCCAAGATGCGTCGTAGACGCTTTTCGCCATCTTGGTTTTGGCGAGTTTCGAGGGCGCCACGTTGCCGACCGCGATGTAATCGAAGTCACGCACGATTTGCGTGGAAGCCTTGTGCAAAAAATCGGCGCGACTATTCGCAATCTTCGCATTGATGTTGGCGGCCTGCTTTTTCTTTCTCGCCCGCTGCGCGACGGCAAGCTGTTTTTCAAGCCTTCGATAGTGGCGAGGATGTTCGATCTTCTGTCCATTGGACAGCGTAGCCAAGTCAGCCAAGCCAAGGTCAATGCCAACGCCACGAACCGGCTTTCTGGTTTCAGCGTCAGCGACTTCAACGACGATGTTCAAAAACCAGTTGCCGCGTCGGTCTTGAGCAAAGCAGGTTCCATCCTTGATCTTGCCTTCCGGCAGCGGGCGGGAATTAAACACGCGAAACGTATGGCCCACGAACCGGAAAGCATCGCCGTGACGCTTCAAGTTGCGGCCCTTCATCGGCACCCAGCCAAGCGAGCGTTTGCCGCGATAGCGAAGGAATGGCCGGTTGAACTGCTTGCGAGACTTCGCGTATCGCTCGCATACGGCATTGATCGTGCCGGAGTGGATGCCAAGCTCCTTGCTGCTACCGGTCGTCAAGACGTTCAGATCAAACCCGGTGGGCCAGCGCTTGTGCCACTTCAGAGCGTGTTTCTGCGTGTCGTTGCAAAAGTTCCAGACGAAGTTAACCGCCCGCGCTTGTTTGTTCAGCAAGCCGCTCAACGACTTCTGAATCACCCCGGGTTTTGAGGAGGCTCCAAGCTTTGAGAGAATGGAGCCATGGTCAACAATCAAACCAAATTTTCACCTGAGATCCGTGAACGGGCCGTGCGCCTGCTCCTGGAACACCGCGACGAGTACGCGTCGCAGTGGGCTGCCGTCACATCGATTGCACCCAAGATTGGCTGCTCGCCGCATTCGCTGCTCAAATGGGTTCGGGCCCAGGAGGTGGAGACGGGTGTACGTGCCGGTATCCCGCAGGCCGAGCAGGAACGCATCAAGGCGCTGGAGCGCGAGGTCAAGGAGCTGCGCCGAGCCAACGAGATTCTAAAGACGGCCAGCGCTTTTTTCGCCCAGGCGGAGCTCGACCGCGTCCTGAAGAAATAAACGCCTACATCGATCAGCACCGAGACTTGTACGGGGTCGAGCCGATCTGCAAGGTATTGCAGGTCGCCCCGTCAGCCTACAGGCGCCATGCCGCCCGGTGTCGCAATCCAGATCTACGCAGCCACCGGGCCAAACGGGACGAGCAGCGCATGGTCGACATCTACCGCGTCTGGGATCAGAACTTCCAAGTCTACGGCGCGCGCAAGATCTGGCGCCAGATGCATCGGGAGAACATGCCCATTGCCCGCTGTACGGTCGAGCGACTCATGGGCCGCCTGGGGATCGAGGGAGTGCGCCGGGGCAAGCGGATACGCACGACGGTTCCCGATGCCTCCAAACCCTGCCCGCGCGATCTGGTGCGTCGGGCCTTCCATGCTGATCGACCCAATCGCCTGTGGGTGGCTGACTTCACCTACGTATCCACTTGGCAGGGATGGATGTACGTGGCCTTCGTCATCGATGCGTATGCCAAGCGCATCGTGGGCTGGCGCACGAGCTCGCGGATGACCACAGACTTCGTGCTCGATGCCCTGGAGCAGGCGCTCTACGACCGGCACCCCGATCCGGCCGCAGGCCTTGTCCATCATTCGGATCGCGGTTCGCAGTACGTGTCGATCCGTTATTCCGAACGGCTGGGCGAGGCGGGTATCAGCCCTTCGGTGGGGGCCACGGGCGACGCCTATGACAACGCCCTGGCCGAGACCATCAACGGCCTGTACAAGGCAGAACTGATTCATCAGCGTGGCCCCTGGAAGACCAAGGCTGCCGTGGAATTAGCCACCTTGGAATGGGTGGCCTGGTTCAATCATCAGCGGCTGCTGGAATCGATTGGCGACATCCCCCCCGCCGAGGCCGAACAACGGTACTATCAAGTGCTTGCAACACCCGCTGCTGAGGCGGTTTTACTTTAACCAAACAGCCTCCGCGATTCCCGGGGTGATTCACTTCACACGGTAGCGGAAAACCTTAATCATCTCTGGCGCTTCAGGTACGCGTCAATGGCGCGCCGAATGTGCTCGGCAACTGAAAGTCCGGTCTTTTCAGACAAGGCTTTCAATGCTGATAACACAGACTCAGGCAGAAATATATGTGTGCGCTTCATGCACACATTATACCTGTTTTTTTAGACAGTAGTTCAGATATAAAACCCCTGTTTTATGGCCGGCTTTAGGCCTGAAACAATTCGGAGAAATCGTTATGCAAACCGTTTATCAACTCGATGACCAGGGCCTGCTGCTGCATGAGCGGCAGGCGCCCAGCAAAGGTCATCTGCAGGTGCTGGTCGCGCCGCCGGTGGTGCCGACCGGTCACGTCGCCCGCTGGGTGACCGCGCTGCATCCCGTGATCGATACCAAGGCCTACGGCGATCCCGGCACCGGGGCATGGGAAGTCATCGAGGACCACCGCAAAGCCCCGCTCTGGATCGCCCACGGCAAGCCCTACACCCTGGGCGATGATCACGAGGGCCAGACCTACGACGGCTTGGGGCCAATCCCCGCGTGGCTGCACACGGAAGAACCCGCAGCGCCTGAGCCGACATCGGCTGAGCTGCGCGAATCCAAACAGGCCGCAGCCACAGCAAAACGCTGGGAGGTCATGACGGGCGGCATTACGCTGCCCTCAGGCGTCGTTGTGGGCACCACCATCGACGACCAGAACCGGATCACGTCAGTCGTCGCAAACGCTGCTCTGGCGGTCCTGTCTGATACCGACGAGGTGGATTTCAAGGCGGCCTCTGGTTGGGTGCGTATCACGATTGGCGACATCAAGCAGATTTCGGGCGCCATCGGGCAGTTTGTGCAGGACTGCTACACGGCCGAGCGCACGCATCACGACGCCATTGCGGCGTTGCCTGATGATCGGGCTGCGATCGAGGCTTATGACGTGTCGGTCGACTGGCCGGCGTAATCGCGATCTGATCTATCAACCGCCCGCCCTGCGCGGGTATTTTTTTGGAGCAAAGCATGGCAGAGCCTGCATCGAGCATCGCTACGGCCGGCGTGGTTGCGGCAACTGTGGCACTGGCGGCATGGCTGTCGCAGTTGGACCCGGGCGCAGTAGCCGGGGCCTTCGCGGGGGCGGTGACATTCGCGCTGACGGCAAAGGACACGGCCCGCGTGCCGCGCATCATCTACGCGCTGGTTTCGCTGGTCGTCGGATATGCGGCGGTTCCCGACGTGGCTGCACTCTCGCCGATCAAGTCGCCGTTCCTGGCGGCGTTTCTCGTGTCCGCGCTGGTGGTGCAGGCAACGATCACGGCGCTCGATCGGATCAAGACCGCGAGCATCAAGAGCGTCTGGGACGCCGTGGCGTCGACGTTCCGCAAGGGAGGCTGACATGGCTGCGCACATCATTTTGCTGGCAAATCTGATCTCTGTGGCTGTGCTGATGTGCTATCGGCGCGGCGACAGTCGATACAAGCCGTGGATCTCGATCCTGGCGTACTTGTTGCTGGTGTCCTTGGGCGGACAGGCGATCGACGTGTCGCTCAACGCCGGCGGCGCGTCAGCATGGGACGCTGCAGTGTCGACGCTGATCGCTGTCGTGGTCGTGCGGGCGCGCGGGAATGTGGCAGCCATGGCGAGGTGTGGGCTATGACGAATCGACTGTTGGATCTGCCGATCACGCCCCATGATTTCGTCGGCCAGATCATGGAGCCCGCCCTGGACTTGCTGCCCGCACGCATGGGCTCGATCGAGGCCCGCGTGATGCTGCTGGCCATCGCTCTGCAGGAGTCCGGCTTGGTGCACCGCTGGCAGATCGTGGACCTCAGGAGGCCGGCGATCAAGGGGCCGGCGCGCGGACTGATGCAGTTTGAAAAGGGTGGGGGCGTCAAGGGCGTGCTGACGCATGCAGCCAGCCGGGACTATGCCGCCGACGTGTGCCTCGCGCGCGGGGTTGTGGCCGCGCCGGCGCAGGTCTATGACGCCCTGGACCAGGATGACGTCCTGGCTGTGGCGCTGGGCCGGCTGCTGCTTTGGACGGATCCGCGGGCGCTGCCGGCGGCTGACGATGTGCTGGGCGGCTGGAATCTCTATCAGCGTGTCTGGCGGCCCGGCAAGCCGCATCCGGAGAAATGGGCGGGGAATCACGCGGTCGCGCGCGCCGCGCTGGGGGCTGCATGATCGCCGCTGCTATCTGGGCCGTCGCCAAGGCCTACTGGCGCCCGCTGGCCGTGGCTGCCATCCTGCTGGTCATTGCTGCCGCCGGCATCGTTTGGTATGGGCACACACAGTATCGGGCCGGCTACACGGCGGCCGAAACCAAAGCAAAGCTGGCCGCCATCGCAATTGAACAGGGGATGCAATATGAGCGTGATCGAGCGGATGCCGAACACCGTGGGGCCGTGCTGGCCCGCGAGGCTGCGGCGCGTGATCTTGTCGCTATGCGCGGCAGGCTTGATGAGTGGGTGCGCCGATACGGTCGTGATCCCGCGAATCCCCGAGCCGGCCGCCGACCTGATGCAGCCGGTCCCGACTGGATCGGAGGTTTTGCAGCGTGCTACGGGGAATATGCAGACCTGGCAGCAGATGCTGCACGATGGGCCGACCAGGTGAACGGGCTGCAGGGGTATGTGCGGGCGGTGAGGGCGAAGAAGAGCCGCCCGTAGGCGGCTGGTAGCGCAGATGAGGGAAGGATTGCTGAGCCTTCCTTCAGTAGCCTTTTGGCTACCGTTACTTTTTCGGCGCTTGATCCCTGTGCTCATGCCCAGTGGGTTCCTGAGGTCCGCCCTTGGGGTCGGACTTCGGTTGCAACTCATCCTTCTTCTGGTTGGCGGAAGGGGTATTGAGGGGTCTGATTTGTTCCATGGTGTGCTCCGATATTTCGGTTGCCATTGCCCAAAATTGGTCGATGACATGGTTGTTAGGTTGGGAGTTGAGCAGTACCGCTGCGTGGCCGGATTGCAGGTTTAGTAGGGCAATCCAGGGAATTTTTCTTTCATCAGCTTGAGAAAATGGGCACGGTGCTTAATGCGCCGCCTGTTGCGTTCGAGCTCGTCAAACGGGGAGGGGGGCGACGGCGGGCAATCCATGTCCGCTGCCTTCAGTTTCGGGGCGAAAACGCCAGCGGGCGAGAGGTAGAGGATCATGAGGGCTCCAAGTAGCCTGGCCGGTTTGTTATGCACATCTGCGCCAGGGTTGCCCATCGCGAAACGTTCCGATTTCGACGAAATCAGTGTGCAAGGGGCCGCACGCGCTAAGCATGCGATTTTTATAGAGGCGTTGGCACAATCTGTTAGATTAGTTATCGGCCTTGAGTTACTGCTGCCTCGTTTTATTCAGTCTGGGACTTATAGATATGGATAGCTAGCTTTACTTTGTATCAGTTGTCTCTGTGTCGCTTAGCATTGTGGAGATGTGTTTTCATCGGACGTGGCTTTGCTTTGCCACCCGCACCTCAAACCAAGCCTCCGTCTCCCCCATGGCCTGGAACGCATCGCCCCGGGCCCGGCCAGCCGCCGCGATCCAGCGCTTGGCCAGCGCCACATTCCCGGATTCCAGACGCAAAAATGCCCGCGCTGTGGCGGGCTGTTCAGAATTGCTATGTCAATTTTTCCCCACATAGCCGGAGGGTAAATCGTCGTAAACCCTGGAGGCGCAAGCCGGAATCGAACCGACGTACACGGATTTGCAATCCGCTGCATCACCACTCTGCCATTGCGCCGGTGATGTCCGATGCCCGAATTGTTCCGGGCCAAGTCCGACATTATACGATATTTTTCATCGCATCTCGAACGCCTCCCGGCGCACCGGTACGTCTCCGAGCCCCAGGGACTGCAGACCGGACTCCAGGCTTCGGGCCAGCCCCGCCGGGCCGCAGAACCAGACATCCATTGCGCCGCCGGTCCGGGCATGTTCGCGCCGCAGGGCCTCGGCGTCCAGATGCTGGCCGGCGCCGGCGTCGTGAACGTGCAGGGTGACCCCGGGCAACGCGGCGCACAGGGTTTGCAGGCGCTCGACGAAGGGGTCGTGCGCGGCATTCCGGATGCAGTAGTGCAGGTCGGCTCGCGGAGCCCGTTCCGGATGGTCCTGGAGCGATTCGAGCCAGGCTAGGAACGGCGTGATTCCGATGCCGCCCGCGATCCAGGTCTGGCGAGGTCCGCCGCGCCGGTGGTCGAAGCGTCCGTAGGGGCCTTCGACCCGCACCGGCTGGCCCGGGCGCAGGCGCTGCGCCAGCCCGTTCGTGTAGTCGCCCAGGGCCTTGATCTGGAAGCGCAGGCGCCGTTCCCGGGGCTGGTCGGCGCTGGCGATCGTGAAGGGGTGGGCGCCTTCGCCGGTGTCGAAGGTGACGAAGGCGAACTGGCCCGCCCGGTGGCCGGGCCAGCCGGCGTCCATTGCACATTCGACTTCGGTGACGCCCGAGGGCAGCGCGCGCACGGATTCGATCCGGCCAGGATGGCGGCGGCGGGTGCCGATGCGCTGGCGCAGGGCCATGACCGCCGCCACGCTGCCGCCCAGCATCAGCGCGCCCATGATCAGGCCCAGGGGCTGGAGCCACCAGTTGGCCGGAGTCAGGGCGGCGGTGTGGAACACCAGGGCGAGATACAGGGCGGGCATCGCGCGGTGCAGGAGACGCCAGGATTTATAGGGAAAGGCCTTCCACAGCGTGATCACCAGCGAGATGATGAGTGCGTAGATCACCCATTCGCCGACATCCTTGGCCAGTCCGTGGCCGGGCTGCAGGAAATCCAGCGCGGGAAACTTCACCGGTTTGTGGATCGCGGCGCCGATCAGGTCCTTCATCACGCCCTTGCTCAGTTTGACGAGCCAGTGCGCCACACCCAGGCCGATGGCCAGGATGCCGGCCCATTTGTGCAGGAGGTAGATGCGGTCCATGCCGCCCAGGGCCGGTTCGAGCCAGGCGGGGCGCGTGGCCAGGATCATGACCAAGGACATCAGGCCCATGGACCAGACGCCGGTCAGGTAGATCGCCTGGGTGCGGACGACCCAGGGGGTGTCGCCGGCGATGGGGTTCAGGAAGAAGGCGTCCCAGGACCACGCCAGGGTCAGGGCGCCGAGGAATGCGAGCAGAATATGCCGGGTTTTCATGAGAGGTTCCATCATTCGCATGGCCGATGTGGATCGGCGATGAAGCCAGTATGGGATCCGGCGCCTGAATCCTCCGTGAAGCCGGCGTTCATCCGGCGTTCATGCCCGGTGGGCGGTGCGGAGGATGGGGCCATGGCAGGATCTGTCATGTTGAAAAAACGCGTTTCCGGCGTCGGGCCGGCGGCGCGCGGCGTGCTAAGGTGGGGCATCCCGTAAGCAGACAGCGAGGATGACATGCCCAGCACACAGTCCACGGTCCAGGCGATGCAGCGCTATCTCGTCCTGTTGCGCACGGATGATCCCGCGGAGGGCGTCCGGGTGCTCGCCGAACTGGCCCAGGTTTCCGTGATCAGTCGTTCGAGCGGCACGGCCGCCGCGCGCCGAGCCCCTTGCGCCCTGGTCTTCGATCGCATCGGCGCCGCACGCGTGCACTGCACCGCGCAGACCCGGCAGCGCCTGGCCGACGCGGCGGCGTCCGGGAGCAGCGCCATCCTGGCCATCGAGCCCGAGCGCACCGTCTACGCCATCGCCGCCGGGTATCGCGTGCCGGCCCCCGCGCGCGGGCAGGTCGGGCACGGGCAAGCCGGGTCCGACGCGACCTGGGGCGTGCATGCGGTCGGCGCGGATGCTTCGCCCTATACGGGCAAGGGCATCCGCATCGCGGTGCTGGATACCGGCCTGGATCTGTTCCATCCGGATTTCGCCGGTCGCGCCATCGTGTCGCATTCCTTCGTGGACGGCCAGCCCGTCCAGGACGGCAACGGCCACGGCACGCATTGCGCGGGCATCGCGGCCGGCCCGGCGGCGCCCGCTTCGCAGCCTCGCTACGGTGTGGCCGGCGAGGCGGAGCTGTACGTGGGCAAGGTCCTGGGCGACGAGGGCAGCGGCGGCGACGGCGGCATCCTGGAAGGCATCGACTGGGCTGTCGAGCACGGCTGCCACATCGTCTCCATGTCGCTGGGCAGCCCGGTGGAGCCGGGGCAGGGCCATTCGGCCGTGTTCGAGGAAGTCGCCCGGCGCGCGTTGGCGGCCGGCACGCTCATCATGGCGGCGGCGGGCAACGAGAGCCGCCGCCCGGAATCCGTCGCGCCGGTCGGCCATCCAGCCAACTGCCCTTCGATCCTGGCCGTGGCCGCCGTGGACTCGAACCTGCGTGTGGCGCCGTTTTCCTGCGCGGGTCTGGAAGGCGACGGTGGCGAGGTGAATGTCGCTGCTCCGGGCGTCGACATCCTGTCGGCCTGGCCCGCGCCGGAACTGCATCGCAGCATCAGCGGCACCAGCATGGCCACACCGTTCGTGGCGGGCGTGGCCGCGCTGCATGCGCAGGCCGATCCTTCGGCCCGGGCCGCCCGCCTGGGCGAGCGGCTGGCGCAGTCCGCCCAGGCGCTGCGGGATCCCGCGCGCGACGTGGGCGCCGGCCTGGCGCGGGTGCCGTCGGGGACATGACATGGCCCGGATCCGCCTGACGGTCCTGGTGCGCGACGCCTGGCGCGACCGCTATCCCCTGGTCGTGGAACATTGCCGGCAGGCGGGGCTGGCGGTGGAGCGGGAGCTCGTCGCGGTCGGCGTCATCGTCGGCAGCGTCGAGGAAGAACTGCTCGCCGCCGTTGCGGAGGTCGAGGGCGTGTCGGCCGTGGAGCCGGAGCGCATCAACCGGACCTTCGGGAACGCCTGAATACGTCCCCGCGCCGCATGCGTCCGCGGATTCGGAAGGCCCGGCCGGGACCGGACGGGGAAGCGTTGTTGTTAAGATGACGCCTTTCACCGTGTCCGTTTCGATCCATGGGTACCCTGCTGCCGTTCATTACCGGCGCCATCTGGCTGTACGTGCTGGGGCGCTTCGTCTGGCCCCTGCCGTATGGAACCCGCACACGGGTCGTCCTGGCGGCCGTGACCTTCCTGGTGGCCCAGTATCACTGGTTCACCAGCCAGTTCTTCGGCTCGCTGGCCTCTCCGGAACTGCCTCAGGGCGTTCTCATCGGCCTGGCCTGGGCCTTTGGCGCATTCCTGCTGCTGGCGATGCTCCTGGTGCTGCGCGACGTGGCGGGGGTGCTGGCGTTCATGATTTCGCGCGGGGCGGGAAATGCCGTCATGGGCGGGCGGGCGCTGCATCTGTCGCTGGGGGCGCTGGCGCTGGCCCTGTCGGCCATCGGCACCTGGCAGGCGGTCCGGGTGCCCGGTGTCAAGACCGTGGAACTGGCCTTGCCCGGTCTGCCGCCGGCCTTCGACGGCTACCGCGTCGTGCAGCTGACCGACCTGCACGCGAGCCGCCTGCTGCCCGGATCCTGGGTGGCCGCCGTGGTGGCGAAGACCAATGCCCTGGATGCCGATCTGGTCGTGATCACGGGCGACCTGGCCGATGGCTTGCCCGAGGCCCGGGAGGCCGACGTGCGTCCCTTGCGCGACCTGCGGGCGCGCGACGGCGTTCTGGCGATCCCCGGAAACCACGAGTACTACGCCGACTACCGGCGCTGGATGGCCGCCTACCGGGCACTGGGCCTGGACATGCTGGAGAATGCCCACGTCGTCATCCGGCGCGGCGACGCGGCGCTGACGGTGGCGGGGATCACGGACCGCCAGGCGGCGTCGTTCGGCCAGCCGCGCCCCGACCTGGACGCGGCGCTGAGGGGGGCGCCGCCGGATGCGCCGGTGATCCTGCTGGCCCACCGCCCGGGAGGGGCGGTGCGGCACGCGCAGGCCGGGGTGGCGCTGCAACTGTCCGGGCACACGCATGGCGGGCAGATCCTCGGACCGCACCTGCTGACGCAGTGGGTCAATGAGGGCTTCGTCTCCGGGCTGTACCGGGTCGGCGCCATGCGGCTGTACGTCAGCAACGGCACGGGCCTGTGGAACGGACTGGCGATCCGCCTGGGACGGCCGTCCGAAATCACCCGGATCGTGCTGCGCTCCGGAAGCCGGTAGCGGCGGGCTTGCGGGGCGGTGGGAGCGAACAGTAGTACTCTGGCGGAATGGAGTCGCGCCGATCGCACCGGCATTCCGTCCGGGACGAGCGCGGCGGCTCGTCCCGGAGACCTCCCCATGCCCCTTGCCGCCTCTCCCGATCGTTGCGCTTTCGCCCGATGGATTCCCTGATCCTGGTCGCGGGCGCGGGTGTGGCGGCCGGCGCCATGAACGCCCTGGCCGGCGGCGGCTCGTTCGTCAGCCTGCCCGCCCTGATCGCCGCCGGCGTGCCGCCGGTGCTGGCCAATACGTCCAGCACCGTCGCGCTGTATCCCGGGGGCATGGCCAGCGCCTGGGCCTATCGCGACGGGCTGACCGGGGTAGGCGACGTGGCCCTGCGGCCGCTGCTGGCAGTGACGCTGCTGGGCGGCGTCGCGGGCGCCTTCCTGTTGTTGCATACCTCCACGCGGGCCTTCGACGTCGTGCTGCCCTGGCTGCTGCTGGTCGCAGCCTTCGCCCTGGGGTTCGGGCGCCGTGTCGGAGAATGGATGCGCGCGCGCTGGCGCGTGCGCCCGGCCGCGGTGCTGGTCCTGCAGTTCGGGCTGGGTGTCTATGGCGGCTATTTCGGGGGCGCGGTCGGCATTATGATGATGGCGGTGTGGGGCCTGCTGGGTTCGCACGACATCAAGAGCATGCATCCGCCGCGCACCCTGATGGTGACCGCCGCCAACACCATGGCGGTGCTGATCTTCATCGCGGCCGGCGCGGTGCAGTGGCGCGAGACCCTGGTCATGCTGATCGCGGCCGTCCTGGGCGGCTACAGCGGCGCGCTGCTTGGCAAGCGCATCCCGGCCCCGCTCGTCCGGGCCGGCACGCTGCTGCTGACCGCCTGCATCACCGTGGCGTTCTTCGTGCGGGCGTATGGCTGAATCCGCGCTGTCCCGGCAAGGGACGCGGTGCGCGCCCCGCCGGCGCGGCTTCACGATACCGCGAGGGCCTCGCCAGTCTCCTGCGCCAGGAATCCGCCGCTCTGGTGGCGCCACAGGCGCGCGTATACGCCGTCCCTCGCCAGCAGCTCCATGTGGCTGCCCTGTTCGATGATGCGGCCTTCGTCCAGGACGACGAGCCGGTCCATGGCGGCGATGGTGGACAGGCGATGGGCGATCGCGATCACCGTCTTGCCTCGCATGATCTCGTCCAGGCTTTCCTGGATGGCCGCCTCGACCTCCGAATCGAGGGCGCTGGTGGCCTCGTCCAGCAGCAGGATCGGCGCGTTCTTGAGCATGACGCGGGCGATGGCGATGCGTTGGCGCTGGCCGCCCGACAGTTTCACGCCGCGCTCGCCCACCAGCGTGTCGTAGCCCTTGCGGCCCCCGGGGTCGCCCAGTTGCCGGATGAACTCGTCGGCCTGGGCGCGGACCGCCGCCGCCCGGATGTCCTCGTCGCTGGCGTCGGGGCGCCCGTAGACAATGTTGTCGCGGATCGAACGGTGCAGCAGCGAGGTGTCCTGTGTCACCATGCCGATGGCGGCGCGCAGGCTGTCCTGCGTCACTCGGGCGATGTCCTGGCCGTCGATGAGGATCCGGCCGCCGTCCACGTCGTAGAAGCGCAGCAGCAGGTTGATCAGCGTGGACTTGCCGGCGCCGGAACGCCCGACCAGGCCGATCTTCTCGCCGGCGCGCACGGCCAGGTCGAGCCCGTCGAACACCTGCCGCTCGCCGTTGTAGTTGAAGGACACCCGCTCGAAGACCACCTCGCCGCGGCTGACTTCCAGAGGCCGCGCATCCGGTGCGTCCACCACCTTCGGCGGGTGGGTCAGGGTGGCGATGCCGTCCTGCACGGTACCGATGTTCTCGAAGAGCGAGGCCATCTGCCACATGATCCAGTGCGACATGCCGTTGACCCGCAGAGCCATGGCCGTGACCGCGGCGACCGCGCCGGTGCCGACGTGCCCGCCTTGCCAGAGCCACAGGGCGTAGCCGCCCGCCGACAGGATCAGGCACGCCACCAGCGCCTGGTTGACGATCTCGAACCGGCTGACCAGACGCATCTGGCGGTAGCCCGTGTCCTGGAAGTCCTCCATCGCGGCGCGGGCGAAGCGGGCCTCGCGCCGGGTGTGCGAGAACAGCTTGACGGTGATGATGTTGGCGTAGGCGTCGGTGACGCGCCCGGTCATCGAGGAGCGGGCGTGGGCCTGTTCCTGCCCGACCCTGCCCAGGCGCGGCACGAAATACGCCATGGCCAGTCCGTACAGGGCGAGCCAGCCGACGAAAGGCAGCATCAGCCGCCAATCGAAGCCGCCCGCGACCGCGATCAGGGTGAAGAAGTACACGCCAATGCCGAGCACGATCTCGCTGAAGGTCAGCAGTACGTCGCGCACCGCCAGGGCGGTCTGCATGACCTTGGTGGTGACCCGGCCCGCGAACTCGTTGGAGAAGAAGGACAGGCTCTGGCGCAGCATCAGCCGGTGGAAGTCCCAGCGCAGGCGCAGCGGCAGGTTGATCGCCAGCACCTGGTGCTGCATCGTGGTGCGCAGCGCCACCAGGCCGATGCTGGCGACGAGCACGATGGCGATGCCCCACAGCACGCGGTGGGCATGCGCGGCGGCCTCCGTTCCCGCCTGCCAGGCCGCCAGCAGGTCGACTACCTGGCCCAGGAAGGCGAACAGCCAGGCCTCGTAGATGGACACGCTCGCGCTCAGCGCCGCCAGCGCGGCGATGTAGCGGCGCGAGCCGCGCGTGCAGGCCCACAGGAAGGGAAACAGGCCCTTGGGCGGCAGCGGCGCGTCCTCGGGCGGAAATGGATCGAGCAGGCTTTCGAACCTGTGCAGCAAATGAGGCTCCGGAAAGTGGGCGGCCCGGCATGGCGAGCCCCCATGGTTCGCCCGCCATGCGGGCTCCCTGCCCCCCAGGAGGGCGCTGATTGCCTTGGGGCGGCCCGGCGCGGCAATCAGGCCGGCGATCAGTTCGCCAGCAGCACGGGCACCGTCATGGTGGACAGCAGGGTGCTGGTGGCGCCGCCCATGATCCACTGGCGCATGCGGCTGTGGCCGTAGGCGCCCATGACGATCAGGTCGGCGTCGGTGTCGGTGGCGGTGTTCAGGATGACGTTGCCGACTCCGTAGCCCTTGCTGTCTTTCAGCAGGTGCCTGGGTTTGGGATAGCCCAGGCTGGTGCAGTAGTCGGAAAAGTCGTCTTCATGAATGTCGCGGTTGTGCATCAGCTTGTCGTCGCGGTCGATTTCCAGGACGGTGAGCGCCTGGCAGTCCCGCAGGAGTGGCGCCGCGTCGGAGAAGGCGCGGGCGGCCTCGCGGCGCTGGTCCCAGCAGAACAGGATGCGCCGGCCGATGGTGTCGACGGGGCCGAAATTGGGTATGAGCAGTACCGGGCGGCCCGAGGCCATGACCACGGCCTCCGGCAGGTTGGGCCGCAGCGCCGACAGGCTGTCGGTCGGATCGGCCTTGCTCATGATGAGCAGATCGCAATAGCGGGCGTGCAGCGTTAGGCCGTCTTCGGCGTCGCCGTGGGGCGCACGCCAATGGGCCCGGACTCCCCGTTCCCGGGCCTCGTCGAGGAACCGGACGCGGGTGGCCTCGCGGTGTTCGTCGCGGCGCTTGCGCAGGGTCGAGCGGATGTCCTGGGGCAGGATGTTCTCGTCCTGCTGGAGGCCGGCGACGCTGGCGGAGGGATAGACGCCGACGATTTCCGCCCCGCGTTCCTTGGCCAGCCGCAGGCCGATGTCCATGCGGCGTTCGCAAACGGTATCGTCGTTCAGGTGGATGGCAATGCGGCCCGGCATACGGAACTCCCTCGTGGTGTGGTGGAATCTGTACTGCGTTCCCGCCATCTTATCCCAGGCCTGGCGTCCTGTGCGGTCCGGCCGCGTTCCCGGCCCGCCGCGGCGCAAGGCGGCGCACGGGCGGAATTCGTCTATAATTCGGCCCTCAAGGGGAGTAGCTCACTTTCCGCGGCATCGTCATGACGGCGTTTCGCGCTCGCGCGCGGCGCCCGGTGCCCGGGCAACCCGCAGGTCCTTCGGACAGGCCCTGGTTGCGAGCAAGACCTTGCCGCCCAGGGCAAGGTTCGTCTTCCCGCCATGCAAATGGCCTGATCCTCCGGGCGGTTCGTACCGAAAATCGACCATTCATCACCGGAGGATCCCATGATCGAATTCCTTGAAACGCTCCATTGGGCGGGCGTTTTCCAGATCATCCTGATCGACATCCTGCTGGGCGGCGATAACGCCGTCGTCATCGCCCTGGCCTGCCGCAATCTGCCGCGCGCCCAGCGCATGCAGGGCATCCTGTGGGGGACCGCCGGGGCCATCGTTTTGCGGGTGGCGCTGATCGCTTTCGCGCTGACGCTGCTCAACATCCCCTTCCTGAAGGTCGTCGGCGCGTTGCTGCTGTTGTGGATCGGCATCAAGCTGCTGCTGCCCGAGGATGGCGGGCACGAAAAGGTCGCCGGGAGCTCCTCGGTCCTGGCCGCGGTCAAGACGATCATCATTGCGGACTTCGTCATGAGCCTGGACAACGTCATTGCCATCGCCGGGGCGGCTCAGGGCGCCGATCCCGATCACCAGCTCGGCCTGGTGGTCTTCGGCCTGCTGGTCAGCGTGCCCATCATCATCTGGGGCAGCACGCTGGTCCTGAAGCTGATCGATCGCTATCCGCTGGTGGTCACTTTCGGAGCCGGGCTGCTGGGCTGGATCGCGGGCGGCATGCTCGTCACCGACGTCGTCGTCGCGGACCATCTGGGCACCCCGTCCACGGCCGTGAAGCTGGCCGTGGAAATCACTGGCGCGCTGCTGGTCATGGCGCTCGGCCGCTGGCTCGCCAGCCGCAAGACGGCCAAGGCCGCCGGGACGGCGGGTTGACCGGACCGGACGGACCCGCGCCGGACGGACCTCCCCCTGCGCGGGTCCGGACCGGCATCAGGCGTCCGAACCCGTGCGGCCGTACTCGACAGGGATCTTCACGTAGAAGACGTCGGCCGCTTCGGTACGGACGGCCGCCAGCAGGCGTGCGCAGGTCGCCTCGTCCACGGCCACGGTGACGCCCACGGGCTGGTCGGCGAGTTCGAAGAAATGCGCGGCATGCAGCCTGCCGTGGTGGCCGAAGCTTTCGTTGGCGGCGAACAGCGTGGCGCCCAGCGCGCCTTGCGCCTTGGCCAGTTCGAGCAGCCATTCGGCCATCGAGGCGCCGTCGTGGCGCCGGTCCTGCTGCGTGTAGAACGTCAGTTGGTAGCCTTTCATGGAACGCTCCTCGTCGGGTGGTCCGGTCGATGATCAATGCGCCGCGCGCGCGGCGGCGACGGTGGCGATGCCCAGCAGGGTCATGGCGAGCGAGCCGCCCACGTGGACGGCGATGGAGATCGCCATCCAGCCGTAGCGCGCCTGTTGCAGCAGGGTGGCCAGTTCTCCGGAAAACGTCGAAAAGGTCGTCAGCCCGCCGCAGAAGCCGGTGATGATGAACAGTCGCCAGTGCGGGGGCAGGGCGGGGTGCCCGCCGAGCCAGGCGATGGCCAGGCCGATGACGTAGCCGCCGATCAGGTTGGCGGCCAGGGTGCCGGGCGGCAGGGTGGGGAACAGGGCATTGAGCGCGTTGCCCAGCCACCATCGGAAGAGGGCGCCCAGCGAGGCGCCGGCGGCGATGGCGAGCAGTGTGTAGGGCATGGCGACTCCGGGTAGAAATGAAAAATGCCTACGGCCCCCGGCGGGGCGCCGGGGGCCGTAGGCATCATCAGCCGCGATGCGCGGCGGTTTCATGGAGGAATGCCATCTCCAGGTGCGGACAATATTAGCAGCGATTTTCCCGGCCGCGCAAGGCGGTGTTCAGCCTCTGCGCGTTACACTGGGCCGGTCGTTTTCCCGAATCTTGCGGAAGGAGTGCATCCATGCTCAAAGGAAAAAAAGCGGTCGTCACCGGTTCCACCAGCGGCATCGGCCTGGCCATCGCCCGTGAACTGGCCCGCCAGGGCGCCGATCTGGTCATCAATGGCTTCGGCGACGCCGACGCCATCGAGCGCGAACGCGCCGGCCTGGAAAAGGATTTCGGCGTCAAGGCCGTGTACCTGAACGCCGACCTGATGGACGGCCAGGCCGCGCGCGACTTCATTGCGCAATCGATTCAGGCGCTGGGCGGCATCGACATCCTGGTCAACAACGCCGGCATCCAGTACACGGCCCTGATCGAGGATTTCCCCGTCGACAAGTGGAACGCCATCCTCGCCCTGAACCTGTCGGCCGTGTTCCACTGCACCGCCGCCGCGCTGCCGGCGATGAAAAAGCAGAAATTCGGCCGCGTCATCAACATCGCCTCGGCGCACGGCCTGGTGGCCTCGGTCCACAAATCGGCCTACGTCGCCGCCAAGCACGGCGTGGTGGGCCTGACCAAGGTCACCGCGCTGGAAAACGCCGGCACCGGCGTGACCTGCAACGCCATCTGCCCGGGCTGGGTGCGCACCCCCCTGGTGGAAAAGCAGATCCAGGCCCTGGCTCAGGAAAAGGGGCTGGACATCGAAGCCGCCGCCAAGGACCTGCTGGCCGAAAAGCAGCCGTCCCTGGAATTCGTCACGCCCGAACAGCTGGGCCAGGCCGCCGTGTTCATCGCCTCGGACGCCGCCGCGCAGATGACCGGCACCACGCTGTCCATCGACGGCGGCTGGACCGCCCGCTGAAGCAGGGGATCGCCGCATGCTGATGGTCCTGTCCCCCGCCAAGAAGCTGGACTACGACTCCCCCGTGCGCACGACCCTGCGGTCGCAGCCGGTGTTCCCCGAGCAGACGCGTGCGCTGATCGGGACGCTGCGCACGCTGTCCGCGGACGACCTGGCGGGCCTGATGGGCCTGTCCGACGCCCTGGCGCGGCTGAACGCCGACCGCTACGCCGCCTGGGTGGACGCGCCCGACGCCCGCCATGCGCGCCAGGCGGTCCTGGCTTTCGACGGCGACGTCTACGAGGGCCTGCGCGCGCCGGAGCTGTCCGACGCCCGGCTGACCTGGGCGCAGGATCACCTGGCCATCCTCAGCGGGCTGTATGGCGTGCTGCGGCCGCTGGACCTGATCCAGCCCCACCGGCTGGAAATGGGCACGCGGCTGCGCACCGCCCGGGGCGCCACCCTGTACGCCTGGTGGGGCGACCGGATTGCCCGCGAACTGAACCGGCGCCTGGACGCGCTGCCCGGCGAGCGCATCTTGCTGAACCTGGCTTCGGGCGAATACTTCAAGTCCGTGGACCGCAAGGCGCTGAATGCGCGCGTGGTCGAATGCGTCTTCCAGGACGAGAAGAACGGCGCCTGGAAGATCATCAGTTTCTACGCCAAACGAGCGCGCGGCCTGATGGCGCGTCACGTCATCGACCACGGCATCGACGCCGTCGCCGGCCTGCGGGATTTCGCGTCCGAAGGCTACGCCTACGCGTCGCGCGAATCCACGGCCGACCGGCTGGTGTTCCGGCGTCCGGCCTGAACGGCCCGGCGCGTCGCGGGGAATCTCAGGGATAACGAGGGTTGCCGGGCTGCCGGCGTCCATGGCACGCTGTCGCTGTAATTATGAATTATTAATTTTCAAGTTCTGCGCAGGAGGCCCCGATGGCGGCCAGGATTGTCCAGAAGATCCTCTACCAGGAAGTCGCCGATCGCCTGCGCGGCATGATCCAGGCCGGGGAACTGCGGGCGGGGGAATGGATCGACGAGGTCAGCCTGACCGCGTCGCTGGGCATTTCCCGCACACCGCTGCGCGAGGCGCTCAAGGTCCTGGTGGCCGAGGGCCTGCTGCGCATCGAGCCGCGTCGGGGCTGTTTCGTCAACGAGCTGTCCGGCCGCGACCTGGAAAACATCTTTCCCCTGATGGCGATGCTCGAAGGCCGCTGCGCCTTCGAGGCCGCTCACAAGGTCACGGACGCCGACCTGCGGCGGCTCGAGCCGCTGCACCACGACCTGCGCCGCTACGCGGAGCAGGGCTCGATCGACGACTACTACGCGGCCAATGCGCGGATCCACGTCGCCATCCAGGATCTGGCCGACAACCGCTGGCTGTCCGGCCTGATCGACAACCTGCGCCAGGTGCTCAGCCTGTCGCGCCACCGCAGCCTCAGCTATCCGGGCCGGATCGACGAATCCTGCGCCGAGCATCTGGCGATCTTCGCCGCCCTGAAGGCGCGCGATCCCGAAGGCGCCGAGGCCGTGACCCGCAAGCATCTGATGCGCCAGCTCGACGCCCTGCGCGCCCTGGCGCGCAGGGACGAACCGGCCGCCGACCCGTCGGCGCTCCATGCGGCCGGGGCCGCGGAGACCCATCATGAACGTCGCTGATCCGAAGCCGGCCGCCCGCGTCGCCGACCCCGCCGAATCCTCCGGGGAGCGGGCCGTCGTCTCCGCCGCCGAGCCGGCTGTCGCCCGGTCCGGCGGCCTGCTGGCGCGCCTGGGCCGCTGGCTGGAGCGCGACCACCTGCCCGATCCGGACGCGTTGCGCGCGCTCTACGAGGCGTCCCTGACCGACGGCGGCGCCAATCAGCTGGCCCGCCAGTGGGCGGAACGCTACCGGGCCGCCGACGCCGACGAGCGCCGCTCCCTGCTGGCCTGCCTGGTGCGCGCCGGGGTGGACATCGAGCCGCGCGGCGACCGGGGCGCGCGCCTGTTCCGCCGCCTGTACGCGCAAAGCGACCGGCTGGAACTGATGGTGGAACTGCGCGCGGACATGCTGCGTTGGCGCAACCAGGTCGCCGGGCTGTCGGTCCTGGAGCAGGAACTCGCGGCCCTGCTGTCGAACTGGTTCGATGTCGGCATGCTGGAACTGCGCCACATCAACTGGGATTCGCCCGCCTCGTTGCTGGAAAGGCTGATCCGCTACGAGGCCGTCCACGAGATCCGGTCCTGGGACGATATGCGTCGCCGGGTGGCCGCCGACCGGCGCTGCTACGCCTTCTTCCATCCGCGCATGAGCGACGTGCCGCTGATTTTCGTGGAGGTCGCCTTCGACGGGCAGATGGCCGCGAACGTGCGGGCACTGATCGACCCCTCGCGGCCGGTCGAAGGGCTGGACAAGGCACGCTGGGCGATCTTCTATTCGATCTCCAACACCCAGCGCGGGCTGCGCGGCATCAGCTTCGGCAATTTCCTGCTGAAACGGGTGATCGAGGAATTGCTGGACGAACTGCCGCAGCTCAAGTCCTTCGCCACCCTGTCGCCCATCCCCGGCTTCGCCGACTGGCTGGGCCGCCAGTCCGGCGAGGACATCCAGGCGCTGCTGAAGGACAAGGCCGAGCGTCAGGCCGCGGCCGACGATGCGGCGGCAGGCGCTCACTGGCTGGAACGCCTGCGCACCGCCGCGCAGGGCGAGGCGCCGGACGCCGTGCGCCGCAGCGGATTACGGCTGGCGGCGCACTACCTGACGCAGCTGCGCGACGGCGAGCCGATCGACCCGGTGGCCCGCTTCCATCTGGGCAACGGGGCCCGCATCGAGCGCCTGAACTGGGCGGCCGACGCCTCGGCCCGGGGGCTGGAGCAATCCTGCGGCATGATGGTGAACTACCTGTACGAACCCGAGCAACTCGATGAGAATAGGGCGCGCCTGGCCGCCGGCAAGCCGCGCGCGTCCCGGGGGGTGCAATGGCTGTGAATTCCGGATCCGGCGCGGGGCGCGTGCATGCGCGTATCGAGGGCGCGGTGGCGACCGTCACGCTCGACCATCCCGGGCGGCTGAACGCCATCACGGTCGCCATGTGGGGCGAACTGGCGGACGCCTTCGGCCGCCTGTCGGCCGACCGCGACCTGCGCTGCGTGGTCGTGCGCGGCGCGGGCGGGCATTTCGCCGCCGGAGCCGACATCCGCGAATTTCCCCGCGAACGAGCCGATCTGGACGGCGTCATGGCGTACCACCGGCGCACCATCGCCCCGGCCCTGCGGGCGGTGGCGGATTGCATCCATCCGGTGGTCGCGGCGATCGAAGGTGTCTGCGTGGGCGGCGGACTGGAGATCGCCAGCCGCTGCGACCTGCGCCTGGCGGCCCGGGGGGCGCGCTTCGGCGCGCCCATCAACCGCCTGGGCTTTCCCATGGCGCCCGACGAGATGCGTGGGTTGCTGGAACTGGCGGGACGCGCCGTGACGCTGGAAATCCTGCTCGAGGGGCGGGTGTTCGACGCCGGCGAAGCCCTGGCCAAGGGCCTGCTGACGCGGGTCGTGGCGGCCGATGACCTGGAAACCGAGCTGGCGGCCACGGTGGCACGCCTGTGCGCGGGCGCCCCGCTGGCCGCGCGTCTGAACAAATCGACCGCCGCGCGCCTGGCCGGCGACCCGGCCCCCCTGAGCGACGCCGAATGGCGCGCCTGCTTCGCTTACGCCGACGGGCCCGATCACCGGCGGGGCGTGCAGGCCTTTCTGCAGGGCGCAGACCCCGCTTTCACAGGAGAATGAATTGGAACGCGACGCGAATGCGAATCTCTACAACGTGCTGCGGGGCGGCTTTCCCGCCGACCTGGACGCCGTGGCGATCGAAACTCCGGAGCGCGTCTACAGCTGGGCGGACATCGACGCCATCAGCGGCCGCATGGCCGCGCTGCTGCGTTCGTTCGGCGTCCCGGCGCACGCGCGCGTCGCCGTCCAGGTCGAGAAAGCCCCCGAGGCTCTGATGCTGTACCTGGCGACCTTGCGCGCGGGCCTGGTCTACCTGCCGCTGAACACGGCCTACCGCGAGGCCGAGGTGGCCTATTTCCTGGGGGACGCCGAGCCCGCCGTGGTGGTCTGCGGGGACGGTGCGAAAAGCTGGTGCGAACCCCTGGCGCGGGCCAAGGGCGCTGTCCAGGTGCTGACCCTGAACGCCGACGGCCGTGGTTCCCTGGCAGAGGCCGCCGCGCCGATGGACCCGGTGTTCGAGACCGCGCGCAGCGCCCCCGGGGACCTGGCCGCCATCCTGTATACCTCCGGCACCACGGGGCGCAGCAAGGGCGCCATGCTGACGCACGCCAACCTGGCTTCCAACGCGCTCACCCTGCGGGACTTCTGGGGCTGGCGCGCCGACGACGTGCTGCTGCACATGCTGCCGATCTTCCACGTCCACGGCCTGTTCGTGGCGTCCCACGGGGCGATGCTGGCGGGCGCGCGCATGATCTGGCTGCCGAAGCTGGACGTGGACCAGGCCCTGCGCTACCTGCCGCGCTGCACCCTGATGATGGGAGTGCCCACCTACTACGTCCGCCTGCTGGCCGACCCTCGTTTCACGCGCGAGACCTGCGCCAGCATGCGGCTCTTCATCTCAGGCTCCGCGCCGCTGCTGGTGGACACGTTCCGCGAGTTCCAGAATCGTTCCGGCATGACCATCCTGGAGCGCTACGGCATGAGCGAGACCGGCATGATCACGTCCAACCCCTGGGATCCGGCGCGCGGCGAGCGTATTCCCGGCACCGTGGGGCCGGCGCTGCCCGGCCAGGCCGTGCGGGTGGTGGACGATGCCGGCCGGCCCGTCGCGGTCGGCGAGCCGGGCCATGTCCAGGTGCGCGGTCCGAACGTGTTCTCCGGCTACTGGCGCATGCCGGAAAAGACCCGCGAGGAATTCACCGCCGACGGCTGGTTCCGCACCGGCGACATCGGCATGCTGGGCGGGTCGGGCATTCCCGACGATTATCTGAGCATCGTGGGCCGCAGCAAGGATCTGATCATTTCCGGGGGCTACAACGTCTATCCGAAGGAGATCGAGATGGTCATCGACGCCATGCCCGGCGTCCAGGAGTCGGCCGTGATCGGCGTGCCGCACGCGGATTTCGGCGAAGCCGTCGTGGCCGTGGTGGTGCCGCGCGCCGGAGCGTCCGTCGATCCGGCCGCTGTCCAGGCGGGCCTGAAGTCCGGTCTGGCCAATTTCAAGGTGCCGAAAAGAATTCATGTGATCGATGCGCTGCCGCGCAATGCCATGGGCAAGGTCCAGAAGAACGTGCTGCGGCAGCAGTACGCGGACCTGGAATGAGAAGGGGCGTTCGATAGGCCCCGGCGGGGCCATGGCCGCGCCCGGACCCGGGCCGGCGACCTGCATAAAAATCATCAGGAGACAACTATGAAGCGACACATGCTATGCGCCATGCTGGGGCTGGCCCTGGCGGTCGGCTCGGGCACTTCCCTGGCCGAGACCACCTTGCGGGCCTCGCACCAGTTCCCGGGCGGGCAGGGCGATCCGCGCGACGAAATGGTGCAGATCATCGCCCGCGAGGTCGAGGCGGCCAACGTCGGGTTGAAGATCCAGGTGTTCCCGGGTTCTTCGCTGTACAAGGCCAACGAGCAATGGGGCGCGCTCACGCGTGGACAGCTGGACATGGCGGCCTTCCCCCTGGATTACGCCTCGGGCCGCGTGCCGCAGTTTTCCGCCACCCTGATGCCGGGCCTGGTGCGCAACTACGACCACGCCCAGCGCCTGAACCAGTCCAATTTCATGAAGGACATCAAGGCCCTGGTCGAGAAGCAGGGCGCGGTGGTCATCGCCGATGCCTGGCTGGCGGGCGGCTTCGCCTCCAAGAAGAACTGCATCACCGGGCCCGACACCATCAAGGGCCAGGTCATCCGGGCGGCCGGCCCGGCTTTCGAGCAGATGCTGGCGGCGGCGGGCGCGTCGATCTCGTCCATGCCTTCGTCCGAAGTCTATTCGGCCATGCAGACGGGCGTCCTGGACGCGGCCAACACGTCCAACGACAGCTTCGTCTCCTACCGTCTGTACGAGCAGGCCAAATGCCTCACGGCGCCGGGCGACAACGCGCTGTGGTTCATGTACGAGCCGGTTCTGATGTCCAAGAAGGTCTTCGACAGCCTGGAGCCCGGGCAGCGCGAGGCCATCCTGGCGGCGGCGAAAAAGGCCGAGGATTACTTCACCGGCGAGGCGCGCAAGGGCGAGCAGAAGATGCGCGACATCTACGCCAAGGCCGGAGTGGAGGTCGTGACCATGACGCCCGAGGACTATCAGGCCTGGATGGCGGTGGCCAAGCACTCCTCCTACCGCATGTTCTCCGAAAAAGTGCCGGGCGGCGACGAGCTGCTGAGGAAGGCGCTGGCCGTCCAGTAGCGGCCGGACGCGGACGCCGCCGGGGAACGGCGGTGTCCGCGCGCGGTCCGTCCGGGGGATGCCGGCGGCATCCCCCGCCTTGCGCGACACACAGGGAGGTCGCATGAATCGAGTCTTTACGCGCTGGGTGGAGAGCCTGACGCGCGCCTGCGGCGTGCTGTCGGCCTTGCTGCTGGTGTTCGCGATGCTGGTGGTCTGCCAGATGATCCTGATGCGCTACGTGTTCCGCGCGCCCACGATCTGGCAGACCGAGGCCGTGGTGTTCGGCGCCACGGCGGCGATCTTCCTGGGCGCGCCTTACGTGCTCATGACCAAGGGGCACGTCGGCGTGGATTTCATCCAGATGCTGGTGGGCGACCGGACCCGCCGCTGGATGGACCGCGCGGGCGCCTGGCTGGGCCTGGCGTTCTGCGTCCTGATGACTGCGGCCACGGGGCTGCACCTGTTCGAGGCGCTGGAAGGTGGCTGGACGACCTCCAGCGTGGCGGCCGTGCCGTTGTGGATGCCGCTGGCGCCGGTGGTGTTCGGCTTCGTCCTGCTGAGCCTGCAGTACGTCGTCGAAATCATGAAACTGTCGGGAGAGCCGTCATGACGCCCACCCTGGCGGGAATCTGCATCGTCCTGGGCCTGTGCCTGATGCTGGCGACCGGCATGCCCATCGCCTTCGCCCTGGGGCTGGCCGCCGTGGCCGGCCTGTTCCTGGACATGGGGCCGGGCGTGATCTATGTGCTGGCCGAAACCATGTTCGCCGGGATCGCCAACCTGGGCTATGTCGCCATTCCCATGTTCGTGCTGATGGGGGCCATCGTGGCCGGCACGCCGGCCGGCGGCGACCTGTACAAGGCCCTGGACCGCTGGTTGCACAAGGTGCCCGGCGGCCTGGTGCTGTCGAATATCGGCGCCTGCGCGATCTTTTCCGGCATGACCGGGTCCAGCCCGGCCACCTGCGCGGCCATCGGCAAGATGGGCATTCCCGAGATGCTCGGACGCGGCTACCCGGCCTCGGTGGCCACCGGTTCGATCGCGGCGGGCGGCACGCTGGGCATCCTGATCCCGCCCTCGGTCACCATGATCGTCTACGGCATCTCGACGCAGACCTCGATCGGCCGGCTGTTCCTGGCGGGCGTGCTGCCCGGGATCATGCTGACCGCCCTGTTCATGGCCTGGGCTCTGTACGACGCCCGGCGCAAGGGCTTCCGCTTCGGCGCCGGGACCCTGAACTATTCCTGGCGCGACAAGCTGGCCGCCCTGCCCAAGGTGCTGCCCCTGCTGCTGATCATCCTGGGCATGCTCTTCGTGCTGTACGGCGGGGTGGCCACCCCCTCCGAGGCCGCCGGAGCCGGCGCGCTGCTGACGCTGGTGGTGGTCGCCCTGATCTATCGCCTGTTCCGCATGAAGACCTATGTCGATGTGTTCGGCTCGGCGATGCGCGAAAGCGTCATGATCATGATGATCATGGCCTCGGCCGAACTGTTCGCCTTCGCCCTGTCGTCGTTGTTCATCACCCAGTCCCTGGCGGCGGCGATCGCGGCGCTGGAGATCAACCGCTGGCTGCTGATGGGGCTGATCAACGTCTTTCTGCTGGTGGCGGGGATGTTCCTGCCGCCGGTGGCGATCATCGTCATGGCCGCGCCGCTGCTGCTGCCCATCATCACCCAGGCGGGCTTCGATCCCTACTGGTTCGCCGTGGTGCTGACGATCAACATGGAGATCGGCCTGATCACGCCGCCCGTGGGGTTGAACCTGTTCGTCCTGAACGCGATCGCGCCGGACGTGCCCACCCAGGAAATCCTGAGGGGAGCGCTGCCCTACGTGCTGGTGATGATGGCCGCCATCGTGCTTCTGTGCCTGTTCCCGGGCATCGTCACCTGGCTGCCCGACCTGATCATGGGGGCGGCGATCACGTAGGCGCGCCGCCCGGCCCCGCCCGCCGGGACCGGGTTCAGCCGGCCGCCGCCGGCCGGGCCCGCGCCGCCGACCGCCGCGGCGGCGCTTCCAGCGCCCGCATTTCCTCCTCGATGCGCTGCGCGGCCTTGATCATCTGGCGCAGGGGGTAGGCGATGGTCGCGTAGTCGCCCTCGGTCTCGATGACGTTGGGCGGCGCGGCCTCCCGGCCCGCCAGCGCGTCCTGCGTGGCCGTCAGCGCTTGCCGGATGCCTTCGGGTTCGTCGTCGATCAGGGCCAGGTGCGGGATCACGGCGGCGATCTGCGAGGCCAGCGTATGGTTCTGGATCAGCAGGCGGTTCAGTTCGGGCACGTGACGCTGGCGGCTGACGGGCTCGTCCATCATGCGGTAGAAGGCCGAGGCGAAGTTGCTGAAGGCGATGTGCACGTTCTTGCGGGCCAGCCGCCAGCGTACATCGGCCTCGCCGGATTCCGGGGCGTTCTCCGCGCCCGCCGCCCGCGCGGCGCGGCAGGCGTGGACGTGGTCCAGCCCGGCCTGCAGGAAGGCCTGGTTGGCGGCTCGCAGCGCCCGGGCCAGATCGCCCAGGGTGTTGCGTTCCCAGGATGGCAAGATGTAGCTGCAGGTCAGCGCCAGGATGCTGCCGATCACGGTGTCCGCCAGGCGCTCGCCCACCACCGCATTGGACCCCGGCGCCAGGAAATGGAACACCAGCAGTACGAACAGGGTGTTGAATACCGCCGACAGGGTGTAATTGACCTGGACCAGGCTGTATCCGAGGATACTGCAGGCCACCAGGATGAGCAGGTAGGCGAGGGGGTTCCGCACCAGGGCGAACAGCAGCAGCGACAGGCCGCAGCCGATCAGCGTGCCCGTCAGGCGCCAGCCGTTGCGCTGGCGGGTCAGCGCGAAGCCGGGCTTCATGATGATCAGCACCGTCAGGATGATCCAGTAGCCGTGGCCCGCCATGCCCGGGTCCAGCGCGCTCACCAGCGGGGCATGGGCCAGCAGGGCGCCCACCATCATGGCCAGCAGCGCAGCGACCGCCACGCGCAGCGCGTAGCGGAAATGCGCCGACTTGGGGTTCAGATTGCGCGTCAGCAGGTCCGCGCGCCATTTCTGCCGTGTCAGGAAGCGGTTCAGAGTCTGGCTCGCGCGGGCCGGGTCGGTTTCCGGCGGGACCGGGTTCACGGAATGGTCCGCCATGCGGTCGACCTGGCGGGTCATGTTGCGCAGCCGGCGCAGCACCTGGACCAGCAGGGCGTAGAGTTCCGGGTCGGACTGCGGCATGCCGCCCTCGCGCAGCTGCTGCAGCTCGAACTCCAGGGCGCGCAGTTCGGCCTTGACACTGTTGCGCACCCGGTGGCGGCGGTTGCGCGCTACGTTCAGGGCCAGGCCGGCCACGTTGGCGGCGAGCTTGAGCATGGCGTCGCGCACGAACAGCAGGATGTCGCTGTCGGGCAGCGCGCGCCGCAGGGTGGCATAGTCCGTGTGGGTGGCCACCATGCTGTCGAGCAGGTTGATCATGTCGACGAACAGGTTCAGCAGCCCCTGGCGCAGGCGGTCGGCGTGGGAGGCGGTGCCGCGCGGTTGCTCGCGCAGCACCATGTCGCGGGCGGCCTGGTGGGCCTCGGTCATGAGCGCCTGGCGGCGGATCAGCTTGCGGTAGCTGTCGTCCAGATCCTGGTGGATGTCGTAGAAGCGGGCCCGCGCGGCAATGTAGTCGGCCGTGGCGAACAGCGCCACGGACAGAACCTGCTGTTCCTCGCGGTGCCACAGCAGCCGGTGGGCGGCGGCGCTGTAGAGCAGGTAGAAGGCCCCGCCCAGGAACGAGGTCAGCGTGTGCTCCAGCACGTCGGCCGGTGTCAGCGGCGTGCGCAGGGTCAGGGTCATGATCAGCAGGCAGGCGAAGCCCAGCAGGCCGCCGTGCTTGCCGTAGACCGTCAGCATCGAGAAGCCGAAGCACAGGACGGGCACGGTCAGCCAGACGGCCAGGACGTGGCTGGAGGCCAGGCCGGTCAGGAACGTGGTGACCGAGCCCAGGCAGAGGGCGGCGAACATGCCGTTGATGCCGTAGCGCCGGGGGCCTCCGGGCTGGTCCAGGATGGCCACGCAGGCGGCGCCGACCGCCGCCACGAAGCCGCCGGCGTGCCAGCCGAAGACCCCGGACAGCACCAGGGCCGGCAGCAGCACGCCCGTGGCCTGGCGCAGCCCGCCGAAGAAATGGTGGCTGTAGAAGAAGCGCTGCAGCTGCGGGGTGGACAGGATCATGCGGCCGGCATCCGGTGTCGGGGTGGTGAGCGGAAGTATAGAGAACACTTGGCCGGAGTATCTAGTTACTCCGGCAGGCGGGGGCAGGTCATGAGGCCGATACCCGGGAGGGCGAGGATTCTTTATGCTTTCCATCAGTGGATTTCCCGCTGACGAGATCGAGGCGCCATGACTACTCCATCCTCCCGAAAAGCCCTGTCCGTGCTGATCTCCAGCACGTTTGCATTCACGATCTGTTTTGCCGTCTGGATGATGTTCGCCGTGCTCGGCATTCCCATCAAGACCCAGCTCGGCCTGTCCGAAACCCAATTCGGCCTGCTGGCGGCCATGCCGGTGCTCTCCGGTTCGCTGGTGCGGGTGCCGCTGGGCATCTGGACCGACCGCTACGGCGGACGCATCGTCTTTTTCATGACCATGATCGCGGCCGTGGTGCCGATCTGGCTCATGTCCTACGCCACCCAGTACTGGCAGTTCCTGGTCCTGGCCCTGTTCGTCGGCCTGGTGGGTGGTACCTTCTCCGTGGGCACGCCCTACGTGGCCCGCTGGTTCAAGCGCGACCGGCAGGGGTTCGCCATGGGCGTGTTCGGCGCCGGCAATTCGGGGGCGGCGCTCACGAAGTTCGTGGCGCCGGCGCTGATCGTGGCCGCCGGCGGCGCATGGACCATCGTGCCGCAGGTGTATGCCGTCGGCTTGCTTGTCACGGCCTGCCTGTTCTGGGTGTTCAGCGCCACGGACCCCGCCCACCTGCAGGCCGCTTCGAACACCGGCTTCCGGGCCCAGATGAAGCTGCTGCGTGATCCCCGGGTCTGGCGCTACAGCCAGTACTACTCGGTGGTGTTCGGCGGCTACGTCGGTCTGGCGCTCTGGATGGTGCACTACTATGTCGATGAATACGGCTTCAGCATGAGCACGGCCGCCTTTCTCGCGGCCTGCTTTTCGCTGCCGGGTGGGGTGCTGCGCGCCCTGGGCGGCTGGATTTCCGACCGCTTCGGCGCCTATCGCACGACCTGGTGGGTGATGTGGGTGGCCTGGGTCGCGTTCTTCATCCTCAGCTATCCGAAGACCGACTTCACGATCCAGACCGCTTCCGGGCCGCTGTCCTTCCACCTGGCGCTCAGCCCGACGATGTTCACTATCCTGATGTTCGTCGTGGGGATTGCGATGGCGATCGGCAAGGCTTCCGTGTTCAAGTTCATCTCCAACGACTACGACGGCAACATCGGTGCGGTTTCCGGGATCGTGGGCCTGGCTGGCGGCCTGGGCGGCTTCATCCTGCCGATCCTGTTCGGCGCGCTGCTGGACTTCACGGGCATCAATTCCAGCTGCTTCATGCTGATGTATGGCACGGTCTGCGTCTCCCTCGTCTGGATGCACTACAGCTTCCGCGGCGAAGGGCAGCGCGCGCCCCGGTCCCGGGCGACGGGGCTGGCCGCCGACGCCGCCTGATTCCGCCTTCTTCACTTCACCGCGCGGCCGGACTCCGCCCTCCCGAAGCGGACCGGCCCGGCAAGGAGGACTGCCGTGCACGACATCCAGCGACTCCTGGGCGGTTTCAAGGGGTTCCGCAGGCGCTACTACCAGGAAGATCCTTCCTTGTACCGGAGCTTGTGCGAAGGCCAGCGGCCGGCCACGCTGGTGATCGCCTGCTGCGATTCCCGGGTGGATCCGGCCCTGATGCTCGGGTGCGAGCCGGGCGAATTGTTCGTCGTGCGCAATGTGGCCAACCTCGTGCCGCCGTATGGCCGGGGCGAAAGCCACCAGGGGGTGCTGGCGGCCATCCAGTTCGCGGTCGAGCAGCTTGCCGTCGAGCGCATCATCGTTCTGGGGCACAGCCAGTGCGGCGGCATCCACGCCCTGATGAAGCAATCCTTCACCACACGGGCTGAAGCGGGCGTCGTGGGACGCTGGGTGTCCGTGGCCGAACCGGCCCGGCGCGAAGTCATGGCCCGCATGCCGGGCGCCTCCCTCGAGCAGTGCTGCCGGGCCTGCGAGAAAGCGGCCATCCGGATCTCGCTGCGCAATCTCGAAAGCTTTTCCTGCGTGCGCGAGCGGCGGGCGCGGGGGACGCTGTCGTTGCACGGCTGGCACTTCGACATGGCGCGCGGCGAGCTCGAGGTCTATTCCCCTCGGGTGGATGCCTTCCTGCCCTTGTGCCTGTCCGACCCCGGCACGCGGCGGGAGGCGCCGGCGGCCCGGTCCGCGAGGCCCGGTGGCGGCATCGGCCGGGCCGCCGCTATACTGGCCTGACGGGCCGTTCCCTGGTTGCGAGTCCCGTCTTTCCGGCCGCGTGCCGGGGCTTTTTCCTTCCGCATGGACTAGGGCCTGTTCACACTAATCAAGGAGATCGCGTTGGGTTTGAGCGCAGTCGAGCGCAAGGCGTCCATCGCGGCAAGACTCAATGTCTTGCGAGGATGGACATACGCGCGGCGCCAGGCGCCTTGTTCAATCTGATTTTTCATGGCTTCGCGACTCCTTGATTAGTGTGAACAGGCCCTACCCGAACCCCCCCTACCTGGATTCACCGGTCTTCCGCTATCGCCTCTCGACGCGCATCATCGCGACCTCGGCGGTGGTGCTGGTGATCGTGCTGGGGATGATCGGCTGGACCTTGTGGCTGTCCTGGCAGCTCGAAGGCGCCGGCGCGGCGATCAATGACACCGGCAGCCTGCGGATGCGGGCCAACCAGGTCGCCATCGCCCTGTTGCGCGACACGACGCGGCGGGGCGAGCCGTCCACGGCGCGCGGCGCAGCCGGTGCCGGGCCGGTGGGCATCGCCGCCGCGTCCGGTCCGCCGGATCTGGATGACCTGCTCTCGGCCCAGGAGCGGATTCTGGGACTCATCCGCGAGGGGGATGCGGCCCGACCCCTGGCCCTGCCGCACGATCCCCGGATCCGGGCCCAGATGGGTCAAGTCACAGCCCTTTGGGACGAACGGCTGGTACCCGCCGCCCGGGCGGTCCGGGCGGGCGAGCCGGTCCGCATCTACCTGGACCTCCTCCCGGGTTTCGTGGCCCAGGCCGACCACCTGGTGCGCATGATCGAGGGCGACAGCGCCCGCAAGACGAGCCGCCTGCGCTTTTCGCAGGGGATGCTGATCGCCATGGCTTGCGCCGGGACGCTCGCCCTGGTGTATCTCCTGTACCTGTGGATCATCCATCCCGTGCGTCGTCTGCAGGGCGGCCTCCAGCGCATGGCGCGGCGGGAATTCGGCGTGCGCCTGCCGGTGGACCGGCTCGACGAGTTCGGCGTGCTGGCCCGCGGATTCAACCGCATGGCCGACGAGCTGCAGGGTCTCTACAGCGACCTGGAGGCGCGGGTGGCCGAGAAGACCGCCCAGCTTGCCAGTCAGAACGAGGTTCTGTCCGCGCTCTACGACATGGCCGCCTTCCTGAACCGGCCCAACGACATCGAGGCGGTCTGCCAGGGCTTCCTGGACCGGGTGATCCAGCGCTTCGGCGCCGACGGCGCGGCGATCCACCTGCGCGGTCCCCGGGGGGACCGGGCGCGGATTTCCATGACCGCCGGGCGGGAAGACGCGAAGCGCTTTCCTGAATCGGCGGTATTCCGGGTCTGCACCCAGGAGGATGAACTGGGCGAGTTCAGGCTGTATTTTCGCGAACCGCATCCCCTGGGAGCGGAGCAGATCCATCTGCTGGAAACCCTGGGGCTGCATCTGGGGGTGGCGGTCCAGAACCGGCGCCTGAGCGGTCAGGCGCGCCAGCTGGCCATGGAGCAGGAGCGCAATCTCGTCGCGCAGGGGCTGCACGACAGCATCGCCCAGGGTCTGAACTTCCTCAATCTGCAGTTGCAGCTGCTGGATCGCGCGGCGGACCGCGCCGACCTGGACGAGATCCGCGAAATCGTGCCGTTGCTGCGTACCGGCGTGGACGAAAGCTACCAGGATGTGCGCGAGCTGCTGAACAACTTCCGCACTCAACTGGGCGAAGGCGGGCTGCTCGACGCGGCGGAAGAGGCCGTGGCCCGGTTCCGCCGCCAGACCGGGATCGAGGTTTCATTGCGTTCCGACGGCCTGATGGGCGGGGCGCCCCTGACGCGGGTGCAGCAGCTCGAGGCCCTGTTCATCCTCCAGGAGGCCCTGTCCAATGTGCGCAAGCACGCCGAGGCCAGCAAGATCGACATTCACCTGAGCAACCGCACCGATTTTCGCATGGAGATCACGGACGACGGGATAGGCTATGATCCCGACAGTCTCGCCGATCGGCCCGAAGGGCATTTCGGCCGCCGTATCATGCAGGAACGCGCGCGGCGCATGGGCGCCACCCTCACGGTCTCGACCGCGCCCGGCCAGGGGGTCTCGATCGTGCTGGAACTGCCGGCCAGGCAGCGCCGGCTGGCCTGATGAAACCATGCGCGGATCGGGCATGTATCCTGGGGTGAAAACATGATCAGAATCCTGCTGATCGACGACCACAGCCTGTTTCGCACGGGCATCCGCCTGCTGCTGCAGCGGTATCCTGAATTCGACATCGTCGGCGAGGCGGCCGACGGCCTGGAAGGCATCAAACGGGCCCGCGCGCTGACGCCCGACGTGATCCTGCTGGACTTGAACATGCCCGGGCTCTCGGGGCTTGCGACCCTGCAATTGCTGGCCCAGGACGTGCCCGATTGCGCCGTGCTGGTGCTGACCGTGTCCGAGGACGCGGAGGACCTGGGCCAGGCGCTCCAGGCGGGGGCCAGCGGCTATCTGCTGAAGAACGTCGATAGCGATGCGCTGGTGGCCGCCATCCACAAGGTGGCGGTGGGCGGGGCCACGATCGCCGACGAGATGACCGGCAAGCTGGTCGAGCAGTTCCGGCGCCGGTCCGATCCGGCGCTCGGCGGCCGGGGCCAGCGGGATCGCCTGACCCAGCGCGAACGCGAGATCGTCCAGTGCCTGGCGCGCGGCGAAAGCAACAAACTCATCGCCCGCAACCTGGATCTGTCCGAGAGCACGGTCAAGATCCACGTCCAGAATATCCTGAAGAAGCTCGACCTGAGCAGCCGGGTCCAGGTGGCGGTGTATGCCGTCGAGCACGGCCTGCTCGACGATGCCTGATCGGGGGAGCCGTCCGCCCGGCGTGCCGTGCGCGGCCGTCAAAGCGCCAGGTTGATCCGGTCCGCCTGTTTCTCGAAGAAGTGGTAGCCCGAGGCCCCTTCCGACAGCAGATCCAGGAGCGTCTCGCCGTCGCGCACGCGGGTGCCGCCCACGATCCGCACGCCCCGTTTGCGATAGGGGCCCGGCAGCAGGGGCGCCGTGGGGCCGATGACGGCGATGCGTGTTCCGGGACGGGCGAGCGCCAGCAGATCGTCGAGCGTATCGTTGATCAGCGTGGTGGCGGTGCTGATCAGGATGTCGCCCCAGGGGACGACATCGGGAGCCGTGCCGGCGGGCGCGTAGTGCGGAAGTTCTTCGGGTTTCAGCGTCGCGGGGTCCATTTCCAGCACCCGGTAGTCGCGGCCTTCCCGACGGAAGGCCCGCATGTAGGGGGTGAAGGCGCCCACCAGCACGGCCTTCTCCCCTGGCCGCGGCATCAGCGCATCGCAGGCGTCTCCCGCCGAGATGTCGGCATCGCCCGGAGGGCCATCGCGCCGCCAGAGCGTTTCGATCAGGGCATTGAGGGTTGCGATCGCCAGGGTCCGGCGCATGGGGCCGATCCTGGGGTCGAGATCCTTGAGCGCGTCCGGCACGGGACGCCCGCGCAGCTTGCCGGGCGTCGGCAGGGCGCTGAGAGAACTGGAGCAGCAGACGGCGGCGGGAATGTCCTTGATCGGCGAGGCCGACAGGCCGCAAGCGCCATTGTCCAGAAGGACGCCGGTGAAGAACAGGCCGACCACGGCCCGTTCAATCTTCAGTCTCCCGGCATCGTCTCCCAGCCGGGCCATGGTTTCCGCCTGAAGGTCCTGCAGCAAGGAGGAGGATGTATGCATGATGGGTTTTCCTGTGGGCATGGCTTGGTCGGCGGTGGATCTCAGGGCCGGACGGCGTAGTGCAGCAAGGTCGGTCCATAGCTGCCTTGCAGGGTATCCTGGCGGGCCTGAGCCAGTCCCGCCGCTTCCATCCGTTCGCAGAATTTCTCGACGTGGCACAGCGGGTGGGAATCCGTCAGGATTGCCTGGTCCATTTGTCCCAGCCCTCCCTCGGCGGGCGCGCAGGCCGGTGCGCAGAACCAGTGCGCCGAGCAGACGAGGCCCCCGGGCGCCATCCGTTCGGCCAGAGCGGACAGGTCGTCGTTCAAAGTCCGGCGCCGCGTGTACTGGCTGTGGAACAGGATGGCCATGTCCCAGGAGGTGCCGATGCCGGCGCCGGCCGGCGGCCCGTCCGGTTCGACACGGCAGCGATCCGCCACGCCGAACCACGCCAGGTTGGCCCGTGTCTGTGAAATCGCCGCTTCCGGCACTCGAATCAGCGCCTGCCGCGCGGGCAGGGTCAGAATCAGCCGGGCGCCCAGCAGGCCGTTGCTGGCATCGCAGCACATCAAGTGGTCGATCTGCCTGCCCCGGCAATGCGCCGCGAGCCAATCGGCCAGAGCCCAGGCATCGTCACGGAGTGGATGCTGCAGGGCGGGAACACGGCGGGTCGTCAAGGGCGCCAAGGACTCATGGCGGGTTTCGCGCATGAAGTCATCCAGCCTGGCCCAGCGGCCGTCGGGCTGGGCCAGGGCGTCCAGATATTCGCCGACATACCAGGGGCTGTCGCGCAGCAGCAGCGGACGGGCCTGGGGATCGAGCGCGTACCGGTTGTCCGCATCCTGTCGCAGGCAATCGATATCGCACAGCGCCTGGAGCCATGCCGACAGGTGCGCGCCGCGCAGTTCCAGCGCTTGTGCGATCTCGGGGCGAAGCAGCGGGCCATGCGCGTCCAGTCGTTCGAAGAGGCCCAGGGACAGGGCGCTGCGCAGAATCTGGAAGGCTTTGTGGCCGTCGATGAGGGATTCGAGCGCGGGTATTCCGGCGGGGGGTGTCGGCATTGCGCCGGCGGCCGAAATGGAGGGAACCTGGGGTTGCAGGGCGGTGGGTGCGGTCATGGAAGGGCTCCGGTCGAGGTTGATGAGGTGTCGGGTCCGCCGCCGAGGATTTCGTCGATCTGCGTCGGGGTGAGCGGCGTGCCGTACAGGTCCCTGTAAAAGGCTTCGACCCCGGACACCAGCGTCTTGCGGTCGATGCGATCCGGGTGGAAGACGGAGGCGGCCCAAAGCACGGTCAGCGCCTGTTCAGCCGTCCGGTTGCCCCACATGTGGGCGCCGGCGGGCGTGACGGCGATGCGGTGGTCCCGGATGGCCGTCACGCGGGCCAGACGTGGGTCGCGCAGCAGCAGATCGACGTCCCCGCGGCTGGGCACGATCATGATTTCGGGATCCCAGGCCAGAATCTGTTCGGGGCCGAAGGCCCGGGTCTCGATCGCCATGCCGTCGTCCGTGACGCTCTGGCCGCCGGCCGCGGCGATCCACCATTCCGCGACGCGATGGGGGCGTGTCATGGATCGGGGGTTCAGATACAGTACACGGGGGCGCCGCACCGTGGCGCCGCCCAGGTGTTCATGCACCAGGGCCAGGGTCGCATCGAAGGATGCCCGATAGTTTCGCGCCTGCTCCGTGCGGTCCAGGGCGAGCCCCAGCAGGTCGATCGCCTGTCGGACATCTTCCGGGTCGCGCCAGGCCAGCACCAGGGCGGGAATGCCTTGAGCCTCCAGCTGATCGGCCGTGCGGCGGTCCATGGTGAGCGCCAGATCCGGCCTGGCCTGGATCAGGGCCTCGATGCGGATGGACCTGTCCGGGTTCTGCAGGCTGGGCAAGTCGCGCAAATGGGGAGCGAACCGGTATTGGTATTCCCATTGGGGGTGGCGGGCGAAATCCGGCAGGCCGTTGATGATGCGGTTTCCGGCTCCCAGGGCGAAGACCATGCTGTTGATGACGGGAACGGAGCCCAGCGTGGCGATGCGCCGGATCGGTTGTTCCAGGGTCACTTGCCGGCCGGCCATGTCCCGCAGGACCGGGGCCGCCGGCGCGGGGAATGGTTTTCCGGCCAACAGTATTGCTGTGACGCAGAAAGCCAGGATGCGTTTCAACATGAGGCGCCTTTCATTCGGGGAGTGCAGGCGCATGGCGCGCCTTCGTGAAAACTGATGTGGATGGGGTGGTCGTAGAGCCGGCCCAGCAGCTGAGTGTCCAACAGGCTGCGGGCGGGGCCGCAGTGTGCGAGCCGGCCGTGCTCCAGAACGGCGGCCTGTGCATCCAGCAGCCAGGCGTGTTCGGGCTGGTGGGTCGTGAGCAGTACCGCCAGGCCTTCCTCGTTGAGCGACCGGATCAGCGCCAGCATCCTTCCCTGGTTGCCCAGGTCGAGACCGGCCATGGGCTCGTCCATCACCAGCAATGAAGGTTCCTGCGCCAGCGCGCGGGCCACCAGGGCCAGCCGCTGCTGGCCGCCGCTGATCCGGTCGAAGCGTCGTGCGGCCAGGTGGGCGATGCCGACACGGTCCAGGGCGTGTGTCGCCATGGCCAGGTCGTGGGCGCCCGGCAAGGCCAGCGGCGACAGATGGGGGGTGCGGCCCAGGAGGACGAGGTCGCGCAGGGACAGGGCGGGCGCCGCGGTCTGCTGGGGCACGTAGGCCATGGCGCGGGCCCGCTGTCGGCCTCGCAGCGTGTCGCCGCCGGGATCACGAAGGACGATGCGGCCCTCCTGGGGCTCCAGCAGTCCCGTCACGCAGCGCAGCAGAGTGGTCTTCCCGGTGCCGTTGACACCCAGCAGACACAGGCTGTGGCCGGCGGACAGCCGCAGATCGATGTGCCGCAACACGGGCGTTGCTTGCCGGGGATGGGAAAATGTCAGGCGGGATATTTCTAGGACCATGTGCGTTTCGCCCGGACCAGGATGGCGATGAACAGGGGAGCGCCCAGGATGGCGGTGATGATGCCCAAGGGCAGTTCAATGGCGAAGGCCGTGCGGCACAGGGTGTCGACCGTCACCAGGAACAGGGCGCCCAGGAGCATCGATGCCGGCAGCAACAGGGGATAGGATGTGCCGACCAGCAGCCGGGCCAGGTGGGGGACCAGCAGGCCGATCCAGCCGACGATGCCGGCCACGCTCACGGCGGCGGCCGTCGCCAGGGTGGCGGCTGCGATCACCAGCAATCGGACGAGACCCACGCGCACTCCCAGCGTTCTTGCCTCGTCGTCGCCCGCCTCGATGACCTGGGTAGGCCAGCGCAGCAGCATCAGGATCGCCAGTCCGGACAGGGCCGGCGGGGCCGCGACGGCCAGGTCGTGGGGAGTGGCCCGGGCCAGGCTGCCAAGCAGCCAGAAAACGATGGCGGGCAGGGTGTCCTGCGGATCGGCAAGGTATTTCAGTCCCGAGGTAAAGGCCTGAAACAGGGCCGAAATGACCAGTCCGGACAGGATCAGGATCAGGATCGAGCCCCGTCCGAGACGTGTCGAAAGCGCCAGGGCCAGTGTGACGGCCGCGAGGCCCCCCGCGAAGGCCGCCGACTGGACGGCCAGGGCGCTGGCTTGCGACAGCATGGCCAGCGCGGCGCCGAAGCCGGCGCCGGAGGAAACTCCCAGCAGCGCGGGCGAGGCCAGGGGATTGCGAAACAGTGTCTGGTACGCGGCTCCCGCCGCCGCCAGGCTGGCGCCCGTCAGCACGGCGGCGGCGATCCGGGGCAGCCTGATGGACCAGACGACGTCGCTGGCGGCCAGTTCCGGCGATGGCGACCAGAGCAGGGCGGCCACTTGTCCCGGCGGAATCGGGTAGTCGCCCCGGCCCAGGGCCAGCACGATTCCCGCGGCCAGCAAGGCGGCCAGCGCAAGCAATGCCGGACGGCCGGCGGCGTAGGGTCTGGACATCGGGTCAGAACCGCCCGGACAGGGACATGACGACCGTGCGGGGGGCGCCGGGATAGTAGCTGGTTCCGCCGCCGACGGCGTAGTCCGAGGAATTGATGACGCCGATGTAGCGTTTGTCGAACAGGTTGGATACCGTCAGTCCCAGCGTGGCGTCCCGGATGCCCATGAAGCGGCTGAAATCATAGTAGATTCCGGCGTCGACCACGGTATGGCCCTCGACGCGTTCCCATTCTTCCGTATCGCCGAAGCGCGGGCCGATATGGTTGGCCGCCAGCATCAGGGTCCAGGCTCCCGGCCGCCATATCGCGGTGGCCTTGGCCATGTGGCGTGGAGAGTCCTGCATCTGCTTGCCGCCGACCGGCACGACGGTGCCGGCCTTGGTGGTGATGTCATCGTCGTAGGACGCCTTGTTCCAGGACCACGACAGGTAGAAGTCGAGGTCCGCGACGGGACTCAGGCCCAGTTCCAGTTCCAGCCCCTTGGCGGTCGCGCGGGCCACCGACTGGTGATATGACACGCCGATGTCGGGATCGTACATGTTCAGCTGCTTGTGCTTGTAGCGCGTGTAGTACAGCGTCGAGGCCAGGTAGCCCAAGGGGAAGTCGTAGCGCAGGCCCAGGTCGTAGTTGTCGGACTGTTCGGGACGCAAGTCGTTCCAGATGTCGTTGAAATGCAGGCCCGCCGCCTGGAAGGCGCTCTTGTTCTGGGTATAGGTGCTGGCGACCGATCCCCAGTTCTGCCGCCCGTAGGTCCGGCCGTAATGGGCGCTGGCCAGCAGTGCTGGTGTGATATGCCAGGCAATGCCGGCATTCGGCAACCACGAGCGGTAGGTGCGTCCTTCGGAGAACATGTCGCCGCTTGGCGTGACGCCGTCCGCTTCGAAGTACTGGAAAGACGGATCCTCGTACTGCATGTAGCGCAGGCCGCCGCTGATCTCCACGGACCCGTGACGCCAGGTCGCCGTGGCGTAGGGGTTCATGTATTTGTGGCGGGTGGTTTCGGCGAGCGTGCTCCATTGGCGGAATCGAAGGGATCCGTCCGGCTGGATTTCATAAGATGCCCGGTCTGTGGGCGGGGGGGGCGCCGCACTGGACTGATACCAGTATCCGATCCGCCACTCGCCCCAGTCCGGACGGGACTCGTAGTGCAGGTCGAAGCCGTAGTTGTCGTGATCGATGTTCCAGCGATTGACGCCGGGTTTGTTTTTGCCCAACTCGTTGGCGCCGCCCGAGAGCACCCAGCCTTTCTCCTGCCAATAGTAGGGCTTGAATACGATCCCGTCCCGGTCGCTCAGGGCGATGCGCAGATCGCCGATCAGGGCCTTGTTGGTCAGTTCCTGGCGGTTGAACCCGTAGTAGAGGATGTCGTCCTTGGCGGATCCGGTCAGGCGATCGTTGTAGACGATGTCCTGGTACAGGGATTCGTCACGGACCTGGTCGTAGTTCAGCGGTCGGATCGAATCCCAGCGGATCTCGTGGTGGACGCCATAGATCTGCGCCTGGATCCGGGGCGTGATGTCCAGGGCGAGGGCGGCCTCGACATTGGTCCGCCGTGAATCGCCCGGGCCGCGCCACTGGTCCGCCCTCGTGTCGGAAAATGAGAGGAACCCGCGAGCCGCGTGATCCCCCAAGTCTCCCGTATCCAGCCGGACGAACGATCGGCGGAAGTCATAGGTGCCGAAGGATTGCGAGGCCTGGACGCCGAAGGCATGTTCAGGCCAGCGCAGTTCCGAGTCCACCACGCCGGAATTGGAGAAACCGAACCCCTGGTCGGCTTCGACGGGCCCGCGGATCAGGGTCACGCCCCTCAGGTTCTCCAGGTCGATCAGGTCGGCACCGCCTTTGCCATTGGCGAATCCGGGCTCTCCTGCGATCGGCAGGCCGTTCAGGGTTCTTCCGATGTGGGTCGAGCTTTTGCCTCTCAGGCGGAGACTGGCGGGGCGGCCCAGCCCGTAAGGATCCGCGCTCTGAAAGTTCACCGAGGGAGCCGCGCGCAGCGCATTCCATGGATTGCTCTGGGCGGGGCCGCCGAGCAGGCGAAGTCCCTCGGCATCGACGTGGGTCGTAGTCTCGCCGGCGGCACCGGGCGCGATCGGTTCCCGGGCAGTTTCCCCGCGTACCTCGACGGGCGCCAGCGTGCCGACCGCCCGGCGTTCTTCCAGGATTTCTTCCTGGGCCGCGAGCGCGGCACCCGCCCAAAGACCGTGGGCCGCCGCTATCGACGCCAGCCAGAGCGGTGTCCGCTCGAATCGCATGAACAGACTCATGTCATCCCATCGTTATAAAGTTGACTATATTTCGATGGTCAGAGTGTATTTATCATGAATATATGTATCAACATATATAACGATTGATTCACCAAACCTTTGACGTGGGGCAATAAAAGCGATCCGGGAACCCGCGTCCCGTGTTGACGGCATTCCCGACGGTTCGCTTGCGGCCGATGTTGCAACGCGGTAAATTAGCCGCTCGGTCGGCTCCATCGCGGTCGACCGATGTGGCGAACGCTCCCGGGTCACACACCCGGTTTTTTTCGCCTTCCGTCTTCATGTCCCAGGATGTGCCACAAGCGCGGTCCGGGGCGTTCATTTCCACCACGTTGCGCCCCATGGGCGCGTGTGTCTCGTGCCAAGGGGCGCAGACTGGTCCCGCAATGTGTCCGGGCAAAGCGATTCCGTGAATCGCCCAGCGTCGGATCATGTCGCGGATCGCCGGGACTGGCCCGGGCTGCCGACAGGCCGCTTGGTGCCCGACACGGGTCAAGAAAGGAATCATCATGGAACTCAATGGCGCCGACATCGTCGTGCGTTGTCTGATCGAGGAAGGCGTAGACCATGTGTTTGGCTACCCCGGCGGCGCGGTCCTCTACATCTACGACGCGATCTACAAGCAGGACAAATTCCAGCACGTGCTCGTGCGGCACGAACAGGCGGCCGTCCACGCCGCCGATGCCTATTCCCGATCCTCCGACAAGACCGGCGTCTGCCTGGTGACCAGCGGGCCGGGCGTGACCAATGCCGTCACCGGCATCGCCACGGCCTACATGGACTCGATCCCCATGGTCATCATCAGCGGCCAGGTACCCACGCACGCCATCGGCCAGGACGCCTTTCAGGAATGCGACACGGTCGGCATCACCCGGCCCTGCGTCAAGCACAATTTCCTGGTGCGCGACGTCAAGGATCTCGCCGACACCATGCGCCGCGCTTTCTACATCGCGCGCTCCGGCCGTCCCGGCCCGGTGCTGGTGGACATCCCCAAGGACGTCTCCGTGGCGATGTGCAAGTACACACCGCCGCGCGGCCCGGTCCAGTTGCGTTCCTACGCGCCGGTCACCAAGGGCCACCAGGGCCAGATCAAGAAGGCCGTGCAGATGCTGCTGGCCGCCGAGCGTCCGATGATCTACGCCGGCGGCGGGGTCGTGCTGGCCGACGCCGCCGACGAACTGCGCAAGCTGGTCCGGCTGACCGGCGCTCCTTGCACCACGACCCTGATGGGCCTGGGCGCCTATCCGGGCACGGACGAGCGCTTCGTCGGCATGCCCGGCATGCACGGCACCTACGAAGCCAATATGGCGATGCAGAACTGCGATGTGCTGATCGGCATCGGCGCGCGCTTCGACGACCGCGTCATCGGCAATCCCAGGCATTTCGCCCAGGTGCCGCGCAAGATCGTGCACGTGGATATCGACCCGTCCTCGATCTCGAAGCGGGTGCGGGTGGACGTGCCCATCGTGGGCGACGTCAAGGAAGTCCTGCAGGATCTGATCGGCCTGTACGCCCAGTCGATGGCCGAGCAGGGCCTGACCGAACAGCGTCTGGACGCCTGGTGGAAGCAGATCGATACGTGGCGTGGCCGCAAGTGCCTGGACTACGAGAGTTCCGACACGGTCATCAAGCCGCAATTCGTGGTCCAGAAGCTGTGGGAGATCACGCGCGGCCAGGCTTTCGTCACGTCCGACGTGGGCCAGCACCAGATGTGGGCGGCCCAGTACTATCCCTTCCCGGAACCGCGCCGCTGGATCAATTCCGGCGGTCTGGGCACCATGGGCGTGGGCCTGCCCTACGCCATGGGAGTGCAGATGGCCAATCCGGACCGCGACGTCGCCGTCATCACCGGCGAGGGCTCGATCCAGATGAACATCCAGGAACTGTCCACCTGCAGCCAGTACCGCCTGACGCCCAAGATCCTGTGCCTGAACAACCGCTATCTGGGCATGGTGCGCCAGTGGCAGCAGATCGAATATGGTTCGCGCTATTCGGAATCGTATGTCGATGCCCTGCCGGATTTCGTCAAGCTGGTCGAGAGCTACGGCCACGTCGGCATGCGCATCGACAAGCCGGCCGACGTCGAGCCCGCTCTGCGCGAGGCGTTCACGAAATACAAGGACCGTCTTGTGTTCATGGATTTCATCACCGATCAGACCGAGAACGTCTGGCCCATGGTGAAGGCGGGCCGCGGCCTGACCGAAATGCTGCTGGGTTCCGAGGATCTGTGAGGGGATAAGACATGAAACACGTGATTTCCATCCTGCTGGAGAACGAACCCGGCGCTCTGTCGCGCGTGGTGGGGCTGTTTTCGGCGCGCGGCTACAACATCGAAACGCTGACCGTCGCGCCCACCGAGGACGCCACCCTGTCGCGCATGACCATCGTCACGGTCGGCTCCGACGAGATCATCGAGCAGATCACCAAGCACCTGAATCGCCTGGTGGACGTGGTCAAGGTCGTCGATCTGTCCGAAGGCCCCCACGTCGAGCGTGAACTGATGCTGATCAAGGTCCGCGCGGTCGGCAAGGAACGCGAGGAAATGAAGCGCATGGCGGAAATTTTTCGCGGGCGCATCATCGACGTCACCGACAAGACCTACACCATCGAACTGACCGGGGTGCAGGACAAGATCGCCGCCTTCATCGGGGCGCTGGACCGCACCGCCATCCTGGAGACGGTCCGCACCGGCGTGTCCGGCGTGGGTCGCGGCGAACGCGTACTGAAGTTGTGAGCCCCGCTGTACCTACCTCGCAGCTTGCAAGCTGCTCGGATTCGTCAGGCACGAAATAGTCCGCAGGGACTATTTCATCTCCTGCCTCATCCCAACCTCTCTTTTCAGAATTAAAAAATCGGAGTTTCGACATGAAAGTTTTCTACGACAAAGACTGCGACCTGTCCCTGATCAAGGGCAAGACCGTCGCCATCATCGGCTATGGTTCCCAGGGCCACGCGCACGCGCAGAACCTGCATGATTCCGGCGTCAACGTGACCGTCGGCCTGCGCAAGGGCGGCGCTTCCTGGAAGAAGGCCGAGAACGCCGGCCTGGCCGTCAAGGAAGTCGCCGAGGCCGTCAAGGGCGCCGATCTGGTCATGATGCTGCTGCCCGACGAGAACATCGCCCAGGTCTACCGCGGCGAGGTCGCCGCCAACCTGAAGGCGGGCGCCGCGCTGGCCTTCGCCCATGGTTTCAACGTGCACTATGGCCAGGTCGTGCCGCGCGCCGATGTGGACGTCATCATGATCGCCCCCAAGGCCCCGGGCCATACTGTGCGCAGCACCTACACCCAGGGCGGCGGCGTGCCGCACCTGGTGGCCGTGCACCAGGACGTCTCGGGCAAGGCCCGCGACCTGGCCCTGTCCTACGCCATGGCCAACGGCGGCGGACGCGCCGGCATCATCGAGACCAACTTCCGCGAGGAAACGGAAACCGACCTGTTCGGCGAGCAGGCCGTGCTGTGCGGCGGCACCGTCGAACTGATCAAGGCCGGCTTCCAGACCCTGGTCGAGGCGGGCTATGCGCCGGAAATGGCCTATTTCGAGTGCCTGCACGAGCTGAAGCTGATCGTGGACCTGATCTACGAGGGCGGTATCGCCAACATGAACTATTCGATCTCCAACAACGCGGAATACGGCGAATACGTCACCGGCCCGCGCGTGGTGACCGACGAGACGCGCGCCGCCATGCGCCAGTGCCTGGCCGACATCCAGTCCGGCGTCTACGCCAAGAACTTCATCCTGGAAAACGCCGCCGGTGCTCCGGAACTGACCTCGCGGCGCCGCCTGAACGCGGAATCGCAGATCGAGCAGGTCGGCTCCAAGCTGCGCGCCATGATGCCCTGGATCGCGGCCAACAAGCTGGTGGACCAGTCCAAGAACTGATCATCGCCCGGCTGGGGCCGGGTTCCGACCCGGTCCGGGAAACGGCCGGGGCTGCCTGGATAGGGCGGCCCCGGCCGTTTTCATGTTCAGAAACGGATGTTCAGATGCGCCTGGGCGCCGTGGTCATGGCTGCGCGAACCGAATTGCCCCGTGTAGGCGACGCCCAGCGTGGCGGATTTTCCGATGATAAAGTCCAGGCCGGCTTCCAGGACGGCGGCATCCCGGTCGATCGGCACACCGGCGACGGTGTAGGCCTCGCCGCCGGAGAAGGCCAGCGTCGTGCGTGGCGTGGTGTCGCCGGCCGCATGGCGCCAGCCGATCAGGCCGCGCGCCGTCCCCGTTGCGTGGCCCAGGTCGAAGGGCATCGCGGCCCGCAGGCCCAGTGTCGTGAACGTCGTGTCCGTGTTGCCGGACGCGCTGTGCAGCGCCGCGGCGCCGCCCTGTTCGGTGAAAGCGTCGGTGTGCTGTCGCAGGTACGCCAGATTGGCGAACGGTTCGAACGAGGCGGCCGCCGTGTCGATGCGGTAGCCGATTTCGCCAAAGGCCTGGAAGGTGCGGGCGTCGTAGTCGGCCGTCAGACGGTCGGTATAGCCGGGGAAGGCGACCGGGCGCCGGGTGGAAACCTGGTGCCAAGTGTAGATCGCACCGGTCCGCAGGTTGAGCGCGCCTTGCCGCGTGCCGCCGTAAAGACCCAGGTGAACGTTGTCACTCGACCCGGACGCGTCGCTGCCGTCGGTGTCGAAACGGTCGTGACTGTAGCCGGCCAGGATGCCCAGGCGCAGCCTGGGCGCCACCAGGCCGTCGACGCCGGCCAGAAAACCGCTGCTGGACCGGTGCAGACCGGCGGCGTTGTCGTCGCTGTCGCTGCGGCCCCAGGTGCCGAAGGTCGAACCCCAGGCGCTGAAGCGCCCGGTGTTGGCGGGTGCGTGCGGAAATCCGGGCGTCGCCGGGCCGCCGCTGTCCGCGACGGTATTGCCATAACCATAGGCCAGCAGGTTCGGGGCGGCGGCACGGGCGCCCCCCGTGCCGCCCGCACCCTCCGACCCCAGGACGGACTGGAGGCGCCGGCTGAGTGCGTTGCCGACACTGCGGCTGCCGGCGCTCAAGACGTTGCGGGCCGAGGCATGGATCTCGCCCGAAAGCTGATCGAAGGCAGAGCGTGCCTGATCGGCGGAGAGATTGGTCACTGCGTCGTAGACCGTATTGCCCGCGCCCAGGTTTTCCACGCCGGCGCCGGTCGCGCGCTGGTTGGACGTGACGCCGACGGCCGGGAAACGGACATCGTTTCGTGCCATCGACAGGGTGATGCGGTTGGCGTCGTAGCGGAGCGAAGGCGTCAAAAAGGCCAGGTTCGAGGTCACGCCGTCGAACACGCCGTTGACCTGAGCGGCGCTCAGGATGGTGTAGTCGGTTCGGGCCGCGTAGTTGCCGGTCCCCGCCAGCACCTCCACGGTTCCGCCATGGATCGTGGCTGTGCCGCTGGCCTCGATCCGGTCCGATTGCCCTGCCGCGTCGACCTCGACCTGGTAGATCGAGCCGGGGTTGAAGGTGACGTCGGCGACCTTGAGGGTGCCGATGGAATTGCCCGGCGCGAGCGCGGCGCCGGACTGGACCGTGACGTTGCCCACCGTGCCGGTGCCGCCCAGGAAGCCGCCATTGACCGCGATGTGCCTGGCTGTGCCGTTGACCAGCAGCCCGCCGTCTTCGACCGTCCAGTCCTGGCTGCCCGCGCCCGTGAGCGTCCAGGTGCTGGCGCCGGTTTTCTTGAAATCATTGAAAGCCTGGAATTGCTGCCCGAAGCCGATCCTGGATACGTCAAGGCCTGTCGTGGCGTCGGTCGTATTCCCGCCCAGGATGAGCGTGTTCGAGCCGGGGCCGACGACCTTGCCATCGATGGACCAGCCGGCCTGCAGTTCGAGGCTGTTGACGGCGCCGTTGAATTCGATGGCGGTGGCCCGGGTGAGGCCGTCTCCGGACAGGCCGCCGCGGATGGCGCCGGCATTGATGAGGGTGAGGTTGTTGCCGCGGATGCCCGCTCCGCCTTGGCCGGTGATGCCGTCGGCGCCGACGGCGCCGTCGGGGCCGGTGATGCCGCCGCCCGTGCCGCCGCTGCCCCCGTTGCCGCCGCCGCTCCCGCTGCCTCCATTCCCGCCGTTGCCGCCGGAAATGGAGCCGCCACGGCCATTGATGATCGTGGTCATTGCCCCTTGTATGCCTGCTCCCCCGTCACCGCCGTTGCCGCCGAAGCCTCCAGCGCCTCCTGTGCCGCCGTCGTTGCCCACACCACCATTACCGCCGTTGCCGCCGAGGCCGCCGGCGCCCCCGCTGCCGCCGTCGCCGCCGGAGATGGCGCCGTCGTTGATGATCCTGAGGTTCGGCATCGCAATCTGTATTCCCACCGCGCCGGCCCCGCCTGTGCCGCCCTGGCCGCCCTTGCCGCCATCCTGGGCTGGCTGGCCTCCGTTGCCCGCCCCACCGATGCCGCCCGCGCCCCCATCGCCGCCCGCGATGCGCGCGCCGGTCTGGTGGGTCAGGGAGCCTGCGCCGGCTGTCAGCTTGATGCCCGTGCCGCCGTTGCCGCCCATACCACCGTTGCCCCCGCCTTGGCTGGTGCCAGTGCCGAGCATCTGGCCCTTGCCGCCGGCACCGCCCTGGCCGCCGGCACCGCCGAGCACGCTGGCGCTGCTGTCCAGAGAGGGGGCGGAGAAGTCCAGACCCATGCCGCCATCGCCGCCTCCACCGCCGCCGCCGCCCTGGGCGGCGACACCTCCGCCGCTGCCCGCGCCACCGTTTCCACCGTGGCCGGCCGTCATGTTGTCGCCGCTCGTCAAGACCGCGCCGGAAAAGGAGCCGCTTTCGCCATTGCCGCCCATGCCGCCATTGCCGCCGGTGCCGGCGGTGGCATCGGCCCCGCTGGCGCCGTGGGCGCCAGTCCAGTCCCCGGCGGCGGCGGGCACGCATAGGCTTGCCAGCGTCAGCGCCGCGCCGGCAAGCGTCAGGGGCCGGACGCTCACGCGGGGTTTTTTCGAATGTTCGTGGTTCGGTGGGTGGGCGCGCATGGCGTGTCTCCTCGGGGCAGGCCGATGTCTTTATTCCGGTATCTTTCTTTAAGGGTATCAAAATGGTGCCGCGGCAGGCACACGGCCTGAACGTGCCGGTCCTTGAGTGTCCCGCGTATCCGGGTGCCGCTCTGGCGATATCCGGCCGGTCGATCCGCCAGTTGTAGTCTGTTCAAAAAATCCCGTCATTTGGGTTATTCTTGCGCCTACCATGAAAATCCCCCCTTATCCCCACCCCCTGATCGCCCGCGAAGGCTGGCCCATCCTGGCCGGCGCGCTGATCGTTTCCCTGCTGGCGACCTGGTGGTCGCCCTGGGCGTCCGTCCCGTTCTGGGTGTTCACATTGTTCGCCCTGCAGTTCTTCCGCGATCCCGCGCGCGAGGCGCCCGAGGGCGAGGGCCTGGCGCTGTGCCCGGCCGACGGCCGCATCGTCTGCGTCGAGGACGCGGCCGATCCCTACGCGGGGGGGCGTCCGGCCCTGAAGATCAGCGTCTTCATGAATGTCTTCAATGTCCACTCGAACCGCGCCCCGGTCGACGGCGTGGTTCAGTCCGTCCAGTATTTTCCGGGCAAGTTCTTCAATGCGTCCCTGGACAAGGCGTCCCTGGAAAACGAGCGCAACGCCATGGTGCTGCGTACTGCCGACGGCCACACGGTCACGGCCGTGCAGGTCGCGGGCCTGGTGGCCAAACGCATCCTGTGCCACGCCCGGGCCGGCCAGACGCTGTACGCGGGGCAGCGCTACGGCTTCATCCGCTTCGGTTCGCGGGTGGACGTATACTTGCCTCCAGGGACACGCCCCAGGGTCGCCCTGGGCGACAAGGTCAAGGCCACCCGCACGGCCCTGGCCGAACTGCCTGTCGTCTCGGCCGGCGGCGATGACGCCCCCGCCGCCTGATCCGCACCTGATTCAACGCACGAGATCCAAAATACAACTGATGCCTGACGAACCGCAGCGCCGCCGCAGCATCTACCTGCTGCCCAACGCTTTCACCACCGCCAATCTGTTCGCCGGCTTCTACGCCGTCGTCCAGGCCATGAACCAGCACTTCGAGGTCGCCGCCATCGCCATCTTCCTGGCGATGGTGTTCGACAGCATGGACGGGCGCGTGGCCCGGCTGACCAACACCCAGTCCGTCTTCGGCGAGCAGTATGACTCCCTGGCCGACATGATTTCCTTCGGCATGGCGCCCGCACTGGTGATGTACGAATGGTCGCTGCAGGGCCTGGGCCGCTGGGGCTGGCTGGCCGCCTTCGTCTATGTGGTGGGGGCCGCCCTGCGCCTGGCGCGCTTCAACGCCAACATCGGCAAGGTCGACAAACAGTACTTCCAGGGCCTGCCCAGCCCGGCGGCGGCGGCTCTGATCGCCGGCTTCGTCTGGCTGTCGGTGGACAACAAGCTGTCCCTGTCCGACGGCCTCATTCCCTGGGTCGCCTTCGGGACGACGGTCTACGCCGGCGTGGCCATGGTGTCCAACGCGCCATTTTTCAGCGGCAAGTCCTTCGCGCTGGGCCGCAGCGTGCCGTTCTGGGTCATGCTGGTGGTGGTGGCGGTCTTCGTCTTCGTGTCCAGCGACCCACCGGTGGTGCTGTTCGGCCTGTTCGTGCTCTACAGCCTGTCGGGCTGGGTGTTGCTGCTGTGGCGCGTGCGGCGGGCCCGCCGTCTGGGGCAGCGCATGCGGGACTCAAATCCGCTATAATCTTTCCGCGCCACGATCTGCGTGGCGTTTTCATTTGATCCCACGGCAGCGCGCCTCGGTGCTGCCGCTTGTCCATTGAGGAATAAAATGTCTGTTGCAGATATCGTCAAGTCCGACATCGTCGCGCAATTCCAGCGCGCCGCCAGCGACACCGGCTCCCCCGAAGTCCAGGTCGCCCTGCTCACGGCCCGCATCAACGAATTGACCGGCCACTTCAAGACCCACAAGAAAGACCACCACTCGCGTCGCGGCCTGCTGCGCATGGTCAGCCGCCGTCGCAAGCTGCTGGACTACCTGAAGGGCCGCAACCCGGATTCGTACCGTGCGCTGATCGAAAAACTCGGCCTGCGCAAGTAATGCCCGGGGGCTTCGCTCCCCTTGCACGAGCCGTGCACGCTGCGACGTTTCGCGCAGCGTGCGCGGCTTTTTGTCATGGGTCGCCGCAATCGGCCCCGCCTCCGGTGGGCGGGTCGCGGGCAGGAGCCCCGCAGGCGTCCCTTTTATAGGATCAGAAAATGTTCAACAAAGTGAGCAAGTCGTTCCAGTACGGCCCGCACACCGTCGTCCTGGAAACCGGCGAAGTCGCCCGCCAAGCCGGCGGCGCGGTGCTGGTGTCCGTCGCCGACACGGTGGTGCTGGCCACGGTGGTGGCCGCCAAGACCGCCAAGCCCGGCCAGGATTTCTTTCCGCTGACCGTCGATTACGTCGAAAAGACCTATGCGGCCGGCAAGATCCCCGGCGGCTTCTTCAAGCGCGAAGGCAAGCCCTCCGAAAAGGAAATCCTGACCTCCCGCCTGATCGACCGCCCGCTGCGCCCGCTGTTCCCGGACGGCTTCTACAACGACGTCCAGATCATCATCCACACCGTGTCGGTCAATCCGGAAGTCGATCCCGACATCCCCGCCCTGATCGGCGCCTCGGCCGCCCTGGCGATCTCCGGCATTCCCTTCAACGGTCCGGTGGGCGCCGCCCGCGTGGGCTACATCGACGGCCAGTACGTCCTGAACCCCGGCGCTTCGCAGGTGCGCGGCGAGTCCCAGCTTGACCTGGTGGTGGCCGGGACCGAAGCCGCCGTGCTGATGGTCGAATCCGAAGCCAGGCAACTGTCCGAAGACGTGATGCTGGGCGCCGTGGTGTTCGGCCACGAACAGATGCAGACCTGCATCAACGCCATCCACGAACTGGTGGCCGAGGCCGGCAAGCCCGAATGGGATTGGCAGCCCGCTCCGCGCAACGAAGTCCTGGCCACCGCCGTGCGCGCGGCCGCCTTCGAACCCCTGAAGTCCGTCTATCAACTGCGCGACAAGCAGGAGCGCACCACACGCCTGCGCCAGGTCTGCGCCGACGTCAAGTCCAAGCTGGCCGAGCACGCCGCCGCCCGGGGCGATGCCGCCCCCGACGGCGTCGAGGTCGAGAACATGCTGTTCGCCCTGGAATCGGAAATCGTCCGCGGCCAGATCCTGAACGGCGAGCCGCGCATCGACGGGCGCGATACGCGTACCGTGCGCCCGATCAGCATCCGCCTGGGCGTGCTGCCGCGCGCCCATGGCTCGGCGCTGTTCACGCGCGGCGAGACCCAGGCGCTGGTGGTCACCACCCTGGGCACCAAGCAGGACGAGCAGATCATCGACTCGATCATGGGCGAATACCGTGACCGTTTCATGATGCACTACAACATGCCGCCGTTCGCCACCGGCGAGACCGGCCGCTTCGGCGTGCCCAAGCGCCGCGAGATCGGCCACGGCCGCCTGGCCAAGCGCGCCCTGTCGCCGCTGCTGCCCGCCGCGGAAGACTTCCAGTACACCCTGCGCCTGGTGTCCGAGATCACCGAATCCAACGGTTCCTCGTCCATGGCCTCGGTCTGCGGCGGCAGCCTGTCCATGATGGACGCCGGCGTGCCGGTCAAGGACCATGTGGCGGGCGTCGCCATGGGCCTGATCAAGGAAGGCGGCAAGTTCGCCGTCCTGACCGACATCCTGGGCGACGAGGATCACCTGGGCGACATGGACTTCAAGGTCGCCGGCACCGTCAGCGGCATCACCGCCCTGCAGATGGACATCAAGATCCAGGGCATCACCAAGGAAATCATGCAGGTCGCGCTGGCCCAGGCCCGCGAAGGCCGCCTGCACATCCTGGGCAAGATGCGTGAAGCCATCGACGGCTCCCGCCAGGAACTGTCCGACTTCGCGCCGCGCATGCTCAGCATCAAGATCAATCCGGAAAAGATCCGCGATGTGATCGGCAAGGGCGGCGCCACCATCCGTGCGCTGACCGAGGAAACCGGTTGCCAGATCGACATCAGCGACGATGGCAGCATCACCATCGCCAGCGCCGACCTGGATCGCGCCCACGAAGCCGAGCGCCGCATCAAGGAACTGACCGCCGACGTCGAAGTGGGCCAGGAGTACCAGGGCACCGTCCTGCGCCTGCTGGATTTCGGCGCCATCGTCCAGGTCCTGCCGGGCCGCGACGGCCTGCTGCACATCTCGGAAATCGCCAACTACCGCATCGCCGATATCAACGACGTGCTGAAGGTCGGCCAGTCCGTGCGTGTCAAGATCCTCGAGGCCGACGAGCGCGGCCGCCTGCGCCTGTCGGTCAAGGCGATCGGCGGGATCGAGGCCCAGGGCGGTCCCGCCGCTCCGGCCGCGCAGTAACCCGGCCATGTCCGCCGGCCCCCGGGTCGCGCGGAACGAGAAACGGGGGCGCCTCGCGGGGCGCCCCCGTTTCGTCTGGATCCGGCGGTGATCAATAAGCGGCCGTTTCCGTCAGCCGTGGCGGCGCCGGCGGGTGTTTCCCCAGATATTCGTGCTGGAACAGGCGCATCCGCAGCGCGCTGCGGTACTCGCCGTTGATGAAGAATTCGTCCTTCAGCTCGCCTTCGGTCTGGAATCCCATCCGGGTGTAGATGCCGATCGCCTTCTTGTTCTCGGTGTCCACGATCAGGTAGAGCTTGTAGAGGTTCAGCACCTTGAAGCCGTATTCCATCGCCAGCCGCGTGGCGCGGGTGGCGAGGCCCCGGCCCTGGTGTTCCGGTGCGATGATGATCTGGAATTCCGCGCGCCGGTGGACATGGTCGATTTCCACCAACTCCACCAGGCCGGTCCTTTCGCCGTCGCTTTCGACGATGAAGCGCCGTTCGCCCTGATCATGCACGTGCTGGTCGTACAGGGATTGCAATTCGGAGAAGGTCGCGAACGGCTCTTCGAACCAGTAGCGCATCACGCTGGCGTTGTTGTCCAGCTGATGCACGAATTGCAGGTCCGCCCGCTCCAGCGGGCGCAGTTTGGTGTGTTCGGCATGCATGGTCGATATCCTTTCCTTTTGCGTGCTGCCGGCGGGCGCGTCAGCGCGCGACCAGCACGATCTTGCCGACTTGCTCGCCCGCATCCATCATCGCGTGGGCGCGCGCGGCCTGGGCCAGCGGGAAGGCCGCGTGGATCGAAGGCCGGACCATGCCGGATTCCAGCAGCGGCCAGACCCGTTCGCGCAGCGCCCGGGCGATGCGGGCCTTGAATTCCACGGGGCGCGCCCGCAGTGTCGAGCCCGTCACCGTCAGGCGGCGGCGCATCACCTGGCCGCAGTTCAGCGTCCCGCGCGCGCCGCCCAGCAGCGCGATCATCACCAGCCGGCCATCGTCGGCCAGGGCTTCGATGTTGCGTTCCAGGTAGCCGCCCGCGACCATGTCCAGGATCACGTCCACGCCGCGGCCGTTCGTCAGCGCCTTGATCTCCGCGACGAAGTCCTGCGCGCGGTAGTCGATGCCGCGCGCGCAGCCCAGCGCTTCGATGGCCCGCACGCGCTCGGTGCTGCCGGCGGTGGCGTAGACCGTGTGGCCGAAGGCGCGCGCCAGCGCGATGGCCGTCGTGCCGATGCCGCTGGCGCCGCCGTGGACCAGCAGGGTCTCGCCGGGCGCCAGCGCGCCTCGGTCGAAGACGTTGCTCCAGACCGTGAAATAGGTTTCCGGCAGCGCGGCGGCCTCGATCATGGACAGGCCGGCAGGCACGGGCAGGCACTGCACGGCGGGCGCGGCGCAGAATTGCGCGTAGCCGCCGCCGGCCACCAGGGCGCAGACGGCATCGCCCAGCTTGAATCCGGCCGATTCCGGTTCGCCGCCGACGATGCGTCCGGCCACTTCCAGGCCCGGCAGGTCGGACGCGCCGGCGGGGGGCGGGTAGCTGCCCTGGCGCTGGAAGACGTCGGGCCGGTTGACCCCGGCGGCTTCGACTTCGATCAGCACCTCGCCGGGGCCGGGAACGGGGACGGGGCGGTCCGTCGGTTGCAGGACTTCGGGGCCGCCCGGCGCAGTGATTTCAATGGCTTGCATGTGGCGCTCCTTTGGATGTGCAAGCGGCATTATGCGCTACACTCTCGATCTTCGATGTGGAAGCGTGCCAGAGCGGTTGAATGGACCGGTCTTGAAAACCGGCGATGGGGCGACCCATCCGTGAGTTCGAATCTCACCGCTTCCGCCAATCGCGTTCGGGCGGCCCCGTCGTCACCCGGGACAGGGCAGTCACGACATGGATCACTGCATCAAGGGCCGAAGCGTGCTGACGCCGGAAGACCGGGGCTGGACGCGCCGGGCCATCCACATCCTCGAAGCCGACGGCCGGCGTTCCGCCGACACGCATCTGGTGAAGCCGGATTTTCCGGGGCTGCGCGGCATCGACATCTATTTCAAGGACGAGAGCACGCACCCGACCGGCAGCCTCAAGCACCGCCTGGCGCGTTCCCTGTTCCTGTACGGCATCTGCAACGGCCGCATCCGCGAGAACACGCTCCTGGTCGAGGCCTCGTCCGGCTCGACGGCGGTGTCGGAAGCCTATTTCGCCCGCCTGCTGGGCCTGTCGTTCGTCGCCGTGATGACGCGTTCGACCAGCCAGCAGAAAATCGAGGCGATCGAACGGTTCGGCGGACGCTGCCATTTCGTGGAACACGCCCGGGAAGTCTACGGCGCGGCCCAGGCCATTGCCGACGAGGCGGGCGGCTACTACCTGGACCAGTTCACGCACGCCGAGCGCGCCACCGACTGGCGCGGCAACAACAACATCGCGGAAAGCATCTTCCGCCAGATGTCGGGCGAATTCCATGCCGTCCCCGAGTGGGTGGTCATGAGCGCCGGCACCGGAGGGACCTCCGCCACCCTCGGGCGCTTCATCCGCTACCGCAACCTGGACACCCGGCTCTGCGTGGTCGACGTCGAGGGCTCGGCCTTCTACGAGGCCTGGCAGAGCGGCGACGTGAACATCACGGCGGCGGGTTCGCGCATCGAAGGGATCGGGCGTCCGCGCGTCGAGCCTTCCTTCATCCCGACCGTCATCGACGAGATGATCCGCGTTCCCGACGAAGCCTCGATCGCAGCCGCGCACGTGTTGTCCGACCGGCTGTTCCGCCGCGTCGGCGGATCGACGGGGACGAATTTCATGGGCGTGCTTTGCATGGCGTCGCTCATGCGGCGGCAGGGGCGGACAGGATCCCTGGTCACCCTGATCTGCGACAGCGGCGACCGGTACGCCACGAGCTATTATGATGAAGCCTGGCTGCGATCGCAGCGACTGGACATCGGCGGATGGCGCAAGCGGATCGAGCATTTCCTGGACACTGGAGAGGGAAGCCTCTTGTGAGTCGGCGATCGGCGGCCGCCATCCTGGGGCTGCTGCTGGGGGGACTGTCGCCGGGACTCGCTCCGGCCGCACAGGCCGTGAACTGTGACGGCGCCCGTTCCCTGCGCCTGAACGAACCCGTCGTCGTCAGTCCCGAGGAACTGGCCGAGTTCCACGCCTTGCCTCCCCTGCGCATGCTGGTCCTGGACGCGCCGCCCATGGTGCGCCGCGACGTGGGCCGGGGCGTCTATTCAGGTATCGGCATCGATGTCTGGTGCTTCATCGCCAGTCGGCTCGGGCTGCGCTATGGTATCGAGCCGGAGCGGGGCCGGACCGTGGCGGAGCGGATCGGCCTGATCCAGACGGGCGGCGCCGACGTCCTGATGCCATTGAGCCAGCGGCCGGACCGCGCGCAGCACGGCCTGTTCACCCGGCCTTATTACGAAAGCCGCTATGCCGTCATCGCCCGCAAGGGGTGGCAGCCGCCGATCTACCGGATGGGCGACCTGGCACGCTATCGTGTCGGCGTCGTGCATGGCGCCGCGTTCGAGCCCATCCTCCGGGATCTCGTCCCGGCGGGACAGTTGCGGATCTACGACCAGACCTCCAGCGACGGCCTGTTCCAGGCCCTGCGTGATGGCGAGATCGATGTGGCCGTGTTCAACAAGAGCATCTTCACGGAAAAGCGCTACAGCCACGAATATTTCGACCTGGAGATCGTCCTGGCCCTGCAGGAATATCCGCGCGCCTACCGGTTCTACTTCAGCGATACCCCGGAGCATCGGCGCCTGGTGCCGGTGTTCGATCGCTATCTCGCGGCGATGGACTTGTCGGAGTCCATCGCGCGGCATGAAGAGGGCGAGGGCCAGCTCATCGAGCGCTATGTGGCCCAGCGCAGCCAGCGGGTCCTGCTGCAGATCGCCGGGGGCGTCGCCGCGCTCCTGGCCCTGGCGTCCTTCCTGACTCTGCGCCGCTACCGCCGGCTGTCCCGTCTGCTGGCCGAGCGCAACCAGCACATCCTGCGACAGCGGGAGGCCCTGCAGGCCGCCAATCTGGAACTGGAAAAGCAGAGCCAGACCGACGGCCTGACCCATCTGGCCAATCGCCGCCATTTCGACCAGACGCTGGCGCGCGAGCATGCGCGTTGGCGGCGCATGGGATCTCCCCTGAGCCTGATGATGCTGGATGTGGATCATTTCAAGAGCGTCAACGACCACTTCGGCCATCAGACCGGTGATGATTACCTGCGCGCCATCGCCCGGGCGCTGCGCGACAATGCGGTCCGGCCCGCCGACCTGCTGGCGCGCTACGGCGGCGAGGAGTTCGCCTGCCTGCTGCCCGATACCGGTTCCGAGGCCGCATGGGCCGTTGCCGAGCGCATCCGCGAGGCGGTGGCGCGGCTCGCGCTGCCGAATCCCCGGGCGGGCGTCCCCCATGTGACCGTGAGCATCGGCGTCGCCACCCTGGAAGGCGGGCGCGCCGGCGTGCGGGAGCTCCTGGCCGGCGCGGATGCGCAGCTGTACGCCGCCAAGCGCGCCGGGCGGGATCGGGTTCGCGCCGTGGTGCTGGGTTGACGGGCGGGCAGGCAAGGTCTCTTTCACCGCCGGGCCGCCCTGCCTTATTCTGTACAATGCCGCATCACATCACGCCCGAGTGGTGAAATCGGTAGACACAAGGGACTTAAAATCCCTCGCCGCAAGGCGTGCCGGTTCGATTCCGGCCTCGGGCACCAACAGCAAGGCCACCTCGCTTCGAGGTGGCCTTTTTAGTTGTGAAGAATTGCCATGCGAGCGCGTCGGGCGCTCGACATGATGACTATCGACATCAGATCTTCCGCCATGGAAGTTTTCCATGATAAGATAGTAACAAATCACTTACTTCATGGAGTCCGAGCAGTGAGCGAACGTCCTCAATATCTGCCCGCTGAAGAGCGGCGCGCGGCCACAGTGCAAGCCGTGGTGGACCTGGCAGCGGAGCAAAACCCGGCCGAGATCACGACGACGGCCATTGCTGATCGAATGGGTTTGACGCAGGGCGCGCTGTTTCGCCACTTCCCCACCAAGGACGCGATCCTGGAGGCAACGATGACCTGGGTCGGTGAGCGTCTGCTGGTGCGCGTGGACAAGGCGGCCGAAGGCGCCGCGTCCCCTGCCGCGGCGCTCGAAGCCATGTTCATGACGCACATCGACTTCGTGGCCAAGCATCCCGGCGTGCCGCGCATGCTGTTCGGAGAACTGCAGCGCTCCGGCGAAACGCTCGCCAAGCGGATGGTGCAGACCTTGCTCCGTCAATACGGACAGCGCCTGCGCCGCCTCATGGAAACAGGCAAGGCGCAGGGCGAATTGGATGCGGATCTGGACGTGGACGCCGCTGCCGTGTTGTTCATCGGCACGATCCAGGGACTGGTCATGCAGTCGCTGCTGGCCGGCGAGGTCGATCGCATCCGCCGTGACGCGCCAGCCGTGTTCGCCATCTATTTCCGTGGCATCGAGCGCATCCGATGAAACACCTCCCGGCGCGCGCGCGACGAGACCACCGTGAAGACCCGGGTATTTCCCCGATCAGGAAAAAGCCATGAAGATGACCACCACGCATCCGCGACGCGACACCTGGAACCGGCTGGCCTCCCTGTTCGCCATCGGTTTTGGCCTGCTGACTCTTCGGGAGGGCGGCGCAGTTCTGTTCATCGACGGCGCGGCGCGCCAGGCCGCCGGCCACTACGTGCCTTTCGTGCTTTGGTTCAATTTCCTGGCCGGGTTCGCCTATATCGTCGCTGGCGTCGGCTTGTGGATGCATCGGCGCTGGGCCGTGTGGCTGGCGATCGCCATCGCGATGACGACCGCGCTCGTGTTCCTGGCTTTCGGAGTGCATGTGGTTCTGGGTGGCGCCTGGGAGCGGCGCACCGTGGCCGCCATGACGCTGCGCACGCTGGTGTGGGCTGGCATGGCGGCCGTGGCCTGGCGCCGGTCAGCGGTGAATGCGCCGGCCGCACGCGGGCACTGAGCGCCTCTAGCGGAAACCCCCTCCATGAAAACTCCAAACCTCCCCACCAGGAAAATCCGTTGGGTCGTCATCGCCGCCGCCGTGCTCGCTCTCGCCGGCGTGCTGGCGTTCCAGCTATCGCGCGGCCCTGGCAAGGAAGATTCATTGCGCCTCTACGGCAACGTCGACATCCGCGAAGTTCAACTGGCCTTCCGCCAGCCCGGGCGTGTCGTGCAAATGGCTTTCGATGAGGGCGATGCCGTTCACGCCGGTGAACGCATGGCCGCGCTTGATGCGCAACCCTATCGGGAGGCGCTTGCGGCGGCGCAGGCCCAGGCCCGGGTGGCGCAGGCGGAACTGGCCAAGCTGCGCCGCGGCCTGCGACCGCAGGAAATCACCCAGGCGCGCGAAGCCCTCAGGCAGGCCCAGGCGCTCGCCACCGAGACCGAGCGCAATTTCCAGCGCCAGAGTGGCCTGCTGGCATCGGGTGCCAGCAGCCAGCGCACGGTCGATGCCGCCCGCACGGCACGCGACCAGGCGGCCGCTGGCGTCGAAGCGGCCAAGGCGGCCCTGTCGCAGGCATCCGAAGGTTTTCGCAAGGAAGACATCGACGCGGCGGAGGCTCGCCTTGCGGTCGCGCAGGCCGCCGTGGCGCAAGCCACTACCGCCCTGGCGGATGCCGAATTGATGGCGCCCAGCAGCGGAACCGTCATTGCACGGGTGCGTGAGCCCGGCAGCATGGTTGCAAGCCAGAGCACGGTCTACAGCCTGAGCCTGGACAAGCCGGTTTACGTGCGCGCCTACGTGGGCGAGCCGGACTTGGGGCGTATCGCGCCCGGTACTGTGGTGCGCGTCAAAAGCGATTCATCAGAGAAGGTCTATCGCGGCCAGATCGGCTTCATCTCGCCGCGCGCCGAGTTCACCCCCAAGACGGTGGAGACGACGGATTTGCGCACGGATCTGGTGTACCGCCTGCGCATCGTCATCGACGAAGCCGACAGCGACGGTGCCTTGCGCCAGGGCATGCCGGTGACGATCGAGGTCGAGGCGAACGCCGGTACCGGTATCCCGGCGGGGGAGCGTTGAAATGCGGGCAGGCCCCGTCATCGCCGCCGCGCCCGCTGGCGCGGGCGAAAAAGACGCCGCCGTCGTCATCGAGGGCATGGGCAAGCATTTCGGCGACGTCAAAGCCCTGCGAGGCTTGAGCGCGCGCATCCACTATGGGCGGCTGACGGGTCTGGTCGGCCCCGACGGCGCCGGCAAGACGACGTTGATGCGGATTCTGACCGGCCTCCTGGTGCCGGACGCCGGCCACGTCACCTTGGCCGGCCATGACGTGGTCAGGGACAACGACGCCATTCACGTCGCCAGCGGCTACATGCCGCAGCGCTTTGGCCTGTACGAAGACCTGTCGGTGATGGAGAACATGCGCCTGTACGCGCGGTTGCGCGGCATGGATGCGGACCGCAACGCCGATCTGTTTGCCGAACTGCTCGATTTCACGCGGCTCGGGCCCTTCACCAAACGGCTGGCCGGGAAGCTCTCCGGTGGCATGAAGCAGAAGCTGGGCCTGGCCTGTGCGCTCATGGCGCGGCCCAAGGTGCTGCTGCTGGACGAGCCGGGCGTGGGCGTCGACCCGGTCAGCCGCCAGGATTTGTGGCGCATGGTGCAGGCGCTGACCGACGAGGGCATGGCCGTGGTCTGGTCCACCGCCTATCTCGACGAAGCCGAACGCTGCGAGAGCGTACTGTTGCTGAACCAGGGACAGCTCCTGTTCGATGGTCCGCCGCAAGCACTGACCGCGCGGCTCGAAGGCCGCAGTTTCCGTCTGGAAGACGTCGGTGCCGAGCGCCGGGCGGTCCTGACCCAAGCACTCGACCTGCCCAGCGTGAGCGATGGCGTGATTCAGGGTGCCGGCGTGCGCGTGGTGTTGCGCGAGGGCGCGGACAGGGGGCAGGTCCAGGCCCTGTCCGATCAGGTGCGGGCGCGGCTGGCGCAGGTGCCTGCGCGCTTCGAAGACGCCTTCATCGATCTGCTCGGTGGCGGCCCCGGCGGCACATCGATACTGGCCGAGCGCCTGCCGCCGGTTGAGCGGGGTTTCGACATTGCCGTGTCGTGCCGCGGCCTCACCAAGCGTTTCGGCGAGTTCACCGCCACCGACAACGTCAGCTTCGAGGTGCAAAAGGGCGAAATCTTCGGCCTGCTCGGCCCCAACGGCGCCGGCAAGTCCACCACTTTCAAGATGTTGTGCGGCCTGTTGAAACCCACTGCCGGCGAAGCGCATGTGGTGGGCCATGATCTGCGCCGCGCCACCGGCGCAGCCAAGAGCCGGCTCGGCTACATGGCGCAGAAGTTTTCGCTCTACGGCCTGCTCTCGGTGCGGCAGAACCTGGAATTCTCGGCCGGCGTCTACGGACTGGAAGGCACCACCCGGCGCGAGCGCATCGCCGAGATGATCGAAACCTTCGGTCTGGGGGACTGGCTGTCCGTCTCGCCCGATTCCCTGCCGCTGGGGCACAAGCAGCGCCTGGCATTGGCCTGTTCGCTCATGCACAGGCCCCCGGTGCTGTTTCTGGATGAGCCCACTTCAGGGGTGGATCCCATCACCCGACGCGAATTCTGGACCCATATCAACGGTCTGGCCCGCAAGGGCGTGACCATCATGGTCACCACCCATTTCATGGACGAGGCCGAATACTGCGACCGCGTGGCCATGCTCTCGCGTGCGCAACTGATTGCGCTGGATACGCCCGATGCGCTCAAACGTTCGGCGATCGGTCCCGAACGGCCCGACCCGACGATGGAGGACGCCTTCATTCACCTGGTGGAGTCGGCGGACCGCGAGATGGAGGCCGCCCCATGACCGGCCCTGCGAAGCACAAAGGCGGTAGCGGATCACTGCGGACCGACTTGCGTCATTTTGAGCCGCGGCGCCTGATTGCCCTGGTCGTCAAGGAAAGCCACCAGGCGCTGCGCGATCCTTCGACGTTGCTGATCGCGTTCGTGCTGCCGGTGATATTGCTGCTGCTGTTCGCTTATGCGGTGTCGCTGGATGCGAAGGAGGTCCGTGTCGGCGTGGTTCTGGAGTCGCCCGGCGCATCGGCGCAGTCGCTGGCCGCGGCGTTTTCGGGCACCCGCTTCCTGAATACGCACTTCGCCCATGACCGGCGCGAAGTGGCCGACCAACTGGTCTCCGGCGACCTGCGCGGCTACGTGGTGATTCCGCAGGATTTCGAGCGGCGTCTGGCCCGGCGTGGCAGCGAACCGCTGGTGCAGATCGTCACCGACGGTTCCTACCCCAATACCGCCAACTACGTCGAAAACTACGCTCGCGGCGTGGTCCAGTCCTGGCGCGCCGGTCTGGATGTCGCGGCGCCCGCGCAGGCCGTCGTGCTGGAACCACGCTACTGGTTCAACCCCGAGCTGGAAAGCCGCCGCGCGCTGATCCCCGGTGCCATCGCCATCGTCATGACCATCATCGGCACCATGCTGACCGCGCTGGTGGTGGCGCGCGAATGGGAGCGCGGCACGATGGAGGCCGTGCTGTCCACACCCGCTTCGGTGGCCGAAATCCTGATCGGAAAGCTGCTGCCGTATTTCGTGCTCGGCATGCTGTCCACGCTGGGCGCGGCGGCGCTGGCGGTGTTCGTGTTCGGCGTCCCGATGCGGGGCTCCTTGCCGGTCCTGTTGCTCCTGTCGGCGGTGTTCATGGTGCCGGCCCTGGGCCAGGGCCTGCTGATTTCCTCGCTGGCGCGCAACCAGTTCCTGGCCGCGCAGATCGCGCTGTTCACGGGCTTTCTGCCGGCTTTCATGCTGTCGGGCTTTCTGTATGAGATCGACGCCATGCCCGCGCCGATCCGGGTCATCACCCGGCTGGTTCCGGCGCGTTACTTCGTCGATTCGCTGAAGACGGTGTTCCTGGCCGGCGACATATGGGCCGTGTTCCTGCCCAACCTGGCGGCCATGGCGGCGATCGGAGCGCTGTTCTTCATGATCGCCAAGCGCGCCACGCGCAAGAACCTGGAGTAAGACCGTGTCGGGCTCCGCATTCTCATTCACCCGCCTGCGCGCCCAGTTCGTCAAGGAAGTGCTCAGCGTCCTGCGCGACCCGCGCAGCCGCATGGTGGTGTTCGTGCCGCCGATCCTGCAGTTGCTGGTGTTCGCCTTCGCCGCGACGCTGGAAGTGCGCAACGTCGATATCGCCGTCTACAACCAGGATGCGGGGCGCTGGTCGCACGAACTGGTCCAGCGTCTGGACAGCGCCCGCTTCATCACCCACGTCCGGCATGTCGACAGCCAGCGGCGGCTGCATGAACTGATCGACCGTGGCGAAGTGATCGCCGCGCTCGCCATCCCGGTGGATTTCTCACGCTCCATCGCCGCCGGAGAAAGTGGCCGCGCGCAGGTGCTGGTCGATGGCCGGCGCAGCAATTCGGGGCAGATCACCGTGGCCTATCTGTCCACCATCGCCGCCGATGTCGGCGCCGAGGTCGTGCCCGACGCACAAGCGCCAACGCCCGTGGTCGTGCGCCACGGGTTCAACCCGAATCTGGTCTACCGCTGGTTCATCGTGCCCGGGCTGACGGGCATCCTGGCGCTGTTCAGCGCGCTGCTCATCACCTCGCTGTCGATCGCGCGCGAACGCGAGCTCGGCACCTTCGACCAGTTGCTGGTGTCGCCCACCTCGACGCCCGAGATCATCATTTCCAAATCACTGCCGGCACTCGCAATTGGCATCGTGCTGGGCCTGTTCATGATCGGCGTGGGCGTATTCCTGTTCGGCATTCCGTTTACCGGCTCGTTTGCGCTCCTGCTCGCCAGCCTGGCGCTGTTCATTCTGTCGGTGGTCGGCATCGGTCTGATGATTTCCGCGGTCAGCATGACGCAGCAGCAGGCCATCCTGGGGGCGTTCGCCATCGGCGTGCCGGCGGTGCTGATGTCCGGCTTTGCGACGCCTGTGGAAAACATGCCCGTCGCCCTGCAATGGCTGGCGCAGGCCATTCCGCTGACTCACTTCCTCATCATCGTCGAAGGCAGCTTTCTCAAGGCCATGCCGCCCGGCGACATCCTCGCCAGCCTGTGGCCGCTGGCGGTCATCACCCTCGCCACGCTGACGATGGCCACCCTGTTCGTCCGAGGACGCCTGCAATGAAATCCAAGACTCGCGCTCCCTTGTTTCGCGCAATCGCCGCCGGCCTGGCCCCTGGGCGCGCGCGTCCGCTCGCGCTGACCTTGTCCTGCGTGCTGCTGACTGCCTGCGCAACTGTAGGCCCCGACTACCGCGAGCCACCGCCGGTCGACGTCGGCAGCGGTTGGACCTTGCCGCTGGCAAGCGAATCCCGGTCCGCGGACTTGAGCCAATGGTGGTCCGCACTGGACGATCCGGTCCTCGATCGCCTGATGGCCACGGCGCTGGCGCGGAACCTGGATCTGCGCCAGGCTGTGGCACGCATCGATGAGGCACGCGCCCTGCGCGATCGTGTGGCCGGCGAGGCATTGCCCATCGCGAACGCCGGCGCGAGTGTCGACCGGCGCCGCCAAAGCGAGAACGGCGCCTTGCCCGTCGGCTCCATTCCCGGTCTTGACGCTACGCAGACCATTTACGATGCGGGTTTCGATGCGGCCTGGGAGGCAGACTTGTTCGGAGCCAGGCGGCGCGCCCTTGAAGGCGCCAGCGCCCGCCTGCGGGCGACCGAAGCCGAGGCGCAGGGCGTGCGCATGCGCATCGTTGCCGAGGTCGCGCGCACCTGGTTCACCGCTGTCGGCGCCCGCGACGAATTGCACGCACAACAGGCCACGCTGGACACGCTGCGGCAGACCCTGGAATTGGCGCGCCTGCGGCATGCGCGGGGCGATGCGTCGGCCGCCGACGTGGAAGCGGTGTACGCCCAATGGGCGGCGGTCAACGCGCTCATCCCGGATATCCAGGCGCGGCAGCGCGCCGCGGTGCTCAGCCTGGGCGTGCTGCTGGGCGCACCGCCGGAGCGGGAGCTGGCATTGCTCGATGGCCCCTCGACGCCGGGCACGCTGCGGGCGCTGCCGGTGGGGGAGCGTGCCGATCTGCTGCGCCGGCGCCCTGACGTGCTGGCCGCGGAACGGCGTCTGGCCGCGAGTTCCGCCGACATCGGCGTGGCCACGGCCGAGTTGTTCCCCAAGCTCTCCATCGGTGTCGGCGGCGGGTTCCAGGCGCTCAGCGCAGGCAATTGGTTTGATGCCTCCAGTTCGCGCTTTTCCATCCTGCCGTTGATTTCCTGGCGTTTGTTCGACGGTGGCCGCGTTCGCGCCGAGATTCGGGCACGCGAGGCGGCCGAGCGGAAGGCCGCACTGGCCTACGAGCAGGCCGTGCTGACGGCGCTGGGAGACGCCGAGCGCGCGCTGGGCGACTACCACGGCGGGCTGGACACACTGGAGCGTCGCGGCATGGCACTGGGTGCCGCGCGCACAAGCTATGGCCATGCCAGGGCGCGCTACGCGGCGGGCGATATTGCATTGGTCGAACTGCTGGCCGCCGAGCGCGGCCTGCATGAGGCTGAAACCGCAGCCGCGCGGGCACACACCAACGCGGCCGTGCAATTGGTGGCGCTGTACAAGGCCCTTGGTGGTGGCTGGGACGCACCCACGGCGGCATCGGCCTCAACCCATCCGCCCCGGAGCGCCGCCGCTCCAGTCGCGTTTCCGGGTCCATGACTCGACGCGAGGAGAACACCGGCGTCCGGGCCATTGGATCAAGGGCCTGATCGACTCCTTCGTGGAATCCGCCGCCAAGGGCGACGAGCGGACCTCGCGCGCGGGCGCCCCGGTGCGGGACATCGTCGGCGGCATCAACCGTGTCGCCGACATCATGGGGCGAGATCGGCGCGGCCAGCCGAAACTTTATGCGCACAATGATACAGGATGAGGCGTCTTCGCCGCCAGAATGTCAAGTATTATCAATTTTTGCCGGCGCGCATTTTTTGCCTATCTTTCGTTCTCGAATTGTCTATTAGTGTAACTCCCCTTGTTGAAATAATAATACTTAAGTTTGGTACATCGCCGAGATAGAGTCACCGCCGCGCTCGAGGGTCTGGCCTTGATGTGCGGCGTATCGCGTCCGGCATATCGGGAATTGTTTCCATATGGCGGACGGATTTAGGCAAGGGAGTGATGGTTGCATATTCCGGCTGAGCCCATAATTTTTGATACACAGAATGTCGCGCCTTCCGACCGATTCCGGTTCTGGTGCGATTTCATTTCGCGGCGCTTGCTGGCGCTGGACATGCGGTCGGCCAGTCAGTCCGACTATACAGGGCACATCGAGGTTCACGGGCTGGAGAATGCGTGCATGATATTTGCGCGCGGCGACAGCTGCTGTTCCATCAGAGGACGAAAAGAGATCGCCCTCAGTTCCGAATATTCGCCGGATTGGCTGTTGATGCGGATTAATGCGACTGCCCATATCGCGCATTGCGAGCGGGAGTCCCACCTGCAGGCGGGGGATCTGATCCTGATCGATGCCAGCCGGCCTTATGAGCGCGCCGATTCGCCCATCGATTGCACTGTCCTGGCCATGCCCGATGCCTTGCTGAGCGGCTGGAAAGAGGTCTTCGTCGATTGCGCGGGACATCGCTTTTCGTGCGGGCAGGGCTGGGCGAAGCTGCTGTCGGCCCATCTCGCCGGAGTCACCCCTGAACTGATGAATTCCATCGGCAGGCATGCGGCGATGAAATCGATATTCACGAAAAACCTGGTGTGCATGCTGGTCCAGATGCTGCTGCATGAGTCCCCGGGCGTGACTGGCGAGAAACAGGAGGGCATGTGCTCCGAGCGGGCGCGCAACAGCCTGTATAACCTCATGTTGCTGTGGATACAAGAACATCATGATGATCCTCTGGTGACCGCGGAACATCTGGCCCGGGCTTTCGGTGTGTCTTTGCGGCAGGTGCACAAGCTTTTTGCCACCTATTCAAAAGGGCGCGGATTTCTGGCCCATCTTCAGGCCGCTCGTTTCGAACATGTGGCCCGGCTATTGAGCAGCGAAGCCGATGCCGGCACTTCGATCGCGGATATTTCCTGGCGCTGCGGTTTTGCCGACGTCAGTTCCTTCGGCCGCCTGTTCAAGCGCCATTACGGCATGACGCCGGGCGCCTATCGCTGCATGCGGCTCAAGACGGGATCTGGTCCTTCAAATCGGCAATAGGATGTCGCGGCGATTCCCCCGGGAATCTCTGAACAAGCCCTCGCGCCGCATGCATCCGCATGCGTAGTTTGTCCACCTCATCGCTTGCAAGCGGTTCGGATTCGTCAGACACATTGCAGTCCCCGCGGACTGCAATGTGTCCGGACTTCTCCTCGCCATGGCACCGGCTATGGCTGCGGTGCGCGCCTTGCATCCAACCCGAATCCGCAGCGCCTGCTTGCCGCTCGATTTATTCAGAGGTTCTCCAGGCGGTCGAATATCAAACATCGTCAATTTTCCCCGGGCTGCGTTTTTTGCAACGCCAGTGTGCGGGAATTGCCTATTTGGGTAACGCCCATTACCAAAATAATAACGCTCCCATTGTCATGGTTTCAGATGTAAGTGTCTGGCGAGTGAATAGGCGCGAATTGAAAGCCGCAGTCGGATTCAGAGAATTTCTTTAGTCGCAATACGAGCGAGGGGAACAGGGTCATAGTATGAACAAGATATACAGCAAGGTGTGGAGCAAGGCGCGCGGCCAGATGATCGTGGCTTCAGAATTGGCCAGCACCGCAGGCGGCGGTGTGCGCACCGGTACCGTGAGCGGCGCCAAGGCGCTGTTCGGCGCGAGTTGCGCCATCGTCGCTCTGGCGGGCGCAAGCGCCGCTTACGCGGGCAGCGTGGTGGTGGGCGGCGGCACCACCACTGGCACTAGCCCTTACGACGCAACGGCGGGGGGCACCGACGCGATCGCCATCGGCACGGGTTCCGACGCCAGCGGTCAGGACGACGTCGCCATCGGGCGTGGCGCGAAGGCCTCCGGAAAAGGGGTGTTGGCACTGGGCACCGTAAGCCAGGCAAGTGCCGACTACGCCACGGCGATCGGCAACACCTCGTGGGCATCTGGCGCTAACTCCACCGCCATCGGTTACAAGGCTATCAGCAGTGGCACCGGATCGACGGTATTAGGCCACGGCAGCAATGCCACCGGGCTAGGTTCCACGGCGCTGGGCGCGTACACTGTTGCAACGGGGGACAGGGCCATCGCCATTGGCGGGGATGCCAGTGGCTTTTCGATCACACGTGCGCTCGGGGCGGACTCCATCTCCATGGGCAAGGCCGCGCAGGCACAGGCGACGGCGGATGCCTCCATCGCCATCGGCAGCGCCGCGACAACTTCGGCATCGAAGACGATCGCCATCGGCAACGCGGCGCAGGCCAGCAAAACGCAGGCCATCGCCATGGGCGACGGCGCGCAGGCCAGCGGTGACACTTCCTTCGCCGCCGGCGTGGGCGCGAAGGCGGAGGTGGAAGACGCGATCGTCATCGGCAACGGCGCGCGTGCCTTCGATGCGGCGGGCCCTGCGGGGGGCGCCACAGGGACTATCGCCATCGGCTCGGCGTCGGTGGCTGACCACGCGGGAACCACGGCCATGGGCCGCGCGGCGCAAGCGTTGAATGGCCAGGCCACGGCTATTGGTGCGGCGACATCAGCAAGTGGCCTGGGCGACACGGCCATCGGTTTTCAGTCCACCGTGACAGACGGCGGTGGCGTTGCATTGGGCTATAATGCAGGCGCAGCTGGCGGTAACGCGATCGCCATTGGCTTCAATACGAAAGCTTTAGATACTGGCGCCCTGGCGTCAGGCGCGGGGGCGAACGCGGGCGGCGTTGACAGCACCTCCATCGGCACCTACTCGGGCACGAATGGAAATGAAGCTGCCGTCGCGCTGGGCGCATACTCGCAGGCGGCGGCGGTGGTGGCCACGACCGACGTCACGATCAACGGCACGAAATACGACTTCGCGGGCGCGGCGCCGACCAGCACGGTCAGCGTCGGCAACGCGGGCTTCGAGCGCACCATCACCAACGTGGCGGCGGGTCGCATCAGCGACACATCCACCGATGCGGTCAACGGCTCGCAGCTCTACGCCGCCAACCAGGCGCTGGAAGACGGGTTGACGCACTATTACAGCGTCAACGATGGTGGCGGCGTGCCGGGCGGCAACTACGACAACGATGGCGCGACCGGGCTCAATGCCATCGCCGCCGGCGTGGATGCGACGGCCAGCGCCGCCAGCGACATCGCCATCGGCAAGGATGCGAAGGCCAGTGGTGTCGCCGATCTCAACGGGAACATCGGCAACGCGATTGCCATCGGCGGGAAGTCGGAGGCGCTCACCTACGATGCCATCGCGCTGGGCAGCAAGGCGAAAGCATATGGATCCGAGACGGTAGCTATCGGGCCCGGCGCGGTGTCCGGAAGCGCTAGCGATGCTAATGTCGTGAAGACCACCGCGGTCGGTTTTGGCGCAACGGCCAACGCTGGCTACGCGGTCGCGATGGGGTCGTCCGCCGCCGCCACCGGCTTCAGCTCGGTTGCCATCGGTAATTTCCCGCAGGTCTCGGGCACCGACTCGGTCGGGATCGGCACGTGGGCCAATGTATCGGCTCCTATAGATCAGGCCCATAAATAGATTGAAATTCTGTCGATCTGATGCGATGCTTTGCGGATGGAAAAAGATGATGCAAGAAAGCTCAGTCCGGCCGAGCAGCATGAGAGGCGTCGGCAGGTGATTCGTGCGTACAAACGCGGACGAAGCAAACCTCAGATCGCCGTTGACGTTGGGCTGAGTCACACGGCGGTGAGCAAGGTGATCGCACGCTATGAGGCGGGGGGGATGCTGTCGCTGGCACCCCGTCGGCGTGGCCGTCGCCGTGGCGAGGATCGCGCACTGACCGCCGAGCAGGAACAGACGGTGTGCCGCATCATCTGCGACAAACGCCCCGAGCAGCTGAAGATGGACTTTGCGCTGTGGAGCCGTGCGGCGGTTATGCAGCTGATCGAGCGCGAGTGTGGTGTGACGCTGCATGTGCGCTCGGTGGGCAAGTATCTGGCCCGCTGGGGCTTCACCCCGCAGAAGCCGATCAAGCGTGCTTACGAGCAATCGCCCGCCGCGGTGCAAACCTGGTTGGAGGACACGTATCCGGCCATCGCCGAACGTGCCAAGGCCGAGGGCGGCGAGGTCCACTGGGGTGACGAGACGGCGCTGGTGAACACCGACGTGCGCGGTCGCAGCTATGCGCCCAAGGGCAAGACTCCGGTGGCGATGGCCATTGGCGGGACGCGGCAGAAGCTGTCGATGATCGCCAGCGTCACCAACCAGGGCAAGGCACGCTGGATGATCATTGATGGCGCGTTCAATCACGAAAAGTTGATCGAGTTCTTCGAGTCGCTGGTCCAGGATGCCGGGCGCAAGGTGTTTCTGATCCTGGACAACCTGGGCGTGCATCACTGCAAGCCGGTGAAGGCGTGGTTGGCCGCACACTCCGATCAGATGGAAGTGTTCTATCTGCCCAGTTACAGCCCCGAACTCAATCCCGAAGAACGCTTGAATGCCGATCTCAAACACGTCATCGGGCGCAAGGTTCCGATACGCACGAAGGCCAAACTACGCGCCGCTGCAGAAGAGCACATGCAAGTCGTCGCCAGCGAGCCGGCACGTGTCAAAGCCTACTTCCAAGACTTCCACGTCAAATACGCTGCGTAAAACTGTTTGAGGGCCGGATCAATAAGAGCGTCGCTCTCGGCGCTTACAATACTGTCAGCGCGGGGCAATCCGCCGCCGTTGGCAACGACAACAAGGTTGCGAACACCAAAGCGTTCGTGCTCGGCGGCAAAGTGACCACCACGCAGGACAACAGCGTGGTGCTGGGTTATGAGTCCACCGACCGCGAGGCCACCACCGAAACCGGCGTGACCCTGCGCGGCACGGCCTACACCTTCGCCGGCCAGGGCTCGCCGGCCAACGGCGTGGTGTCGGTCGGCGACGCAGGCAAGGAGCGGCAGATCATCAACGTGGCCGCGGGTAAAGTCTCGGCCGACTCGACCGACGCGGTCAACGGCTCGCAGCTCTACGCCACCAACGAGGCGGTCAACAGCATCGTGACCGGCGGCGGTGGCATCAAGTATTTCCACGCCACTTCGGCTGCTCCGGATTCGGCTGCCACCGGCGCGGATTCCGTCGCTGTCGGCCCAAATACTACCGCCAGTGGCAAAAACTCCATCGCCATCGGGGCCAATAATGCCCTGACGACCACCGCCACCGGGGCTAACTCGGTGGTGGTTGGGGCGAGTTCCTCGGCGGTTGCTGATAACGCTACGGCGCTTGGCGCTGGCGCGAATGCATGGGCGAACGCCTCCATTGCTATTGGCCGCACATCCTCGGCAGGGGGAGCTTCCTCAGTCGCCATTGGCGACGCCTCCCGGGCGCTGGATATACAAGCCGTCGCACTAGGGTACGGTACCAACGCGAATAAGATGGCAACGGCGCTCGGCAGCGGCGCCCAGGCGAAGGGCATCGGTTCTATCGCCATCAGCGGCGATCCCAGTGCTTTCTTCAACACCGGCGCAGATGCATTGGGGGCCGACTCCATCGCCATCGGGCAGCAGTTGAAAGCCGATGCCGCGAAAGCGATCGCGTTCGGCTACAGGGCGCAGGCCACGGCGGCGGCGGACACCTCCATCGCCATGGGCAACACCGCGAAAACCTCGGCATCGAAGACGATCGCCATCGGCAACGCGGCGCAGGCTGGCGGGGCGCAGGCCATCGCCATGGGCGACGGCGCGCAGGCCACCGGCACGCAGTCGATCAGCATCGGCACCGGCAACAAGGTCAGCGGCAACAACTCCGGCGCCATCGGCGACCCGACCATCATCACCGGCAGCGGCACCTATACCGTGGGCAACAACAACGGTACCGTCAGTGCCAACAACGCCGGCGCATTCGGTAACGACAATACCCTGACCGGCGACAACAGCCGCATCGTGGGCAACAGCAACAGCGTCACTACCGTCGACACCTTCGTGGTCGGCAACGGCGTGACCGCCACCCAAGCCAACAGCGTGGTGCTGGGCAATCTTTCCACCGACCGCGAGGCCACCACCGAAACCGGTGTGACCCTGAACGGCACGGCCTACACCTACGCCGGCCAGGGCTCGGCGGCCAATGGTGTGGTGTCGGTCGGCGCGGCGGGCGCGGAGCGCCAGATCATCAACGTGGCCGCGGGCAATGTCTCGGACACCTCGACCGACGCGATCAACGGTTCGCAGCTCCACGCCACCAACCTGGCGCTGGAGGATCTGGGCGACCACGCGGTGCAGTATGACGAGAACCCGGACGGCACGGTGAACTACGACAGCGTGACGCTGGGCGATGGTAGTAGTCCGGTCTCGACCGACGGCGGCGTGACCGGCGGCACCACGATCACGAACGTGCATCAGGGTGACGTCAACGCCACCTCGACCGACGCGATCAACGGCGCGCAGCTGTACCAGATCGCCGGCGATACGTCGAACACCTATATCACGAGCAACGGCCGTGGCATCCGCTACGTGCGCACCAACGACACCGGTCTGCCGGAGGACGATGCGCACGCCACCGTGGCCGGCGCGACCGCGCTGGGCTACAACGCGACCGCCAGCCATGAGCAGAGCGTGGCCATCGGCCGTGACAGCGTGGCCGACGGCAGCAAGCTGGCCAATGCCGCGTACAACCCGGGCACGGGCACGCTGGCGGGCGCCACGGCGGTGGGCGAAGTCAGCATCGGCACGGCCGGCAGCGAGCGTCGCTTGACCAATGTGGCGGCGGGCGCGGACGACACCGATGCGGTGAACGTCTCGCAATTGAAGTCCCTGGCCAGCGACATGGCGGCAGCCGATGCGGGCAACGTCAAGTACGACAAGAACCCGGATGGCACGGTCAACTACGACAGCGTGACGCTGGGCGATGGTAGTAGTCCGGTGTCGACCGACGGCGGCGTGACCGGTGGCACCACGATCACCAACGTGCATCAGGGTGAGCTCTCCGCCACCTCGACGGACGCGGTCAACGGCTCACAGCTCTTTGCGGCAACGGCGGCGGCGACCACGGAAGTGACGGCCGGCAACAATGTGACGGTGGAGAAGACGGCCGGCAGCGATGGCCATGCGATCTACAAGGTCAACGCCAAGGGCACCACGGTCTCGGCCGGTTCGTCGGCGCTGACCGTGACCCCGGGGGCGGAGGACGCCAACAACGTCACCGACTACGCGGTGGACCTGTCGGCCGAGACCAAGACGAAGCTGAACAACTCGGTCCAGTACGACGACGCCACGCACACCAGCGTGACGATGGGCGGCCCGACGTCGATCGATGGCGGCGTGACGGGCGGGACCACGATCACGAATGTGCATCAGGGCGACGTATCGGAGAACAGCACCGACGTGATCAACGGCTCGCAGCTGTACCAGATCGCCGGCGACACCTCGGTCACCTACATCACCAACAACGGCGCGGGTGTGAAGTACGTGCGCACCAACGACACCGGACTGGCGCCCAACGATGCGCATGCTTCGGGCCAGGCGGCGACGGCGGTGGGCTACAACGCCCAGGCGTCCGCGACCAACAGTCTGGCGCTGGGCCGCGACAGCGTGGCCAGCCACGACGGCGCGGTGGCGCTGGGTTCCGGTTCGGTGACCAACCGCGACAACAGCGTCTCGGTCGGGGCGCCGGGAGCGGAGCGGCAGATCACCAACGTCGCCCCGGGCACCGCCGGCACCGATGCGGTGAATGTGGACCAGCTGAATGCCGCCCAGGCGGGTGTCGGCAACCAGATCGCCAGCGTCAGGAGTGACATGCGCTCTTTGGACAACCACCTGAGCGCGGGCGTGGCTGCGGCCATGGCCACGGCTGGTCTGCCGCAGGCCTATCTGCCGGGCAAGAGCATGCTCAGCATGGCGGGGGCGACCTGGAACGGCGAGAGCGGCATGGCGCTGGGCCTGTCGACAGTCTCCGACAATGGCAAATGGGTGGTCAAGGGTTCGGCCAACAGTTCGTCCAGAGGGGATTACGGCGCGGCGGTCGGCGTGGGGTACCAATGGTAAGGCGCAGGCGCGGTACGACCGGGCCGACAACAGGAATCAAGCGAATGCTAAACCACAATATGCATATGAAGTTTTCCCGTGGCCTGCGGGTCACCCTTGGGGCGACGTTGCTGGCGACGCTGCTGGCGGGTTGCGGCAACCTGAGCAAGGTGAGTTCGGCGGGTTCGACCGACAAGCCGGTATTTCCCGATCCGGGCTCGGTCACCTTCAGGGGCGGGTCCTGGCCCAATCTGGACAATCTGCGCCAGGTGCAGGCCGGCATGAGCAAGGACCAGCTCTACAACCTGCTGGGCAGGCCGCATTTCGCGGAAGGACTGTTCGGCGTGCGGGAGTGGGACTATCTGTTCCATTTCCATACGCCCCAGGGAGAGCGGACGTGCCAGTACAAGGTCCTGTTCGACAAGGACATGCTGGCCCGCGGCTTCCATTGGAAGCCCGAGTCCTGCGCCGGCATGCTGGATGCGGCGCAGTCCGCGCCGGAGGTGTTCTCCATGAAGAGCGACGTGCTGTTCGGATTCGGCAGCGCGGCGCTCACGTCGGCCGGCGTTGCCGAAGTGCGGCGCGTGGCGCAGTCTCTGCGCGACCGCCGGATCGATACGCTCGATGTGTTCGGATACACCGACCGGATAGGGGGCGAGCAGGCCAACCAGGCGCTGTCCCGGCATCGCGCCGAGGCCGTGCGCCGGGAATTGCTGGCCTCGGGCTTTGCCGCGAACCAGGTCCGGGCGGCCGGCAAGGGCGCGAGCCAGCCCGGGACGCAATGCGGCGGCACGGATCGCAAGCAATTGATTGCGTGTCTGGCGCCGGATCGGCGGGTTGAAATCGTAGTGAACGGTCATTGAAAAAGGATGTGAAGATGATGCGAGTATTGGTTGTTTCTTTGTGCGCGGTGCTGCTGGCGGCGTGTCAGCAGATGCCATCCAAGGGGCGGACATCCGCCACGGCCCAGACGACCGCGGCCCAGCCGGCCGCGGCGTCCCAGCCGCGATCCGCCGGGGTGGAATTCCGTCTGGCGCAGTCCCAGCCGGCGAACGGCCTGCGCCCGCTGCAGGTGGGTAACCAGACGCTGCACTATCTGCCGTCTCCCGTCATGACGGGCAGCGATCTGGTGCGGGCCGTGCCTATGAAAAGCAAGCAGGGACAGCCGTTCGTCCGCTTCGAATTCAGCCCGCAGGGTGCGCAGCGGCTGGCCGGGTTGACGCAGCGCAATGTCGGGCGCTGGCTGCTGATCACGGTGAACGGCAATCTGGTGGCCGCGCCGCGCATCGGCGGGCCGATGACTGGAGGCGTCATGAATATGTCTACCGATACGGAACGCAATGCCGTGCTCATCGCCAATGAGGTGAATGGTTCGGTGAGTAGTCCGGCGGGCCGCAAGTAGTCCGATTGTGGCCAGCGCGCGGCCCGGATGGTCATCCGGGTCTGCGCATCGTGGATTGTCGTGGCGGGGGCATTGTGTGAAAGGGAATTTTTTTGGAGATGCCGCAACCGGCAGTCCGCCATATCGCACCCAGCCAGGAGCCTCGTTCGTGACCGGCTCCCGGGTGCTGATCCGGGTCGGTGATCTGGCTGGGCCGTCGATGAGCCATGGCAGCGATCTGTCCCGGCGAGTCATGCAGGAGTTGCGCGCCCGGCTGGTCGCAACGCATATTTCGCATCGATTCATCCTGCTCACGGGCGAAGCCCTCGAAGTCGATCTGGCCGGGATCTGGCCATTCAGCGTATATTCCTCGACGCTGGTCGATCAATACTGGCGGTCGCTGCACGCCGATCTGGGCGAAGCGCCGATCCGCTGCGGGGCGAGCCACGTCTATCTCCGGCTGCGGATTTCCCTGTCCGGTCTGGGTTCGCATGAAACGCCGCAAGACGATTCCGATCCCGTTCGCCCGACCCTTTCACCGTTCCAGTCCAGCCAGGCGCTGTGCGAAGAGACGGCCCTGTGCACCGCCTGGCTGGACGATCTGCGTTCCGGCCGTCTGGAATTGGCGTTCCAGCCGATTCAACACTTCCCCTCCCGAAATGGCGATGCCTGCCTGTATCACGAAGCGCTGCTGCGCACGAGGTCGGATGAGGCCGCCTCGCCCGCCGAGGCCATCGAAGCCCTGGAACGCCAGGGCCTGGTCGCGCGACTGGATTGGAGCGTCCTGTGGTCCGTCATCAGTCTGCTGGAAGCCCATCCCGCCCAGCGGCTGGGCTGCAACGTATCGGCCGTTTCGCTGAGGCCCGACGCCTGGTGGCGTGAACTGATCCGGTATCTGTCCCGTCGCCGGAGCGTCGCGTCCCGGCTGTTCATCGAGTTGACGGAAACCAGCCCCATCGCGCATCCGGAATCCGTCTCGCGGCTGATGCATGAGCTTCAGGACATCGGCGTGCGTATTGTCCTGGACGATGTCGGCAGCGGATTTGCCGCGCTGCCGGTCCTGGCCGGCGTCCAGCCGGACGTGGTCAAGATCGACCGCTCGCTATTGGAACAGGCACGGCAGGGGCGGATCGGCCTGGCGTCATTGACGCACATTGTGCGGACTTGCGCCAGCCGCAGTCCCTGCATCGTCATCGAGGGCGTGGAAAACCAGACCGACCTGTGCCTGGCGCAAGAGGCTGGCGCCCATGCCGTCCAGGGCTATTTCCTGGGGAAACCGGAGCGGCGCCCTGACTGGAACCATGGGGAGCCGTGCGTGGTGATGAACCGCCTCAAGGAATACTTGACGAATCCGCGCGCCAGCGACGGTGCCGCTTGAGCACCAGGGGCGTGGCGTATTCGTGATGAACGGGGCTGATATGACAGCCCCTGGAACCGGGAAGCGGCCGGGCGCGCGGTCAACGGTCTTTTCCGGGGAGCATCCGTGTCAGGGTGCCATCGTGGTCGATGAAATGGTGCCATAGGGCGCCTATGATGTGCAGCGCGACCAGGCCGACCAGGATCGGTCCGGCAAATCCCGCGTGGACCGTGTGGATGGCCTTGGCCATCGCCTTGTCCTCGTCCAGCCAGACCGGGATGGAAAACAGGCCGAAGACGCTCACGGATTGCTGGACGAATTGCGACATCAGCAGACCGGCGATCGGCAGGGCGAGCACCAGGACGACCATGGCCCAGTGGACCGCCGTCGCCAGGCGCAATTGCCACGCCTGTCCGACAGGTTGCGGTCGACCGCTGCTCAATCGCGCGGCCACCCAGGCGATCATCAAGGCCAGGGCCGTCACCCCGAAGCTCTTGTGGAAGAACATGAATTGTCCCTTGGCAGGGTCGCCGCGCTCGTAGCCGCTGGCGATGAGCACACAGGTCACCGCCGCTGCGATGACGATGAACAATGCCCAGTGCAGGAATTTGAGCGACGGATTCCAGGCGGTGGTTGTGGCAGGCATGTGATCCTCCTCTTGGTCTCGACGATACAGGCGGATGATGGAATGGTGGAATGGCGGTTCTGACTATAGCCTGAATAGGAATGCATTTTGCACGCACAAGATACAGGATGTGATGATCTGCCCGGAAGGAAGGAGAGGGAAGTGCGCCGGCCTCGTTCGCAGCGGGCTCGAAGATGAAGCGGCCAGGCCAGCGGGGGGGGGGGGCAGCGGGGTCGGCGCGGTACGCGCAAACACGCTACAATTCAGGGTTACTCTTTGCGGGGCCTGGCCTGCTTTTCCCCGAAAAAAGCGGGCGCACGCCGCAATCATCCCGGTTTGACTGGATCGACGACACCAATGAGCCACACTCGCAAGCGCCTCGTCATGGGCAATTGGAAGATGCACGGCAGCCTCGCGGCCAATGCGGCGCTGCTCGACGGCCTGGTCGCGGGCGCGGCGCGTGCCGGCGATACCCGACTGGCCGTGTGCGTCCCGTTCCCCTACCTGGCGCAGGCGCGCGACGCTCTGGCGGGCACGCCGATTTCCTGGGGCGCCCAGGACGTCAGCGTCCACACGCAGGGCGCCTATACCGGCGAAGTCGCCCCGGTCATGCTGGCCGATTTCGGCTGCGACTGGGCGCTGTGCGGGCATTCCGAACGCCGCGCCATGCACGGCGAATCCAGCGCCTTGGTAGCCGCCAAGGCCGCGTCCGCGTTGGCGGCGGGGCTGGCGCCGGTCGTCTGTGTGGGCGAGACCCTGGCCGACCGGGACGCCGGCCAGGTCGAATGCGTCATCGGCGATCAGCTCGACCCGGTCCTGGCGCTGGGCGCCGAGGCCCTGGCGCGCATGGTCATCGCCTATGAGCCCGTCTGGGCCATCGGTACCGGCCGCACCGCCACGCCGGAACAGGCCCAGGCCGTGCACGCCTTCATCCGCGCGGCTCTGGCGCGGCACGGCGCCGGACGGACCCGCATCCTCTACGGCGGCAGCGTCAAGGCCGCCAACGCGGCGTCCCTGTTCGCCCAACCCGACATCGACGGCGCCCTGGTGGGCGGCGCGTCGCTCGTCGCCGATGAATTCCTCGACATCGCGGCCTCAGCCGCCTGATCCGAGATACCCATAAGGTCCGGAGTTCTATCATCATGCAATGGCTTTCCTCGATCCTGCTGACCCTGCAGGTCATTTCCTCGATTCTGGTCATCGTGCTGGTCCTTCTGCAGCAGGGCAAGGGTGCCGACATGGGCGCCGCCTTCGGCAGCGGATCCGCCGGCAGCGTGTTCGGCTCGGCCGGCGCGGCCAACTTCCTGTCGCGCGCCACCAAGTGGGCGGCCATCGTCTTCTTCGTCACCACCGGCGGCCTGGCCTGGGTGGCCCACCATCCCGCCGGCTCGCCCATCGAGTCCGGCATCATGCAGGGCTTCACGGCACCGGCCAAGGAAGCCGCCCCGGCGGGCTCCGCCGTCCCCGACGTGGGCGGCGGCAATGCCGTCCCGTCCGTGCCCGCCGCCCCGTCCAAGGGCGCCGAGTCGTCTTCCGCGCCGGCCGCGGCTGTGCCCGCGGCGCCTTCGGCGGGCGACGCCTCGGTGCCGTCCGTGCCGGCCCCGGTCGAGAAGAAATAAGGCGGTTTTCGCCGGTCCGGGCGAGCTCTTCGCCAACCGGGGCCGGTGCGTTTTTTCATGCTAGAATGCCCGTCTTTGCCGCAAGGCAAAACGCCGTCGTGGTGGAATTGGTAGACACGCTATCTTGAGGGGGTAGTGGCGAAAGCTGTGCGAGTTCGAGTCTCGCCGACGGCACCACAGTTAAAAATCAGGCTGTTCCAGAACAGCCCAGAAAGTACCGGAAACCCGCATGAACATTAGGTTCTTGCGGGTTTTTTCATGTCTGGGTGAATCAGGGCGGGTCAGACAATCCCATGTTTTTGGGTATCTGTTTGGGTATGTTAAAAATCACATACCCAAGGATGGCCCAATTAAAGACCCGACATGCCCAAAATCGCCAAACAATTATCTGACCTGGCAGCCCGCAAGGCGAAGCCGCGAGATGCCGCCTATAGCTTGCCATCTGGACAAGGCCTTCATCTTGTTGTGTTGCCGTCCGGTACCAAGCAGTGGCTGGTTCGATTTCGCACGCCAGAAGGCAAGCGCGGCAACCGGGTCATCGGCATCTATCCCGACATGGGCGTGGCAGACGCCCACAAGGCCACAGAGGCGTTGCATCAGCAGGTCCGCATGGGTGACAGGCCCGAAGGTTTGTACGATCATCAGCGGGCTGCCCTGGCGTCTCAGACTGCGGAGCAGATCGCCGCGCAGCAGGCAGCAGAGGAAGCCAGAAAATATTCCTTTACCGTGGTGTCCGACGCCTGGCTGGAAGATCGCAAGCCTGGATGGGCACCGGCCACCTATGACAAATCAAATTTCATCGTTCAAAGGCGTCTGCAGCCGGAACTGGGGCATGCGGATATGCGGACCCTGGCCAGCAAGGACGTGGTGCCGGTATTGATCCGCCTGGCACATGACACGCCGTCCATCGCCATCAAGGCGCGACAATGTCTGAACGGAATCATCGAATATTGCATCGTCCGTGGTATTCGGGGTGACGACCAGGTGCTGCGGCTGCATCGGGTATTGCCGCGGCATCGAGGCAGCCACATCCCGGCGATTACCAAGGTCCAGGAGATCGGTCCCTTGATGCGCGCCATCCTGGCCTACGAGGGGCGCGTGGTGCGCGGTGGCCTGCTGCTGGCTGCCTACACGGCCAGCCGTCCAGGGATCGTGGCATCTGCCCGTTGGGAGGAAATGGACCTGGATCGTGCGGAATGGTTCATTCCGGCCAGCAAGATGAAAACGCGTATCGAGCACGTTGTCAGCCTGCCGCGCCAGGCGGTCGCCATGCTGCAGGAAATGCGGCAGTACGGCGGTGGAGATTTCGTGTTTCCTGGTGTGGGCAAGCGCGGCAATCCGCACTTGCACCGGGATGCGCTGAGCAAGGCCCTGCGCGATATGGGATTCAAAGGGCAGCACGCCACCCATGGGTTTCGTGCCATGCTGCGCACTGTGGCGCGTGAACGCCTGAAGGTGGATATTGATGTGCTGGAGGCCCAGTTGGCGCATGCCAAATCCGACGAGGTGCAGGCGGCCTATGATCGGGCCAGGTTCGAAGATGAGCGCCGGGTGGTCATGCAGACCTGGGCCGATTTTCTGCACGAGCAGGCGGAATATGCCAATGTCGTGCAGATGAAGCGGGCGTAGAAATTGGATGGTCGGCCTAGCTGGCCAGGGTTTTATTGCGCTCGATCAGCGCATGCAGGCTGGCCGCCGTGATGCCGCTGGAACGCTTGCTGATCTTGACCAGTTCCAGCTCGCCTTCGTTGACCAGCCGATAGATGGTGGACCGAGATACGCCCAGTTTGGTCTCGGCGATATGGATCCGATAGAGTAGGGCATTGCCGAGAAGAGGTTGAGGTGCCGAGGTGGGGGAAGTGCTTACCATCGTCATGAGTCGATCCTTCTGGATAGCCGTGAAACAGTCTGGCTTGGGTGATAAAAACAGATTTCTGCTTTGGTAGATGCCCAGAGGGGCACCTGCCAAAGCGGGCTCTCCGGAGCCCTTGGGGCCGACCCGCCAAGATGCCGCGATGGGGGTCGGGTGCCTGGATCATCCCCGGCAGGGCCAGCCGCTGGCCCGCCAGTGGCGGTTCGTCTGGATGCCGGGGACTGCGGTCTTTCCCGCTGTCGTCAAGGGATTACGTCGCCATCCTTGAGGGTGGACGCTGTTTGGCGCTCCGGGCGCTTCCGCGCAGGGAAGTCCCCGCCGCACGCAGCCATCCACGCCCCACGCGAGGGGCTGGCTGCGATTGGCGGATTTCATCGGTTTTGCTTCAACCCCGATGCGTTACAGGTTGCTGCGCAATCGCGTGCCGCGTGATCGGGCAGGGCGCAGTATTCATCGCTTGTTTCTTGTTAAAGAGCTGGTCTGCCTGAAGCAGTTAATGCCATTGTCAGCATGTTGGTAAGTTCTGTCAATAGGCAATCAGCTGATTGATTTTCTAAGCGATTCAAGGTTCTACTGAGGGTGATTGAGCTTAGCGGATACCTGCGCGAGCTGGAGATACGGAGCCGGGACAAATTGTTTGTGCCTGTGACTACCCCACGTTCGGGTGATGGGCATAAAATCGCCAATCCCCCTAGGGGGTCGAAAAAATGTTTGGTTCAGGCCGGTTCAGCTTGTTTCATGCAATAAGCGCCGTGTTTTGACTGGCCGTTACAATTTGGCCGGTAATGGATGAACCTTTGCGCTGCAAAACAGCACAAAACAACAACCCCCCGTCACATCCAAATAACGGATTTATCTTATAAAATCCATATTATTAGTATGGTTATGGAAGCATATGGCCGATTTTCAACCTGTTCGAGATGCCTGTGAAGTCATGGGCGGAATGACCCCGTTGGCCAAAAAGCTGGGGTTGCCTGTACAGGTGGTCAGCAGCTGGGCAGCAGGGACGCGTCCGGTGCCCATTATTCGCTGCGTGGAGATCGAAGAGCTGACAGGAGGGGCTGTCACCCGCAAACAACTGCGGCCCGATGACTGGTGGCAGATCTGGCCCGAGTTGCGGGGGGAGGATTAACCTAAGCGGCCTTTCAGCAGAAAGTAGTCATCGATGGCTGCTTGCCATCGACGTGATTTTATTGTCACAGCCGATCCAATACTGTAAAGTGCAGTACATTTTCAGTGGTTGCCGGAGAGGCTATGAGCAATACCAAGACCGCTACGCTCACGTTTCGTGTCGATCCTGGGCTCAAGAACGGGCTGCGTATGGCTGCAGACCAAGAGCACCGATCTCTTTCCAATATGGTGGAGTTCCTGATTCGCGACTATTGCGAGCGTAAGGGGATCCCGGTCTCGCCCTCCGAAGAAGTCAAGAACAACAACGGAGTGCAGTCATGATCAGGACAGTCAAACAGGCCTGCCGATTCAATCCCATCATTCGTGATTACCGGATGAGCCAGGCGATTGAAAACCTCGCGGATCTCATCAACGATGCAGGCGATGGTCGCGAATTTTTCTCGCGCAACTTTGTCACCCATGGTATGGAACAGCTGTTCCGCGAAGGGTTGCTGCGTCTGTCTGGGAAATCCGACCAGGGGGTCTTCGAACTGACTCAGGCCATGGGCGGCGGTAAGACGCACATGATGATTGCCCTCGGGTTGTTGGCCCGACATACCCATCTCCGCAATGAAGTCTTGCCCGCTGATCTGGCCTCACGACTTGAATTTGGCCAAGCACGCATTGCCGCCTTCAATGGCCGTAATAATCCGGATAATTACGTCTGGGGTGACATCGCCACCCAACTGGGCGAGGCAGAAGCCATCCGGCCCTATTGGGTCAATGGCCCCAAGGCGGTGGATCAGCGCCAGTGGAAGGCGATTATCGGCGATCAGCCCACCCTGATTCTGTTGGATGAACTACCCCCTTATCTGGACAACGCCAGTACGCACAAGCTGGGGGATGGCACGCTGGCCAATATGGTGGTCTACAGCCTGTCCAGCTTGATGAGTGCGGCGCTAGAACTGCCGAACTGTGCCATTGTGATTGCCAACCTGTCGGGCAGCTACAAGTCTCAGACCAAGGCGTTGACGGATGCGATCTCGAATCTGCAGCAGGAAACCCGTCGTCAGGCGATGACGATCACACCGGTGCAGCTGGCAGGCAATGAAATCTACGAGATCCTGAAAAAACGCCTGATCGACGAGCTGCCGGATGAACGGTCTATTTCTGAAGTGGCTGAGGAGTACGCGCAGCAGATCAAGAAAGCAGAGGACGGTGGCTACATCATTGCCAGCAGCATCGAACAGATCGCCGAGCAAGTCAGGGAAACCTATCCCTTTCACCCCTCATTCAAGCACCTGGTGGCGCTGTTCAAGGAAAACGAAGGGTTCCGTCAGACACGGGGGCTGATGCAGTTCACCGCCCGCCTGCTGAAAAGCGTGGATGAACGTGCGGCCGATGATGTTTTCCTGATCGGTACCCAGCACCTGAACCTGAATGACGACCAGGTCAAGGACGAGATCGAACGCATCGCGCCCAAGCTGATGCCGGCGGTGACACGTGACATTGCTGATGCAAGCAACGCCATTGCGGAACGTATTGATCTGGAGTTGGCTAGCGACGCCGCACAGCAGCTGATGACGATTCTGTTGTCATCCAGCCTGTCGCGTGCCGTGGGTGGGCGTATTGGCCTGTCGGAAAGCGAGCTGATCGAATTCCTGGCGGCCCCGCAGCGCAAACCTGACGAGTTCCTGCAAGCTTTGCAGCGGCTACGTGAATCTGCATGGTACCTGCACCGTGAAGAGCAGCGTTTCTTCATCAAGGAAACGGAGAATCTTTCACGGCAGATCGAACGCAACGCTAAAGAAGTTCCCCAGCCCAAGGTGGATCAGGCGCTGATCAATCGCCTGACCGGGGTGCTGTCACCCAATAGCCGCATCGCCTATCAGGATGTACAGGTCTTGCCACGGTTTGAAGATTTGCGGCTGGGCGGCCCGCGCACGCTGATTGTCGTCAAGCCTGATGGCAAGGTGCCTCCCAGCGAGCTGCAGAATTTCTTTGATTATCAACAGGAAAAAAACAATCTGCTGGTCCTGACTGGGCAGGACAGCCTGATGGCGGATGCTGTAGAGGAACGGCTGCGCGAACTGTATGCGATCGAACAGATTTCCAAACGCTTGAAATCCGGCGATACCCTGTACGAAGAAGCGCGTGACCGCCTGGAAGAAGCTGAAGGCCGCTTTGGCAAGGCCCTGTCCGCCGCCTACAACTGCCTGTATGTGCCCATGAATGACGCGACTGACGGGCGCGACGTGCTGGGCAAGGTCAGCATCGATCAGGGACTCAAGCTGGGGCAGGGGGACCAGTCTGCTGAGGCGCAGATTGAAGCGCTGCTGGCCAGCCCACGGGCCGACTATAAACTGATTGCCGCGCTGGGCAGAGACAATTTTGATGAGTGTTTTGCCTTGGCAGAGACCTACCTGTGGCCCTCGGGCAGGGATAATCGGCGTACCCCCTGGAAGGACGTGGCCGCGCGTGCCAAATGCTCGCCCATCTGGCCCTGGATGCCGGGGGCCGGTGGCCTGGATGCGCTCAAGGCCGAGGCGCTGAAACAAGGCCGTTGGCGTTTGGGTGAGGATGGCTATGTTGAGAAGGGGCCGTTCCCCAAAGACAAGGCCACCGTTAACGTGTCGGTGATCAATGTCCGGCAGGAGACAGGTGAAACCGTTCTGTCCCTGACCCCGCGTCATGCAGGGGGCAGCCCTGCCGTCTATTGGTCTACGCGCCCCGACGTGTCCGAGCAGGATCAGCGGGTGGATGATCTGGATAATTTCAGCACGGGTGAAGGCACCGTGTACTTTGTCGTACGTGAGCCGACGGGGCAGTACGAGAGTGGTCCCGCCACACGTTGGCTGGCTGACCTGAAGATCCGCCACCAGGTCGAACCCATTGCGGATAAGCGCAAGGTGACCTTGGCGGTGACGCCCCATGCAGAGATTTTTTACACCCTGGACGGATCCAATCCCAAGGACGGCATCCGCTATGAAGCACCGTTCGAGATTGGCTCGGCCAGTTGCCGTCTGCTGGTGTTTGCACAGGCAGGTGAGGCCAACAAGACAGCCGATTTTCCGATCCCCGCCAGTGGTGACAAGACGGTCCAGGTTGTGGATACCGCACCCGCCCGCCTGCAGGGCAAACGTATTTCATTGGATACGACCGAACGTGTCTTTGGTGTCATCAACCGCTTTCGCGATCAATCCGGTGCCCGCTTCAAGGGCGTGCGCGTTGAAATTGGTGAGGGCGAGAACACGGTCAGCATCCGCTTTCAAGAACGTGAAGTCACGGCCGCCATCATCGAGGGCGTGGTCAATAAGCTGCGCGAACTCTTGGGTGAACCGGATGCCCTGGTCAACGTGATGGTTGCCGACGGCATTCAGTTCGATACGGGCTTTGACCTGAAAGAGTTCGCGCGCCTGGCTGGGGTTGAACTGAAGCCGGGTGATGTCAGTCAGGAGCAGTGATCGTGGTAAAGCCTGCAGGCAAGACCAAACCCCAGGCGCGTGAGCCCATCCCGCACACGCTGGGCTTTGGTGTGCCTGCCACATCGGACCCTCATCACTTCAGGGTGGTCATCCCCAAGGCCAATTCCGCCAAGGTGCAAATCAGCGAACACCTGGGGTTGCAGGCAGCCAGTCAGGATGCAGCGGTCATCGACCGGGTATTGCTGGATCGCCCCCGCTGGACGGCGATCCGTGCCGAGGTGCAGCGGGCCTTTAACGCCCGCCTGGCCGCCCATGGCCTGAAAACGGTCACCTGGCGGGTGGGTGATAACCCGGTGGATCGTCTGCTGGGCAAGGAACTCTGCGTTCTGGCTTGGGCTGTCGAGCAGATGGACCCGGACAAGATCCCCGTGGCGGTGCGCAACTGGTTGGCCCTGCGTCCCGAAGAGCGTTGGTGGCTGTTTGGCATGACCGCCATGAGTACCGGCGGTTTGGCCGATGCGGACAGAGGCTGGCGTGCCGCCTTGAAGCATGCCTTGGGCGATGTAGCGCAAAGCGAGCTGTTAGCCCCCAGAGCCCGCAAGAGCAGCAGCAGTCAGACGGATTCAGTACAGTCCAGCCTGGGGCTGTTCGGCGAGGATGTCTGATGGATGCACAAAGCCTTTTTGATCAGCTTCAGCTGCTGGATGAGTCGGAGCGCGTCGAAGCCAAGACCGCTACCAAGATCGGCACGTCGGTGCTGGAGACCGTATGCGCTTTCGCCAATGAGCCAGGCTTGGGCGGGGGCTGGCTGCTGTTGGGGGTCGAGCAAGATGAATCGAAACGCTTGCCAGCCTATCGGGTCAGAGGGATATCCAACCCGGACCAGCAGGCCAGTGACCTGGCCACGCAAGCCCGTACCGTTTTCAATACCGCGATTCGCCTGGATATTCGCCCAGAGATCCTAGACGGCAAGACCGTCCTGGCGGTGTTTGTGCCCGAGATCAGCCCGTCGGACAAGCCCGTTTATTTCAAGGCGCAAGGTTTGCCCAAGGGGGCCTTCCGGCGGATTGGCAGTACAGACCAGCGCTGCACAGAGGATGACCTGGCCCTCTTTTTTGAGGGCCGTAAGCACGAGAGCTTTGATGCCAGTATCGTCCCGGATGTGATGGTAGAGGATCTGGCACCAGAGGCCATCACGGTTTTTCGCACAGCCCGCGAGCGCATCAGCCCGACTGCCGAAGAGCTGCATTGGAATGACGATGAACTGCTGCAGTCACTGGGGGCGCTGCGTCGTGATGGTGCTGGGGCCTGGCAGCCGACGGTCGCCGGGTTGATCTTGTTCGGCAAGCAGGTTACGTTGCGCAGCGTGTTTCCGATGACGCGGGTCGATTACATTCGCGTGCCGGGCCGTGAATGGGTGCCAGACCCCGACCATCGGTTCGATACCCTGGAATTGCGGGATTCCTTGCCCCGATTGGTCCGCCGGGCCCAAGCCGCGATTATGGACGACCTGCCCAAGGCCTTTGGCTTGGCAGAAGGCGAGATTCAGAGGCAGGACCGGCCCTTCATGCCGGATCGTGTCATTCGGGAAGCCGTCGTCAATGCCCTGGTGCATCGCAGCTATCGCTCGCACGCGCCTGTGCAGATCATCCGTTATAGCAACCGCCTGGAGATCCGCAATCCAGGCTTCTCACTGAAGGCCCCAGAGCATCTGGGGGAGCCTGGGTCCGTGCCGCGCAATCCGAAAATTGCCGCCGCCATGTATGACGCGGGCTTTGCCGAGACCAAGGGCAGTGGCATTCGTGTCATGCGCGACTTGTGTCGGGAAGCGGGCCTGGTTCCGCCGCTGTTCGAGTCCGATCGCGGGCAGGATCAATTCGTCTTGCGGCTTTTCTTCCATCATTTTCTTGGGGAAGCCGACCTGGCCTGGCTGGCTCGATTCAAACGCCTGCATTTATCTGACAATGAAGCGCGGGCGCTGATTGTGGCGCGTGAGAGTGGTGCCCTGGACAATGCCAGCTACCGTGAGCTCAATCGGGTGGACACGCTGACCGCCAGTCAGGCGCTCAAGCGACTGCGGGATGCTGGGCTTCTGGAGCAAAAGGGGCGCGGATCGGCTACTTGGTACCAGCCAACCGCCGAGATGTTGGGTGATGTGCCTCAAGAGGACTCAACGGCCCCGCATGGCGTCCCTGGCGGTACAGCACCGTTACCTAGGGACTTGGGCTCCTTATCTAGGGACCTGCCCCTCTTGTCTAGGAACCCTGATGCCTTAGCTGGCCAGCTGAATGCGGCCACTGATACGGCCCGCCAAGCTTTGCTGGCCGCGTTGCCAGGGACATTGGGGGTGAAGATTGGCAGTCTGGGCAAACGTAGCCCACCGGCAGATGTGAAAAATGTATTGCTGGCGTTGCTGACCCATCAAACCTGGTCCCTGAGCGACTTGGGCGTGCTGTTGGATCGCAATCCCGAGTATTTACGGCAGAAATACCTGCAACCTTTGTTGAGCAGTGGTCAGATCGCGATGATCCGCCCTGACAAACCGAATGATCCGGACCAGGCCTATCAGGCCGTCCATCAAAAGTGATGATGACCCCATGAGTGCACAGACAGCCCCCGCCCTGGTTCCTTTTGCGTTGAAAGATGCACCTGCTTTAATCGAGACGGTGTTTCCAGCGCAGAAGGTGTCGTTTGAGGCGCAGAAGGAACGGATGTCTGGGCGTGCTCAAACGCTGACTGGGCTGGGTTCATTTTGGAAAGGCCGGAAGCCTTTGATTCTGGTGCGTGCCATCGTGTTGGCTAGCCTGTTGCCGACCACTGAAGACGCCCAGGCCGATCTCGCCATCTTCGAAAGGATAATGGCTTTCGACGACGAGGGCTTGGTGCGTCGTGCTTTGGCGGCCAATGCCTTCTCGGTGACTAAGCTGCAGGAGATGATCCCGATCGCCGACCCGGAACGTTACTTCGGCGCACGCGGCTGGCGGCGCGACGTCACCGAAGATGACAAGCTGGCGCTGTATCGGCAGGCACTGGCCACACTGTCGAGCTACGAAGAAAAGGCGGGCATTGGCAAGCGGCCGGAAGAAGTGGATCAAGATTGGCTCTATGCTCCTGTGTGGGCCGAGATCAATCGCCATTACGCCCATATCGGGTTGAATGTCAGCTCATTCGATGAACTGGTCGAGCAACTCGGCATCCTCAGGTACGGCCATCGCCCGCGCGTGGGTGACACCTTCAGCGGCGGCGGCTCCATCCCCTTTGAGGCCGCACGCATCGGCTGCGACACCTATGCCTCCGATCTCAATCCCGTGGCCTGCATGCTCACGTGGGGCGCTTTCAACGTCATCGGAACCAGCGCTGCTCAGCGCGCTCAGATTGACCTGGCCCAGAGCAAAGTGGCGCAAGCGGTGGATGCCGAGATCACCAAGCTTGGTATCGAACACGATGAACGTGGCAACCGTGCAAAGGCCTACCTCTATTGCCTGGAAACACGTTGCCCGGAGACGGGGTGGCTCGTGCCCATGGCACCGAACTGGGTCATTTCGCGCTTCAAAGGAGTGATTGCTGTCTTGGTTCCGAACTACAAGGAGCAGCGTTTCGATATCCAGATCAAGTCGGGGGCATCGAGCAAGGAAGTTGCTCTTGCAGAGATTGGTACCGTGCAAGGTGAGTCACTTGTCTACACGCTTGACGACAAAACCTACCGTACCTCAATCAAAACCCTCCGGGGTGACTACCGTCTTCAAGACGGCACAACGGCCAACAAGCTGCGTCTGTGGGAGAAGAGTGATTTCCAGCCGCGCATGGACGACATCTTTCATGAGCGGCTCTATTGCATTCACTGGATTACTAAAGAAAGCATCGGCAATCCGCGCTTGGAAACGTTCTTTGCCGCGCCGACACTGGCTGATCTTGAGCGCGAACAGAATGTAGAAGATCTTGTTGCCGAGAATCTGAGCCTTTGGCAAAAAGAGGGGTTTGTTTCGGACATGGCTATTGAGTCCGGGTACAACACCGATCAGCCGATCCGAGAGCGTGGATGGACGCACTGGCATCATCTGTTTAATGCACGGCAAATCCAGATGCTGCAATGCATTTTGCGACACGGGCAAATGACAAATACGTGGCTGGCTAGCCTTGGCATCTTGAACCTGCAGTCCAAGCTGTGCGCGTGGCACAACGATGGACGCAAGGGCGGGCTACAGAATGTCTTTTCTAATCAAGCACTGAACACGTTGTACAATTGGGGTTCGCGTGGTCTCGTTGATCTCATCGATTACATCCAGCTTGATACCAAACAGTCACCTGTCCGACAATCGCTCACTTTGAGCGCAACCCCTGCGGACAAGCTCATTGAGCGTTCGGAGCTCTGGATCACCGACCCGCCATACGCCGATGCGGTGAATTACGACGAAATCACCGAATTCTTCATCGCCTGGCTCCGCAAGAACCCGCCTGCACCCTTCGACGATTGGGTGTGGGATTCGCGCCGTGCGCTGGCGGTCAAGGGTTCGGGCGAGGATTTCAGGCGCGGCATGGTCGCTGCCTACAAGGCGATGGCCGAGCATATGCCCGACAACGGCATGCAGTGCGTGATGTTCACGCATCAGAACACCACTGTCTGGGGCGACCTGATCGGCATCTTCTGGGCTGCGGGGCTGCAAGTGGTGGCTGCCTGGTATATCGCGACTGAAACCACCTCGGAACTCAAGAAAGGTGGCTACGTTCAAGGCACGGTCACCCTGATGCTCAAAAAGCGCCCTGCAGGTGAGCGTGTTGGTTTCAAGCAGCGCCTGTTGCCCGCCGTACGTAAAGAAGTCGAAAAGCAGATCGAAACCATGCTGCACCTGAATGACTCTGTTCGGGATCAGCACGATGAGCCCGTGTTCAATGATTCTGATCTGCAAATGGCGGGTTACGCAGCTGCTCTGAAGGTCTTGACGGTTTACACCAAAATTGGTGACGAGGATGTCACGACCTTTGCCTTGCGCCCACGCGCAAAGGGTGAAGTGACAGTGGTTGATGAAATCGTGCAACAGGCGGCAGAGACAGCCTCCAATTTATTGGTCCCAGAGGGCCTGGCCTCGGATGCCTGGCAGCGGCTGACCGGTATCGAGCGTTTCATGCTGCGCATGATGGACATGGAGACAGCAGGGGCTGCCAAGCTGGACAACTACCAGAATTTTGCCAAGGCATTTCGGGTGGATGACTATGCCCGCGTGATGGGCAGCATGAAGCCCAACAGCGCCCGTCTGAAGCGAGTGACGGAATTCGCTTCGCGCGACCTGAGCGACGCCACTGAATTGGGTGCAACGCATCTGGGGCAGCTCATCATCGGCCTGCAGCAGATGCTGAAGGACACCGAGGCGCAGATCGTCGTCGATCAGCTGCGTGCTGAGATGGCCGACTTTCTGGAGATCCGACCACACCTGGTTGAGTTATTGGCTTTCATCGAGCAGACCACTCAGGAACCGGAGGTGCGCAGTGCGGCCGAGGTGCTGGGGGCACGCCTGAAGAACTTGCGGCTGGGTGATTGAGCGTTGGATATAGGAAGATCATGAAAGCAGATTTTTTGGATGCGCATCTGCGACATTGGGAAGATGCCGAGCGCCTGTTCCAGGCAGGACGCCTGGCGAATGCTGACCATCTGTATGGGATGGCAGCAGAATGCGGCTTGAAGAGCTTGATGCTTGAATTTGGAATGCCTTTTGATATATTGAAAGATCGCCCCGATGAGCGAAAGGATCGTGAACACATCAACCTGATCTGGACCCGATTCGAAGTTTATCGTAGTGGTTCGGCGCGAGGGACGGGCTATGTGTTGTCAGCCGCAGGCACGGAGCCCTTTGCTGACTGGCGTGCGTCAGATCGCTATGCCCATCAGTCCGGATTTTCCCAGGATTTCGTACAGGGTCACCAGAAGGGCGCATCGCTGGTCATTGATCTGGTCAAAAAAGCACAACGGGAAGGATGGCTGGCATGACACGAGGGATTTTCCACTTGGTTCCCGAGCCTGTCGTAACCTTTGACCGCATCCTGGAGTCAGTCCAGGACTGGCTCAAGGGGCATCATGGTTCGCTTTCTGATTTGCTGGGGCATGATGGAAGCTGGCTGCTGGTCAATCGTGATCTGAATGGTCGTGTCCGGCTCATTTTGCCGGAGTCTTGCCGTCAAGATGATGCCCTGCGCGGCATGTGGGAGCATCTTGCCTCGCAGTTGCTGTCGCGCCTTGGTCCACACGCCTATCCTGAACCTGTTCAGGTGCTGTATGAGCATGACCTGGATCTGGCGTGCCAGGGGGCAAGCCGCTATCCCTTGGGCCGGTTTTCCAACGTCTGGATGCTGGACCGTTTGGCAACCGAGACAGACTGGGCGCATATCGAACCAGAAACGACCGGAGCCCCCCGCATTGTTTTTTACTCGATCAAAGGCGGTGTGGGCCGATCGACTGCATTGGCTGCCACAGCCTGGCAGCTGGCCCAATCGGGCAAGCGGGTGCTGGTGCTGGATCTTGATCTGGAATCCCCGGGGCTGTCATCGGCCTTGCTGTCTGCCGACGGCCAGCCAACTTATGGCATCACGGATTGGTTGGTTGAAGACCTCGTCGACAATGGCGATGCTGTCCTGGACGCATTGGTGGCTAAAAGTGATTTGTCGCATGACGGTGAGATTCATGTTGTGCCTGCGCATGGCGCGGCCTATGGGGAATATATTGCGAAACTGGGGCGTGTCTGGATGCCGAAGGTGCATGCGGATGGTCGTCGAGAATCGTGGTCGATGCGGCTGAATCGCTTGCTGGTTAAGCTGGAAGAAAAAATCCAGCCTGATGTGGTGCTGATCGACTCACGGTCCGGGATTGATGAAATTGCCTCGGCCTGCGTCACCGAGCTGGGTGCTAATCTGATCTTGTTGTTTGCATTGGAAGGCCAGCAGACCTGGACAGGCTACCGCATGTTGTTTGAGCAATGGCAGCGGGCCGGGGTGGCTGAACATATTCGTGAGCGTTTGCAGGTCGTGGGAGCCTTGGTGCCTGAATTGGGCCCGCTTGATTATCTGGCTAGCCTGCGTGAGCACGCGCATGATGTATTCATCAGTACGTTATATGATGAACTCAAGCCTGTGAAACTGGGGGTAGGCCGTAAGCTTGATGGGACATGGCAAGTGGGAGGGCTTAGTGAGGGCTGGAGCTTTGACGTGGCGGATGAAGGAGCACCCCATTACCCCTGGGCCGTAAAATGGCATCGCAGCTTTGCGGGCTTGCAGTCGTTGCAGGGCCGCCTGGCGGTCATTGACCAGCCAGAAGTTCAATCCCTATTTGGCCCGCTACTTGATGGGGTTGCCCATGTGGTGGATATTACGAGGCAATTGTCATGACAACGGTGCAGGAAATCCGGTCAGCCATCCTGGCGGCGTCGCTGGAGACCAGCAACCACGGTGAAACGCCAGAGGAAGGCACACTGTATTTGCCGCTTTCACATCTCAAGGCGCTTAGGCTGGATGCACATATTGTCGTCGGTGGCCGTGGTGTCGGTAAATCGTTCTGGACGGCTGCCTTGCAGTCACCCGCTTTGCGGGAGCAGTTGAGTGCCAATGCCTCAGAACTGAAGGGCATAGAAGTTTTTACCGGGTTTTCCGAAAAGCCTGCGATTGAAAATTACCCAAATGCGGATACGTTTTCGAGGGTTTTGGCAAACGACGACGATCCTTTTGATTTGTGGCGTTCCGTGGTCTTGCGCTGGGTCGCGGGCCGGGCTGGGGCCAAGATACCCGATGACACTTGGCCGGATACGGTCAATTGGTTGAAGAATAATCCCGAGTCTGCCGCGCGTTTGATGCAGCAGGCACGTAGCTGGAAAGGGCTGATCGTTTTTGATGCACTGGATCGTACCAGTGATGACTGGTCGAAGATGGATGCCATTGTCCGAGGCCTGTTGCGCACGGCTTTATGGTTGAAGGCGTTTCCTGGCTTGTATGCCAAGGTGTTTCTGCGAGAAGATCAGGCCGAACGGACTGTATTTGCCTTTCCAGATGCTTCGAAGCTGACAGCGACCAAGGCTGAACTCAGTTGGGCGAGACACGATCTGCATGGTCTACTTTGGCAGCGCCTGATCAATGCGCCGGGGGTTGGTGGCCAGGTCTTACGCGATCTCTGTGGTCATACCGGTCTGCAAAATCAAATATGGCATTTGTTACCTGAGATGAAGCGTGAATCTGATGCTCAGAAAACCGCTTTTGAAAGGCTTGCAGGTCCTTGGATGGGACGCGATAAACGCCGGGGGGTGCCTTATACCTGGTCTGTAGGGCATCTTGCGGATGGACGTGGACGGACCTCGCCGAGATCATTTTTGGCAGCGATTCGGCAGGCGGTGGAGGACTCCAACGGAAGATATGATGAGCATGGCTATGCCTTGCACTACGAGAGCATCAAGCGAGGAATCCAGAAGGCATCTGAGATCCGAGTGCAAGAAATTGCTGAAGATTACGCCTGGGTGCCTGAGGTGTTGTCAGTGCTGGAAGGGATGAATGTGCCGGTTGAGTTTGAAATGGTAAGGGCAAAATGGGAAGAGTGTTTTCCTCAAGGTAGGCCAAGTATAAATCCGGGACAATTGCCCGCTCAGCATCTTGATCGTGGCTGGGAGGGGATCCGCGAAGACTTGCAGCGCCTCGGTCTGCTGGAAGTCAAGAGGGACGGGCGCATGGATATGCCGGATTTGTATCGTGTGGGCTTTGGTTTGGGCCGCAGGGGTGGCGTCAAGCCTCGAAGTTCAACGGCATGAGCATCCGGCGTTTCTCCTCGCGTACGCATCGTCTGGATGCCAGCTTTCTGATGCCGCACCTGGCCGGTGCCAAGAGCTACAAGCGCATTGCGGGTTATTTCACCAGTTCCCCCCCTGTGTCAGACTAGTTGTCGCATCGGATTTGGAACGATTAGATGAATTTGACGACCTACAGCACGGCCTTCAAAGAGGAGGCGATCCGCAAGACCCTGCAGCGCGGCACGCGCACGGTGGCTGACATGGCCCAGGAGTTGAACATGTCGGTCCATACGCTGAAGAACTGGATTCGCAATCCGAAGATGGCTCATTTGCGCAGGCAATCCTCAGAAGAGGCCCCCGCCAGTCGGTGGACATCCGCACAGCGGCTGCAGGCCCTGCTTGAGACCCATTCTCTGGCCGAAGAGGCGCGCAACGCCTGGTGCCGGGAACGGGGCATCTTCGCCCATCAGCTCACGGCCTGGAAGCATGAGCTCGAACAGTCGGGGAACAAGCCCGCAGCCGATATCCAGGAGCTGCGTCGGCTCAAAGAGGAACTGGTTGGCGTGCGCCGTGATTTGGCCCGCAAGGACAAGGCGTTATCGGAGGCGGCAGCCCTGCTGGTACTGCAAAAAAAATACCAGGCGCTGTGGGAGGACGAGGACAAATGACCTCACTGACACAGCGCCGACAGATCATGGCATTGATTACTGAGGCGGTCACGGCTGGTGCTCGACAGGCACGCGCCTGTGAAGCAATCAATCTGAGCGCACGCACACTGCAACGTTGGCGGCGGGCCCCGGAGCAAGGCGATGGGCGCCCCACGCGGGTACAGCGGCCCTGCAACCGCCTGAGCGATGCCGAGCGTGATCGCATCCTGCGGGTGGTCAACAGCAGCGAGTACGGCCACCTGCCCGCTTCTCAGATCGTGCCACGCCTGGCGGATACGGGGGTCTATCTGGCCAGTGAATCGACGATCTACAGGCTGATGCGTACCGCCGGGCAACTGGTGCATCGCACGCCTGATCGCACGCCTGGCCCGGTGCATCGGCCTCGGGCGCTGACGGCTACTGCGCCAGGGCAGCTCTTCAGCTGGGACATCACCTATCTGCCCGCCACCGTGCGGGGCCAGTACTACTACCTGTACCTGTTTCTTGACCTGTTCAGCCGTCACATCGTGGGCTGGCAGGTCTATGACACCGAGGACAGCGCCCGTGCCAGTGAGCTGATGCGCGATATCTGCCGCCGCGAGGGCATCCTCCCAGGGCAGGTGGTGTTACACAGCGACAATGGCTCCCCGATGAAGGGCGCCACCATGCTGGCGACACTACGGGAGCTGGGTGTGGCGCCATCGTTCAGCAGGCCAGCGGTGAGCAATGACAACCCGTACTCAGAGTCCTTGTTCAGGACTCTGAAGTACCGCCCCCGCTACCCTCGCAAGCCCTTCACCGGTCTGCTGGCTGCCCGGGCCTGGGTCGGTGAGTTCGTGCGCTGGTACAACACCGAGCACCGGCACAGCGCTATCGGCTTCGTGACGCCTGAGCAGCGTCACTGTGGGCGCGATCGCGGCCTGCTCGAACGGCGCCATGCCCTCTATCGGGCGGCCCGCGAAAAGCACCCGGAGCGCTGGAGCGGCAGGACCCGCAACTGGACAAGAGTCGACGAGGTCTTCCTCAACCCGCAGAAGGGTCACGCGTCCTGTGCCAAGCGAAATTCAGACCTCAAGCGGGCGGCTTGAGTCACTCAGAAAATGCGACAGATAGGTTGACAATCACCGTTCCTTGTTTGAAGTCTCGGGCGAGGTGCTGGAACAGATCCCCGAGGTCAAGATCGTCTGCAACGTGGATATCCACCCGGATGATCTGAAGGTTGCCCAGTTCCGAGAGAGCAAGATCCTGGGCCGTTGGAACGAGCGCAGCCTGGAAGCCGAAGCCCTGCTGAACCGCGAGCGTTACCGGCGTCTGGATGCCTTCCTAGCCCGCCACGGGCAGGCGGTACGCATTGCCCCGGATGAGGTGTGCGGGTTTGTGCACGGCAAGGCCGGCGTGATCACCCTGGCTGATGGCCGACGGCTGGGCTTTATCGGCTCGATGAACGAGACGCGCAACGGCTGGCAGCGCCACTATGAAATTCTCTGGGAGGACGAGTCCCCCGAAGGAGTGGCCTGGATCGAGGCAGAGTTCGATTTCCTTTGGAATGCCGCCAAGCCCTTGCCGCAGGCTGTTATCCGTGAGGTTCACCGGCGCAGCTACCGACGCGAGATCGAGTTCACGGAGGTCGATGACGATGAGGCGCTGGCGCCAGCTGCCTTGGTGGAGTCCCCACTGTACCGCGAGGGCCAGCAACTGCAGCCGTGGCAACAGGGGTTTCTGACGGAATGCCTGCGGCATCAGCGGCTGTATGGCGTGGTGCGTCTGCTGCTGGCTGATGAGGTCGGCCTGGGCAAGACCTTATCTTTGGCGACGGCCGCTTTGACGCTGTGCCTGCTGGCCGACAAAGAACAAGGCCCCAAGCGGCCGGTTGTCATCTTTGCACCGGCCACCCTGACCGAGCAGTGGCAGACCGAGATGCTGGATAAGCTGGGTATTCCCACCGCCCGCTGGGATACCGTGGGGAAGGCTTGGCTGGATGCGGATGAACGGGTGATTTCTGCCGCAGGACGTGAGCAGATCGTGCATTGCCCACTGCGTATCGGCATCGTGTCCACTGGCCTGATGATGCGCGATTCTCTGGAAAAACAGCACCTGCTGGGCATGCGCTTTGGCGTCGTCATTCTGGATGAGGCGCACAAGGCCAGAAGCCGCCAAGGGTTCAGCAGGGATGCAGGAACACCGAATGCGCTGCTGGCTTTTATGCGCGAAATTGCTGCCCGTGCAGATCATGTGCTGCTGGGTACGGCGACGCCTATTCAGACAGACCCACGTGATTTATGGGATTTGCTGGGGATATTGCACCAGGGTCAGGGGCATTTTGTGCTGGGGCATGATATGGCACCCTGGCATCGCCCAGAAGAGGTGCTGGGCATTCTAGCGGGGAGTTCGCGGGTACAGTCTTTGGATCATGCCTGGAGCTTGCTGCGTTCACCGCTGCCGCGTACTGAGTCCACCAATGAATCTCGTGCACGGCGTCTGTTTTCTGCGATCCGTGAGGATTTGGGACTGCAGAACGGAGAATGGCAGACCCATCGTGCTTTGGCTGATCTCAGCGAAGATACCTGTGAAATCCTGGAAGAGGAACTGGACCGACTGGTTTCCGGAGCCAGCCTGTTTCAGCGTGAGAACCCCATCGTTCGCCATGTCGTATTGCGCAAGCGCCAGCAGCTGGAACAGGCCCGGGATGCATCGGGGCAGCCGTTGTTGACCCCGGTTGGAGTTGCCGTGTATCCCGACCGGGTGTTGGTCAAACAGCCGCGTACCTTTGATGTTCTATTTGAAGGCAAGGCATTGCGAACCTCAGAAGATTTTCGTGCTGCCTATGATGGTGCCCGTGCTTTCGGTCAGGTGCTGGCCAAGCGTGGCCGAGGCAGCGGCTTCATGAAAAACATGCTGGAACAGCGGATCTGTTCCAGTATCTATGCCGGGCTTTCGACAGCCCGGCGCCTGGTGCAGGGTGAGTCCGTGCACGATGAGGAGGACGAGCAGGAAGAAGATGTCCAGCTTAAAACCCAGGAGGAGCACGAGGTGCTGGGTGCGTTGATCGCCCGACTGGAACGCCTGGACGGTGATCCCAAGATGCAGGCGGTTGTCCACTTCCTGGATGCAGAAGGGTGGCGAGAACTGGGTGTCATCGTTTTCAGCCAGTATTACGACACCGCCAAATGGCTGTCTGATGCCCTGGCTGCCCGGTACCCCGATGAGGTCATTGGCCTATACGCCGGGGCCGGGCGTAGCCGTCTCTACCAGGGGGGTGATAGCGTCAGCGCTAAGCGGGAAACGCTCAAGCGAATGGTGGCCGAGCATCAGATTCGCATCATGGTGGCGACTGACGCCGCCTGCGAAGGCCTGAATCTGCAGACCTTGGGCACCCTGATCAATGTGGATCTGCCTTGGAATCCGACAAAGCTGGAACAAAGGATCGGCCGAATCAAGCGCTTCGGTCAAACCCGAAAAACCGTGGACATGCTGAATCTGGTGTTTGAACAGACCGTGGATGAAAAGATTTACGGGCGTCTGTCAGAGCGCATGAAAGACCGTTATAACCTGTTTGGGGCTCTGCCGGATACCATCCGCGATGAATGGATCGAGGATATCGAGACCCTGGGGGAGCGGCTAGATGAGTATATCAACGCACAGAAAAACGCCACGGGCTTTGATTTGCGGTACACAGGCACCATGATTCCACCTGAAAAAGACTGGCGAGAATTCACCGATGTGCTGTCCCGCCGGGACCTGGCTACGCTGATGAGTGCGGCGTGGGGGTGAAGAGATGCAGTGCGCAAACTGTGTGTTTCATGGGGTAATGAGTGCCTAAGTTCGAGATTTTCAGGCAGTTCCGACAAGTCTTTTTGAGTGCCTTTTATGGAATAATCGACGAGATTTCTTCGTGGTGGTCTTATCGCGTAGCACGATCAGTATGGCATCTCGAAAACAGGAATTTGAGCCGACAGCGCCCGCCTCGCGATGAAACGGAGGCGCAGGATCAATATGACGGTCTATATGTACTTGATGTTAATGTTTCCTATCATGAAACCAGGCATATAGAACGACTTTGCATTAAGTATGGGGTTTCCCTTCCGGATAAATGTAGCGACGAGATGGTGGTGCTCTTCGAAGAGCCTGGCATCAGAGTATTTACCCAGGAAGGAAAAAATCGGCTTTTACATGAAATAGCGATAGCGCGAAAAGAACGGTTGGAAAATTTCCGTTCATGGGTATATGCGTTCTCTGGCCTGCTTGGTATCTTGATAGCATTTATTTCATTTTTGATGGGTGCTTTTGGATGATGCGAAAGTCGTGTGCCTGATCAATAGGATGTTGAGCCGAGCATCCCCGTTATTCAGACCGTCCTCCGTCCGGTAGCGGCGCTCAGCCGCGCGGCCGGTATCCGCAGTCCATCTCCACGGCGCAGGCAGCCATTGCCCTGATCTCGCCGCCTAAAACGCCGACTGTATCACTGCACTCCTTTCTGCAAGGGGTGCGCGTTGCCGGGTACTCACCCGGTCCCTTCGTTTCTCTTCGTTCTCCTTCGGGCTGCGGCTTGCGTGCCCGCCCCTTTCCGGTCGTCCCTTCGTGATCCCCCGAGTTCGACAGTTAGAACCGCAACTCATTGATTTATAAAGAAGCGCCTTAAAAACGCTCCATTACAGATTAACGAAGGCCTCAGTTGCTGTGAGCTTTCCAACCTGCAGGCTCTTCAGGATGGCCGCCTGTTCGGCATCGATCGTCGAGATGCCCGTGATGGATTTGCCGCCCGGCAGCACGACCCGGTGGGTCTGGATGCGACGCAGAATCGACAAGGCGCGCTCGGGCGAGACCACGTCGGCCACGGGCTGTTCGCGCAGCCGCATGCGTATGACCCGTTGCAACACCAAGGCAATAAAGCAGATCATGGCGTGTGCCCGGATGCGATCGGGGCGTCGGTGGTAGACGGGTCCGATCTCAATTTCGGACTTGAGCACCTTGAAGCCCCGCTCGATGTCGGCCAGGGATTTGTAGCGGCTAATCACATCGGCTGGCGCCAGATCGCAGACGTTGGTGATCAGTAGCAGCTTGCCATCCATGGCGCGTGCCAGGGCCAGCGCCTTTTCATTGACCTGGTAGGTGAAGAGCTCACTTTTAAGGTCTACCCGGATGATGCGTGCGAGATGCGCTTCGCAGACCGCGTGATAGAACCGGGCGCGCGCGCCACCATCGGAGAGCTTGCGGCCTTTGCCGCGTACCCCAGCATCCTGGGCGTCCAGTTTGCCGACCCACTGGGCGGCCTGGGCTTCGAGCGCTGCAATTTTCTGATCGCGCTGGGCCGTTTGTTCGGCAGCCCGGTACCGATCATGGGCAACAACCAACCGCAGCCCTTGCCACGCCTGTTCGCCCACGATCTCGGGGCTGTCGCTCTCGATAGCCGCTTGGTTGATCGGTTCGAGCAGCTCGGCAAACTCGTTGTACCGTCGGCCGGGGACCGCCAGAATGAATTCCAACGGCTGGCCATTGGGCAGGCGCATGGCTTGCAAGTCTGCGAGGTTGTCAATCGACAGCAGCCCTCGATCGGCGACGGCGATTACCCGGCGCACCGGGAAGCGATCCATGACCTTTTGCAGCGAGGCCTTCAGCGTCCCCACTTCGGCCGTATTGCCTTCAAAGATCTCGTGATAGAGCGGGATGCCTTCAGCGGTTTGCACCAGCCCCAGCATGAACTGACGGGCAATGATGCCTTCCTTGGACTTGCCAAACTGGCGAATGTCATCCGTTTGCTCAGAGAGCCCTTCGGCACGAATCGTGGTCATGTCGTAGAAGACCACCGACAATTCTTCACTTACCAAGGGTTTGACGGCTGCGACCAGCGCCTGATCGATGACGGCCTGGTGCTCCACCATCGCGTCCATGGTGCGCAGCAATTGCTGGTGCTCAACCGATGCCAGATCGGTATCGGGAAAGCTGACGGTCTGTAGCCAGCGCAGGGTCCCAAGCTTTGAATCGGCATCGCTCAGGCGATTAAAGACCATGACGCGCAGTAGCGCCTCCAGGTCGATTTTGTGGCGGGTGCGCTGGCGCAGCACCTGACGCAGGCGATCCAGGCCCAGCTGCTTCCAGATCTGAGTCAGTGCCCAAAGGTCCCCGATGGCTCGTGAAGAATCGAAGCGGGCGGTGCCATCATCAAGCGCTGGTGAAGGCTCTATGCCCAGGATGCGCGCCAGGCCTTCGTGCAGGGACTTGATGGAATCACCCATCTGGTCCAAACGGCCAAGTGTCGCCACAGTGCGCTGCTTGGGGCACCCAGCGTCGTCGCGGTAGGCCTCCACGAGCTGCACATAGCGGCGGGGGCCTGACTTGGTGACTTTGATAAACATGCCATTACTATAATCACATATACACAGTATAGTCAATGCGCAATTATGATAACGTGCCATTACAAAATTATCGTTGTAATTCTGTGAAAGCCGCGTCGTTACTGCGTTTCGATCAAAAAGCAGGGGTCAAACTGTCGAACTCAGGCGGCCGAGGCTTGAGCTCAGGCCGAACTGCCTCCTTCCGCAGCGTCCATGACCTCATACTGCAGATAGTCGGACAGCCGCTTGTCTTCGGTGACTTCGTCGTGAGGAACCACGAGGTAGCGCCAGGGCTTGCCGCCGACTTCAGCCGCATGTTCACTGGCGTGCCGACACCAACGAGAGGCGGCAGCGCTTTTGGCCTGGACTTCAGCGGAAGCCAGATCGACGCGTGCTTTGGTTTCGACCATCAGGATCATTCCATCCAGCTCGGCCACGAAGTCGGGAATGTATTCCGGCTGTTCGCTGCCCAGCTTGTAATAGATCTGGAACTGGCCCTTGGCGGGCTTGAACCATTTGAGGGCGTCACGTTCCAGCAGCAAGGCAAAATGATATTGCCCCCGTTTTTCGTAGTCCTTAGTTCGGGGTTCAGGCAGCGATTTTATAGTGATTCGCGTGCCAGATTTTTTCGTATTCCATTGGACTGGTGTAGCCCAGTGCCGAATGCAGTCGCCGGTGGTTGTAGAACGTAATCCAGTCCATCACGGCAACTCTGGCTGCGCGGTGGGAAGCAAACTTTCGGCCATCAAAGCAAGCGGCCTTCAAACGCGCCCAGAGGCTCTCTGTTGGCGCATTATCCCAACAGTCTCCCTTCCTGCTCATCGACGGATGGATCTTCCAGGTGCGCAGCGCCTGCTGGAAGTCATGGCTGCAATACTGGGCGCCCCTGTCGCTGTGGAAGATCAGTCCCGGTGCCGGTCGGCGGCGCAAATAGGCCATCTCCAGGGCATCCTTGACCAAGCTGGTCTGCATGTGCGGCTTCAGGCTCCAGCCAACGATCTTACGGCTGAACAGGTCGATCACGGCCGCCAAGTACAACCACCCTTGGTCCGTACGCAAATACGTGATGTCGCCGCACCAGATCCGGTCCGGTTGCGGCGGATTGAATTGCCGCTTCACCAGATTTGGGGCTACTGGCAAGGCATGCCTGCTGTCGGTCGTCACAACATATTTGCGTTTGACGCGAGCGCGTATTCCGTGGGCTTTCATCAGCAACCGAACCCGCTCCTTTCCTACCTTCAGCCCACGTCGCCGAAGCTCCCGATAGATCCTCGGCCAGCCGTACTCTGCCTTCACCTCACGGTGGATGACGCAAATGTGAGCCAGTACCCGTTCATCGGGCAAGCGAGTACCTGCCGAGACACGTCCAGAACGCTGCCAGCCGTAGTAGCCGCTTTCGCTGACACACAACACCCTGCACATCGCACGAATCGGCCAGCGACCTTTCATTTTTTGAATCCAGGCGTACTTTGCAGCGTGTCCAGCGCAAAGTACGCCGCGGCTTTTTTTGCAATGTCACGCTCCATCCGAAGCTGGGCATTCTCAGCTTTCAGACGGGCAATCTCCATCTGTTCCACCGAGACTGGCGCTGTCGCTTTCGTGGGCCCTGGGCCTAGATCCCCGAGCTCGTGTTGACGTACCCAGTTGCCTAAACTTGCCTTCGGAATCCCCAGCGAATCGGCCACGGCACGGATTGACGATCCCGCCAGCACCTGACGCACACTCTCTTGCTTGAACTCCTGCGTGTACTTCGCACGCCTTCTCAAATCTGTCATTTCTTACTCCTTGAGTTCCAATTTAACTGGAACTAAGGACTTCGTCATTCAGGGGCAAGCTCAAAACGCCGTTCGGTGTCCGAGTCGAACTTCTGCAGGGGGTACAGGCAACGGGTGAACCCACCGAACAGCATCTGTTTGATGCGGCTGGTTTCCGTAACGGTTTCCCTCAGGTTATGTGCAGCCTGCGCCTCCGTAGCGGTGTAGTTGCATGGCTTCAGCTCGGTGAAGCCTCTGCTGACCTGAACCTCGTAGCCCGCGGCTTTTTCCCAGAAATGTTCCATCATCTGGGCGCGAATCAGGCGGGCGAGCTCCTTGCCGTAGGTATCGAAAATCTCGTGCAGTTCACTGTCCGAATAGTTCTGCTGCTGGTAATGCTCGACGGCTTGTCCGGCGAGGTCGTAGAGCAAGTTGGCCTGAGTGAAGTAGTCGATGTCGTCGAAGTCGATCAGCTTCTTGACGATGTAATCTTCAAAGCGGTTTTCCCGCAGGCCACTTTCACGGCTCAGGGTGAATTGTTCGCTGGTACGCAATGTCTGGCCGACGATTTCGCGCTGCCCTGGCTGGAAGTTGGGCAAGGCCCCCAGGCGGAACGGATGAAAGCCTGTGGTGACTTCGCCGGTAGGCACAACGGCGATACGCGGAATGTCGATGATCTGCTGAACCAGAATTTCAGTGGTCTTGGCCACGACAGCGGACAGATCCAGCGCTGGCGCTTGGTCGTCGGCTCCTTGCAGCAATTGCCTCTGTTGGGGTTTCAGACGCTTTTCCACTTCTGCCAGAATCTCTTGCTGGATTTCCGGCTTCAGCAATGCCGCGCTGGTCGGCGCCAAGTCGCGCTTCACCTCATAAGTGGCGAGGACTTCCCGAACGACATGGGCAGCCTTGAATTCTGCTTCGGTCGAAAAGACCGGCTGAATCTGTGCCTTGGCTTGTTCGCCACCAACCCCAGTACCGGCATCCACCGTTGCCAACGCAGGCGGGACATGTGGCGCATGTTCATCCTGCAGTCCCAGGCGGGTCAGCAGATTGGGCAGCACTTGAACGCTGACCTTTTTGTCCTCGCTACTGGGCGCTTCCAGGATCACCTGCTTGAGGCGGATCGGCGAATCGCCACGGTTGGCCTCGTCGATGATCTCCTGAAACTTGTCGTGCGCCACGATGTTGAGGCGATCCACCGCAGCCACACCCGTACGCTTGCCATAAGGCAGGCGCAGGCCACGCCCGATGGATTGCTCAATCAGCGTGCGTGCATTGGCGGCACGCAGCGGCACGATGGTGTAGAGGTTGGTGACGTCCCAGCCTTCCTTGAGCATGTTGACGTGGATGACGATCTCCGTGGGTTCCTCCGGGTTCTCCACATTCAGTAACGCCTCGATCATCTTCTCTTCCTCGGCACCAGTGCGGCTGGAGTCCACCTGGATGACCTTGCCAAGATAACGCCCACCGAACAACTGCTCTTCAATCAGCGCCTTCAACTGCCCGGCGTGCGTCGTATCGCGTGCGATCACCAGGATGAAGGGTTTGACAATCTTGACGCCGTTCTCGCGAGCATAAGTCAATAGCTCGACTTTGGTGGCTTCGTGCAGGCGAACGCCATCTTCCAGCTTGATCCTCTCGATTTCTTCCGCCGTATGATTACTGGCCTTGAAGTTGCGCTGGGTGGCGGCGGCCGGCTCTTTGACGAAGCCATCTTCCATGGCGCGTGCCAAGGGATAGTCCATCACCACGTTTTTGAACGGTATGGGGGCCTTGGCGGATTCCACAAAGGGCGTGGCCGTCACCTCCAACCCGAACAGCGGATTCAGTTCGTTGATTGCCCGCATACCGGCCTGGGCACGATAGCGATGCGATTCGTCCATCAACAACACCAGGTCCGGCAGATTGGCCAGATGGTTGAAGTAGCTTTCGCCCAGCACCTCGCGCATGCGCTTGATGCGTGGCTCCTTGCCGCCGCGCACCTCGGAATTGATCTTGGAGATATTGAAGATGTTGATCCGCACCTCGCCGAACAACTCGCCACCCGCGAGGTTCTGCTGGTCGTAGTTGTCGCCGGTGATGACCCTGGGCGCGTTGATGGCGAACTCCCCGATGCCCTTGAACACGTACTTGGGGGTGTTCGGCGTGAAATCGGCAATCAGCTTGTTGTAGATGGTGAGGTTCGGGGCCAGCACGAAGAAATTGTTGATGCCATGTGCCAGATGCAGGTAGACGACAAAAGCCCCCATCAAGCGCGTCTTGCCGACTCCGGTGGCCAAGGCGAAGCACAGCGAGGGAAAGTCCCGCTCGAAGTCTTCCAGCGTCGGAAACTCGGCTTTCAGGGTCGTCAAAATTGAGGCAACGTCTCTGTCCTTGCCCAGCATTTCAGGTGCGGCTTCCAGAGCGCGTACCAACCGCGCCAGGGATTCGGCTTGTGGAGGCCGCAGCGACAAGCGGCCAGTGACGTGGTTCTGAGCACGCGAACTCATGCTTTCCCCTCATTCTTGCTCTGGTCGCTGCCCTGGCTGGGGTGATCAACCTCAAGCTGCTTCAACATCCGGTCGAAATCGCTCTCGAACAACCTGTCCTGCACGATGCGGTATTTCTCGAATTCGCTCTCGGCATGTAATTTCGCCTGTTCATGCGAAATCTTTCCCGGTCCGGTCAATATCTCGTTGCCATTGAATTCCAGGAAACCATCCAGTCGTCTGGCCCAGTCCTGCATGGACATGGGGATTTTTCGAATCGCTTGTAGCTCCGCAAAGTCCAGATAAACCGACACGATCCGTTCCAGATAATCCAGCTCCTGCGTATTCAGGTAGTTCTTGGCCACCGAAACATCCGACTTGACGATCTTTCCATGAGGTGCGGTTTCCCAGTGTGTCAGCCCCATATTTGTCTTGTCTGCGTTGGCACGTGCAACGATCAGTTCTGCGGCAGTGTGACGATGCACTGCCCAGTGCAACTTGTTCTGTACCAGCGCGAAAAATGCCCGTGTGGTCTGTGCGTCTCTATCGTAATCGAAGGCAGTCGCGTACAGATCCGTGATCTTCTGGTAGAACTTGCGTTCCGACAGGCGAATTTCACGGATGTATTCCAACTGACGATCGAAATACTCATCCGTGAACATGTGGCCCTTCTTCAGGCGATCCACGTCCATGGCCCAACCCTGGATAGTGTAGCCCTTGACGATTTGCCCTGCCCACTTGCGGAACTGCACCGCACGCTCGTTGTTAATCTTGAAGCCAACGGCGATGATGGCCTGGAGGTTGTAATGCTTGGCGCGGTAATTCTTTCCATCGGAGGCAGTTATTAAGTAATCCTTAATAACTGCCTCCGGCATTAACTCACCGTCATCGAACACGCGCTTCAGATGCTGATTGATGGCAGGTACAGTGACGTCGTAAAGCGCTGCCATCATCTTCTGCGTCAGCCAGATGTTTTCATCTTCATAGCGCATTTCCACGGACTGCGGTTGGTCACCCGTAGCCGCAATAAAGGTCAAATATTCAGCCGCGGAAGAGCGAACGAGGGACGTTGCCTGTTTCTTCTTCGTCATCAGGCGTCCTCCCCGTCGCCAAACAGGTCCGTCGTCCGACTATCGCTGGATTTTCTGACAGCCTTGGTCGTCTTCGCAGCAGGTGCTGGTGGTGGCGGCTCGGCCAACGGCAAGTTCGCCACATTCAGGCTGTAGTCGTCATGGCCCCACTCGCAACGGGCCAGAACCATCTTCGGAATCTTCTTCAGCGTCAGGTTCGGCCAGCGCGCAGTGGCCGCTGCCGCGCTGATGCCGTGGAAGGCCGAGCAGCACACCAGCAGGCTTTGCTCCGTGCCCACTTCATCCGACAAGGCCTGCAACTGGGCGGCAGACAGGTTCTGCGTCGTGACGTAGAGAAAGTCCCGTTCACTGGAATGCCCCTGCTGCCACCAGCGGGTTTCTGACGGTGCATAGGTAAAACCTTCCAGCTTGCACAGCGCCTCGGCCAATTGCGCGGCGTTGTACTCCGGGTTGATAACTGGATTGCCCCAGCGATCCTCCACGATCAGGCTGGGAGCGAGACGGTAGTAACGGAAGCCGCCGCCGCCTTGCCAGTCCACCGCCTTGGTGATGCCGCCTGGGTCTTCGCCGTCGATGACCTTCTTCAGGCGCGGAATGATGTGGGTGTGGCAATGCTCGCCCAGTTCGACCATGATCCAGCGGCGACCCATTTTGTGGGCGACCGCGCCGGTGGTGCCGGAACCGGCGAAGGAGTCTAGGACGAAATCATTAGGCTTAGTCGCAAGTTCGATTATCTTCGCAATTAAACGCTCTGGCTTTGGGGTTGCAAAAACGTCTGCATCGTCAATGAGCGCTTTTGCTTCTCTCTTAGCCTCATCGTTGTGCCCAAAATTCTGGTAGTCCCACCAAGTGGTAGCAGGAATCGTATCGGACACGTCTGCGAGGAATCTTTTGAGCCGAGGAACATTGTTGCCGTGTTCACCGAACCAAATTCTATTCTCAGAAATTAGCTCATCTATCTTTTCTTTTGTAAATCTCCAGCTAGTTCCCTTCGGTGGCCAGTGCTCCTTCCCTGTCGGAGAAATGATTGGAAAAATGGCGTAGTCTCGAGCCTCATTGCGTTGCAACGGACCAGAAGTCCAGTTCCCTCGCGGGTCGCTATCAGGATTTTTATAACGAGCATCTTGCGTTTCTGTGCGCGAAAACCTCCCGAGATTAAATCCAGATCTATTTTTTGAGTAGACCAGGATGTAGTCATGGGATTCTGAAAAAAATTCAGAATCACTTTTTACAGCATATTTTTTTTGCCAAGCTAACGACGCAATGAAATTTGTACGACCAAAAACCTCGTCGCAAATCACCTTGAGGTAATGGCATTCATTGTCATCAATCGTGATCCACAACGAACCGTCGTCCGACAATAGCCGCCTGATGATCTCCAGCCGATCTCGCATCAATCCCAGCCAGATCGAATGCTCCAGCCCATCGTCGTAGTGCGTGAAGGCACTCCCTGTGTTGTAAGGTGGATCGATAAGCACACACTTCACCTTTCCCGAAAACTCCTGCTCCAGCGACTTCAACGCCAGCAGGTTGTCCCCGAAAATCAGCCTATTATCAAAGACGTCGCTATCCGAAACGCGCTGCTTGGCGTAATAAGACTTCTCTGGGTATTCAAGCAGAATGCGCGGCTCCAGCTTGGGACGTTTCTCCTTCCCAATCCAGGTAAGTTCTAGTTTTTGCTTATTGGCCATATTTCTTCCGACTAAACTGAGGCGTCCAGATCTTCGAGGATGCGTTTGTAGCGTTGGCGAAACGCATCACGCCCACCTTCCATGATGTTGCAGATGCGCTCTCGCACAGCGCGTTCCTGCAATCCGCCAGCGTCGTTTTGTTGAATCTGTCCTGCGGTAAATACCATTGGCAAAACCAGCTCGGCATCGCCATTCACCACAATGTTCGGATTGTGGGTCACAATGATAATTTGGCGACGTGATTTGTTGCTGCGAATTTGATTAACCACCAACTCTGAAACCAATGCATTATCGAGATCGTCTTCCGGCTGGTCCAACAATAAGGGCTCATCGCCGTGTGACAGCAGAAATGATAGAACAGAGGATGTTTTTTGGCCTGCGGAAGCTCGCTCCAACGACTGGAAGTTTTCGTTCTGATTGCGCCTGAACTCAACTTTCACTAAGTCTTGCGGGAACCACTCCAGCAAGGTATCGCAGTCATCAGAGCTCAGTCTACTAATGGCCGTCACAAGTCGGCCATGCAGGGCATGACCAAGAATTTCTCGGTTGCGTTCCAGAATCCCAGCCTTCAGGCTGGTGACACGTTTGTGTGTAGGGTCATGCAAGCCGCCCACCACCAACTTTCCTAACAATCCCGCTTTTTGTCCCGACGCCTCATCTATCGAGAGGACATCCTCGACAAAGGTTCCATCCTGCAATCGCAAGATGGAACGAAACTCGTCGTTAGACTGATCGACATCCGCCTGTTCATCAATTGTGATGCGCAAGTTCGGATTGGATACCAGAACATCATTAACGAACTTTCGTCTTAATCTCGTCAGCTTGCGGCGATGCAGCTTTAACCGTGCGTAAGCCGCAAGAAGCTGCTTCTGCAATGTCAGCAACTGGGCCTGCTGAGCGGCGATCTGAGCTAAGGCTGCTTCCAGCTCTTGCTTACGCCTCAAGGCTGTTTCAGCTTCTTGCGCCGTGCCGATGCCCTGATCTCTCAGTCGGGCAACTTCATCACGGTATACCGCAATTGCCCTTTCGGTTTCCTGCAAATAGTCCACGACCGGCTGGCTTTTCTGGAACCCTGCAACCAGTTGCTGCATTTCAGCAATGATCTGGCGCACTACCTGATATTTTGCATCCAGTTCATTAGCTACTGTGGCAGCTCCTTGCTGGATATCCGACGGGTCGGGGACTTGCAAAGCAATGTTGCCCAATCGATTCTGGGTGTAGGGATTATCCTGTTCCAGGACTTCGTCCAGTTTACGGATGGGAGCAAAGAGGGTCTCGACAAAATCGTTGACCTCCTTCTGCGCCTGCTGATTATCCCGATACACCTTGACCTGTCCAGCAACATTAGATTGTTGATAGGCCAGCGTCTTGCGCGAAACCTCACGAAGTTCCGTTTCCAGTTCCGCCTTCTTTTCGATGCTCTGCAACAGTACTCGCTCCTTGCCACGCAACTCTCGCAAGAAACGACACTGCTCTTCGTGTCTTTCCTTCCATGCCTGAAATCCAACCTCCGGAGCACGGTCGATATAAGTCAGTAAGGCGCTAGGACGTTCCGCCAACTCGAAAATCTGTTTCTGGCTGAATACCTTGACCGGAAAAGACTTTGCAGCCTGCTCGATACTTAACCCAGTGTCTTGCCAAGCACCAGCATCCAATCGCTGCGCTTGGAATCCGGCAGGCTTCCATGTAAACAAATAGGTTTCATTGATATTCGTCGACGGATCGTATTTTTCGACGGTAGCGACAAGTATTGTGTCTTGCCTAACCATGCCTGAGTTTCCCCTCGCGCCGCCTGGAGTGCGGAAACGCTGGAATGCACGGACAACATCACTTTCTTGCGCAGTGCCAAGCTCCTGAATATCTACTTCGCGTGCAATCGCTAGCCGGAGTGCCTCCAGCAAGGTGGACTTGCCACTGCCGCGCCCACCAATAATGGCGTTGAACCACGGACTGAACACAATCTCCAGTGGCTGCCGCCGCAGATGAAGCTGCTCAATCCGCAGCGAAGTAATCCTATGCAAAGGTGCTGCTGGTTTTTCTTGAGCGCGCAACAGCGAGCTTGTCGGGTCAAGCAATGCCAGCTTCAGTCCTTCGATACTGGGCTGTGCCATCTTCAGCCACACACGACGAGTACCTGCCCTATTCGTTCGGTGCGCATCGGAACCGTCAACAATGGCCCGACCTCTCACCTTATCCGCGAAATTCTGGGCAGCACGGGAGCTCTCATCATGAATCTCGATGGCATCAGCCTTTTCCAGAATTTGCTCAATAGAACGGACTGGCCTGGTGGGAGTAAAGCTCTCCGTGCTTGTATCTACAGAACCGTGAAAGATGCCGTTGATCTCTTCGGCGTGAGCCAGAATGACCACACCGCCGGTTTGGTGAATGTAGTCGCAGATAGCAGAAGCACCCGCATTGCAAATCCCGTGTGCGTTGTTGGCATCGTTGTTGTACTGCGCCAAGGTCAATAGACCATGAATTTTTGCAGCCCCTTCTTCCGGCCCATACGCAGCCAAGACATGCAGCCCTTCAGAGGAAGTAAGTTCAGCGCCAGGAAACAGGTGGATTGTGCGGAAGTCCGCATGACGAGGCTGCTCGCCAACCATTGCTTCTAGTTCTTGTTTCAAGGAATCAATCCAGCCACCTGAGTTGTGATCAGTGACGGCAACGCAATCCACACCTGACCGCATGTAAGCCAGTAACCAATTCCGTGCGGTCAACGTCGCACGCTCTCCCGCATCGTAATCGCTAGATGCAGGCGTATGGTTGTGGAAATCGAATGACCACCAGTTAGAGCCAGGAAATTTCCTCATTTCAACTCCCACTCCAAGATAAATAAATTCTTTTCATCAACTCTTTGTTGAAGCTGATTTTCGAACTCGCCAATCAACTTATTACGATGTTCTTCTACCTCATCCTGCCTAGCGAACAGCTCCCTGCGTAGTCTGCTGCGCTTGGTTTCCAGTTCTCGCTGGCGTTTCTGATGTGCCAGCTTTTCTTCCAGCGTGGGTGACGCAGCGGCGGTGCGGCGCACCTCCTTGATCTCGCCGTCGATAGCCTTGATTTCCTGCTCCAGCCCGAGCTTCAGGTCATCGGCCCACGCATCGAGCTTCTGTACCTCTTGCTCGAAGTAGCCCAGGTTGCGCTGATTGATCTCACGCAGTAGTACGCTTTTCCGGCTTTCGACGTTGGCGACGAGTTCGGCACAAGCTTGCAGGTGCGCATCGCCTTCGACCAGCGCTGGCAGGCGCAGCAGTTTTTCTGGATCGTCCTCTGGCAGCGCTTCGCCTGTCTTGGTGCAGGCGGAAACAACCAGGTGCTGCTCCTGATCGTTCAGGGTTTCGACGGACAAAAGGGTTACGCTCAACCAGCCGCTCTGGCCGCGCCATTTCTCAAGGCTGACGAGCCGTTTGCCATAGGCGGTGTAGTCGAACGCCAATCGTGTGGGGGCTTGTAGGTCTCGTGCCTTGGCGCGCTCAATGGCCCATTCCGCCAAGGGATGGCCCATACGGTAAAGATGCGCATCGCCGCTGCGTCTGGGCAGTTCATAGCGCCCCGCCATCACTGCCTGTTCCCGGCTGCCGGTGGCGAGACCTAGCCCATCGGGCAGGCTGTGCAGGACAAAACCATTGGCCTCTCCGGCAGTATCGAAGCGAGCATGATCCCGCAGCTCCGTGCGGCTCAAGTCCATCAGCAGGCGCTCGTACTTGGTCAGCACTGCCTGGCTGTCTTGGCTGCGGATGCGCAGTTTCTCCTGCACTTCCTCGTCGAAATTCTCCAGCAGAAGCTGCCGTGTTCTGAGCATCGCTTCGTCGATCTCGCTGGCAAGTTCGCGCTGGAGGTCTTCGAAGCGGCTGCGGATTTCTTCGGGTTCGCGGCAGTTTTGGTAGATGGCGGCGATCCGCCGCTCGAAATCCACACCGGAGCCAATGGCTCCCAGCACTTCGTCACTGGCACCGAACACGCCTTCGAACAGCTTGAACTTCTGCGACAGCAACTGATAGACACGCGCATCCGCCTCGTTGCTGCGGTCCACGAAGTTGACCACCACCACATCGTGCTTTTGCCCGTAACGGTGGCAGCGACCGATGCGCTGCTCGATCCGTTGGGGGTTCCACGGCAGGTCGTAATTGATAACCAGAGAGCAGAACTGGAGGTTGATGCCTTCCGCGCCTGCCTCCGTCGCGATCATAATGGTGCCGCGCTCTTTGAAGTGCTCAACCAGCGCGGCACGAGTGTCAGCGGTTTTAGAGCCGGTAATGCGGTCGCTGCCTTCATGACGTTGCAGCCAGTCTTTGTAAATGGCCTGCGCTCTGGCATCGCTGTTGGTGCCGTTGAACAGCACAATGCCGTCGCCGTAGGTTGTTTCAGCCAATAGGGAGAGCAGGTAATTCTGGGTGCGCTTGGACTCGGTGAAAATGATGGCTTTCTTGCCCGCATCTAAACGCTCCAGCTCAGCGAAAGCCTTGTCCAATGCAGTCAACAGCGCCTGCCCTTTGGCATTCTGTCGAATGCCTGTAGCCAATTCCTTGAAGCGCCGGAGTTCGGCCGCTTCGTCGGCAATGGCTACCCGCTCGTTGGCACTGGCATCGGCATCATTGGCGTCTGTGCCATTCCATTCTTCGGCGGTTTCATCCAGTCCTTCGTAGTCGTCATCCAGCGACTCTTTCAGGTCAGGAACATCAGGCAACTCATCCAGTTGTCCTTGAAGGCGGTTGGCCATGGTCTCCAGCGCCCCGGCAATGGCGTGGCTGGACGAGGCCAGTAGCTTCCATAGCACCAACGAGATCAGTTGACGCTGGCCTTCAGGTAGTGCCTTGAGATTCGGGCGACGCAGGTAATCGGCGACCAAAGTAGAAAGTTGCTGCTCTTCCTGGCTTGGGGTGAATTCTTCGACGATGGCAATACGTGCGGTATACGGCACGTACTGCTGAACTTGCCGGCGCAGCGTGCGTTTGCAAAGTGGTGCCAAACGCTCTCGCAGTGCCCTGTTGGACTGTTCGGTTCTGACGCCAGAGAATTGGGTTCGAAAGCTGTCGATATCGCCAAACACACGTTCGTCGATCATGCTCACCAAGCCGTAAAGCTCCAGCAGGGTGTTTTGCAGCGGTGTTGCCGTCAGCAGGACTTTGGCATCGACGTGCTCCAGCGCGTCGCGGATCGTCCGGGCAATGACGTTGCCGTTCTTGTAGACATTGCGCAGACGGTGGGCTTCATCCATGACCACCAGATCCCAATGAATGCGCTTGAGGTCATTGGCCTTGGCTTTGGCGAACTGGTAGGAGCAAATGACCGGCCCGCCTGTATGCTGGAAGGGTTGCGTGACACCTTCCTTGCGCATGGCGTTGTAGTTCTTCGCTTCGAGGATCAGCCCCTGAAGGTTGAACTTGTCCTGCAGTTCCTGGTGCCATTGCTTGCGCAGGTTGGCCGGCACGATGATCAACATCTTGCGACGTTGCTCCGCCCAATGTTGAGAAATGACCAGCCCGGCTTCGATGGTTTTTCCCAGCCCCACCTCGTCCGCAAGGATCACGCCACGCGATAGCGGGTTGCGACAGGCAAAGAGTGCGGCTTCGACCTGGTGCGGATTCAAATCCACCTGGGCGTCCACCAGTGCGTTGGCCAGAGATTCCACGCTGTCACTGGCTGCCTGTCGGGTCAGTTGCCAGGCGAAGTACTGACTTTGATGAGGGGTCAGGAAATGTTCCAAGTGAATGTCTCTCCAGACATCAGGCAGGCCAGTACAGCCGCTTCAGCGGCACGATTCGTTTGGTTTCGGCGTCGGTGGCGTCGTAGTGTTCGATCAGGGCACGCACCACATGATCCAGCGTCCACATTGCCAGCGGAATGGATGCCCGGTCCGCTTCGTACTGCGCATCCTTGGAAAAGCCCCCGGTGCTGACATGATATTGCCCCCGTTTTTCGTAGTCCTTAGTTCGGGGTTCAGGCAGCGATTTTATAGTGATTCGCGTGCCAGATTTTTTCGTATTCCATTGGACTGGTGTAGCCCAGTGCCGAATGCAGTCGCCGGTGGTTGTAGAACGTAATCCAGTCCATCACGGCAACTCTGGCTGCGCGGTGGGAAGCAAACTTTCGGCCATCAAAGCAAGCGGCCTTCAAACGCGCCCAGAGGCTCTCTGTTGGCGCATTATCCCAACAGTCTCCCTTCCTGCTCATCGACGGATGGATCTTCCAGGTGCGCAGCGCCTGCTGGAAGTCATGGCTGCAATACTGGGCGCCCCTGTCGCTGTGGAAGATCAGTCCCGGTGCCGGTCGGCGGCGCAAATAGGCCATCTCCAGGGCATCCTTGACCAAGCTGGTCTGCATGTGCGGCTTCAGGCTCCAGCCAACGATCTTACGGCTGAACAGGTCGATCACGGCCGCCAAGTACAACCACCCTTGGTCCGTACGCAAATACGTGATGTCGCCGCACCAGATCCGGTCCGGTTGCGGCGGATTGAATTGCCGCTTCACCAGATTTGGGGCTACTGGCAAGGCATGCCTGCTGTCGGTCGTCACAACATATTTGCGTTTGACGCGAGCGCGTATTCCGTGGGCTTTCATCAGCAACCGAACCCGCTCCTTTCCTACCTTCAGCCCACGTCGCCGAAGCTCCCGATAGATCCTCGGCCAGCCGTACTCTGCCTTCACCTCACGGTGGATGACGCAAATGTGAGCCAGTACCCGTTCATCGGGCAAGCGAGTACCTGCCGAGACACGTCCAGAACGCTGCCAGCCGTAGTAGCCGCTTTCGCTGACACACAACACCCTGCACATCGCACGAATCGGCCAGCGACCTTTCATTTTTTGAATCCAGGCGTACTTTGCAGCGTGTCCAGCGCAAAGTACGCCGCGGCTTTTTTTGCAATGTCACGCTCCATCCGAAGCTGGGCATTCTCAGCTTTCAGACGGGCAATCTCCATCTGTTCCACCGAGACTGGCGCTGTCGCTTTCGTGGGCCCTGGGCCTAGATCCCCGAGCTCGTGTTGACGTACCCAGTTGCCTAAACTTGCCTTCGGAATCCCCAGCGAATCGGCCACGGCACGGATTGACGATCCCGCCAGCACCTGACGCACACTCTCTTGCTTGAACTCCTGCGTGTACTTCGCACGCCTTCTCAAATCTGTCATTTCTTACTCCTTGAGTTCCAATTTAACTGGAACTAAGGACTTCGTCATTCAGGGGCAAGCTCATTTTCATGGGGCTCTCCGATTTCAGAGTAATTCGCGCAACAGATTGCGGGCGATGACCAATTGCTGGATCTGCGTGGTCCCCTCGTAGATGCGGAACAGCCGCACATCGCGGTAGAAGCGCTCGATGCCATACTCGCTCATGTAGCCGGCGCCACCGAAGATCTGCACCGCGCGATCCGCCACTCTGCCGCACATTTCGGATGCGAACATCTTGGCGCAGGACGCTTCCGTACTGACGGGCAGGCCATCATCGCGACGCCGCGCGGCATCCAGCACCATGCAGCGCGCCGCATAGATCTCCGCCTTGCTATCGGCCAGCATGGCCTGGACCAGCTGGAATTCCCCGATCGCCTTGCCGAACTGATGGCGCTGGGCGGCATATTGCAGCGCCTCGGCGAGCATGCGTTCCGCCACGCCGACGCAGATGGCGGCAATATGGATCCGGCCCTTGTCGAGCACCTTCATGGCGGTCTTGAAGCCGCGTCCCTCTACGCCGCCGATGAGGTTCGCGGCAGGAACCTTGCAGTCCTCGAAGATCACGTCGCAGGTATGGGCACCTTTTTGTCCCATCTTCCGGTCCCGCTTCCCGAGCGTGATGCCCGGGCTGTCCGCTTCGACGATGAAGGCCGAAATACCGCGCGCCGACCTGTCATCTGGATTTGTCCTCGCCATGAGGGTGAACAGCCCGGCCTGGGGAGCGTTCGTGATGAAACGCTTCGTGCCGTTGACGACGTAATGGTCGCCCTCGCGCCGGGCCGTGGTTTTCAGGGACGCGGCATCCGATCCCGAGCCGGGCTCCGTCAGCGCGAACGAGGCGATGAGCTCGCCCGTCGCCATGCGGGGCAGGTACTTCTGCTTCTGCTCGTCGGTGCCGTCGAAGACGATGCCTTGTGAACCGATGCCGACCGTGGTGCCCACCACCGAACGAAATGCGGGAGAGGTCTGGCCCAGTTCGAGCATGACCAGGACTTCTTCTTCCATGGTCAGCTGCAGACCGCCGTATTCCTCGGGCACCGTCAGCCCGAATAGGCCGATCGTCTTCATCTCCTCGATGATGGCTGCGGGAATCTCGTCTGTTTCCGCGACGGTCTCCTCGTTGGGAATCAGCCGTTCCCGGACGAAGCGGGACACATTGCTCAGCAAGATATTCAGTGTTTCCTGGTCTCTGATCATGATGGTTCGAGTGAAAATACGAAAGAGGGGCGGCGCCCGGGCTTCCGGGCGTCATACGGATGTGCGGCGGATTCAGTCCTTGGGCCGCCGGCCGGGGCGCAAGCCGGCGACGCCATGGCTCAGGACGATCACGTCCCGCTCTTTGACACGCACGTGAAATTGGGCGAGATCCGGCCGGCTGTTCCAGAATTGGATCTGCAGGGTTTCTCCAGGCAGCACCGGTGCGGAGAACCGGCCGTGCAGGTAGGCCAGGCGCTCTTCGTCGCCGCCGCATAGCGTGCGGACCAGGGCCTGGCTGGCGTAGGCATAAGTGCACAAGCCGTGAAGGATCGGGCGGGAAAATCCTGCGGATTTCGCCACGGCCGGGTCCGCATGGAGTGGATTGCGATCGCCATTGAGGCGGTACAGGAGCGCCCCTTGGGGCGGCGTGGTCAGCTCGCGGCACGCGTCTGGCGGCGTGTCCGGCACCTTGGGCAGCGGTTCCAGAGGCGGATCGCTGCGGCCGAAGCCGCCATCCGCCCGGCAGAACGTGACTTGCTGCAGCGTGGCCAGCAGTGTCCCGGCGGCGGCATCGTGGATCGTGCGTTCGGTCACCACCAGCGCTCCCTTATCCGCGCCCTTGTCGATCACGTGCGTGATCCGGCTGCGGCCTATCGCCTCGCCCCGGACGGGGAAGCGGGCGTGGTAGTGGATGCGCTGCTCGCCATGCACCACACGGGTCCAGGTGATACCGGTGCGTGGGTCTTTCATCCAGAACCCGGGGTACCCCAGCACCGCCGCCATGGAAGGAAAAACGCGCAGCCCCTCTTCGTAGACGTAGCGCAACTGTTGAGGGTCCAGGGGATCCGCGCCCAGGCCGATGCCGAGGGCGTAGAGGATGACATCGCGTTCGTCGTAACGTTGGCGGATCTCGTTGAAGCGCCAGTTCCGGATCAGGTCGTAATCGAGCGGCATGGCACTAGATGGGGTCCCAGCTGACGACTTCCGGGGAGCGTTCGAGCTTGTAGAAACTGTTCCGCATGGCCGGTATGGCGATGGACGCGACGGTTTCGGGCGTCCATCCCTCGGACATATGCACGGAGCGCACGGGGCGCGGCTGGCTGAAGAGCATGATCTCGTTGGCGCGCACGGAAAATATCTGCGCCGTGACTTCGCGCGCGGCATCGCTGCCGAGATAGACGACCAGCGGCGCGATCTTGCCGGCTTCCATTTTCTGAAGCTTCTGGACGCGCTCTTTCTCTTCCGGCGTGCTGGCGGGAATCGAGCTGGTCATGCTGGTCCAGGCGAAGGGCGCGATGCAATTGGACCGGACGTTGAAGCGCGCCATGTCCAGCGCAATGGATTTCGAGAGTCCGACGATGCCCATCTTGGCTGCGGAATAGTTGGCCTGGCCGAAATTGCCGATCAGCCCCGAGGTGGACGTCATGTGGATGAAGGCACCGGACTCCTGCTGTCGGAAGAAGGCCGCCGCGGCGCTGCTGACGAAAAACGTGCCGTTCAAATGGACGTCAAGCACCTGGGACCATTCGTCTTCGGACATCTTGTGGAACAGGCGGTCCCGAAGATTCCCCGCGTTATTGACGACGATATCGATCCGGCCGAAGCTGTCCACGGCCGCCTGGATGATCTTCCGGGCGGAATCGTGGCTCGAGACGCTGTCGTTGCTGGCGATGGCTTCTCCGCCGGCCGCCTTGATCTCGTCCACCACGGCCCGTGCATTGGCCTCGCTGATGTCGTTGACCACGACGCGGCCGCCCGCGGCCGCCAGGCCCAGCGCAATGCCTCGGCCGATGCCGCCGCCGGCGCCTGTCACCAGTGCCACTTTGTCCTTGACCAAACCGCTCATGGAGACCTCCTCGGGATCCTATTGTTGACATGCGATTCACAATAGAGAAAAAGCGGACCGGCCTCAACTTTGAATTTCGAAAGCAGGCGTTAATCAATGGTGAAGCATGGCCCGGCGGCCTGTCTCAGGATCCGGAGAACCGGGGCTGCCGCTTTTCCGCAAATGCGCGGACACCTTCGCGGTAGTCCGAACTCAGGCCCAGAGACTTCTGCAGCGAGGCTTCCAGGCCCAGCTGCTCGGCCAGCGTATTTTCCATGGCGGCCTGCAGGGCCTGCTTGGTGGCCGCGTAGGCACGCGTGGGACCGTGCGCGAGCCGTGTATGGACGGCTTCCATGGTGGCATCCAGCTCCCCGTCGGGCAGGCAGCGCCAGATCAGGCCCCATTGTTCCGCGGTTTCCGCCGATACGGGCTCCGCGAACAAGGCCGCACCCATTGCGCGCTGTGGACCCACCAGCCGGGGCAGGGCGTGCGTGGCCCCGGCATCCGGCAGCAGGCCGATCCGGGTGAAGGCCTGGATGAAGCGCGCCGAACGCACGGCGTAGACCAGGTCGCACGCCAGCGCCAGGCTCACGCCCGCGCCCGCCGCGACTCCATTGACGAAGCAGATGACGGGGACCGGCAGTGCCTTGATCCGCAGAATCAGCGGTTCATAGTTCTGCTTCAGGCCGACAGACAGATCCCGGGCCTGGCCTTCGGGCAACATCGGGCGCTCGTTCAGGTCCTGTCCGGCGCAGAATCCCCGGCCTGTTCCGGTGATCAGCAGCCCGCGCAGATCCCGCTTCGATTCCAGAAAGTCCAGGGCGGCCCGGAAGTCTTCGTGCATGATCTCCGTCAGGCTGTTCAGATGGTCCGGCCGGGCCAGCACGATGCGTCCCACGCTCTCGCGGCAGGAAAACTTGAGATGTCGATAGTTGTGGCCCATGGCCGAGTCCTCTGTTAGCAAGGTCGAAACGCTCATTTAAGCAAATCAGAATTCCCGTGGATCTCGTTTTGAAGAACACTTGTCTCGGCGAAACGGAAGGCGGCCGTCCATTTGCCGACGAGCCGCGACAGACAGAGGGACTTATGCCTGAGCACATTCAACCACCCGCGAACCCTCGGCCGTCCGAGGTCGGCGCGGATCTGTATTACCGGACGCGGCTCGATCAGGGCGACTTCCGGATCCAGCGTTGCCTCGCCTGCGAACGCAGCATCTTCTACCCCCGGATGATCTGCCCGCACTGCGGGGGTGACCGCTTGCAGTGGTTCCAGCCTTCCGGACGGGGCACGGTCTATTCGACGACGGTGGTGCGCCGCAAGGCCGAGCATGGCGGCGATTACAACGTCGCGCTCGTCGATCTCGAGGAAGGCGTGCGGATGATGAGCCGCGTGGAAGGCATTGCGCCGGATCGGGTGGCGATCGGCATGGCGGTCCAGTCCCGGATCGTCGATGGCGGGAGCGGCAAGCTGGTCGTATTCGACCCCATCGGAGAGCCATCATGATCGATCGACGACTCAGAGGCGCGACCGCGATCGTCGGCGTGGGACAGGCCGGCCTGGGTTTTGCCACCGGCTATACGGAAACGGAAATCCTGGTCCAGGCCGCGCATCGCGCCGTCAGCGATGCCGGGCTGAGCATGCGGGACATCGACGGCATCTGCACCGCCAGCGTGGCGGCGACCATGTGGGCGATGCCGGTGATCGAACATCTCGGGATCCGTCCGACATTCATCGACAGCACCATGCTGGGCGGCTCCAGTTTCGTGGCGCATCTGATGCCCGCCATCCAGGCGCTGGAGTCCGGTCAGTGCAATGCCGTGCTGGTGTGCTATGGCAGTACTCAGCGCACGTCCACACTGAGCCGCGCGGAGGTGGGCCGGGTGCGGAAGTGGCTGGATCCCCAGCCTTACGAAGCACCGTACAACCCGCTCAATCCGCTGAGCTCTTACGCTTTGGCCGCCGCGCGGCACATGCATCAGTACGGTACCACCCGAGAGCAGCTTGCCGAAGTCGCGGTGGCCGCGCGCCGTTGGGCGCAGCTGAATCCCGAGGCCCTGGCGCGCGACCCGCTGACCGTTGAGGACGTACTGTCCGCCCGCATGGTGTCGGATCCTCTGACGGTGCGCGATTGCTGTCTCGTCAATGACGGGGCCGGCGCCTATGTGCTGGTCCGTGCCGACCGCGCCCGTTCCCTGAGACGCAAGCCGGTGTATGTGCTGGGCAACTCCACCGCGGTCTGGAATCGCCAGATTTCCTCGATGGAGGACCTGACGGTCACGGCAGCCCGGCAGTCGGGCCGGATCGCGTTCGAGATGGCTGGCGTACGGCCCGCCGACATCGACGTGGTGGAGGTCTACGACGCCTTCAGCATCAACACGATCCTGTTCCTGGAAGACCTCGGCTTCTGCGCCAAGGGGGAAGGGGGCGAGTTCGTCAGCCAGGGCGGGATCGGCCCGGGAGGGCACCTGCCGGTGAACACCAATGGCGGCGGGCTGTCCTGCGTGCATCCGGGCATGTACGGGATCTTCATCATGATCGAGGCCGTGCGCCAGTTGCGCGGCGCCTGCGGCGAGCGGCAGATTCCGGATGCCGATCTGGCGCTGGTCAATGGCAATGGCGGCACCTTGTCGAGCCAGTCGACCGCCATCCTCGGCACGGAAGCCGCCTTGTAGCCCCATCAAAAATCACTGGAGGACGACAATATGAAACGCCATTTCCTGATCAAGGCGCTCGCCGCTGGAATCATGTGCCTGACGGCCGGTCTCGCTTTCTCGAAGACCACGGTCAAGGCGACCAGCTGGCTGCCGCCCAAGCATCCCGGCACGGTGGGGGGCTATGAACCCTTCATGGACTATGTGAAGAAGAACACCCATGGCGAGATCGACTTCAAGTTCTGGAGCGGCGGCGCATTGATGGGAGCCAATGACACCTTGCCCGGCCTGGAAAACGGCGTGGCGGACATCGGTGTGCTGGCCCTGACCTATTTCCCCGCGCAATTTCCCTACTTCCAGCTGATTTCCGATCTGGCCATGCTGTCGGAAAGTCCACCGGCCGCGGCCGGCGCGGTGTCCGAGCTGATCGTGCTGGATTGCGAGCCCTGCCGCAAGGAGTTCCTGGACAAGGGGCTGGTCTTCACGTCGGGCTATGCCACGACGCCTTATACCTTGATTTCCAAGTTTCCGATCCATGGGCCCGAGGATCTCAAAGGCAAGAAGTTCCGGTCCGCGGGCACGGTGTGGGATCGCTGGGTGAGTTATGTCGGGGGGACGTCGGTCACGGTCTCTTCGGCCGAGATGTTCGAAGCGCTGGATCGCGGCGGGCTGGATGTCGCTGTATTCTCGCCCTCCGGCCTGCAGTCCTTCAGCCTGTGGGACATTGCGAAGTACGACACCCTGCTGCCGCTGGGGAACTACGCGGCGATGTCGCTGTTCACCATGAATCAGGAATTCTGGCGGGACCTGAGCGACGAGCAGCGCCGCGTGATGCTGTACGGATCGGCCATCGGCACGATGGGGACCACCTTTGGCTACATGAACAGCGACAAGGCCGCGGAGGACAAGGCCGCCGAGCATGGCGTCACGCTGGTGCAGCCGAGCGAATCGCTGCTGAAGCAGCGCAGCGAGTTCGTCGAGGCGGATCTGAAGAAGATCGCGGAAATCGCCAAGACCCGCCACCGCATCGACGACGCGGAGAAATGGGTTACGCGCTATCGCGAACTGTTGAAGAAGTGGGAAGGGATCGTGGAGCGGACCGGCGGAGACCAGGCCAAGCTGGTCAAGGCCATGCAGGATGAAATCTATGCGAAGGTCGATCCATCCAGATACGGCATGTGATACCAGGAGTCCGGCATGCAGACACTGCTTGATCGACTGGAACGTGGCGCCGTCTTCGTCGGCGGCCTGGCGCTCGTCGCCATGATGCTCCATGTCAGCTTCGACGTCATCGGAAAGTTCGTTTTCAATACCCCGTTGCCGCTGACCATGGAGATGGCCACCTACTACTACATGACGGCCGTGGTGTTTCTGCCGCTGGCGGCGCTGGAGCGCCACGGCAGCAGCCTGGTCCACGTGGAGCTGTTCTACGACCGCCTGTCGCGGCGGGCGCGGACGGTGGTGCTGCCGCTGGCGCTTTCCCTGGCGGCCGTCTATTGCGCCTGCGCCGGCTGGGCGGCCTGGAAGCCGGCGCTCAGGGCGATGCGCTCCGGCACCTATGCCGGCAGCGAACTCATCGTCTCGATCTGGCCCACCCGCTTTCTTCCCGTCGTGGGTTTTGCCTTGCTGGCCCTGGCCTTGCTGCTCAAGACCGTGCTGATCCTGAGGCGAGGCCTCGAGGCCGTGGACCGGCCTGAAGATCTGCTCGAAACGATACACGAAGAGGGCTGAAGCAATGGATGGCATTACCCTTGGCTTGATCGCGCTGGCGGTCGTGGTCTTCCTGTTGGCGATGCGTGTGCCCGTGGGCGTGTCGCTGGGCGGAGTGGCCTTTGGAGGGATCTGGATCTATGCGGGTCCCCGTGCGGCGTGGGGCACACTGTCCCAGGTGCCGTATGAATTCACGGCGCACTGGACACTGAGCTCCATCCCGATGTTCCTCCTCATGGGCTATGTGGCCTATTACTCGCGGATCACGGAGGCCCTGTTCCGGACGGCCCAACTCTGGCTCGGGCGCCTGCCGGGCGGGCTCGGGATCGCGTCCGTCTCCGGGGCCGCGGGCTTTGCCGCCGTCACGGGATCCAGCATGGCGGCATCGGCGGCCATGGGCCGGATCGCGGTGCCGGAGATGATGCGGTTGGGCTACAACCCGGGATTTTCCGCCGGGATTGTGGCGGCGGCCGGGACTATCGGCTCGATGATTCCTCCCAGCATCCTGATGATCGTCTATGGCGTCTTCGCCGAGGTGTCGATCGGCCAGCTGTTCATCGCCGGCGTGATTCCGGGCATCCTGACCGCGGTGTTCTATTCCATCGTGATCGTCACTCGCGTCTCGCTCCAGCCCTCTCTGGCGCCCCGGCTGGACCACGTGCCGCCCTGGCGCCAGCGGCTGCGGTCGCTGCTGGAGATCTGGCCGTTCGTCCTTCTGGTGCTGGGCGTGTTTGGCGGCCTGTTCACTGGTGTGTTCACGCCGACCGAGGCGGGTGCTGTGGGTGCGTTTCTGGCCTGTCTCATCGCTGTCCTGAAGGGCGCCCTCAACTGGACCGTGATTCGCAAGGCGACCGTGGAGACCGTGCGCGGAACGGCATCCATCTTCTTCATCGCCATGGGAGCCGCCCTGCTGACCCGTTTCCTCGCGCTGACGGGCCTGCCGGATTTCCTGTCGGATCAGATCTCGTCCTTGCATGTCAGCCCTCTGATGCTCATCGTGGCCATTGCGGTCCTGTATCTGATCCTGGGCATGTTCCTGGATTCCCTGGGCTGCATGCTGCTGACTTTGCCGATCGTGCTGCCGATCCTGGAGCATCAGGGGGCCGACCTGCTGTGGTTCGGAATCCTGTTGGTGAAATTCCTCGAGGTGGGCCTGATCACGCCGCCCGTGGGCTTGAACGTGTTCGTCATCAAGGAGATCCTGGGAGACAAGGTGCCGCTGGCCAGGATCTTCGCCGGTGTGACTTGGTTCATCGTGGCGGATCTGATTCTGGTCGGCTTCATGATCGCCTGGCCGCAGATCGCACTGTTTCTTCCGCAATACGTGAAGTGACGGCGGGATGACGTGGATCGCGGCGCGGAGTGCGGTGTGATCCGACAGATTGAGCATGCAGGAGTATAGGGATGAATGACAGAAAGACGCCCCTGGACGGCGTGAGGGTGCTGGATCTTTCCAGGATACTGGCCGGTCCTTGGTGTACTCAGAATCTCGCCGATCTCGGCGCGGATGTCATCAAGGTCGAAAGGCCGGCAGGTGGAGACGACACGCGCAGCTGGGGGCCTCCCTTTCTCAAGGACGGCCAGGGCGGGGACACCAGCGAGGCAGCCTACTACCTGAGCACCAATCGCAACAAGCGCTCCGTCGCGATCGATCTCGGCACGGCGGAAGGTGCCGAGCGGATCCGGGAAATGGCCGCACAGTGCGATGTGCTGGTGGAAAACTTCAAAGTGGGCGGGCTGAAGAAGTATGGTCTGGACTATGACTCCCTCAGGGCCGTCAATCCCGCCCTGATCTATTGTTCGATCACAGGCTTTGGGCAGACCGGCCCCCTGGCGCCGATGCCGGGCTATGACTTCGTCATCCAGGGGATGGGCGGGCTCATGAGCATCACCGGCGAGCGTGACGACCGCCCGGGCGGGGGACCCCAGAAGGCGGGGGTGGCCGTGACCGACATCATCACCGGCATGTACGCCACCGTGGCTATCCTCGGTGCCTTGCACGAGCGGCATCGCAGCGGGCTGGGGCAGCACATCGACCTGTCGCTTCTGGACTGCCATGTGGCCATGCTGGCCAACCAGAACCTCAACTACATGACTTCGGGCGTCGCGCCGCGCCGTGCCGGCAATGCGCACCAGAATGTCGTGCCCTATCAGGTTTTCGAGGCGCGGGACGGAGAACTCATCGTGGCCACCGGCAATGACGCGCAGTATCGGGCCTACTGCGGCGTGATCGGCCGCCCGGACCTCGGCACGCATCCCGACTATGCGAACAACAGCCAGCGGCTCAGGAATCGTGTCGCGCTGATTGCGGAACTCGAGGCCATCATGCGCACCCGGGGCAGGGACGAGTGGGTGGCTGAACTGCAGGCGGCCGGCGTCCCGTGCGGTCCGATCAACAACCTGGAGCAGGTATTTCGGAATGAGCAGGTGCGGCACCGTCAGATCTGGCGGATGCTGCCGCATCCGCTGGCGGGGGAAGTCCCGACGGTCGCAAGCCCGATCCGCTATTCCGAGACTCCGGTCATGTATCGCATGGCGCCCCCCTTGCTGGGAGAGCACACGGCAGAAATCCTGGCCGAATTCGGTCTGGACGGCCAGGGCCGGACCAGCGCTCCGGGGAGCCTGGAATGAGTCAGCGCACTTCTGTTGCCGCGTGGGTCGGCCGTACGGAAACCTGCGTCGATCACATGGATGGTGGCCATGCCGAACGGGTCGCGCTGAGCCTCGGAGATACACCGCCCGCCGAGGGCGGGGCGTTGCCGGACCTGTGGCACTGGGCGTTTTTCGTCCGGGGGCAGCCTCATGAAGTTCTTGGGGCCGATGGTCATCCTCGCGGAGGCGGATTCCTGCCTCCGCTGGCCGACAACCGCAATCGCATGTGGGCGGGCGGTCGCGTCCGATTCCTCCAGCCGCTCATGGCGGGGCGGCAAGCCGAGCGTCGTTCCACTGTGGCCAATATCGTCGAGAAGGTGGGTCGTACGGGCAAGTTGCTGTTCGTCACCGTCGAGCATGAGTACCGCCAGGGAGGGGGGCTGTGTATCCAGGAAGTGCAGGACATCGTGTACCGCGAGCCTTCCCCGCCCGTTCTGGTGGGCACGCAGCCCGCGCCGGCATCGGACTGGCGCGAGACGATCCGGCCCGATCCCGTGATGCTGTTCCGATATTCAGCCGTCACCTTCAACGGCCACCGGATCCATTATGATGATCCTTACGTGCGCGAGGTGGAAGGCTATCCGGGCCTCGTGGTCCATGGCCCGCTGATCGCGACGATGATGCTGCGCGCGTTGCGCCGAGCGCATCCGGATCGCCGGGTCCAGTCTTTTGCCTACCGTGGCCTCAGGCCCCTGATCTCGCCCGCGGCGTTCCAGGTGGCGGGCAGACTCGATGCCCCCGATGCGGCGGAGCTCTGGGCGGAGCAGGACGGCATGCTGGCACATCGGGCCGACGTCCGTTTCGGAGATTGAGCCATGCAGCATACGTTTCAGACCCTCAGGACCGCCCTCTTCGTTCCCGCCACGCGCCCCGAACGCTTTGCAAAGGCCCGGGCCAGTGGCGCCGATGCGGTGATCATCGACCTGGAAGATGCCGTGGAAGCTTCGGCCAAGGACTCCGCCCGGGAGACTCTGCGCCAGTTCGTGCCCGTACCGGATACAGGAAATCCCGCCCCCTGGCTGGTGCGGATCAATGGGCCGGACACGAGTTGGCATGCCGCGGATCTTGCAGCCTGCCGCAGTCTGGCTCATGTCGGCGGCATCGTGCTGCCCAAGACGGAAACAGCGGCGCAGCTGGCTCGCGTTGTGGCAGCCGGCAAGCCGGTCTTCCCCATCATTGAGAGCGCCAGGGGGCTGCACAATCTGCAGGACATTGCAGACGCGCCCGGTGTCGCCCGGCTGATCTTCGGCTCACTGGACCTGATGCTGGATCTCGGGGTGACGTCTGGCACGCCGGCGGCGGCCGTGCTGCTTGACCATGTCCGGAGCACCCTGCTGCTGGCCAGCCGTGTCCATGGGCTGGCGGCGCCGCTCGACGGGATCCACGCGGATTTCTCGGATGCCGCCGGGCTGGGACGGATGGCGCGTCATGCCTGCGACATGGGCTTTGGCGGGATGCTGTGCATTCATCCGGCCCAGGTCGCGGAGGTGCACAAGGCGTTCGTTCCCGCACCGCGCGAACTGGAATGGGCATCGCGCGTCATGGCCGAAGTGGCTGCCGGCAAGCAGACATTCAAGCTGGACGGCCGGATGATCGACCTGCCGGTGATTCAGGAGGCCCGGCGGATACTCGCACGGGCTCCCGGGGCCTCATAGGAAACGGTCGATCCGGGGGCTGTTCTCCAGGTCCCAGACCCTGGCGATCAGCCGGTCGATCGTTTCGGGTGTGGCTGCGTCCTGATAGGCGCCCAGGCGCCGCGCCTTGTCTTCCAGTTCCGTGCGGTTGAGCGTGTTCTCCGGGTCGCCCTTCGGGGTGTCCACGCGGCCCGTCAGCGTCGCGCCCTGCCGGGTGGTGACGCTCACCTTTCCGATCCATTGGCGCGGGTACGCCGCATCGACTTCAGGGTCCAGCCGCATCGAGACCCTTCGGCAGAAATCCCTGATCTCGGGATCGTGCAGGTCCTCATCGAATTCCGTCAGGCCCGCGCGCCGGTGGCGCGCGATCAGGGCCAGCACCGTGCCCATGGAGAATTTGGACTGGTGGACGGTGGTGGGGTTGGTCACCGGGCCGAGCACGTCGATGGCGCCCTGGTGGACGTGCGCCACGACGGACTCGATGTCGCCGATGCGCAGGCCGTGGGTCCGCATCACCGCCAGCAGCGCATCTGCGGCGGGATGGGTATGTCGGCATGATGCATGGTATTTGAACGAGGTCTCCAGCACCGTCCAGCGACTGCCCAGCCCGTCCGTGAGGCGCGCCGGATCGCAGTCCCGCGACATGCCCGCCGCCATGCCCTGGGCTCCCTCCAGGATGTGAGAGGCCCCCGTGAAGCCCTTTCCGGCCAGCCAAGCGGCCATCAGGCCGTCGCTTCCCGCCTTGGCCGTGTGCAACTGTTTGGAGTCGGCGGCGTCGCGCAGGAATTCCCACAGGCCCGCGGCCTGGGTGCCGGCGGAGCCCAGCGCGTGCAGCATTTGTTGGCTGTTCAGATCGAGGAGCTTGCCAGTGGCCATCGCCGCGGCCAGGGTTCCTGCGGTGCCGGTCGTGTGGAAGATCTCGTAGTGTGGACGGCCGAGGTATTCCCCGATCCGGATGCCGGTTTCGTAGCCCGTCACGGCCGCCAGCAGGAAATCCTTGCCCGAGCGCCCGAGGGCCTGGGCCATGGCCATGGCCGGCGGGAAGACCACGGCGGCCGGGTGGAAGACCGAGCCATTGTGCACGTCGTCCTGTTCCACCATGTGCGCGGCAGCCGCATTGACCATCGTGGCGAACAGGGCGCTGGTTCCCTGGCGGCGGACCATGTCCTGCGCAGGGCCGTCGGCCGGTCCCATGGCCTGGGCATACTGGGCGAGAGTCTGAACGGCCCTGCTGCCGGAACCGGCTAGAATAGACGCCAGACAGTCCAGGAGCAGGTCTTCCGTGCGGCGGAGCACGGGCTCGGGGATATCATGAAACTGCAGGTCGGCGGCAAAGCGCGTCAGCTCGGCGCTGGGATGTGGCATCGTATTTCCTCGGGGGCATCGGGTCTGGTACGGGCAAGCAGGACGTGATGGCATGCGCCCGCACGCCATCGGCTTTCCTCGGCACGACTGTGCACCTTTGCCGCAGGGTTGCCTATTTTTGTTTATTGAAGAGCGGCTTAATCAGTCTGGAGGAGATCCGCCGGTTATGGCCTCCCATTTCGATCTGACCGACATGCAGCTGCTGGTGAACGTGGCAAGCGCCCTGAGCCTCACCAAGGCGGCGGAACACACGTTTCTGTCCCTGCCTGCCGCCAGCAATCGCGTGAAGAACCTCGAGGGCTACCTGGGGACCGCCCTGCTGTATCGCACCAGTCAGGGGGTCACGCTGACGCCAGCGGGCGAAGCCTTCGTCCGCCATGCGCGCATTGTCCTGCACCAGCTGCAGCACCTGCGTGGCGACATCCAGGAATACGCCCGGGGGGTCAAGGGGCGTGTCCGGATCTATGCCAATACGACGGCGATGAACGAATTCGTGCCCGCGGCGCTGGAGCGCTATCTGGTGGACCACCCCGACGTCAATATCGAACTCCGCGAGCGCCTGAGCTACCAGGTCGTCAAGGCCGTCGCCGAGGGCGCGGCCGACATCGGCATCACGGCGCAAGGCAGCGGGGGCGCGGGCGTGAGGTTCCTTCCCTACCGAACCGACCGCCTGGTGCTGGTGGCTCATCGGGACCATCCGCTCGCCAGGAAAAATGCCCACAGTTTTGCCAGCGTCCTGGACTACGATTTTGTCAGCCTGGCGGAATCCAGCGCGATCCACTCGTTCCTGTTGGCCGCCGCCGAGGACAACGGCCGTTTCCTGCGTCTGCGTGTGGAGGTCAGCAATTTCGAGACTTCCTGCCGGCTGATCGCGGCCCAGGTGGGGATCGGGGTCATCCCCGAGACCGCCGCGCGGCGCTATGTCCAGGTCTTGCCGTTGAAGATCATGCACCTGACGGACGGATGGGCCCTGAGGCAGTTGCACATCTGCATCCAGGAGGCGGCGGAATTGCCTGTTTTCTCCCAGGAACTGGTGGATCTGCTGGTCCGGGATTCGAACGCCGAGGACTATCAGGAAGATCCCGACCTTCAGATCGGATAAAGACGCGGTTTGTAAAAACCGAATTGTCAGGCTCCGTGGTTTCCTTCACTCTAGATGTCAGCATCGTTGGCGCAGCGTGCCGCGTATTGACGGAGAGGGATGATCCATGGTCAGCAGTCAGGAACAGTTTCGGGACATTCGGGATGCGGTCAGAGACTTGTGTTCCCAGTTCGGAGATGAATATTTTCGCCGTATCGACCACGAACGCGGCTATCCTGCCGAGTTCGTCGATGCGCTGACGAAGGCCGGCTGGCTTGCCGCGCTGATTCCCCAGGAATACGGCGGTTCGGGCCTGGGCCTGACCGAAGCCTCCGTCATCATGGAGGAAATCAACCGGGCCGGCGGCAATTCGGGCGCCTGCCACGGGCAGATGTACAACATGGGCACGATCCTGCGCCACGGTTCGGAAGCCCAGAAACGCCAGTGGCTGCCCAAGATCGCATCGGGCGAATTGCGGCTGCAGTCCATGGCGGTCACTGAGCCCACCACCGGCACCGACACCACGAAGCTCAAGACCACGGCCGTGCGCAAGGACGGGCGGTATGTGGTGAACGGGCAGAAGGTATGGATTTCGCGGGTCCAGCATTCCGATCTGATGATCCTCCTGGCGCGGACCACGCCGCTCGATCAGGTGCGCAAGAAATCCGAGGGCATGTCGATCTTCATGGTGGACCTGCATTCAGCCATCGGCAAGGGCCTGACGGTCCGGCCGATCCCGAACATGGTCAATCACGAGACCAATGAGCTTTTCTTCGAGGATCTCGAAATTCCCGAGGAAAATCTGATCGGCGAGGAAGGCAAGGGATTCAAATACATTCTGGACGGGTTGAATGCCGAGCGCACGCTCATAGCGGCGGAGTGTATTGGCGATGGTTATTGGTTCGTGGACCGCGCCAGCAAGTATGTCGGTCAACGCATCGTCTTCGGACGTCCTATCGGCCAGAATCAGGGAGTTCAGTTTCCCATTGCGCGTGCCTATGTGAATGTGGAGGCGGCCAGCCTGATGCGTTATCAGGCATGCGCCTTGTTCGATGCGCATCAGGATTGCGGCGCACAGGCGAACATGGCGAAGATGCTGGCCGCGGAAGCCTCTTGGGAGGCTGCCAATGCCTGCTTGCAGTCGCATGGCGGTTTCGGTTTCGCCTGTGAGTACGATGTGGAAAGAAAATTCCGGGAGACCCGCCTCTATCAAGTCGCGCCGATTTCCACGAATCTGATTCTGTCCTATGTCGGCCAGCATGTGCTCGGCATGCCACGGTCGTTCTGAGGGAGCGCGCGATGTTGCCCTTGGAGGACATTACCGTCATCACGCTGGAGCATGCCATTGCCGCGCCGTTCTGCACGCGCCAGCTGGCCGACCTGGGGGCCCGGGTCATCAAAATCGAAAGACCTGGCAGCGGCGACTTCGCACGTCACTATGATGAGCGAGTGCGCGGCTTGTCATCGCACTTCGTCTGGACCAACCGCTCCAAGGAAAGCCTCGCCTTGGACGTGAAACAGGCGGCAGCCGCCGAGATTTTCGAGAAGCTCTTGTCCGGGGCGGACGTTCTTGTCCAGAATCTCGCGCCTGGCGCGGCATCCAGATTGGGGCTGTCATTCGATGCCTTGCATGAGCGTTACCCGGGGCTGATCGTTTGCGATATCTCCGGGTATGGCGATACGGGTCCCTATCGTGACAAGAAGGCTTATGACCTGTTGATCCAGAGCGAGTCCGGATTTCTGTCGGTGACTGGATCCCCCGACGCGCCGGCCAAAGCCGGGTGCTCGATCGCGGATATTTCCGCGGGAATGTATGCATACAGCAGCATTTTGGCCGCCTTGCTTCAGCGCGGCAAGACCGGCAAAGGTCGGCGGATCGAGGTGTCGATGCTCGAGAGCATGGGCGAGTGGATGAGCTACCCCATGTATTACAGCTTCGAAGGCGCGCCCCCGCCCCCCCGCAATGGCGCTTCGCATGCCACGATCTATCCGTATGGTCCGTTCACGGCGGGTGACGGAAAGGCCGTCATCCTGGGCCTGCAGAATGAGCGGGAATGGCGGATTTTCTGTGAGCAGGTCCTGGAATTGCCGGAGCTGGCGGATGATGCCCGTTTTTCATCGAATTCCCGCCGTGTGGCCTCCCGCGTTGCGCTGAAACAGCTCATTGAGCAGACGTTTTCTGCCTGGACGGCCGACGAAGTGGCGCAACGCCTGGAGGCCGCCCGCATTGCCAGCGCGCATCTCAACGAGATGGCCGAGGTCTGGCGGCACCCGCAGCTGCATGCCCGCAAGCGCTGGGTCGAAATCCAGAGCCCGGTGGGCCGCCTGCCCGCCCTGTTGCCGCCTGGGGCCGCGGATGCCGGCGACGTTCGCTTGGGCGCCGTTCCCGCATTGGGAGAGCACACGGACGCGATCCTGCGTGAACTCGGGTTTGATGGGCAAAGGATCGCGGCTTTGCATGCGGCGGGTGTCCTGTCGTGACCAGGACGGCCAATCAGCGGGAAAGAACAGGCGCGCGCGCCGATGTCATCCCGGATTCCCCCAATCCCGCTCCCCCACGTGCTCGTGCAGGTGCCGCACGAAGGCCTGGGTGGCCGGCGGCGGGCTGGCGTGCAGGCGGCTGTAGATGAAGAACTGGCGGCGGATCACCGGATCCTGCAGCGGGCGCATGCGCAGGCCGTACAGGTCCACCAGGGTCCGCGCGTAGGGTAGCCCCGCCGTCACGCCCAGCCCCGCGCTGACCATGCTGAGGGCGGTGCTCATGAAGGCCACTTCGTGGCTGGGGTGGATGGCGGGAATGTCGGCCATCCGGTACAGGTCCAGGGCCAGCCGGTCGGTGAACTGGCCCTGCAGGGCGATCAGGGGATAGCGCATCAGGTCGGTCCAGCGGATGCGCTTGAGCGATTCCAGCGGGTGGCCGGGCGGAAACACGGCCATGAAGGGCAGGTCGAACAGGGGGTCGGCCGACAGCTCGGCCAGTCCTTCGCGGTGGGGGCCGATGCTGACATCCACTTCGCCGCGCATTGCCTGAGTGATGGCGTTCTCGACCGCGCAGTCCAGGAGGTGGACCTGGATGTCGGGGTGTTCCCGGCGAAAGCTGGCGATGACCTCCGGAATCAGGGTGCTGGCCATCAGCTGAGGGGCGGCGATGCGCACGATGCCGCGCCGCAGGCGCTTGAGGTTGTCGATGTTCTCCAGCGCGCCGTCCAGATCGCGCAGGATGCGGGTGGCGACGGAATGGAATTCGCGTCCGACCTCCGACAGCTGGATGCGGCGGGTGTTGCGGTCCACCAGGCGCACGCCCAGCTGGGATTCCAGTTCCTTGATCAGACCGCTCAGGGCCGACTGGGTGATGTGCAGGGATTCGGCCGCCCGGGTGAAGCCCCCGGTGCGGGCCAGCGCCGTGAAGGCGCGCAATTGGCGCAGTGTTACTTCCATCGGATCACCCTATGAATCGATGAATAAAAACTGTTTGAATGATAACTGGAAACTGCGTCTAATGGGGCATCGATCACAAGGATGCGCTGGCGCTGCCGCGCCGGCATCCAGCATCCGGACCGGAGACAACGCCATGCCTTCCCCAAGGGAACCTCTGAAATTCCATCCCGATCCGCAGCGCCCGCGCACCGCTCGACTTGTTCAGAGGTTCCCTTGGGGTGAACACCGATGATCCATCATGCCGCCCGCCTGATCGTTCGGGGCTTCGAGATCCTGATCGTCGCCTGCCTGGCGATCATGGGCATCCTGGTCTTCGGCAACGTCGTGCTGCGCTACGCCTTCAATTCCGGCATCGCCATTTCCGAGGAACTGTCGCGCCTGCTGTTCGTCTGGCTGATCTTCATGGGCGCGGTCCTGGCCTCGGCGCGGCGCATCCACATCGGCTTCGACACGCTGCAGCGGGCTGTCGGGCCCCGCGTGCGCCGGGCGCTGGTGGTCTTCACCGGTGCGCTGATCCTGGCCGGCTGCGGGATATTCATCGTCGGCGGCTGGCGCCAGACCGTGATCAACCTGGGCAACACCTACCCGGTCCTGGGCATTTCCTATGCCTGGCTGTACGGGACGGCGCTGGTGTTCGGGGTGGCGCTGATCTTCCCGGTCTGCAACAACATCCGCCGGGCGCTGATCGGCATCGACGACGGCCTGACCGAAGACCTGGCCGACCGCATCGAGGGACTGGCCGAGCGCATTGAAGATGAATCCGCGAAGGAGGCGAAATGACCGCGCTCGTCTTCCTCGGCTCGCTGCTGGGCCTGATCGCGCTGGGCCTGCCGATCGCCTTCGCCCTGATGTTCGCCGGGGTGGCGCTGATGCTGCTGACCGGGCAGTTCGACGCCCAGATCGTGGTGCAGAACGCCATCTCCGGAGCCGACAATTTCGTGCTGATGGCCGTGCCGTTCTTCATCCTGGCGGGCGAATTCATGAACGCGGGCGGGCTGTCCAAACGCATCGTCGACATGGCCAGCGCCTTTGTCGGCCACCTGCGCGGCGGCCTGGGCTACGTGGCGATCTGCGCCGGCATCCTGCTCGCCAGCCTCTCGGGCTCCGCCGTGGCGGACACGGCGGCGCTGGCGGCCATCCTGGTGCCGATGATGCGCCAGGCCGGCTACGACCCCGCGCGCGCCTGCGGCCTGATGGCCGCCAGCGGCATCATCGCGCCGGTCATCCCGCCGTCGATCGGCTTCCTGATCTTCGGCGTGGTGGCCAATGTATCGATCACCCGCCTGTTCCTGGCCGGGATCGTGCCCGGCGTCCTGATGGGACTGTTCCTGACCGTGGCCTGGTGGTTCGTCGCCCGGCGGCAGAAGGCGGCGCTGACGCCCCGCGTGCCCTGGGGGCAGCGGCTGCGCCTGCTGGGGCAGGGCGGCTGGGCGCTGATGCTGCCGGTCATCATCATCGGCGGCCTGCGCTTCGGGATCTTCACGCCGACCGAGTCCGCCGTGGTGGCGGCCGCCTACGCGCTGTTCGTCGGTTTGGCGGTGTACCGGGAACTGAACTGGCGCAAGGTCTACGAATGCCTGCTGTCCACGGCGCAGACGACCTCGGTCGTGCTGCTGCTGGCCGCGCTGGCGATGGTCGCGTCCTACATGATCACCATCACCGACATCTCCGGCCAGGTGGGCGGCTGGCTGCAGGGGCTGTCGGATCATCCGATGGTCCTGATGGCCGCCATGATGGTCGTGGTGTTCTTCGCCGGCATGGTGCTGGACTTCATCCCCATCGTGCTGATCTTCACGCCGGTATTCCTGCCGATCGTGCAGGCGGCCGACATCGATCCCGTCTATTTCGGCGTGATCTTCATCATGAACTGCTCGATCGGCATGATCACGCCGCCCGTGGGCGTGGTGCTGAACGTCGTCAGCTCCGTAGGCAAGGTGTCCATGGCCCAGGCCACGCGCGGCATCGGGCCGTTCCTGCTGGCCCTGGTCTCGCTGCTGATCGCCCTGATCCTGTTCCCCGAACTGGTGACCGTGCCCGCCCAATGGTGGCGCTAGCGCCCGGCGCCCCGTCCGATTCCACCAAGGAGACATCCCATGAAAATCCGCACCACCCTGCTCGTCGGCCTGCTGGCCGCGACACTGTCCGGCTCCGCCTGGGCGGCCGTCACCGCGAAATTCGCCGTGACCCTGCCGGAAAAATCCCACCAGGGCCAGGGCGTGGCCAAGTTCGTCGAACTGGTCAAGGCCAAGAGCCATGGCGAAATCGACATCAAGCCCTATTACAGCGGCGCGCTGGGCAACGACGTGCAGGTGACCTCCGCCCTGCAGGGCGGTACGATCGAGTTCACCGTGCCCCAGACCACCACCCTGACCGGCATGGTCAAGGCCTACGAGATCCTCGATTTCCCCTTCCTGTTCAAGAACAGCGAACAGGCGGAGAAGGTGCTGGACGGTCCGGTGGGCCAGCAGTTGCTGGAGACCCTGCCCGCGCACGGGCTGGTGGGCCTGGCGTATTGGGAAAACGGCTTTTTCAACGCCACCAACAGCAAGCATCCGATCGCCAGGGTCGAGGACTTCGAGGGCCTGAAGTTCCGGTCGATCCAGGCGAAGATCACCCAGGAGACCATCAAGGCCCTGGGCGCCAATCCGGTGCCGCTGGCGGTGCCCGAACTCTACACCGCGCTGGAGACCCGCACCATCGACGGCCAGGGCACGCCCAACGCCGTGATCGCCGCGCTCAAGCTCTACGAAGTGCAGAAATACCTGTCCATCACGCGCCACAGCTACGGCGCCTTCGTTCCGCTGGTGTCCAAGGCCTTCTGGGACAAGCTCACGCCGGACCAGCGGAAGATCCTGAAGGATTCCGCCGTCGAGGCCCGGACCTACCAGCGCCAGGTGGCGCGCGCCCAGGCGCAGTCGGCCAAGGAAACCATGGCCAAGCACGGCATGGAAATCAGCGAGGTCAGCGACGCCGAGCATGACCGCATGCGCGAACGCGTCCAGCCGGTGTGGAAGATGTTCATCCCCAGCGTGGGCCAGGATCTGTTCGACCAGGTCCAGGCCGAACTGAAGTAAGCCAGCCCTTGCGCGCGGGGCCGCCGCCCCGCGTTCCGGGCACGCCTCGGCGGCCCGGGCAACCGGAGTCCCCATGAAGCTTGCCACCTTGAAAAACGAGTCGCGCGACGGCCGCCTGGTCGTCGTGTCCCGGGATCTGACGCAGTGCGTCGCCGTGCCCGAGATCGCGCCCACCCTGCAGGCGGCGCTGGACGACTGGGATGCCTGCCTGCCGGCCCTGCGCGCCGCCGCCGACCGGCTCGATTCGGGCCAGGACGGCGCCGCGCGCCCCTTCGATCCGGCGGCCTGCCATTCGCCGCTGCCGCGCGCCTACCAGTGGGCGGACGGCTCGGCCTACCTGAATCACGTGGAATTGGTGCGCCGCGCCCGCAACAGCCAGGTGCCGGAGTCCTTCTTCACCGATCCGCTGATGTACCAGGGCGGCTCGGACAGCTTCATCGGTCCGCGCGACCCCATCGTCGCCGACACGGAGGACTGGGGCATCGATCTGGAGGCCGAGGTCGCCGTCGTCACGGGCGACGTGCCCATGGGCGCGAGCCCGGCGGACGCCGCCGGTGCGATCCGCCTGCTGATGCTGGTCAATGACGTGTCCCTGCGCGGCCTGATCCCGGGAGAGCTGGCCAAGGGCTTCGGCTTCTTCCAGTCCAAGCCGGCCAGCGCGTTTTCCCCGGTCGCCGTCACGCCCGACGAACTGGGTCCCGCCTGGCGCGACGGCAAGGTCCACCTGCCGCTGCGGGTCGAACTGAACGGCGAACCCTTCGGCTGCCCGGACGCCGGCCGGGACATGACGTTCAATTTCCCGCAACTGGTCGCGCATGCCGCCCGGACGCGCCGGCTGGCGGCCGGAACCATCATCGGCTCGGGCACGGTGTCCAACAAGCAGGGCGGGCTGCATGGCTCCAGCATCCGCAACGGCGGCGTGGGCTATTGCTGCATCGCCGAGGTCCGCATGTACGAGACCATCGAGGGCGGCGCTCCGGTCACGCCCTTCATGCGTTTCGGCGACCGGGTGCGCATCCACATGAGCGACGCCCGGGGCGAGGACGTCTTCGGCGCCATCGAGCAGACCGTCGAGCGCCGCGCGGGAGTCTGATTCCATGCTGGAGCTCTATTCCTATTTCCGCAGTTCGGCGGCCTACCGCGTCCGGATCGCGCTGGGACTGAAGGGCCTGGATTACCGGGTCGTGCCGGTGCACCTGCTGCGCCATGGCGGCGAGCAGTTCGGGGATGAATACCGGCGCCGCAATCCGGAAGGCCTGGTGCCGGCGCTGGACGAACGCGGCCGGATCCTGACCCAGTCCCTGGCGATCATGGAATACCTGGACGAGACGCACGGCCCCGCCACCCTGCTGCCGGCCGACGCGCCGGGCCGCGCCCGGGTCCGCGCCCTGGCGCTGCACATCGCCTGCGACATCCATCCCCTGAACAACCTGCGTGTCCTGCGCTGGCTGGCGCACGAACTGAAGATCGATCAGTCCGCCCGCGACGACTGGTACCGGCACTGGGTGGCGCTGGGCTTCCATTCGCTGGAGGACCAGTTGCGATCGCCCGCGACGGGCTTGTGCTGCCATGGCGACGAGCCGGGCCTGGCCGACTGCTGCCTGGTACCCCAGGTCTACAACGCGCGCCGTTATGATGTGGATCTGTCGGCCTTCCCGACGATCGCACGGATCGCGGCGCATTGCGAATCGCTGCCGGCCTTCCGGGCCGCGCATCCGGACGCGCAGCCGGACGCCGAGTGACGGGGCGCCGCCCGCGGACGCGGGACGCGGCCCCGCCGGCCCGGCGCGCGTGACGCGACCGCCCGCCGAGTTTTTCAGGAGATCATCATGAACACGACACCCTCCCTGGAATACCAGAGCGGATTCGGCAACGAGTTCGCCTCCGAGGCCCTGCCCGGCGCACTGCCGGCGGGCCGCAATTCCCCACAGCGGGCACCCTACGGCCTGTATGCCGAGCAATTGTCGGGCACGGCCTTCACGGCGCCGCGCCACGCCAACCGGCGGTCCTGGCTGTATCGCATCCGGCCGGCGGCCACGCACGGGCCGTTCGAGCCGTCCTCCGCGGGCGCGCGCTGGCTGAGCCGCTACGACGAAGTCCCCACGCCGCCGGACCCGCTGCGCTGGGATCCCCCGCCGCTGCCCGGCGAGGACACGGCGACGGATTTCGTGGACGGCATGGTGACCATGGGCGGCAACGCCGGCTGCGGCATCCACCTGTACGCCGCCAACCGTTCGATGGAGCGGTATTTCTACGATGCAGACGGCGAATTGCTGATCGTGCCGCAACAGGGCCGCCTGGAACTGGCGACCGAGCTGGGCGTGCTGATGATCGAACCCCAGGAGATCGCGGTCATCCCGCGCGGCGTGCGCTTCCAGGTCCGCCTGCCCGATGGCGCGGCGCGCGGCTATGTGTGCGAGAACCCCGGCGCGCATCTCCGGCTGCCCGACCTGGGCGTGATCGGCTCGAACGGCCTGGCCAACCCGCGCGACTTCCTGGCGCCCGTGGCCGCCTACGAGGACGTCGAGGGCGACTTCGAACTGCTGGCGAAATTCCAGGGCCGCTTCTGGCGCGCCCGCATGGACCATTCGCCTCTGGACGTGGTGGCCTGGCACGGCAACGACACACCCTACAAATACGATCTGCGCCGCTTCAATGCGATCGGCTCGATCACCTACGATCATCCGGATCCGTCGATCTTCCTGGTGCTGCACGCGCCCGGCGCCGTGCCGGGCGTGGACACCATCGACTTCGTCGTCTTCGCCCCGCGCATCCTGGCGATGCGGGACACGTTCCGGCCGCCCTGGTTCCATCGCAACCTGGCGGGCGAGTTCATGGGCCTGGTGCATGGCCGCTACGACGCCAAGGCCGAGGGCTTCCAGCCCGGCGGCGCCTCGCTGCACAACACCATGACCGGCCACGGCCCCGACGCCGAGACCTTCGCCAAGGCCAGCGCGGCGGACACGTCCCGGCCCGACTATGTCGCCGACACCATGGCGTTCATATTCGAGACGCCGGTGGCGATCCAGGCCACGCGCCAGGCCCTGGAATCGCCGCAGCGGCAGCGGGAATACTACCGCTGCTGGCAGGGGCTGCGGAAGCACTTCGATCCGGCGCGGCGGTGATCCGGCTCGACGCGGGGGGGATGGCCATCGCGCAGGGAACGCCGGACGCTCGCACGTTACTCAAGGAGACTTGAAGCGTGGCGTTCCCGCGTCGCCGTGGCGCGCGTGGAGTCTGGGATCTTCCGGAGCGCCCCAACAGGAGTTCCGTATCATGCCGAATGGTATTCAAATCCCCCCCCCCCCCCCACACACACACACCCTTCCCGCGCCCGACCAGTTTGAACTGAAGGATTTCGGATGCGGCCCCCTGGGGACGCGTGGCAATCGGGGAGATTTCCAGCGGGGAGTCGACGTCACCCGGCGCGTCCCGGGTCCCAATTTGTTGCATAGGCTCTATCGATCCCTGGATAATTTTTTGTGTTACGCCCTCGACACATCCAAGGGAAAGGAAAAGATGTGGGCGGCGCAGGATAAGCGTAACCAGGCCCGCGATAACGGTCTCCTGATTGGCAATCTGCTGGGTGATCTGACGGAGCAGCAGTATTGGTCGCCGGATAAAAAGAGCGTCGGCAATCTGATCAAGCTTGCCGAGCGGTCCGAGGGAAATCTGGACCGCCTGGTTGGCGGCCCGCGCGCGTTGAAGCTGTTCCTGTCTGAACTGACCGATGACGATCTGCTGGTTCTCGAAAAAGGCCTGCAGGACGTTACCGACAAAAATCAACCGGTTGCCGCCAAAGCGCGCCTGCTCAGGGCGATTGGCAACGACGCCTGCCGTAATCAGGCTGGAGCAATATTGAATCGGGTCGCCCTGGCTATGAACGATGAGATCGTCCGTAGGAGGCTCCCCTCTTTGGCGGAGTCGTTGAGCCAGCTCGATGAGCTGTTGACCAAGAGGGAAAGAGACGGCCTCTTGACTGAGGATGACGAGAAAAATCTGGCGAATAGGCTCAAGCAATTGTCAAACGATCGCCTAAATTTATGGAATGCCGACCGTATAAGGCGCTTGTCTGACAGTGATCTCAGATGTTTGACGCAATTGGGTGGCAAGAGGGGTGGCAAGAGGGATGGCAGCAAAGAATTTTCTCCCCGAGTCAACGCGCTCTTGATTTCGGAAGGGCTGAAGCACTTGTGGAAGGCGGTGGATGATGAAATCGTACGGCGAGCGGAATTCCCCGATCTCAAAGCGCTGAACAGCGGGATGGACGCCCTTTCTCGTGACGAGGTCGTGGCGAAACTGCGTGAATTACGGGGGAAGGTCGATTCCGTGCGAAGTTGCTATGGAGCTCTGCCCAAGGGTATGGAGTCGGAGTTGCGCGCGCTGTGTGCCAAAGCCGCAGGGCGGCTGTTTGATTCCAATTCGCTGAAAATAACGGCGCGTACCCTTCCCAGCGACCTCGTAACGAAACTGTCCAAGTTCCAGGAGGAAGTCATGCTCGTGCATGCGGTCCACGGGGATTTTCCCAAGGACGTGAATTCGCATTTTGATGCGTATGTTTCGCATGTATTGCGCACACTTTCCGATACCATGAACAAGCTGTCTGGTATTACGGGGGCAAATCCATCCGGTCAGAAAGGTCATACCTTGTATGAGCTAAAAAAATTGGATAAAGCAATATCGTCTTTGACGTCGGATGTCATGTCTTTCATTGACGAGCGCTCTCATGAGAAAGGCAGGGCTGTTGCTATGCAGAATGAGATGCGAGACGGGATTCGAGAACAGCGGAATGTTCTATTCAAGCAAGACTTTGAGGGGTTGCGAGAGAGCCTGAGAGACGCCATTTCAGCGGAGAAACACGTCGGGATCGCACAGGCGCTGGCCAATCTGAGCCAAGAGATTGATAGGGTGCGGGACCGCTGTTATGACGCCGGGGTTTGGCTGCCCTGCATGCGTGATGTGGAGGGGGATATCCGGTCCGCCTTCGACCATTTGCACAGTCAGGCGGATACGGCGGGGCAGGGGGCGAGAGACCCGTTCGTGCTGGGCGACACCAGCCTGAACAGTCTGGATGATGAGACGTTGCTCCTGCTGGGCCGCTGCGGCAATCTGACGGGGCATGGCCTGACGGTGCGCGACGAAGACTGCAAGCGCATCGTACTGTCGCGTGCCGGGATGGATCCGGACAAGCGCATGGTGGTCGGGAATCTGGAGAACCTGCTGTCGGCCCTGGCCCAAGAATCTGTGAACGAGCAGGATCTGGTGGAGCGGCTGCGGGGCCTGTCCGATCTGGGCCGTCTGCGTGAGAGAGTGAGGGAGAGTGAGGGAGAGGGGGGGAAGAACAAGTTGAGCCTGGAGGAATACGACCGAAGATTCGTGGATGACTTGAGATTGGCGATGCTGGGCCGGGAATCATCTCTCAAGAAGATCGATCCGCGGTTGCTGGATCACCTGCTGAATGAATTCATCATGGAAGCGGATGCGCCTGGTCACCAGCAGGCGGTCAGGGATCAGCTTGCGATGACCGTTCGCCAGCTCAACGGTATCAAGACGGTCTTGTCTCGTGCCGTGCCTCCCGTCGGACCGATGGACTCGAATCCCGGGGCGGCGCCTATCCGGGCGCTGTCGCCGGATTTCCATGCGGCCATGGCGAGGAGTTACGGTTTGCCCGCTGAGAGTCCGGGCGCTAGCGCCCGGACCGTCTTTGCCTCTTCCTGGGCAGGGATGTCGTTTGAGGCACGCCTGAACGCGAGTCGCTATTTGTACGACTTGCATTCGCCCATTGCGCCTTATGCTCAAAAGGTTGAAAGTTTCCGTGCCTTGTACGGGATCGTGAACCGCAGCGACAAAGCGCGCTTCAAGATCGAGGAAGCCGATGACAAGATTTCCTATACCCTGGATCTGGCCGATAGGCCGAAGCTGGAATTTTTCCTGAGTTTCCAGCGTGTATCGCTGGACCGGACGAGATTGGCTCAAGAACTGAATCGTAATGACTACTGGGGGCGCGAGGCCAGCGGCTTCGAGATACGAACTGGCGATGAGCAGTTGGAAGCGGATATTCTCCGCGGCAAGTATGTCGTGGGGGGGATGCTGCTGGAAGACCCTGATGAAGGCAACGTGGATCAGGCTGCGCAGAAAAAACAGAACTTTGATCGAGCACTGGATCAGCTCAACGCGAATCACGAACAACAAAAGCGCATCAGGGAAATCTGCAATCAGACGACTAGTGGATACATTGGCGACGCTGCCGCCACCACCCGGGAGGTAGACGGCTGGGGTGTGCCAGGAGGGGGGGTGTCGATGAGCTACGCAGTGAGCAGAAGCGAGGATGGGGAAATCCTGGTTCAGGTCGATGTGATCAAGGATATCGATCTGCCCAATGCTACTGGCCAGGTAATGGATGCAGCGACCCGCGAGGATGCGCTGGAAATCATTCATGACCCAGATTCATCATCGAATATGAGTGGGACACGCCACTATAAAGCCCAGGAGGCGCACCTGAAATTGCAGGTCGCGGCCGATGGCCGGGTCACGGTCGAGGACGCGGTCTTTCTGAGCAGTAAAAATAAGCGCACGATCCAGAGAAGAATATCTTTCCAGGAGGGCGATGTGTCCGGGCGCTCGCGCACTTCATGAATCCAGAGACCCGGGCGCGCCTTCGCCGCGCCCGGATCGCCCTCCGATGCAGAAGCACTTCGATCCGGCGAAGCGATAGACTGACCCCTGCCCCCATCGATCAAAAACGATCGAGGGGAGTCGGGTGGCGCCATGCCTCCCACTCGGCTCCCCGTCTTAAGAACTGAAACCACGCCGATTGCAAGATACCTGCCCGGCAATCTGCTCAGACGCTCACTCCTTCCACGAATCCAGATACCCCGGCACCTTGACCCCTTCGGGCAGGGTATCCAGTTCCAGCGGATAGCGCGAATCGATCATCACCGCGACCTCGTCGGTGTACTTGCGTTCGCCCTTGTTGTTGGCCGCGGCGGCCGCGAACGCCTTGGGGTGCGGGCCGTGGTGGAAGCCCGAGGGGTGCAGCGTGAACATGCCCGGCTTGATGTTGTCGCGGCTGAAGAAATTGCCCTGGTGGTAGAAGATCGACTCGTCGAATTCGTCGTTGTTGTGATAGAAGGGCACCTTCAGCGCGCCTGGGTCGCTTTCGATGGGGCGCGGGGCGAAGGTGCAGACGATGATGGTATTCGACAGGAAGGTCGCGTGCACCGTCGGCGGCAGGTGATAGCGGTCCGACAGCAGCTCGCGGATGTCGCGCCAGTTCAGTTTCACCGGCACGCAGTCGCCGTGCCAGCCGGCCGTATCCAGGAAGTTGTAGGGGAAGGTCACCGTCGTGACCTGCTGGCGGCGCTTGGCGCGCACGCGGGTTTCATGCTCGCCGTACTGGGCCTTGTAAGCCTCGTCGATCTTGGGCGTATCCAGCACGGCCAGGTCGAATTGCGCATGGCGGCCGGTGATGCCGCGCTCCGGCAACTGGAACAGGTCCTCGGTGGCCTCGATGGTCAGAACCTCGTTGCGCACGGCGGTTTCCAGGCGCCAGGTCGTGCCGCGCGGGATGTTGATGTAGTCGCCCTCGCGGTAGCTCATGTGGCCGTAGTCGCAGAAGAACTCGCCCTCGCCCCGGTGGAAGAACAGGATCATGTCGCCGTCGCCGTTGCGCGCCAGGTCCGGCATGGACACGTCGAATTTCCAGAAACAGACCTGAGTCTGGCCGTTGTGCATGAAGCGCCGCGCCTTCCAGGGGCAGGGGGCGCTGTCGTCCAGGTTGTTCAGGTCCAGCAGGGTGAGCTCGAACGGGCCCTCCCATTTCGTCCAGCCGGTGGGCTTGTGCGTGTGGAGGATGTGGCTGGCCGGGCCGAAGAAGCCGTTGCGGCCGTGTTCGCGTTCATACAGGCCGTCGGGAATGTCGCAGTGGGCCTGGCGGGTGTGGATGCCTTCGGCCTTGGGGAAGGTGATGGGGTTCTTCATCAGGGTCTCCGAGAGTGTTATATAATGATTAACAGCGTTAATGTTTAAACAACAATATCAATCTAAGACCTGGCGAACGATGCGTCCAACAGTTTTTCCCCATGAATCGATCGGTCCGGCTTCTGCCGACGCGGGCGGCCAGCCGGGCGACATTCCGGGCATCCAGTCGGTGGAGGTGGGACTGGCGCTGTTCCGCCTGCTGGCGGACGGGGGCGCGCCGTGCGGCCTGTCGGATCTGGCCCGGCGCGCGGGGATGCACCGGGCCAAGGCCTACCGCTATCTGGTCAGCCTGGCGCGCGCCGGCTGGGTCGTCCAGGATGCGCGCACGGGCCAGTACGATGTCGGCCCGGCCGTGCGCGACCTGGCGCTGGCCTGGTTGTCGCGCCAGGATCCCCTGCGGCTGGCCGGGGCGGAGGCCCGCGCGCTGGCGCAGACGCTGGGCGAGACCTGCTTCGTCGCGGTGCGCGGGCAGGGCGGGGTGACCGCCGTCCGGGTCTGCCAGCCCGGCCGGGGGGTGTCCGTCGGCGTGGCCGAAGGCGCCTTGTTCGACCTGGAATCCTCGGCCACGGGACGCGTCTTCGCCGCCTGGCAGGATCCGCCGTTCAGGCGGCTTCCCGCCGCCGCGCGGCGCGACATCCGCTCACGCGGCCTGGCGATGGTGGAAGGCGAACACGTCCCGGGCATCAACGCGTTCAGCGTGCCGGTGTTCGACGCGCAGGGCCAGTTGCTGCTGGCCCTGACGCTGGTGGGGCATGCCGGTTCCCTGCGGGCCGATCCGGACGGCCCGGCCGCCGAGGCCTTGCGGGCAGCCGGCCGAAGGGTTTCGGCGGCGCTGGGGGGATGAGCCCGGACACGGCGCGGACTGGCCCGTGCCTGGCGGATCGGCGCGGCTTGCAAGCCGCGACGCGGAGGGATGCCACGGCTTGAGCCGCCGGGCGCCCCGGGCTATGAATCGGCGTTCGCACACGCTCCGCATGCCCAATCCGCCGCATGGAGCGCATGCAGGCGAGTGGTGTCGAACAAGGGAACGTCGGCGTGCCGCGCTTCGATCAGCAGCGAAATTTCCGTGCAGCCGAGGATGATGGCTTGCGCCCCGTTCGCGGCCAGGCGGCGGATGATGTCCCGGTAGGCGTCGCGCGAGCCGTCCTCGACGCGGCCCAGGCACAGCTCTTCGTAGATGATGCGATGAACCGTATGACGATCCGCGTCCTCCGGGATCAGGACCCGCAGCCCGTGCCGCGCTTCGAGCCGTTCGCGGTAGAACGCCTGTTCCATCGTGAAGCGTGTGCCCAGCAACCCGACGGTGGCATATCCCGCCGCCTTGATGGCCGCCGCGGTCGGATCGGCAATATGCAGCAGGGGGATGCCGACCGCGGCTTCGATCCGGTCGGCCACCTTGTGCATGGTGTTGGTGCATAGCACCAGCCCGTCCGCGCCGGCCGCTTCGAGCCTGCCCGCGACATCGGCCAGCAATGCGCCCGCCCGCTCCCATTGCCCGGCATGCTGGAGCTGCTCGATGGCGTGGAAATCCACGCTGTAGAGCACGATGCGCGCCGAATGCAATCCGCCGAGCCGCTGTTTGACGGCTTCGTTGATTTGCCGGTAGTACGGGATGGTGGATTCCCAGCTCATGCCTCCGATCAGGCCGATGGTTTTCATAGGCGTTCCTTCCTTTGCGTTCCGGGTGCGCGCGGTCGCCGGCGGGCCGGCGAAGCTGAAATGAAAGGCCCCGCCGGTTGCGCCGGCGGGGCTCGGGGGAGGGTCTGTCGCTTGTCATTCACCCGATCCGCGACGATGCGTGCGTCACGACGGATAGTGTCGCGGAAATCGCGGGCCGGGGCTACTCGAGGATGAACCGCCGTCCGTTCTCCGGGCCGCGCCCGTCCGGACAGGGCGGTCTTTCGCGCGCAGGCCCGCGCTCAGTCGATCAGCTTCCAGTCGCCATTGTGGATCTCGAGCATGCGGAAGGCGCTCAGGTCCAGACCCATGTGATCGGTCGCGGACATGTTCACCACCCCGCCCGTGCCGACGTAGCCCTTGGTCTGCTCGAGGGCATCGCGCACCTTGGACTTGTCGGTGCCGCCGGCCCGCTTGACCGCGTCGGCGTAGAGCATCAGGCCGTCATAGGCGTGGCCGCCGAAAGTCGAGACTTCGGCTTTCCAGCGTGCCTGGAACGCCTTGGCGTAGGCCGTGACGACCGGCTTCTGGGCGTCGCTGTCGGGCAGCTTGTCGGCGACGACCAGCGCCGCGCAGGGCAGGCGCACGCCTTCGGCCGCGTCGCGGGCCAGCTTGATGAACTCGTTCGAGCACACGCCGTGCGCGTGGTAGAGCGGCAGTTGCACGTTCAACTGCTTGTAGTTGCGGGTGACCAGCGCCGGTCCCTGGCCCAGGCCGAAGACCAGCACGGCCTGGACGGCGGGGTCATTCTTGATCTTGGTGAGCTGCGGGCTCATGTCGGTATCCTTGGGGCCGTAGGTCTCGTTGGCCACGATCTGGATGCCGTAGTTGGGCGCGACCAGTTCGGATTCCTTCTTGCCGGACTGGCCGAAGCCGCTGGTCTCACTGAGCAGGGCGATCTTGGTGTAGCCGCGCTTCTTCATGTCCTCGAAGACTTTTTCGGCGGCCATGCGGTCGGTGTGCGGGGTCTTGAACAGCCACTTCTTCACCGGATCGATGATGACGACCGCGCCCGCCAGGGAAATGAAGGGGACGCCCGCCTTTTCGGCCAGCGGATCCATGGACATGGTGGACCCCGTCGTGGTGCCGCCGATGATGACGTCGACCTGGTCGTCGTAGATCAGGCGCTTGGCGAAGCTGTTGGCCTTGTTCGCGTCGCTGCCGTCGTCGTAGTGCACGAGCTGCAGCGGCCGGCCCAGCAGGCCGCCCGCCTTGTTGATGGACTCGACGTACATTTCCAGGGTCTTGACCTCGGGGTCGCCCAGGAAGGCCGCGGGGCCGGTGGCCGACAGGACCGAGCCGATCTTGATGGGGTCGGCCGCCTGGGCGGTGAAACCGAAGGCGGCCAGCGCGAAGCCGGTCATCCAGCGCCGTGTCGATGCTTTCATGGTGTGTCTCCTTGGGTGTGGGTATTTTCGATGATCATGGCGATGCCCTGGCCCACGCCGATGCACATGGCGCACAGGGCGTAACGGCCGCCGGTCCGGGTCAGTTCGGCGCTGGCGGTGGTGATCAGCCGGGCGCCACTCATGCCCAGCGGATGGCCGATGGCGATCGCGCCGCCATTCGGATTCACGTGCGGAGCGTCATCGGGCAGTCCAAGTTCGCGCATCACCGCCAGCGACTGGGCGGCGAAGGCCTCGTTGAGCTCGATCACGTCCATCTGTTCCAGTGTCAGGCCGGTCAGGGCCAGCGCCTTGCGCACGGCTGGAACCGGGCCGATGCCCATGATGCGCGGAGCCACCCCCGCCACCGCCATGCCCAGGATGCGGGCGCGGGGCGTCAGGTCGTGCCGCCGCGCCGCTTCGCCGGAGGCCAGCAGCACGGCGCAGGCGCCGTCGTTGACGCCCGAGGCGTTGCCCGCCGTGACGCTCAGGTCCGGTCCGTTGATGCCGCGCAGGCGCGCCAGGGCCTCGGCGCTCGCGTCGGGCCGGGGATGCTCGTCCGTGTCGATGACCAGGTCGTCGGCCTTGCGGCGCGCGATGCGCACCGGCACGATCTCGTCCGCGAAGAGGCCGGCCGCCCGGGCGCGCGCCCAGCGTTGCTGGCTGCGCAGCGCGAAGGCGTCCTGGTCGGCGCGCGAGACGCCGAATTCCCCGGCGACGTTGTCCGCCGTCTCCGGCATGGAATGCGTGCCGTGCGCCTGAGCGAGGCGCGGGTTGACGAAGCGCCAGCCGATGGTGGTGTCGTACATCGCCGCCTGGCGCGACCAGGCCTGCTCGGCCTTGGCTATGACGAAGGGCGCGCGCGACATGGATTCGACGCCGCCGGCGATCATCAGGTGGGCCTCCCCCGCGCGGATGGCGCGGGCGGCCATGCCGATGGCGTCCATGCCCGACCCGCACAGGCGGTTGATCGTGGCGCCGGGGGCGGACAGGGGCAGGCCGGCCAGCAGCGCGGCCATGCGGGCCACGTTGCGGTTGTCCTCGCCGGCCTGGTTGGCGCAGCCGAGGAGGACGTCGTCGAGGGCCGACCAGTCGAGGCCGGGGTGGCGCTCCATCAAGGCGCGCAGCGGCAGCGCGGCCAGGTCGTCGGCACGCACGCCGGCCAGAGCGCCGCCGTAGCGGCCGACGGGGGTGCGCACCGCGTCGCAGAGAAAAGCGTCCATGGGTCTTCCTTATGATTGCCTGGGGCGTTCATCGAACACGCGGCGGGCCTTGCCGGTCTGGGTGCGCGGCAGTTCGCCGTAGCGCAGGACGGTGACCTTGGTCGAGATGCCGATGTTGGTCTTGATGTGGTGCTGCAGGCGGCGGACGGACTGGTCCACGGCCTCGGTGCTGGCGCCGTTGGCCTCGTGCTGCAGTTCGCAGCGGATCTCCACCTGATCCAGGTGGTTGGTGCGCGTGACGACGATCTGGTAGATGCCGTTGAAGATCGGGTCGCGCAGGATCTGCTCTTCGATCTGGGTAGGGAACACGTTCACCCCCCGGATGATCAGCATGTCGTCGCTGCGGCCGGTGATGCGGCCCATGCGGCGGAAGCTGCGGGCGGTCGGAGGCAGCAGCCGGGTGAGGTCGCGGGTGCGGTAACGCACGATGGGCAGGGCTTCCTTGGTGAGCGAGGTGAAGACCAGTTCGCCCTCTTCGCCGTCGGCCACCGGTTCGCCGGTGGCCGGATCGATGATTTCCGGATAGAAGTGATCTTCCCAGATCACCGGGCCGTCCTTGGTTTCGATGCACTCGGAAGCGACACCCGGGCCCATGACCTCGGACAGGCCATAGATGTCCACGGCGTCCAGTCCCAGCTTGCGCTCGATCTCGGCGCGCATGCCTTCGCCCCAGGGTTCCGCGCCGAAGATCCCGGCCTTCAGGGAAATGTCCTCGGGGGCGATTCCCTGGCGATCGAATTCTTCCGCGATGACCAGTGAATAGGAGGGCGTCACCATGATGATGTCGGGCCGCAGGTCCATGATCAGCTGCACCTGCTTCTCGGTCTGCCCGCCGGACATGGGGATGACGGTACAGCCGGCGCGTTCCGCCCCGTAGTGGGCGCCCAGCCCGCCGGTGAACAGGCCGTAGCCGTAGGCGACGTGAACGGTGTCGCCCGCGCGGCCGCCCGCCGCGCGGATCGACCGGGCCACCAGCTGGGCCCAGGTGTCGATGTCCTTCAGTGTGTAGCCGACGACTGTGGGCTTGCCGGTCGTGCCCGACGAGGCGTGCAGGCGGGCCAGGCGTTCCCGGGGTACGGCGAACATGCCGAAGGGATAGTTGCGCCGCAGGTCTTCCTTGGTGGTGCAGGGAAACTTGCGGATGTCCTCCAGGCGTCGCAGGTCGTCGGGATGGACGCCGCGCGCCTCGAATGCCTGGCGGTAGTGCGGAACGTTGTCGTAGGCGTGGCGCAGGGTCTGGCGCAGGCGTTCGAGCTGCAGCGCGGCGATTTCGTCGCGGCTGGCGGTCTCGATGGGCTCCAGGTCCCCGGCTTGGGCGGTCTTGACGGGCATGATGTTTGTCTCCTTGTCTCGTGATTCGGGTCGTGGCGGGCCGATCAGGATCTGTTCGCGCTGGACGGGCCCTGCGGGGCGCCCAGGGGCGGGGTGTCGGTCACCATGCCCTGGATGCGGTGGGACTTGCCGCGGAACAGCGCGACGTCGCGGCCCGCCGTCAGGTTGTGGACCGTGATGTCGTACACCCCGGTACGCCCACCCTGGGTCCGGGCCTCCGCGCGCGCCTGCAGGCGGTCGCCTTCGCGGGCGGGCGCCAGGAAATCGATGTGGCAGGCCGAGGCCACCGTATTGTGGTTGTCGCTGTTGCAGGCGTAGGCGAAGGCGGTGTCGGCCAGCGTGAAGATCATGCCGCCGTGGCAGATGCCATGGCCGTTGAGCATGTCGTCGCGCACGGTCATCGACAGCCGGGCGCTGCCGGGGGCGATGGAGTCCAGGCGCATGTCCAGCGACTGCGCGGCGCGGTCTCGGGACCACATGGCGGCGGCCACGGTTTCGGCCAGGGTCTGGGGGGCGAGGGCTTCATGCGTCATGGAGTGGTTTTCCCGAGTGGATGGCGGATTGCAGGGCGATGCAGGGGCGATAGCGTTCGCCGTCGCTGCGGCGCAGATGGTTCAGGACCGCGCCGATCGTAGCGGCGCCGATGCGGTTGCACCAGTCCAGCGGTCCCAGCGGATAGTTCACGCCCAGCCGCATGGCCAGGTCGAGGTCGGCGGCGTCGCAGACGCCCTGATGGACTGTGTCGGCGGCTTCGTTGATCAGCATGGCGACGGTGCGCATGACCACCATGCCGGGCGCATCCTGGATGGGGGCGGCGTCGAAGCCCGCCGCCTGGAGCAGGCCGATGGCGTCCCGGCGCGCCGGTTCCGGGCATTGCCGGGCGGCGGCCAGGGGCAGGCAGGCGGCCGTGGCCGGATCCAGTGCCAGGTCCAGCAGCAGCGTGGCGGGCTGGTCCAGGTCGCGGGCGCGCTCGGTGGCGCTGCGGCCGTCGGTCAGGTACAGGACGGCATCGCCGGCCTGCGCGACACGCCCGTCCCTGGCGGCGGGGGCGGCGTCGAACGCGACGCCGCGCGCCCGCAGGCGGTCGGCCAGCGCCCGCGCCAGGGGGGCGTCGCCATGGATCGAGAGGGCTTCCGGACAAGGTCGTGGAGCGGCCAGCCGCGGCGCGGGCGCTGGCGCGCCCGGGCGGTAGTCGTGGAAGCCGCGCCCGGATTTGCGTCCCAGGCGCCCGCCGTCGACCAGTTCCTGCTGCAGCAGGGACGGCTCGAAACGCGGCGCGTGGTGGAAGGCCGTCCAGACGCTGCGGGAGACGGCGGCGTTGATGTCCTGGCCGATCAGGTCGGTCAGCTCGCACGGCCCCATGCGGAAGCCGCCGCAGGCGCGCATGACGTGGTCCAGCGTGGCCGGGTCCAGGACCTGTTCCTGCAGCAGGCGCAGGCCTTCGGCGTAGAAGGGGCGGGCTACGCGGTTGACGATGAAGCCGGGCGTGGAGCGGGCGAACACCGGCGTTTTGCCCCAGGCCGCCGCGGTGTCGGCCAGTGCGCGAGCCGTGGCCGGATCGGTGTCCAGGCCGGAGACGATCTCGACCAGTGGCATGCGCGGCGCCGGGTTGAAGAAGTGCAGGCCGCCCAGGCGTTCGGGGTGGCGCAGGCCCGCGCCGATGGCCGTGACCGGGATGGACGAGGTGTTGGTGGCGAGCAGGCAGCCTGGCGCCACGATGGCTTCGAGCGCGCCGAACAGGGCGGCCTTGGCGTCGAGCCGTTCGACGATGGCCTCGATGACCAGCCCGCAGCCGGCCAGGCCATCGAGGGCGTCCGCGGCGCCCAGGGCCTGGCCGGCGGATTCCGCCCGGCCGGCGTCCAGCCGGCCCTTGGCCGCCAGGACGTTCAGGCCGTCCCGGATGCCGGCGATCGCCTGGGCCGCGGCGCCGGGACGGGTGTCGTGCAGGCGGACGGGATGGCCGGCCAGGGCGGCGACCTGGGCGATACCGGCGCCCATCGTGCCGGCGCCGATCACGGCGACGGGGGTGCTGGGGTCCAGGGCGGTCATGCGCTCATTCCCCCGTGAAGCGGGCGGGACGTTTTTCCAGGAAGGCGGCGACGCCCTCCGCGTAGTCGGACCGCCAGCCCAGTTCGCGCATGATGCCGGCCTCCATCGAGAGTTGTTGTTCCAGTGTGTGCGAGGCGGCGGCCTGCATGGCCTGGCGGGTGCGCACCAGCGCCCGGGTCGGCGCCTGGGCCAACCGGGTGGCCAGCCGGTCGATCTCGGCCTCGAAGGCGTCGTCGGCGACGCAGGACCAGATCAGGCCCCAGTCGGCCGCCTGGCGCGCGGGCAGCCGTTCGGCCAGCAGGGCCAGGCCCATGGCGCGCGCCATGCCGACGCGCTGGGGCAGCAGCCAGGTGCCGCCGGTGTCGGGGATCAGGCCGACCTTGCTGAAAGCCTGCAGGAAATAGGCGGATTCGGCGGCGACGACCAGGTCGCAGGCCAGGGCGATGGAGGCTCCCGCGCCGGCGGCGATCCCATTGACGGCCGCCAGGGTCGGAACCCGCAGGTTCTGCAGGGCGAGGATCAGCGGCTTGTAGAAAGTCTCGACGGTGGCGCCCAGGTCGGGCGCCTGGCCGGCGCCGATCTGCATGGCGCGGTCGCCCAGATCCTGGCCCGCGCAGAAACCGCGCCCCGCGCCGCCCAGGACCAGTACACGGGCCGCGCCGTCACGCTGGACCCGGTCCAGCGCGTCGCGCGCTTCGAGATGCATGGCTTCGGTGAAGCTGTTGAGCTTGTCTGGACGCGCCAGGGTCAGGCGGGCAATACCCCCGTCGATGGAAAAGCGGATGTTCTGGTAGGTCATAGACTCGGGCCCTCGCGGATCGGGATGGACGGTCTTCAGGCGTGGCGGCGGCGCTGCACGACCCGGAAGCGGTTGGCCACGAAGGCCGAGTCCGCATACGAGGCGTTGGCTGCCGGGTTGCCGCCCGTCCCGTGGAAATCGGAGAAGGCGGCCGACTGGTTCACGAAGACCCCGCCCGTCAGATTGATGGACAGGGCGACCCTGGCCCGCCAGGAAACCTGGACGGCGGCGTCCAGCACGGCTTCGCGGGTGCTGTAGATCGCGAGCGTCAGCGCGCCGTGCCGGCGCGTCAGATCCTCGGCCAGCGCCAGGGCGGCGTCCGTATCGTCGGCGCGCACCAGGAAGCTGATGGGGCCGAACTGTTCCCGGGCATAGTGTTCCGTGTCCCGTGCGTCGCAGGCCAGCAGGACCGGCGTGCGCGCCCGTGCCCGGGGGAATTCCTCGTAATGCGGCGTCCGGGGCGCCAGAACGATCCGGCCCATGCCGCCGCCGGCCGCCTCGTCGATGCGGGCCAGCGTGGCGTCGGACTGGATCGCCCCCAGCACGGCCAGGGCGGTTTCCGGCTTTTCCAGGAAGCGTTCGATCGCCTGGGCCAGGTCCTGGCCGACCTGGTCGAAGGACTTGCGGCCCTGGTCGGTGTCGATGCCCTGCGCCGGGATGATGATCGCCTGGGAGGTCGTGCACATCTGTCCGGAATAGAGCGACAGGGTGAAGGCCAGGTTGCGCAGCATGCCCGCGTAGTCGTCGGTGGAGTCGATCACGATGCCGTTCACACCGGCGAGTTCCGCGTAAACCTGGGCCTGGCGGCAGTGGTCCAGCAGCCACTGACCGAAAACATTGCCGCCCGTGTAATCGATCGAGCGGACTTCCGGATGGGTGTACAGCGCGTGCGCGGCCTCGTGGTCGGGCGGCAGGCACAGGGTGACCAGGTCCGGGTCCAGACCGTTCTCGGCTAGCACGGCGCGGATCGTGCGGACCGTGATGGCGGCGGGCAGGACGACGTTGCCGTGAGGTTTCAGGATCACGGGGTTGCCGGTGGCCAGGGCCGCGAACAGTCCCGGATAGGTGTTCCAGGTGGGGAAGGTGGCGCAGCCGATGACCACACCGACACCCCGGCCGACGATTTCATAGTGCTTGCGCATGACCAGGGCGGGGTGCTTGCCCTGCGGTTTCTCCCAGACGGACTCGGCGGGGATGAACGACATTTCGCGCCAGGCGTAGGCCACGGCCTCCAGTCCGCGGTCCTGGGCGTGGGGGCCGCCCGCCTGGAAGGCCATCATCCAGCCCTGGCCGCTGGTCATCATGACCGCGTGGGCGATCTCGAAGCTCTGGCGGTTCAGCCGCTGCAGGATTTCCAGGCAGATGCCGACCCGGCCCTCGGCGCCCAGCGCCTGCCAGGCGGGCATCGCCGCCAGGGCCGCCCGCACCAGGGCCTGAGGATCGGACCGGGGATAGCGGATGTCCAGGGGGACGCCGTAAGGTGAAGTCTCGCCGTCGTGCCAGCCGCACTGGCCCGGCTGGCCGAGTTCGAAGGGCTTGCCCAGATGGGCCTCGAAGGCGGCGCGGCCGGCCTCGGGCGCGCCTTCGCCGTAGGCCTTGGGGCTGGGGGATTCGGCATAGGCCGACCAGTAGCCGCGGGTGGCGATGGCCTCGAGCGCGCGGTCGAGCAGGGGGCGGTGCTGGTCCAGCAGGGGGTGCGACATGGGGAGTCTCCAGTGCCGGCCCGTGGGGGGCGGCATTCCTTTAGAAATACGAAACTTTATATTTGATGTTGATTAATGTATCACTTCTGGAAAGCAACTTTTCAATCAAACCTAATTTATCTGATTTCATGATGGATTCATCAAGGAATCGAATAACAAGGAAAATCAATGGTTTCATAGAGAATTCATTCGTGCATTCGACTTGGATATTCATTCATTCAGGAAAACCCTAGATCATAAGCGATACAAATAATTTGACAGAAGCTCTGTTCAAGTAACATGATTGAGCCGTGCCCGATCCGAATCGGGACAAAAGGACCAGAATCCGTCCGACCCTCGTACACCCATCCAAAGGAGCCCTTTCATGTCCAGCAAGGAACGCTTTTCGGACAAGATGGAATTTCCACCCGAAATTGAACAGCCCAACGTCTACCCCCTGTCCTGGCACCGCAAGACCCAGAAGCTGCAAGAAGTCTGGGAAGCCTCGCTCAGGGAATACTGGGAACCCGAGAAACTGCCCTGGGATACGCTCGATGTCGAGAGCTATTCCTGGGAAGAGCGCGAATGCATCGCCTACTGGTGGACGCTGCTGTCGGTATTCGACGCGTCCGCGCCTCCGGTCTTCGCCGAGGCCCTGATCAAGACCTACGAGGTCCACGAAGAGGATCCCGTGCGCAAGTGCTTCTTCTCGGTCACCAGCGACGAGCAGAACCACGAGATCATGTGCGGCCTGTCGATCACCAAGCTGCTCGACCACCCCGATCCCCTCACCTACGAGCCCAAGACCGACATCGGCCGCCGCCTGCAGAAAAATGCCAAGTGGCTGTATTTCAACGGCGCGCGTTACTGGAACGGTTACAAGAATGCCGTACCCAAGTACGACCTGGCGGTGCTGTTCAGCTCCTTCCTGATGGGGGAGATCGCCGCCGCCACCATCTTCAAGCAGATGTACGAGAACTCGCGCGAGCCGGTCTTCAAGGAAGCCTTCAAGAACATCGGCCGCGACGAGGGCCGCCACATGGCGATCTGCATGGCGGTGATGGAGCGCGACTATCCGGGGCTGAGCGAAGAGCACAAGTCGATCGTCACCAAGCAGATTCGCGCGGGCTATCTGTTTCTGTCGGCCGTCCTGTTCGAGCCGCCGATGGAGTTCTGGGACCTGCCCGAGGACTTCATCGCCACGCAGCGCGAGGCCGAGGCCATCGCCCGCGATGCCGGTTTCGGCATCCCCACCTACGAGGCCAAGCTCGAGAACTGGAAGAACGCGATGCTGAATCTCAAGGGCGTCCTGGATCGCTACGGCATTCCGTTCCCGGCCATCCCCGAAGTCGGGATCACCGGCCACGAGGTCTCGGACGTGGAAATGCAGGACATCATCCCGGTGTTCTGACCCGCGGGGAAGGGGCGCTGTCGCGCGCCCTCCTCCCTTGCGGTCGCATGCCGGCCCCGGCCGCGCTCCTCGCGGCGGGGCCGCCCCCAGACAGTCGAAAGAAACGGAAACCTCATGTCACGCATCATCATCCAACCCTCCGGAAAGTCCGTGGAATGCAAGGACAGCGACACGGTCCTGATGGCCCTGGAGAAGGCCGGCTACGCGCTGCCCAACAACTGCCGCGCCGGCGCTTGCGGCGAATGCAAGGTCCGGGTCCTGGAAGGCCAGTATGACCAGGGAATGGTGCTGGACATGGCCCTGTCGGCCGAGGAGCGCCGCCAGGGCTACGGCCTGATGTGCATGGCCAAGCCGATTTCCGACGAGATGGTGATCGAATGGGGCACGGCCGATGCGCGGCCGAAGCTGTTTCCGCCCCGGGAAGGCGCACTGTTCGTCCTGATCGAGCGCCGCGAGGTGGCCCGGCGCACCCTGGAGATCCGCCTGCGCCCGGTGGGCCAGCCGATCCGTTACTGGCCGGGCCAGTATGTCACCCTGGGCGACGAGCGCACCGACATTCCCCGGCGGGCCTATTCGATCGCCAACGCGCCCCGGCCCGATGGCGAGATCACCCTGCAGGTCGCGCGCGCCGATGACGGGGTCACCAGCGCCTGGATTCACGACACCCTGCGGGTCGGAGACAGCGTCAAGATCAATGGCGCCTACGGCACGTTCATCGGCGATCCGTCCGCGGAAACCCCGGTGCTCTGCCTGGCGGCGGGCACGGGGCTGGCGCCGATCCTGGACCTGGCCGAGGCCGCGCTGCGGCGCGGCTACCGCAAGAAGGTGGACCTGATCTTCTCGGCGCGCACCGCCGAAGACGTCTATGGCCAGGGCATGATGGCCTGGTGGCGCACCAAACATCGCAATTTCGACTATAAAATAACCCTCACGCGCGAACAGCGGGAAGGCTACCTGGAGGGCCATATCGACACGATCCTGCCCGGCCTGTATCCCGATCTGTCCGCGCACAGTATTTTCATCGCAGGCAGCCCGGGATTCGTGGACGCCTGTGTCGCGGCGGTCAAATCTCTGGGCGCGAAGGACGAACTCATCCACAAGGAAGGATTCTTCGCCATCCAGAATGTCCGATCCGAAGGCCGCCAATCCTGAAACCCATGTCCTGACCGCCTTGATCCCCGCCATCCAGCATCGCATCGACCGTTTTCGCCAACAGCAGCGGGTGCGCGCGGGTTCGCTGATCATGTCGGTCTTCGGCGATGCCGTGCTGCCGCGCGGTGGGCGGATCTGGCTGGGCAGCCTGATCCAGCTGCTCGAACCTTTGGGCCTGAACGAGCGCCTGGTGCGCACGTCGGTGTTCCGCCTCGGCAAGGAAAAGTGGCTGCGGGCCGACACGCACGGGCGCCGGGCGGAATACGTGCTGACCGACTCGGGGCGCCTGCGCTTCGAGGAAGCTTCGCGCCACATCTATTCGTCCCACGCGCCGATCTGGGACCGCCGCTGGCGCCTGATCCTGGTCGTCGGCGAGCTCGACGCCCGGCAGCGGGACCGCCTGCGCCAGGCCCTGCTGTGGCAGGGCTTCGGCAGCCTGGGGAGCGATTGCTTCGTGCACCCCTCGACGCACCTGGAAGCCGTCTATGATGCGCTGGAGGCCGACGGCCTGGGCGACATGCTGGGCAGCCTGCTGCCCCTGCTGGCCGCCGACGCGCGCATCACCCTGACGGCGTCCGACGCCGACCTGGTGGCCCGCGCCTGGAACCTGGAGCGCCTGGCCGAGTCCTATGCCGCCTTCGTGGCCGACTACCTGCCGATCCTGGCCGAACTGCGGCGCGACCGCCGGGTCCGCCTGGAGCCCGAGGAAGCCTTCCTGACGCGGGTGCTGATGATCCACGATTACCGCCGCCTGCTGCTGCGCGATCCGGAACTGCCGGAAGTCCTGCTGCCGCCGGACTGGCCCGGGCAGTCCGCGCGCATGGTGTGCCGCGAGCTGTACCGCCGCCTGGCCGAGCCGTCCGAATGGCATCTGGACGCCCACATGCGGCTGGCCGACGGCACGGTGCCCGAGCGCCTGGAAGACGGCTTCGAGCGCTTTCCCTCCGACGATCCGCTGGTCTCGATCTCGCTCTGATGCCAGCGCCGGCCGGCGCCGCGTCCGGGCCTCCCGGCCGGGCAGGACGATTTTTCGCGCTTTGATGATACAAATTTGAAGCAAACAGCAGGATTTGCGTGTTGTTCGGGATCGCCTCGATCCAGAGGCTGGTCCGATGAATCGATCAGTTGATCCCGGCCAAGAGTTGATGGTTTTCCCGAATAGGTGTGGGTTATTCATCAGCCGCTATTGATCGGGCCAGCCAAGTCCTCTATGTTTTCTTCGATACCAAATCCGATATTTAAAAAATGGATTTGTAATACATCGGGATCGAAATCCTTCCGCAGCGTGCGGAACGGCGCCGAATCCTGGCGAGGAGACATGCCGTGCATGCGGAGTTTCTGCAGTTCCTGTTTTCGGGCCTGACCGTCGGAGCGACCTACGCCCTGGCCGCCCTGGGCTTCAACCTGATCTACAACGCCAGCCACGTGATCAATTTCGCCCAGGGCGAATTCATCATGCTGGGCGGCATGCTGGCGGTGTTCTTCACCCAGGCGGGTCTGCACTGGGCGCCCGCCTTCGCGCTGGCCGTGCTGCTGCCGGCCCTCGTCGGGGTGCTGCTCGAAAAGTGCGCCATCGAGCCGGTCAAGGACGCCGACACGGTCACCCTGATCATCATCACCATCGGCGCCTCGCTGGTGTTGCGCGGCCTGATCCAGGTCTGGCTGGGCAAGGGCGCCCACAGCCTGCCGCCGTTTTCCGACCACGCGCCCCTGTCGCTCCTGGGCGCGACGCTGCAGCCCCAGAGCTTCTGGGTGTTCGGCGTGACGGCCTTGGTGGTGGCGCTGCTCTGGTATTTCTTCAGCCGCACGTTGGCGGGCAAGGCCATGCTGGCCACGGCCTACAACCGGGTTGCCGCGCAACTGGTGGGCGTCAGCACCGGCTGGGTTCTGCTCATGAGCTTCGCCCTGGCGGCCGCGCTCGGCGCGCTCGGCGGCATCCTCATCACGCCGATCACGCTGACGTCCTACGATGTGGGCATCATGCTGGGCTTGAAGGGCTTCGTGGCGGCGGTGGTCGGCGGCCTGGGCAGCGGCCTGGGCGCGGTGGTCGGCGGTCTGCTGGTCGGCGTGCTGGAAGCCATGGGGGCGGGCTATGTCTCGTCGGCGTACAAGGACGCCATCCCCTTCGTGCTGATTCTGCTGATCCTGTTCTTCATGCCGCGCGGCCTGTTCGGCGGCCTCTCCACGGAGCGGGTGTGACCATGCGCGGACGTTCCCTCATCGGCCTGGCCGTCCTGGCCCTGGCGCTGGTCGCGGCGCCCTTCCTGGCGCCCAACAGCTATTACCTGGACATTGTCATCCGCATGTGCATCAATGCCGTGATCGTCCTCAGCCTGAACCTGCTGATCGGCTACGCGGGCCAGATCAGCCTGGGCCACGCCGGCTTCGTGGGCCTGGGGGCCTACGCCTCGGCGGTGCTGCCCAGCCATTTCGGCTGGCACCCGCTGCTGGCCCTGGCGGCCGGTGCCGCGGGCACCGGGCTGCTGGCGCTGCTGGTCGCGCGGCCGATCCTGCGCCTCAAGGGGCATTACCTGGCCATGGCGACGCTGGGCCTGGGCATCATCATCAACATCGTGATCCGCAACGAGGCCGCCTGGACCGGGGGACCGGACGGCATGCCGGTGCCGTCCATGGAACTGTTCGGCTACGAACTCGTGCGCGACACACAGTGGTACTGGGTGGTGGCCGCCCTCCTGCTGCTGAGCGTGTGGGGCGCGCTGAATCTGATCGATTCCCCGTTCGGCCGCGCCCTGCGGGGCCTGCACGGCTCCGAGATCGCCTCCCAGGTCGTGGGGGTGGACGTGCCGCGCTACAAGACCGCCGTGTTCGTGCTGTCGGCCGTCGTCGCCAGCGTCATGGGCAGCGTCATGGCGCACTACGTCGGTTTCGTGACGCCGGAGGTCGCCAACTTCTTCCATTCGATCGAACTGGTCACCATGGTCGTGGTGGGCGGCATGGCGTCGGTCTTCGGTTCGGTGCTGGGGGCCGTGCTGCTGACGGCGCTGCCGCAGGCCCTGGCGACTTTCGAGGGCTGGGAGATCGTCGTCTTCGGGGCGATCCTGATGCTGTGCATGATCTTCCTGCCGCGCGGCCTGGTGCCGACGCTGGCGGCCCGACTGCGCGTGGGGGACTGACGCCATGACCCTGCTCGAAGTCGATCGTCTGTCCATTCAGTTCGGCAACGTCCGTGCTGTCCAGGATGTCAGCTTTGCCGTGGACGAGGGCATCGTGTATTCCGTCATCGGCCCCAATGGCGCAGGCAAGACGACCCTGTTCAACCTGATCACCGGCGTCTACCGGCCCACGGCGGGCGTCGTCCGCCTGGACGGCCGGGAGATCCAGGGCCGCACGCCTTACGAACTGGCCCGCCGGGGGATGGCGCGCACCTTCCAGAACCTGCAGGTCTGGATGAACATGAGCGCCCTGGAAAATGTCATGGTTGGTGCCCACCTGCACCTGGACGGCAGCCTGTTCAAGGCGCTGCTGCGCACGCCGGGCCTGCGGCGCCGCGACCAGGCGCTGCGCGAGGAAGCGGCCGGTCTGATGGCATTCGTCGGTCTGGAATCCTATGTCCGCTCGCGCGCCGACAGCATGCCCTACGGGGCGCTCAAGCGCCTGGAGATCGCCCGGGCGCTGGCCATGAGACCGCGCCTGCTGTTCCTGGACGAGCCGGCCGCCGGGCTCAATCCCAAGGAAACCCAGGAAGTCGACGCCCTGGTGCGCCGGATCGCCGGGACCGGCGTCACCGTCGTCCTGGTCGAGCACGACATGAAGATGGTCATGAACCTGTCGGACCGGATCCTGGTGCTGGACTACGGCAAGCGGCTGGCCGAAGGCTCGGGGCCGGAAGTCCGCGGCAATCCGGACGTGATCGCGGCCTACCTGGGCGGCCACGCCTGATCGGGGACATCATGCACGCACTGGACATCATTCAGGAAGAACACCGCAATCTCTGGCGCATCGCCACCACCATGGACTGGGTGGCCGGGGAACTGCAGGCGGGCGAGCCGGTCGAGGAAGGCTTTTTCCATGCCTTGTTCGACTACATCCAGGAATTCATGGACGGCTGCCATCACGCCAAGGAAGACCAGTACCTGTTTCTGGCGTTGCGGCGGCGCGCCCCGGAGGCCGCCGCGCCCATCCTGGACGCCCTGGAGGCGGAGCATCGCCAGGGTCCCGAAAGTCTGCGCAACCTGCGCCGCTTCCTGGGGCGCGGGGGCCCGCTGGCGGAGCAGCCTGCCTTCATCGAAGGCCTGCGCCGTTACGCGGATCAGCTCAAGCGGCACATCCGGACCGAGGAAAAGGACGCCTTCCCCCTGGCGCGCGAGGTTCTCCAGCCCGAGGACTGGGCCGGCATCGCCGCCGCCTTCTCCGATCACCGCGATCCTTTGTTCGGCGAGCAGGCCCGCGCCGAATATCGCGAGCTTTACCACCGCATCGTGTCGCTCGCCCCGGAAACGATCGGCCTGGGAGGCAGCCAGGCGGGGGGATTCGGGCATCTGGCGGCGGCCGCGCGCGAGCCGCTGCTCGAGGTCAGGGATCTCGAGTCCTGTTACGGACGCATCCAGGCGCTCAAGGGCATCAGCCTGGATGTCTTCAAGGGCGAGCTCGTGGCTCTGGTCGGTGCCAACGGGGCGGGCAAGACCACTTTCCTGCGCACACTGTCCGGCATCCAGCCCATGAGCGCCGGGCGGATCCGCTTCGCGGGGCGGGATCTGTCCCGGGTGCGGGCGGATCGGCGGGTGCGGGCCGGCATCTGTCACAGTCCCGAGGGCCGGCAGGTCTTCGGGCCTTTGTCGATCGAGGACAATCTGCGCCTGGGCGCCTATCTGCGGCCCGCCGGCCAGGTGGACGAGGATCTGGAGCGCGTCTATGCGATGTTCCCCGTCCTGCGCGAAAAACGCCGTCTGCCCGCCGGGACGCTGTCCGGGGGGCAGCAGCAGATGCTGGCCATCAGCCGCGCCCTGATGGGGAGGCCGCGCCTGCTGCTGCTCGACGAGCCGTCCATGGGCCTGGCGCCCTTGCTGGTCGAGGAGGTCTTCAACGTCATCCGCACGCTCAAGGCCCAGGGCATCACCATCCTGCTGGTCGAGCAGAACGCCTTCGCCGCGCTCGGCATCGCCGACCGCGCCTACGTCCTGGAAACCGGCCACATCGTGCTCTCGGGCACCGGCCAGGACATGATCCGCAACGAACAGGTGCGCGCCGCGTACCTGGGCATGTGAAACACCAAGAGGAATCCGTCATGAGCAAGCAATTCGCATCCGTCGCCGACCTGGAGGAAAAGAAGGCCACCTTCGCCCGTCTGTCCGAGCACTGCTGGTCCTACACAGCCGAAGGCGATCCCAACACCGGCGTCGTCATCGGCGACGAGGCCGTCCTGATCTGCGACACGCTCGCCACGCCGGTGATGGCGCGGCGGTTGATCGCGGAAATCCGCAAGGTCACCGACAAGCCCATCAAGTACGCCGTGCTGTCGCACTACCATGCCGTGCGGGTGCTGGGCGCTTCGGCCTACCGCGACGAGGGTCTGCAGGAAGTCATCGCCAGCCAGGGCACCTACGAGATGATCGTGGAGCGCGGCGCGCAGGACATGCAGTCCGAATACGAACGCTTTCCGCGCCTGTTCCAGGCCTTCGAGTCCATCCCGGGCCTGACCTGGCCGACGCTGGTCTTCCGGGACGGCATCAGCCTGTGGATGGGGCGCGACCTGGAGGTCCGCGTCTTTCACCCCGGCGCGGGCCATACCCGGGGCGATACCGTGGTGTGGGTGCCGTCCGAAAAAGTCCTGTTCTCCGGCGACCTGGTCGAATACGACGCCGCCTGCTATACCGGCGACGCCCAGCTGGCCGACTGGCCGGCCACCCTGGACGCGCTGGCCGCCCTGGGCGCCGAGAAGCTGGTGCCGGGGCGTGGTCCGGCGCTGGATACTCCCGATCGGGTCGCCGCGGGCCTGGCCTATACGCGCGATTTCGTGTCCACGCTGTATGCGTCCGCCCGCGAGGCGCATGCGCAGGGGATGGACCTGAAGCGGGCCATGGCGCACATCCGCCGCGCCATGGATCCGAAGTTCGCCCAGGTCTTCATCTACGAGCATTGCCTGCCCTTCGACGTGGTCCGGGCCATGGACGAGGCCGGCGGCATCCGCCATCCGCGCATCTGGACGGCCGAGCGCGACCGGGAAATGTGGCACGGCCTGCAAGAGGGGAACTGATCGCGCGGCGGGCATCGCGGCCTCTAGTGTCCTGTCTGGCCAATCTGAATACACGAACTGGCCAGACAGGGCACTAGACCGCAGCCCGCGCCGGTCCGGAGGAGACATAGACATGCTCAGCACCTATCAGTATCAGAAATTCGAATACCGTCCGCCGCGCGAGCTGGGGTCGGGCACGCCCGTCCGCCATCCGGTGGTGGTCGTGGGCGCCGGCCCGGTCGGCCTGGCGGCCGCCATCGACCTCGCCCAGCAGAATGTGCCCGTGCTGCTGCTCGACGACGACGACACTGTTTCAGTGGGTTCGCGCGGGGTCTGCTACGCCAAGCGTGCCCTGGAGGTGCTGGATCGCCTGGGGGTGGCCGACCCCTGTGTGGACAAGGGCGTCAGCTGGAACGTGGGGCGCACCTTCTTTCGCAATGAAGAGGTCTACAGCTTCAATCTGCTGCCCCAGCCCGACCATCACCGGCCGGGCATGATCAATCTGCAGCAGTACTACCTGGAAGAATTTCTGGTGAAGCGGGCCCGGTCCTTGCCATCTCTGGACCTGCGGTTCCGCAACAAGGTCATGTCCGTGCGCGCGCGCGACGACGGCGTCGAGTTGCAGGTCGAGACGCCCGATGGCGTCTATCCGGTCGAGGCCGACTGGCTCATCGTGGCCGACGGCGCCCGCAGCGCCATCCGCCGCATGATGGGCCTGGAGGCCGAGGGCAAGATCTTCATGGACCGCTTCCTGATCGCCGACGTGGTCATGAAGGCCGATTTTCCCGCCGAGCGCTGGTTCTGGTTCGACCCTCCCTTTCACCCCGGCCAGTCGGTCCTGCTGCATCATCAGGCCGACAATGTCTGGCGCATCGATTTCCAGCTCGGCTGGGATGCCGACCCGGAAGAAGAGAAGCGCCCGGAACGGGTCATTCCGCGCATCAAGGCCATGCTGGGCGAGGAGCACGAATTCGAACTCGAGTGGGTCAGCGTCTATACCTTCCAGTGCCGGCGCATGAGCAGGTTCCGCCATGGCCGTGCCCTGTTCGTCGGCGACGCGGCCCACCAGGTGTCGCCCTTCGGCGCGCGCGGCGCCAATTCGGGCATCCAGGACACGGACAACCTGGTCTGGAAGCTGCGGCTGGTGATGGATGGCAAGGCTCCCGACCGCCTGCTGGACACGTATTCCGACGAGCGGATTGTCGCCGCCGACGAGAACCTGCTGAATTCCACGCGGTCCACCGATTTCATCACGCCCAAGACGAAGACCTCGCTGGCCTTCCGCAACGCGGTGCTGGGGCTGGCGCGCCACTATCCCTTCGCCCGGGCGCTGGTGAACTCGGGCCGCTTGTCGGTGCCGGCGATCCTGGCCGATTCTCCCCTGAACACGCCCGACGAGGCCGCGTTCGCCGGGGACATGGTGCCCGGCGCGGCCTGCGACGACAGTCCCATGCGGGCCCAGGTGGACCATTTCTGGCTGCTGGAGCGCCTGGGCAACCGTTTCCAGCTGCTGGTCTACGTGGATAAGCCGGGCGATGTCGGCGCCCAGGCCGACGCCCTGCAGTCGCTGATGTCCGGCGCCCTGCCCGTGGACGTCATTCTCGTGACGCCGGCGGGCGGGCGCTCGCCGCACGGCTTCCGGGTCTTCGAGGACTACACCGGGCGCTTCGCCGAGCGCTACGACGCCCGGCCGGGATCGGCCTGGCTGATCCGCCCCGACCAGCACGTCGCGGCCCGCTGGCGCGTTCTGGATGCCGGGCGGGTCCGCCAGGCGCTGGCCCGCGCCACCTGCAATCAGGAATGAATGCCATGGGACTGAACCTGAACCTGAATTTCGGCGAACCCGGCCGCCGCTATGCGCGCGCCTACACCCCCGGCGACGATTTCTACGAGGCGCTGATCGACATGCACCGGGATCTCAGCGATGAGCAGAGCGCGCAGGCCAACGCCCGCCTGATCCTGCTGCTGGCCAACCACATCGGCGATCTGTCGGTCCTGCGCGAGGCCATGGCGATTGCGCGTCAGGACCTGTGATCACGGGCGCGCCGTCAGGCGCGGGACGGCAGCATGCGGCGCAGGGTGTCGTCCCTGCTGATGTAGTGGTGCTTCAACGCGGCCAGGGCATGCAGGCCGATCAGGGCATATCCGACGTTGGCGATCAGCTTGTGGGTGTCGATCACGGCGCCGCCCAGGGCCTTGTCCACGCCGGTCAGGGCGGGCAGCGCGATGCCCCAGGCCCTGACCGTGCCGCCGAAGGAATTGATGCCGAACCAGACCAGGAGGGGCAGAGCGATCAGCATCGCGTACAGCGCCACGTGCATCAAGCCGGCGCCGGCCCGTTCCCAGGCGGCGGGCGCCGGGGTGATGGCGGGACTGTGCTGGAACAGGCGCGTCGCCAGGCGGGCCAAGGTCAGCGCCAGGATGGTGAGGCCGCACGAGGCGTGCATCATCTTCATGAAGGCGCGCTCGGGGCTGTCCTTGGGGAACAGGCCCTTGAATTCCATCATGGCGTAGACCACGATGATCAGGAGCAGGGTGAGCCAGTGCAGGCTGATGGACAGGCGGCTGTAGCGGGCGGGTGCGGACATGGGTGGCGCGGATTCCGTGGAGCGGTTTGCAATGGCGCCATGATCGCCCGCGCCGCATGAACCGAAGATGAACGCGGGCGGATACGCGGCCGGGGTCGCGCGGGCGCGTCGGCTCAGGCGCGCGCCCAGCCTCGGCGGATCGGCCAGGCGAAGACCAGGCGGTAGGCGGGCTCGATGCCGCGCCGCAGGGCGGGGATCAGCGCGCCGCGCAGCGGCAGTCCGATGCCCGCGGCCACCAGGCCCGTCAGCAGGGCGCCGGCCATGTCCAGCGGGAAATGGATGCCCAGGTAGATGCGCGCCCAGGCGATCGGCAGCGCGGCCAGGGCCAGGATCCAGGCGGCCTTGCGCCGGGCCGGATGCAGGGCCAGACCCGCGCAGACCGCCCAGGCGAAGCTCAGGTGGTTGCTGGGAAACGAGGCGGTCGGCGCGTGGGGGATGTACTGGTGCCCCAGGCCGACGACGAAGGGACGCGGGTGGAACCAGGCCTTGGCGATCGCCCAGGACAGCAGCATGGCGATGGCCGCGCTGATGGCTGCCTGCAGCAGGGCGTCGCGTCCGGCGGCGTCGGCCCGCAGCCAGCTCAGTCCCAGGTACACGGGGAACAGGTAGATCAGGCCGTTGGCCAGGACGCGGCTCAGCAGCAGGGCGGCGGCCGAGGGGTGGCTGGCATTGATCCAGAGGAACAGGGTGTCGTTCAGGGCTTCCATGCGGACGGATGGACGGTGTGTCGGGGAGGGCAGCATAGCATCGGCCCACCCCGGGCGGCGTATCCGGATGAAAAAGAGGCCCCCACGCTGCGCAGCCTGCGGCTGCTTGCTGCCCCCCGAGGGGGCGTTTTTCGCCTTGGGGCGGCCCGGCGGCGAAAAGGCCCCCACGCTGCGCAGCCTGCGGCTGCTTGCTGCCCCCCGAGGGGGCGTTTTTCGCCTTGGGGCGGCCCGGCGGCGAAAAGGCTCCCCACGTTGCGCAGCCTGCGGCTGCTTGCCGCCCCCCGAGGGGGCGTTTTTCGCCTTGGGGCGGCCCGGCGGCGAAAAGGCCCCCACGCTGCGCAGCCTTTGGTGGCTTGCCGCCCCTACAAGAGAGACGTTTTGCGGGCGGGCGGTCGGTGGTCTCCCGGCGCGTGGCCGGTGCCGGCGACGAAGACGGACTGCTGGTCGGAATTGCCGGCGGTCAGGTGGTTGAACATCAGGTTCAGGGTGATGGCCATGATGGCGGCCGAGCTGATGCCGGAGTGGAAGATCGTCGCGACCCAGGCCGGGAAATGGGCGTAGAAATGGGGCGCCGCGATTGGGGATCATGCCGAAGCCGACGGAGGTCGCCACGATGATCAGGTTCATGTTGTTCTCGTAATCGACCCGGGCCAGGGTGCGGATGCCGCTGGCGGCGACGGTGCCGAACAGCACCAGGCCGGCGCCGCCCAGCACCGCCGTGGGCACGGCGGCGATGAAGCGGCCGATCACCGGCAGCAGGCCCAGCGCCAGCAGAATCAGGCCGCTGGTGGCGACGACGTGGCGGCTCTTGACGCCGGTGACGGCGACCAGGCCCACGTTCTGGGCGAAGGCGCTTTGCGTGAAAGAGCCGAAGACGGGCGCCACCACGCTGGAGATCATGTCGGCGCGCAGTCCGTCGCCCAGGCGATGCGAATCGATTCGGGTGTCGATGATGTCGCCCACGGCCAGGATGTCGGCCGAGGTCTCCACCAGCACCACCAGGATGACGATGAACATGGATACGATCGCGGCGGGGTGGAATTCGGGCCAGCCGAAGTGGAACAGGGTCGGCAGGGCGAAGGCCGGGCCGTCGGACGCCCGGGAAAAATCGGTCATGCCGGCGGCCCAGGCGATGATCGTGCCCAGCACCATGGCCAGCAGGATCGACAGGCGCGAAATGGTCGCGTTGCCCAGCTTGCTGAGCAGCAGCACGATGAGCAGGGTGGCGGCGGCCAGGCCGATGTTGGCCATGCTGCCGAAGCCGTCCGCCTTGGGATTGCCGCCCATCGACCAGTGTGCGGCCACCGGCATCAGCGACAGGCCGATGGTGGTGATGACCGACCCCGTCACCAGCGGCGGGAAGAATCGGATGATGCGGGAAAAGACCGGGGTGATCAGCAGGCCGATCAGGGCCGCCGCCATGACGGCGCCGAAGACCGACGGCAGGCCGCCGCCGGCCGTCAGGATGGCGACGATGGTGGCCACGCTGGCGAAGGACACACCCTGGACCAGCGGCAGCTGGCAGCCGAAGAACGGGATGCCCAGCGTCTGCAGCAGAGTGGCCAGGCCGCCCATGAACAGGCAGGAGGCGATCAGCACGCCGATTTCCGCGCCGTCCAGGCCGGCGGCCTGGCCGACGATCAGCGGTACGGCGATGATGCCGCCATACATGGTCAGGACATGCTGGAACCCGTACATCAGGTTGGCAGTCAGCCCGAGGGCTTCGTCTTCGGGGCGCTGCGGCGCGGTGCGGGCGGGTGTGTTCAATGCGGTCTCCATCCTCTTCGTGGACCGGATGCGGCGCGGGCCTGGGCGGCGGGCGGATCCGGCGGCGTGGCCTCCGGTGGGGGCCGGGGCTGATGCGTGAGGCTCGATGGCCTTATTGTGAACCTCGGGTTCGGGTTCCGGATCGCGGCCCTTTCATACTGCCCATCTTCATGTATTTATTCGGGATTCTGTCCATTGGTGTTTTCTCTAGGGAGCCTCTGGATAAGTCGAGCGGTAAGCAGACGCTGCGGGAATGGACTGTTTATGAGGGGATATCATTTAGAATCCCTGCTTTTAAAGCATGAGCGAGCGGGGCCAGGATGGATGAAGGGCGGGCGGCGTCGACCGCATGGCAGTCTCCGGGGGCCGGCATGCCGGACTTCTTCGAAGCCACGCCCATGGCCTTGTGGCTGGAGGACTACAGCGCGCTGCACGCGCAGTTCATCCGCTGGCGCGCCGAGGGCGTCACGGACCTGCGGTCCTGGCTGCTTCAGGACCGCGACCGGCTGAGGCATTGCGCCAGCCTGATCCGCATCCTGCGCGTCAATCGCCAGACGCTGGCCCTGTTCGGCGCCCGCTCCGAGCCGGAATTGATGAGCCGGCTGGCCGACGTGCTGCGCGACGACACGTTCGAGGGGCTGGCGGGGGAGCTCGATCAGCTCTGGCTCGGCCGGGGCGGCTTCCAGAGCCAGACGGTGAATTACTCGCTGCCCGGACGGCGCCTGGACCTGTCCCTGAAGGGCGTGGTGCTTGCCGATGAACATCAGCCCTGGGATCGGGTCCTGGTCGCGATGGAGGACGTCACTCCGTTGCAGGAAGCCCGGCGCCGCGCCCAGGACAGTGCGCGCGACGCCCGTGAATTCTTCCAGCAGGCGCCCGTTTCCCTGTGGGTCGAGGATTTCAGCGCCATCAAGCGCCTGTTCGACGAACTGCGCGAGCAGGGCATCAGCGACTTCCGCACGTTCCTGGACGTGCACCCCGATTTCATCGACCGCTGCCTCCAGGAAATCCGCGTCCTCGACGTCAACGACTACACCCTGGGGCTGTTCAAGGCGGAATCACGAGACCAGCTGATCGAGCGGATGAGCGATGTCTTCCGCGAGGAATCCCGCGCCACCTTCGCCGAGCAGCTGATCGACCTGTGGAATGGCCGGTTCTTCCACCAGAGAGAAGTCCAGAACCACACCCTGGCGGGCGATCTCCTGCATGTCCATCTGCAGCTGTCGGTCTTCCAGGGACACGAGGAAGACTGGAGCCTGGTGCTGGTTTCCCTGACCGACATCACCGCTCGCAAGAAGGCCGAGGCCTATCTGGAATACCTGGGCAAGCACGACGTGCTGACCCAGTTGAAGAACCGCTCCTATTTCGTTGACGAGCTGGGTCGTCTGCAGCGCAAGCGGGTGCCGCTGGCATCCTTCATCGCCCTGGATCTGAATAACCTCAAGCAGGCCAACGACGAGGGCGGCCACGCGGTGGGCGACGACCTGCTGCGCCGTTTCGGCGAAGTCCTGAACAAGGCGATCGATCGTCCCGGGCAGGCCGCCCGCATCGGCGGCGACGAGTTTGTGGTGATGCTGCCCGGCCATGACGAGGTGGCGACCCGCAAGGTACTGGACAACATTCATTCCCTGATCGAGCTGAACAACCAGTACTACGGCGGCATTCCGCTGAGCGTCTCGGCCGGCGAAGCCACCTGCCGCGACTCGGCCGCGCTGGAGCAGGCCCTGAGGGATGCCGACCGGGCGCTGTACGAAGACAAGCGCCGCTACTACACCACCCACGAGCGGCGCCACTGATCCGGGCCGGCATCCGGCCGGATCGCGTCGGAGGTTCGCCTTGCCGTGCAACCGCACTGTCTTCGGTTTCCCGCCTCGTGCTCCGTCCGAATACGGGTCCGTGTATCGCGTCGCCGTCCGCCGTATGGATCAGGCGGCGCGCGACAGCGGGCTGACCGTGACCAGCCCGGGCTGGTCGACGGCTTCCAGGATACGGCGCACGCGGTCCTGCCAGATATTCGCGAAATCCCGCTTTTCCGCGTCGTCGGCGCGGCCGGCCAGGATCTTCTGCAGCATCGGCATGGCGGCCGGAGAGCCCGGCACACCCTGGGCGCTGAAGGACACCGCTACCCGGTCTCCCGTGTCGCGGCGCGCGAAGACGATTTCGCCCGGGACGTCGCCCCCGAAATGCAGCAGGTCGCGCCGGTCGTGCCGGCCGGCCAGTCCCTTGAAACCCGTGTCGGTGGTAGCGCCGGTGACGAGGCTGACCACGTTGGCGATGACGCCGGTGACACCGCCGGTCGCGTCGTCGGCGAAGGTGACGTCGATGTCGCCGCGTTGTGGCGGGGCGTCGGGATACAGGGCTCGCAGCGCGCGCACCGTCATCAGCCAGGCGCCGGCCACGGTGGGGCAGGAGTGGCCGGCCAGGCGCACGGCGTCTTCGTAACCGTATTCGATCAGGCCGTCGTCGGACGCGCCCAGCAGTTGCACGAGCGGGTCATGCAGCGCGATGCGGGGGGCCTGGGCGAAGAATGCGGGAAATGCCATGGGATGCGCTCCGGAAAAACAGGAATCGCTGCAGTGTAGGCCGGTGCGCCGGGAAAACCGCGCTTAACCCTGGACGGCGTCCGGTCGTTGGCGATGGACGCGTCCCGCAAGCCCCTTCATCTCCCGGGGTGGAGGGTGGCCGTGCGCGCGAGGGGGTGTAAGATGGACCGGATCAGCGGCCCCGTGGCGGAGGTCCCCCCCCCGGCGGCCCGTATTCGAACCGACAGGAGGACATGTCATGGCACACCCCAACAGCTTCGGCGCGCGCGCAACCCTGGATGTGGGGGGCAAGTCCTACCGCATCTGGCGGCTGGACGCCCTGAAGGACCACGGGCTCGATCCGGGCCGTCTGCCCTACGGTCTGAAGATCCTGCTGGAAAACCTGCTGCGCACCGAGGACGGTGTCGCCGTCCGGGCCGACGAGATCCGCGCCCTGGCCGGCTGGGATCCCGATGCCGAGCCCAGCCGCGAAATCGCCTTCACGCCGGCGCGGGTCGTGCTGCAGGATTTCACCGGGGTGCCCGCGCTGGTGGACCTGGCCGCCATGCGCGACGCCATGCGGGCGCTGGGGGGCCAGCCCGACCGTATCAATCCCCTTGCGCCGGTGGAGCTGGTCATCGATCACTCGGTAATCGTCGACGACTTCGGCCACAACCAGTCCTTCCGTCGCAATCAGGAAATCGAATACCGGCGCAACGTCGAGCGCTACAAGTTCCTGCGCTGGGGTCAGACCGCCTTCGATAATTTCCGCGTCGTGCCGCCGGACACCGGTATCGTCCACCAGGTCAACCTGGAGCACCTGGCGCGCGGCGTGTTCACGCGCGAGGCCGACGGCGTGACCGAAGCCTATCCCGACACCTGTGTGGGCACGGATTCGCACACGCCCATGGTCAACGGCCTGGGGGTGGTCGCCTGGGGGGTCGGCGGAATCGAGGCCGAGGCCGCCATGCTGGGCCAGCCCATCTCGATGCTGATCCCGCGCGTGGTCGGCTTCAAGTTGTCCGGCGCCCTGCCGGAAGGCACCACCGCCACCGACCTGGTGCTGACCATCACCGACATGCTGCGCAAGCACGGCGTGGTGGGCAAGTTCGTCGAATTCTATGGTCCGGGCGTCGCCGCCGTGCCGCTGGCCAACCGCGCCACCATCGGCAACATGAGCCCGGAATACGGCTCCACCATCTCCATTTTCCCGATCGACGAGGAAACGCTGGCCTACCTGCGCTTCACCGGCCGCCCCGCCGGGCAGGTCGCCCTGGTCGAGGCCTACGCCAAGGCTCAGGGCCTGTGGCACGATCCCGCGCACGAACCGCTGTATTCCGAACGCCTGGAACTGGACCTGGGCACCGTGGTGCCCTCCATCGCCGGCCCCAAGCGGCCCCAGGACCGGATCGTGCTGACCGACGCCAAGCCCGCGCTCGCCAGGTCTCTGGCCGCGCTGCCCGGTGCGCCGAAGTCCAATCCGGCCGTCGTGCGCCTGCCGGAGGCGGGCGAGTTCCCGATCGACCACGGCGCCGTGGTCATCGCGGCCATCACCTCGTGTACCAACACCAGCAATCCGGCCGTCATGATGGCGGCCGGATTGCTGGCAAAGAAGGCCGTGGAACGCGGGCTGCGTCGCAAGCCCTGGGTCAAGACCAGCCTCGCGCCGGGATCCCGCGTGGTCACCGACTACTATGAAAAGGCCGGCCTGACGGCCTACCTGGACCAGTTGGGCTTCAACCTGGTCGGCTACGGCTGCACCACCTGCATCGGCAATTCGGGTCCCCTGATCCCCGAAGTCTCCGAGGCCGTGCGCGCCAACGACCTGGCGGTCGTGTCGGTGCTGTCGGGCAACCGCAACTTCGAAGGCCGCATCCACTCCGAGGTCAAGCTCAACTACCTGATGTCCCCGCCGCTGGTGGTGGCCTACGCGCTGGCCGGCACCATGGACATCGACCTGCTCAACGACCCCCTTGGCCGGGACGCCGACGGGCGGGACGTCCGCTTGCGCGACCTCTGGCCGACGTCCGAGGAAGTCCAGGATGCGATCCGGTCCTGCATCTCCTCCGACATGTACACGCGCGGCTATTCCAGCGTGTTCGACGGCGGCGAGCTCTGGCGCGACCTGGACACCCCCGAAGGCAGTCTGTTTCACTGGGAAGCAGACTCCACCTACGTGCGCAACCCGCCCTATTTCCAGGACATGCCCCGCCAGCCGCGGCCCGTGGACGACATCCGCGGCGCGCGGGTGCTGGCGATGCTGGGCGATTCGGTCACCACCGACCACATCAGCCCGGCCGGCTCCATCGGCAAGGATACGCCCGCCGGCCAGTACCTGCGCGCGCACGGGGTCGAGCCGCAGGACTTCAATTCGCTGGGGTCGCGGCGCGGCAACCACGAAGTCATGATCCGCGGCACCTTCGCCAACGTGCGCCTGCGCAACCAGATCGCTCCCGGCACCGAGGGCGGCTGGACGCGCGACTTCACCCGCGAGGGGGCGCCCGTCTGCACGATCTTCGAGGCCTCGCGGAACTACCTGGCGGCGGGGACGTCGCTGGTGATCCTGGCCGGCAAGGAATACGGTTCCGGTTCTTCGCGCGACTGGGCGGCCAAGGGCACTGTGCTGCTGGGCGTGCGCGCGGTGATCGCCGAATCCTACGAACGCATCCACCGTTCCAACCTGATCGGCATGGGCGTGCTGCCGCTGCAGTTTCCCTCGGGCCAGAATGCGGCCTCCCTGGGGATCCGCGGCAAGGAAACCTTCGAGATCACCGGAGTGGAGGCTTTCAACGACGGTGTCACGCCCAGGACCGTGCGCGTGCGGGCGGGCGATATCGAATTCGACGCCGTGGTGCGCATCGACACTCCGACCGAGGCCGCCTACTACCGCCACGGCGGCATTCTGCAGTACGCCCTGCGGCAACTGCTGGAATAGCGGCGCGGGCTGTGCGGCGCGCCCGGACGGCCGTCCGGGCGCGCCGCCGTCTTGTCTACAATGCGGGCTTCGGTCCGCATTTTTTTGCCGTGGGGCCGGCTTTCTTCTCCGGTCGACGCATGAATTCATCTCCTTCCGCCTCATGGGGCGCCCTGCTGCGGGGCCGCAATGGCCTGCGCTCCCTCGCTCTGGCGGGCGGCGTGGCCGTGCATGCGGTCAACATGTTCATCGCCACCACCATCCTGCCCTCGGTCGTCCGGGACATCGGCGGTCTGCCCTGGTATGCCTGGAACACCACGCTGTTCGTGGCGGCCTCGATCATGGGATCCTCGTGCGCGCCTCTGGGCATCCGTGGATACGGCCTGAGGCGCACCTTTCTGCTGGCCCTGCTCGTATTCATGGCGGGGACCGTGATTTGCGGGCTGGCGCCCAGCATGCCCTGGCTGCTGTGCGGCCGGGTGGGGCAGGGCCTGGGCGGCGGCATGCTGCTCAGCCTGAGCTATGCGACCGTCCCCCTGGTGTTCGACCAGGCACTGTGGTCTCGGGCCATGGCGCTGATCTCCGGTATGTGGGGCGTGGCCACCTTGTCGGGGCCGGCCATCGGCGGCCTGTTCGCCGAATCCGGGCACTGGCGCTGGGCATTCTGGGCCGTGCTGCCAGTGTGCATGCTGCTGGGCGTCTTGCTGGTGACGCAGCTCGACTCGGAAGGCCGGGACCGTGGTGCCCGGCGGGAGGCGCCGTTGCTGCGCATGGGCTTGCTGGTCGCTTCCGTGCTGGTGGTGTCGGCGGCCAGTCTGTACACCTCCTGGGTCGTCCAGGCCGCCGGCGTGGCGGGCGGCCTGCTGCTGGCCTTCTGGCTGGCGCGTCTGGACGGCCGGGCGCGCCAGCGGTTCCTGCCCGAGGGCGCCTGGTCGCTGAACCATCCGCTGGGCCGCCGCTACGCCATGATCGGCCTGTTGAGCATCGGCGTGACGACGGAAGTCTTCGTGCCCTATTTTCTCCAGGTCCTGCACGGGCAATCGCCGCTTTACGCGGGCTATCTGTCGGCGCTGATGTCGGCCGGCTGGACGCTGGGCACCCTGATCAGTTCCGGTCGCGGGGCCTCCAGCGCCGGCCGTCTGCTGGCGCTGGGACCGATCCTGTCGGCGGCGTCCCTGGCGGGGCTCTACGTCCTCATGCCCGATCCGGCGGCGCCGGCGGCATCGCTGGCCGCGCTGCTGCTGGGTGTGGGCGTGGGCGTCGGCTTGTGCTGGCCTCACTTGCTGACCGGCGTGTTCCGGGCCGCGCCGCCGGACCAGCAGAATATCGCTTCGGCGGCGATCACGACTCTGCAGTTATACGCGATCGCCCTGGGCGCCAGCGTGGCGGGCATGGTCGCCAATGCCGCCGGGTTCACGGACCCGGGCGGCTGGCGGGGCGCGCGGCAGGCCGCCTGGGCAGTCTACGGCGTGTTCGCCGTCGCGCCGGCCCTGGCGATCCGTCTGGGATGGCGGGCGCGCCGCGACGGAGTCTAGTGATTCGGGGGCGCCGGCCGGGCCCGGCCGGTTTCACTTCAGCAGGTGGAACGTCTCGGGATCGGGGCCGAGGCGGCCATCGGCGCGGTCCATGGCGGCGATCCGTGTCATGGCGGTCTCGTCCAGGTGCAGGTTCCACAGATTGAAGTTTTCCTGGATCCGTTCCGGATTCGAGGATTTCGGGATGACCATGTGGCCCATCTGGATGTGCCAGCGCAGGATCACCTGGGCCGGGCTGGCCCGCAACTGGTGGGCCAGCTCCAGGATCGCCGGATCCCGCAGCGACTGGCCCTGGCCGAGCGGGCTCCAGGCCTCGGTGCGGATGTCGTGGTCCTCGTGATAGGCGCGCAGTTCGGCCTGCTGGAAATGAGGGTGCAGCTCGATCTGGTTGACCACCGGCAGCACGCCGGTGCCGTCCAGCAGCCTCTGCAGATGGCCCGGCTGGAAATTGCAGACGCCGATCGACCGGGCGCGGCCCTCGTCGCGCAACTGGATCAGGGCTTCCCAGGTTTCCAGGTAGCGCCTTTCCTTGGGAACCGGCCAATGGATCAGGAACAGGTCGACATAGTCGAGTCCCAGCCGGTCCAGGCTTTCCTGGAACGCGGTCTTGGTACTATCGTGACCATGCCGGTCGTTCCAGACCTTGGTGGCCACGAACAGATCCTCGCGCGGGATACCGCACCGGGCGATGCCGCGGCCGACCTCGGCCTCGTTGCCGTAGATGGCGGCGGTGTCGATGGAACGGTAGCCGGCTTCGACGGCGGCCTGGATCGCCGGGACGACGGCGTCGCCGGTCAGTTTCCAGGTACCCAGGCCCAGTTGGGGCGCGCGGCGGCCATCATGAAACGTGAGATAGGGTTGATTGGTGGACATGCGGGTCTCCGGTGTGGGCAGCGTCCGGCTGGCCGGCGAACGGCCGGCCGGCGATGAACGAATCTTTGGAGTCAGTCAAATGAGTGTACATAGTCAGGCGCAGCGCGTCACGGTGCCCCAGCTTGTTTCTTTCAAGGGCGGGCGCAAGATCGCGGCGCTGACCGCCTACATCGCGCCGATCGCCCGTCTGCTGGACGATGCCGTGGACATGCTGCTGGTGGGTGATTCCACGGCCATGGTCGGCTATGCGCTGCCCGACACGCTGTCGATCACGGTGGAGACGATGTCCGCGCACACCGCCGCCGTGGTCCGGGCCACCCGGCATGCCTGCGTGATCGCCGACATGCCCTTCGGCAGCTACCAGCAGTCCCCGGCCCAGGCCTTCGCCAATGCCGCGACCCTGCTGGCGGCCGGCGGCGCATCCGGCGTCAAGCTCGAAGGCGGCCAGGCCCTGGCCGACACCACCCGGTTCCTGGTGGAGCGAGGCATCCCGGTGCTGGCCCATGTGGGACTCATGCCCCAGTACGTCAACACCATGGGCGGCTTCAAGGCCCAGGGCATGACCGAGGCCGCCGCCCGCCGCATTCTGGATGATGCCCGGGCGCACGCCGAGGCCGGGGCGTTCGGCGTGGTGCTGGAGGGCATCAGCGAGCCCCTGGCGCGCGAGATCACGGCGGCACTGTCGATCCCCACCATCGGCATCGGGGCATCGCCCGCGTGCGACGGCCAGATCCTGGTGACGGAGGACATCCTTGGCCTGAGCGGCGACAGGATTCCGAAATTCGCCCGGTGTTTCGCCGATGCGGGGCAGGTGATACGCCAGGCGGCCCAGGATTACGCCCAATCCGTGCGGGAAGAGACCTTTCCCACGCTAGCTCATTGCTTTGGGGTGCGACCCGAGAGGTAATATTCATAAACAGTCTTTTCTAGATATTTCGCCCGGGCCGATATCGGCTGATCAGGCGGTTTTTGCCGTCGGTCCGCTCCGAAGCGGAAACGTCCTTTCGGGTGGATGAGCCAGGACACGGTGGAGTCCCGCGGACTATGCCGTGCCTGACGAATCCGGGCAGCATGCAAGCTGCGAGGTGGACGCAAGCTGAAGGCGCGGAGTGGGGGCTTCAATTTTTGGTGTGGGTAGGGACGATCCGCATCGGGTGCCATGGAAATACGCCAACTCGAGGCCCTGAACGCCATCGTGACCAGCGGCAGCGTCACGGCGGCCGGCCGCATGCTGGGTCGTTCCCAGCCCGTCGTCAGCCGCCAGATCAGCGACCTGGAGGCCGAACTGGGTTTCATGCTGTTCGCCCGCACCCGGCCCGCCATCACCCTGACCGAGCAGGGGATCGAGTTCTACCAGGAAGTGCGCGGCATCCTGGCCGACCTGCACCAGCTGGAATCGCGAGTCCAGGGCATGCGCAGCGGCCAGGTCCGGCCTCTGCGGATCCAGGCTTCCGTCGATCTCGCCCGCAGCCTGTTGCCTGAGGTCCTGGCCAGGATGGATCGTTTCAGCCCCGTCTTCCGCCAGAAGCTCATCATCGAGGAAGTCGTCCACGAGGCGCCTTCCAGCGCCCTCGCGGAGGGGAGGGCGGATTTCGCGCTCATCAATCTGCCGGTCGATGCCGAGGCCCTGCGCGTGCATTGGTGCGGCCAGGCGCCCTGCCTGCTGGCGCTGCCCGCCGCGCATCCGCTGGTGTCCCGGGACACGATCCAGCTCGAAGACGTCCGCAATACCGACGTCATCACGCTGCTCAGCCGCTATCGCATGCGCTATCACCTCACCAGCAGCCTGGCACAGGCCACGGCGGGCGAGGACCGGCGTCATATCGAAGTCGGCAGCCAGCAGACGGCGCTGTCCCTGGTGCGGCTCGGCCTGGGTGTGGCGCTGATCGATCCGTTCTCGATCCGGGGCGCCCAGCTCGAGGGGATCGTGCTGCGGCCCATCCAGACCGACATCGCCTATATGATCGGCGTCGTCTCCCAGGCGACGCACGAACTGCCGGAAGGCGCCCTGCGCCTGATCCAGGGGCTGCATCTGCATGTCCAGAGCAGCATCCCCCACTATGTCGATACCGATCCCAGCGGCTTGCGCCCGGGGGTTTCCCGCAAGACCGAGATCCTGCGCTCGGCCTGAACCCCCGCCGCGCCTCGGCGCCGGAGGCGGTTTCCGGCACCGGGCGGCCGCGCGCGCCGATGCCGGCGCCTGGCTTGTGCGATGATGTCGGGTCTTCTTCATGCGGCATAGGACGGCATCGTGATCCCGTTTTCCCCGGAAATCCTGGCGGTGCTGGCGCTGGCCTTTCTGGTCGGCGCCGTAGCTGGCGCCTGGCCCGCGCGGCGGCGCCTGCTGGTCCAGGCGGCGGAGGCCGCCCGACAGACCGAGCGCGCCGACCGGCTGCAGGAGCGGGTCGGGCAGCTCGACCTGGACTTGTCCGGCCAGGCCCGGGCCTTGGAAGAGTGGCGCGCCAGGGCCCAGGATGGCCGGCTGGAACTGGCCCGGCTGCAGGCGGCGTATCAGGAGAAGCTCGCCGCCTTCGAGGATCTGCGGCAGGCCTTCGAGCAGTCGCGGGCGGCCTTGAAGACGGAGTTCCAGCAGCTGGCCGGTCAGGTGCTGGAAGAAAAGAGCCGTGGCCTTTCCCGTTCCAGCCAGGACACGCTCGACGGCCTGCTGCGGCCATTTCGCGAGCAGATCGAAGGCTTCCAGCGGCGCGTCAACGAAGTTCACGACGCCTCGGTGCGCGGCCAGGCCCGGCTGGACGCGGAAATCCGCCGCGTTCTGGACATCGGCCTGAAAATGAGCGACGAGGCCCAATCCCTGGCCAGGGCACTGAAGGGTGACAAGAAGACCACCGGCAATTGGGGCGAGGTCCTGCTGGAACGCAGCCTGCAGCTGGCGGGGCTGGTCGCGGGCGACCACTACCAGGCCCAGGCGCCCTTCCGTGACGAGGCGGGCAACCGGCGGCAGCCGGATTTCGTCGTCCGGCTGCCGGATGGCAAGCACCTGATCATCGACAGCAAGGTCTCGCTGGTGGACTATGACCGGGCCGTGGCGGCGGCCACGCCTGAAGACCGGGAGGCCGCGCTGGCCGCGCACGCGCGCGCCGTGCGTCACCATATTGACGACCTGGCCCGCAAGGACTACAGCAGCCTGATCGGCATGAAAAGCCCTGGCTTCGTGCTGATGTACATGCCGATCGAGCCGGCCTACATCGAAGCCATGCGCCACGATCGTGATCTGTTCGACCACGGCTATCGCCGCAACGTCGTCCTGGTGTCCCATACCACGCTGATGCCGGTCCTGCGCACGGTGGCGACCCTGTGGATGCTGGCGCGCAGCAACGAGCAGGCTCGCGCGCTGGGCGAGCAGGCCGGCGGGCTGTACCGGCAGGTGGAGGTGGTGGCGGATCGTCTGCAGAAGCTGGGCCATGCGCTGGGGACGGCGGCCTCGCACTACAACAGCACGGTCACGGCCGTGGCGGGGCAGCGGGGCCTGTATGGCAAGGTCGGCCGCTTCGCCGAGCTGTCGGCCAAGGCCGACCGGCCGCTGCCGCCGCTGGAGCCCCTGCATGCGGACTTCGAAGTCCAGCGGCTGGACATCGTGGCGCCCGAATCCGGCCCGGATGCCGGGCCGCCGTCGCAGGCCGCGTCCGATCGTCCCCTTTCCCCATCGGAGCCAGACACATGACGCTTCAACAGGCTACGTGTCCCGGAACGGCGACCGGCCGTCGCCTTTCCTCTTTTCCCGGAATGTGGCGGCTGCCGCGCGCCGCGGCGCGCGGGGCCGTCGCCGTCCTGCTCTGGATCTGCGCGGGGCTGGGCACGGCCGCCTCGGCCACGGAAGCGCCTGGCCCGGCGCCCGCCTCCCCGACCGTCGATGCAAAGGCCGCGGGGGCCGTCGAGCGGGCCGGCGGACGGGTGGACGAGACCCCGCGCATGGCGATCCTGTCCGCTTTCGCGCCGGAACTGGAATTGTTGCGCGCCCGTTTGCGGGATCCGCGTGCCCACGTCGTCCAGGGAGTCGAGTTCACCACCGGGCGGCTCGAAGGCAAGCCCGTCGTGCTGGCGCTCGGCGGCATCAGCATGGTCAACGCCGCCATGAATACCCAGTTGCTGTTCGACCGCTTCCATGTCACGCACCTGGTCTTCAGCGGCATCGCGGGCGGCGTGAATCCCGACCTGGGCATCGGCGACGTCAGCGTGCCCGAGCGCTGGGGGCAGTACCTGGAAGTAGTCATGATGCGGGAAACCGCACCGGGTCGATATCGCGCGCCGGCATCCAAGGGAACCTTCGAGTTCGCTCCCTACGGCATGATGCAGCCGCGCTCCGTGCGCGTGCGGCCGGCCGGCGGAACGGGCATCCAGGAAAAATTCTGGTTCGAGGCCGATCCGCTCATGCTGGCCGTGGCGCGCGGCATCCAGACCGTTCCCCTGCGCGCCTGTGACCGCGAGGACCGCTGCCTGGACAGGCGCCCCCGCCTGGTGGTCGGCGGCAATGGCGTGTCCGGCCAGGCCTTCGTGGACAACGCGGATTTCCGCCGCTACGCCTTCCGCACCTTCCGGGCCAACGTGCTGGACATGGAAAGCGCCGCCTGCGCCCAGGTCGCCTGGCGCGCGGGCGTGCCCTTCATCGCCTTCCGCTCGCTCAGCGACCTGGCCGGGGGCGGACCGGGCGAAAATGAGATGAACGCCTTCCTGCACATCGCGGCGGACAATGCCGCGCAGGTGTTGCTGGCGTTCCTGCGAGCCTGGCCGGATTCAGGGGGCACCCGCCCACATTCGAGGGGAGAATGATGAATCCGCCGAAATCCGTCGATGAGGCAGCGGCCGGGCCGCCGTCCGCCGGAGACCCCCGCCTGGACGAGGCCTTCCGGCAATCCGCCGTGGCTTCCACCCTGTACGTGTCCGGTCAGCCGGACCGCGACGTCGGCCTGGCGGACCTGGGGACGGCCGCGGCGGAATCCGGCCTGCTCTGGGTCGGCCTGAAGGAGCCGGACGAGGCCCTGGTGAGCGACGTGGGCCGGCGGCTGGGCCTGCCCGGCCGCGCCATCGAGGAAATCATTTCCCCGCACCGGCGCCCGAAGATCATCGAATACGACCAGTTGACGCTGGTGGTCGTGGTGACGGTCGAGATCGTCCAGGACCGGCCGAGCTTCGGCGACACCCAGTTGCTGGTCGGGCCGGGCTACCTGCTGACGATCCGCCGCCATGCGCGGGGATCGTACCGGGAATTGCGCGATCAGCTGGCCGAATCGCCGGAATTCCTGAGCCGGGGCAGCGATTACGTCGCCTCCACGCTGCTGGACCTCCTGGCGGACCGTTATGTCGAGGCGCTGGACCACATGGAGGGCCGGGTCGAGAACGTCGAGCACCAGTTCCTGCTGCGCGGCTTCCGTGAAATCGACGTGCGCCGCTTGTACCGTCTGCGCCGCGACCTGCTGCGCATGCAGACGGCGGTCGCGCCGCTGGTGGAGATCTGCCGCCGCCTGGCCCGCGTGGACATGCGCAATATCGGCGCCGACAGCCGGGGGTATTTCAACGAGGTCGCCGACCGGATCCAGCGCATCGTCGAGTCCATCGCCGGCCTGCGCGAGGCGCTGGCCTTCGCCTTCGAGGCCAGCATGATGATCAGCCAGATGCAGCAGACCGACATCACCCGCAAGCTGGCCGCCTGGGCCGCCATCCTGGCCGTGCCCACGGCGGTGGCGGGCATCTACGGCATGAATTTCCACGACATGCCGGAACTGGGCTGGACCTACGGCTATCCGGCGATGCTGGCCGGGACGGGCACGGTCTGCGGGCTGCTGTACTGGAAATTCCGCCGGATCAAGTGGCTGTAGGGGATGCGCGCGGGTAGCCGCATGGATGGGCTGCCCGCGTTTCAGGCTAGTGGAACAGGGCGCTGGCCTTGAGCAGGGTTTCCCAGATGCCCAGCGCCAGCGGGATGCCGACGTAGAGCCAGAACAGGATGACCAGGGCGGGCGAGGAGGTGCGGGTCGTCGTTGCGGACATGGGAGTCTCCTATTTCTGGTGGGCCAGGCTGGCGCCCAGGGGCGCGGTGTCGGTTTCGGCCGCCATGTGGTGGTGCGAGGCGACCGGACGGACCAGCAGGTTGCAGATGAAGCCGACGACCAGCAGGCCCGCCATCAGGTACATCGTGACGGTGTAGGACTGGCCTGGCGGGACGCCATGGTCGACCTGGTACTGGCGGATGTAGTTCACCAGTACGGGGCCGAGTATCCCGGCGGCCGCCCAGGCGGTCAGGATGCGGCCGTGGATGCCGCCCACGTAGCGGGTGCCGAACAGGTCGGCCAGGTAGGCCGGGATGGTGGAGAAGCCGCCGCCGTACATCGAGATGATGATCGCGTAGAACAGCACGAACAGGGCGACGTTGCCCGAGGCCCCCATGCCGGGCACCAGGAAGTACAGCACCGCGCCCAGCACGAAGAAGATCCCGTAGGTGGTCTTGCGCCCCAGATAGTCCGACGTGCTGGACCAGAAGAAGCGTCCCAGCATGTTGGCCAGCGACAGCAGGCCGACGAAGCCGGCCGCGGCGGCCGGCGTGATGGCGCCGCGGAAGCTTTCCTGGATCATTACCGAGGCCTGGCCCAGCACGCCGATGCCGGCCGTCACGTTCAGGGTCAGCGCCCACCACAGCAGCCAGAACTGCGGGGTCTTCAGGGCCTGGTCGATGTGGACGTGGTTGCGCGAGATCATGGCCTTCTGCGTGGCCGGAGGGGTCCAGCCCTCGGGCTTCCAGTCCGGCGCCGGGATGCGGATGGCGCAGGCGCCGATCATCATGGAGATGAAGTACAGCACGCCCATCACCAGGAAGGTCGGGGCCACGCCCATCGAATCCGGCGTGCGGAAGTGCTCCATCAGCCCCACCGACATCGGCGAGGCGATGAAGGCGCCGCCGCCGAAACCCATGATGGCCATGCCGGTGGCCATGCCGCGCTTGTCCGGGAACCACTTGATCAGGGTCGAGACGGGCGAGACGTAGCCGATGCCCAGGCCGATGCCGCCCAGGACGCCGTAGCCCAGGTACAGCAGCCACAACTGGTGGGTCGAGATCCCGATCGAGGACACGATGAAACCGCCGCCGAAGCAGCAGGCCGCCACGAACATGGCCTTGCGCGGCCCGACGTCTTCCAGCCATTTTCCGGCGAAGGCGGCCGACAGGCCGAGGAACAGGATGGCGAGGCTGAAGATCCAGCCCAGTGCGGGCAGGCCCCAGTCGTCCGGCGCGGGCTGCTGGATGCCGATGAGCTTCGTCATCGGGCCGTTGAACACCGAGAAGGCATAGGCCTGGCCGATGCACAGGTGGACCGCCAGGGCGGCGGGCGGGATCATCCAGCGGTTGAAGCCGGGCGGGGCGGTGATGCGCTCCTTGCTGAAAAAGCCGTTCTGGGTTGCTTCCGTACTCATCGTGTCTCCTCCCGGGTCGAATGCCCGGTATGTCTGTGTGTGTGTTGCCGAGGTCGGAAAAATGCAGGTGGGGCCTGCGGAGTGTCAGGCGGGGCTGGCGCCTTGCCTGGGATAGAGGTGTTCGTGGTGCCGGGCGATGGCCTCCAGGCAGATGGGCGACAGGGCGGTGTCGCCCCATTGCCCGTCCGGGTGCGTGTCGAGATAGTCCAGCAGGGCGCGCCGCATGCGCGGATCCCAGAATCGCCGGATGTGGTCGGCGATGCTGTCGATGCCGGCGGCCCGGTCGGGCATGGCCTCGAAGAACAGGCCGATGCGGTTGGCCAGGCGGATCAGGTGTTCGATATTGGTCACGTGCGGTTCCCGTCCAGGTAATCGGGCCGGCTGTAGATCGTGCAGCGGCCGTCGCGCGCGAAGCCGGCCAGCATCATGGGCGCTTCCCGGGCCAGCCGCACGGCCAGGGTGGTGGGGGCCGAGACGGCGACCAGCGCCCGGATGCCGGCGGCCTGGGCCTTCTGCACCATCTCGAAACTGGCGCGGCTGGAAATCACGACGAATCCCTGACCGGAGTCCACCGGCTCGCGCAGCAGGCGGCCGATGAGTTTGTCCAGCGCGTTGTGTCGTCCGACATCCTCGTAGGTCCAGGCCAGGCGCCCGTCGGGCCCGGCCCAGGCGGCCGCGTGGGTGGCGCCGGTCAGGTTGTGCAGCGGCTGGCGCCGGCGCAACTGGTCCAGCGCGGATTCGACCGCGCGGATCGACCAGGGCCGGTCCGGCGCGGCCAGGGGCGGCAGGTCGCGGCGGACCTGGGCCAGGCTCCGCACGCCGCACAGGCCGCAGCTGGTGCTGCCCGCCAGGCTGCGTTGGCGCAGCTTCAAGGCGTGCAGACGGGCGTTGACGATCCGCAGGCGGATCACCAGGCCGTCCGGGGCGGATTCGATGTCCATGTCCAGCACGTCGGCCGGGGAGCGGATGATGCCTTCGGTATAGGAAAAGCCCAGGGCCAGCTCATGGAGATGCAGCGGCGAGGCCAGCAGGACGGCATGCGCGATGCCGTTGTATTCCAGGGCGACCGCTTGTTCGCAGGCGATGGCGTCCTGTGTGGCCGTCGCTTGCCGGCCTCCGATGCGCAGGATGTCGCCCATCGCGAGGCCGGCGGACGGGTCGGGGCAGTCGGACATGGGGTCGAAGTCTGCGGGATGCATGCGGGTCTCCTCAGGCGCCGGTGGGTGCGGCCTGGGTGCGGCGGGCATCCAGGAGCTCGTCCTGGCGCCGGTCGTGCGCCACCCAGGCCCGCTGCCAGGCCGACGGCGCGGTGACCTTGCGCACCTGGACGGCGGTGACCTTGTATTCCGGACAGTCGGTCGCCCAGTCGGTGTTGTCGGTGGTCAGGACGTTCGATCCGCATTCCGGGAAGTGGAAGGTGGTGTACACCACGCCGGGCTGGATCCGGTCGGTAACGGTGGCGCGCAGTACGGTTTCCCCGGCCCGGCTCTCGATGGCGACGCGGTCGCTTTCGACGATGCCCCGGTCCTCGGCGTCGTGGGGGTGGATCTCCAGGACGTCTTCGCTGTGCCAGGCGTTGTTGGCCGTGCGCCGGGTCTGCACGCCGGCGTTGTATTGCGACAGGATCCGTCCCGTGGTCATCAGCAGCGGGAAGCGGCGCGTGGAGCGTTCCTCGGTCGGGACGTACTGCGTGATCATGAAGCGGCCCTTGCCGCGCACGAATTCGCCCACGTGCATGATGGGCGTGCCTTCGGGGGCCTCGTCGTTGCAGGGCCACTGGACGCTGCCGCCCAGGGCGGCGATGCGGCCGAAGGACACGCCGGCGAAGGTCGGCGTCAGCCGGGCGATCTCGTCCAGGATTTCGCCGGGGTGGGCGTAGTTCATCGGATAGCCCATGGCGTTGGACAGGGCGCAGGTGACTTCCCAGTCGGCCAGGCCGGCCTTGGGCGCCATGACCTGGCGCACCCGCGAGATGCGGCGCTCGGCGTTGGTGAAGGTACCATCCTTTTCCAGGAAGGACGAGCCTGGCAGGAAGACGTGCGCGTACTTGGCGGTCTCGTTCAGGAACATGTCCTGGACGATCACGCACTCCATGGCTTCCAGGGCCGCCGCCACGTGGCGGGTGTTGGGGTCGGACTGGGCGACGTCCTCGCCCTGGCAGTACAGACCCTTGAACGTGCCGCCGTGGGCCGCGTCGAACATGTTGGGCAGCCGCAGGCCCGGCTCGGACTGCAGCGGGACGCCCCAGGCGCGCTCGAATTCGGCGCGCACCTTGTCGTCGGACACGTGGCGGTAGCCGGGGAATTCGTGCGGGAAGGAACCCATATCGCAGGAGCCCTGGACGTTGTTCTGGCCGCGCAGGGGGTTGATGCCCACGCCTTCGCGGCCGATGTTGCCGGTGACCATCGCCAGGTTGGCGATGCACATGATGGCCGTGGAGCCCTGGCTGTGTTCGGTGACGCCCAGGCCGTAGTAGATCGCGGCGTTGCCGCCGGTGGCATACAGGCGGGCGGCGCCGCGCAGGTCGGCCGCCGGCACGCCGGTGATGGATTCGGTGGCCTCGGGGGCGTGTTCCGGGCGACGGATGAACTGCATCCATTCGTCGAAGGCCCGGTCCTCGCAGCGGGCGCGGACGAAGTCGTGGTTCACCAGATCCTCGGTGACGATGACGTGGGCCAGGGCGTTGAGCACGGCGACGTTGGTGCCCGGCCGCACCGGCAGGTGATAGTCGGCCTTCACGTGCGGCCCGTCGACCAGTTCGGTGCGGCGCGGGTCGATCACGATCAGGCGCGCGCCCTGGCGCAGCCGGCGCTTCAGGCGCGAGGCGAAGACCGGATGGGCGGCGCTGGGGTTGGCGCCCAGCACCACGGCCACGTCCACGTGCATCACCGAGTCGAAGGTCTGGGTGCCGGCCGATTCGCCGATGGTGGTTTTCAGCCCGTAGCCGGTGGGGGAGTGGCAGACCCGGCCGCAGGTGTCGACGTTGTTGTTGCCCATGGCGGCGCGCACCAGTTTCTGGACGAGGTAGGTTTCCTCGTTGGTGCAGCGCGACGACGTGATGCCGCCGACCGAATCCACGCCATATTCGGCCTGGATCCGCTTCAGTTCGGACGCCGCGTGGCCGAGGGCTTCTTCCCACGAGACCTCGCGCCAGGGATCGGTGATCTTCGCGCGGATCATGGGCTTGGTCAGGCGGTCGGCGTGGGTGGCGTAGCCCCAGGCGAAGCGGCCCTTGACGCAAGAATGGCCGCGGTTGGCCTTGCCGTCCTTCCAGGGGGTCATGCGGATGACCTTGTCGCCCTTCATCTCGGCCTTGAAGCCGCAGCCCACGCCGCAGTAGGCGCAGGTGGTGATGACCGCGTGATCGGCCTGGCCCTGGTCGATGACGGTGTTCTCGATCAGTGCCGAGGTCGGACAGGCCTGGACGCAGGCGCCGCAGGACACGCAGTCGCTTTCCAGGAAACCGTCGTCCTGGCCCGCGATGATGCGCGAATCGAAGCCGCGCGCCTGGACGGTGAGGGCGTAGGTGCCCTGGACGTCGTCGCAGGCCCGCACGCAGCGGCTGCAGACGATGCACTTGGACGGATCGTAGGTGAAATAGGGGTTGGACGCGTCGGCGGCGTCGTTCAGGTGGTTGGCGCCGTCGAAGCCGTAGCGCACGTTGCGCAGCCCCACCACGCCGGCCATGTCCTGCAGTTCGCAGTCGCCGTTGGCCGGGCAGGTCAGGCAGTCCAGCGGATGGTCGGAGATGTAGAGCTCCATCACGTTGCGCCGCAGTTCGTGCAGCTTGCCGGTTTCGGTGCGGACCACCATGCCGTCCTCGACAGGCGTGGTGCAGGATGCCGGGTGGCCCCGGCGGCCCTCGATTTCGACCAGGCACAGGCGGCAGGAGCCGAAGGCTTCCAGGTTGTCCGAGGCGCAGAGCTTCGGAATCCGGATGCCGGTCTCGGCGGCGGCGCGCATGATCGAGGTGCCGGCCGGGACGGTGACGGCTTGGCCGTCGATGGTCAGGGTGACGGTTTCGGTGGACAGGGACTCGGGCGTGCCCAGGTCGCGGTCGCGTTTCAGGACGGTTTCCAGCATGGCGGGCTCCTAGGCGGTCTGCGAGGCAAGGGCCGGTTCGGCGGCGAGGCCGAAGTCTTCGGGGAAATGGCGCAGGGCGGACAGCACGGGATAGGGCGTCATGCCGCCCAGCGCGCACAGCGATCCGGCCATCATGGTGTCGCACAGGTCGCGCAGGAGTTCGGCCCGGGTCTCGCGGTCCTTGCCGTCGCGGATCGCGCGGATGACCTCGGTGCCGCGCACCGAGCCGATGCGACAGGGGGTGCATTTGCCGCAGGATTCGATGGCGCAGAATTCCATGGCGTATTCGGCCAGGGCGGCCATGTCGGCGGTGTCGTCGAAGGCCACCACGCCGCCGTGGCCCAGCATGGCGGAAATGGCCAGGAAGGCTTCGTAGTCCAGCGGCGTGTCCCACTGGGATTCCGGCAGGTAGGCGCCCAGCGGGCCGCCCACCTGGATCGCGCGCAGCGGCTGCCCCGAGGCGCTGCCGCCGCCGAAGTCGAACAGCAGCTCGCGCAGCGTCAGGCCGAAGGCCTTTTCGACCAGGCCGCCGTGGCGGATGTTGCCCGCCAGCTGGAAGGGCAGGGTGCCCCGGGACCGGCCCATGCCGAAGTCGCAGTAGGCCTGCGCCCCCCGGGCCAGGATGAAGGGCACCGTGGCCAGGGAAATCACGTTGTTGATGACGGTGGGACAGCCGAACAGGCCGCGCACGGCGGGCAGCGGCGGCTTGGCGCGCACCAGGCCCCGGCGGCCTTCCAGGCTTTCGAGCAGCGAGGTCTCCTCGCCGCAGATGTAGGCGCCCGCGCCGCGCCGCAGTTCGATGTCGAAGGCGCGGCCCGAACCCTGGATGTCGTCGCCCAGCCAGCCGGCCTCGCGCGCGGCGCGCAGGGCGCCGGCCAGGATCCGTTCGGCCTGGGGGTATTCGGAGCGGACGTAGAGATAGCCGCGCGTGGCGCCCACGGCCAGGCCGGCGATCGTCATGCCCTCGATCAGGGCGCAGGGGTCGCCTTCCATCAGCATGCGGTCGGAGAACGTGCCCGAATCGCCTTCGTCGGCGTTGCAGACGATGTATTTCTGCGCCGCCGGAGTCTGCAGCACGGTGCGCCACTTGACGCCGGTGGGGAAGGCGGCCCCGCCCCGGCCGCGCAGGCCGGATTCGGTGACGGCGTCGACGATGGCCCCGGGTTCCATGTCCAGCGCCTGCCGCAGCCCGGCGTAGCCGCCGTGGGCCTCGTAGTCGGGGATACTGAGCGGGTCGATCAGGCCGACCCGGGCGAAGGTCAGGCGTTCCTGCTTTTTCAGGAAGGGAATGTCTTCGGTCGGGCCGTGGCACAGGGGGTGGCGCGTGCCATCCGGCGTGTTCGGGGCGCCGTCCGTCCAGGCCGCGTCCAGGATGGCCGGGACGTCTTCCGGCGTGACGGGACCGTAGGCGATTCGCCCGGCGGGCGTGGCGACCTCGACCAGGGGCTCGAGCCAGTGCAGGCCGCGCGAGCCATTGCGCACGATGCGCAGGTCCAGGCCCCGGCGGGCGGCTTCGGCGCGGAAGGCGTCGGCCACGGCGTCGGCCCCCATGGCCAGCGCGGCGGTGTCCAGCGGGACATAGAGGATTCGTTCCATGTTCAGGCCTCCCGCGCCGCCGCCAGCAGGGCGTCCAGTTTTTCGGGGGTGACGCGCGCGTGGGGGCGGCCGTCGATCATGACGGCCGGCGACTGGGCGCACAGGCCCAGGCAATACACCGGGGCCAGCGAGACGTCGCCGGCGTCCCCGGCGGAGACGCGCGCCCGGGCATGCTCGTACAGGGCGCCGCCGCCACAGGCCTGACAGGATTCGGCGCGGCAGACTTCGAGGTGCGTGCGCGCCGGCGGCGCGGTGCGGAAATGGCTGTAGAAACTGATCACGCCATGGACCTCGGCGCGGGACCGCTGCAGGGCGGCGGCGATCTGCGGCACGGCCGGCTCGGGGATCCACCCCAGGGCGTCCTGCACGTCGTGCAGGATCGGCAGCAGGGCGCCGGGCTGGCCGGCGTGCCGGGCCAGGATGTCCCGCACCAGCGGATCGGCGTCGTCATGCGGGGCTGCGTCGGCATCGGACCGGATGGTGTCCATGGCTTCGTCTCCGGGCGCACGATCGGCGGGCATGCGCTCTAATAGGTTTATCCGTGCATATATAATTCAGTGCCGTCGATTTACTCTACTCTTGAAAATAATTTGATTTCAATAAGATAATAAAAACATATTTGTCCCAGGGTTATATTTTTATATGCAATTGAATTCATATTAATAAGACTTTCAGGAGGAGATATGGCGGTTTACCGATTCAAACCCCGGCTGCATTCGGAGTGGGTGCTGGAAAAGCAATCCGGGGAAATACTGCCCATGGGCGACGTGTTGCGGCTGCTGGCGGCCGTCGACGAGCACGGCCATATTGCGGGGGCCTGTCAGGCGCGCGGGATGTCCTATCGGCATGCCTGGGGCATCCTGCGCAAGGCCGAATCGGAATTCCAGGCGCCGCTGATCGAGACGTCCCGGCGGCGTGGTTCGCGCCTGACCAGCTTCGCGCAGCACCTGCTATGGGCCAACCGGCGCATCGATGCGCGCCTGGCACCGACCTTCGAGAGCCTGGCGTCCGAGCTGCAGGAAGAGCTGCAGCGCCTGTATTCCGAGGAAATGTCCGTGCTGCGCCTGCATGCCAGCCACGGCTTCGCCGTCGAGGGCCTGATGCGCCTGGCCAATGGCCAGGACCTGCTGCCGCTGGAGCTGCGCTACCGCACCGGGATCGAGGCGCTGGCCTCGCTGGACCGCGGGGAATGCGATCTGGCCGGCTTCCAGGTGCCGTTGGCGGAATACGAAAAGCCGATCCTGCAGCATTACAGGCGCTGGCTCGATCCGGACCGCATGCTGCTGCTGCACCTGGCGGAACGCAACACGGGGCTGTTCGTGCAGCCCGGCAATCCGAAGCGCATCGTGTCGATCAGCGACCTGGTGCGCCCGGACGTGCGTTTCGTGAACCGGCAGATCGGCTCCAGCACGCGCTTCCTGGTGCACCTGATGCTGGAGCGCCTGGGCATCGACTCGAAGGACGTCACCGGCTTCGACAGCGGGGAATTCACGCACATGGCCATCGCCGCCCACATCGCCAGTGGCATGGCCGATGTCGGCATCGGGGTCGAGACCGCCGCCTGGCGCTGCGGGCTGGAATTCATCCCTCTGGCGCGGGAACGCTATTTCTTCGGCATCAACAAGGAGCTGGTCGGCACCCAGTCCCTGCAGCGGCTGCTGGACCTGATGAGCGGGGACGACTATCAGGCCTACGTGCGGGACCTGGTGGGCTACGACTGCAGTCTGATGGGACAGGTCCAGACCCTGGAGCAGGCCTTCGGGCCGGAATTCTCCTGCAGGCGCTGAACGCCGCGGCCAGCCGGGCGGCGTGCCAGGCCGGTGGACGTCGATGAGCGGTGCGGGACCGCCGGATTCTGGATCGGATTCAGTGCAGCGCGAAATCCACGCGCGTCGTCGGGCCGCCGTCCTCGATTCCGTCCGCGTCGGGCTTGGGCGCTACGATGAAGACCCGGTCGGTCAGCTCGGGCGCGGCGGCCATGATCCGCTCGTACACGGCCTGCGCGCGGGCCTCGGCCAGGGCGGACAGGGACTGTTTGCCCAGCGGGGCCGCGGTCAGCAGCAGGGCGTTCATCCGCTCGGGCGGCAGCGATTTGGCAATGCCGATGGCGTTGCGCGGCTTGCCCTTGATCTTGGTGTCGTCGTAGACGTCCTCCAGGTACTTGGCGCGGTCGGCGTCGGTCAGCTCGATGCCATCGATGGCTTTTTTGCCGCGTTTGCCGCTCGCTCTGGCCTTGGCCGCGCGCATCCGGTCGTCCACCCAGGCCTGGCGCAGTCCCGCCTCGTCCGCCTGCGGGTCGGCGCGGCCGATGATGTCCATCTTCAGCGAGGGGCGATCGGCCAGCGCCTTGACCAGCGTGGCGATGCTCGATTTCGCCGCGTCGTCGAGCGCGGCGCTGCCCGGCGCGAAATCGACGCGCGACAGGTCGTCCCCGCCGCCGAAGGCGGAGGCCAGCAGCTTGAAGGGCGCGGTCACCGCCTTGGTGATCGTGTTCACGATCACCTGCACGATGATGCCGCCCACCGAGAACTGCGGGTCGTCCAGCGAGCCGGAGATCGGCAGGTTGATGTCGATGTTGCCATTGGCGTCCTTCAGCAGGGCGACGGCCAGCAGTACCGGCAGCTTCAGCGCGTCGGGGCTGTCGGACGGTTTGCCGAAGGTGAGCTGATTGAGCAGCACCTTGTTGCCGGCCTGCAGGGCGCGATCCTTGATCTGGTAGTGGAGGTCGACCGACAGCTTGCCGCGTTCGATGGCATAGCCGACGTATTTGGACGAATACGTGGTGAAGCGGGGCAGGTCCACGCCCTTGGCCGAGGCCTTCAGGTCCAGTGCCAGGTAGCGAGCGAAAGGCTGCACCGTGCCCGAAATGGAAAGCGGCGCGGTGCCGTATACGCGGCCCGCGACGCGAACCTTGGCCGGCGTGGGCCTGGTCGAGGAAACTGCCGTGAGTGTGCCTTCGATGGCGGACAGTTCGGCGCGGTAGTTGGGCCGCACGAAATGGTCATTGAACGTCATGCGGCCGCGCTTGAGCGTGACACTGCCGATCGAGATGTCGGGTGCGGCGCCGGCGGACCGCGCGGCGGGTTTTTGTGTCCCGACCTGCGCCGGGGCGGCTGAGTGGGTGCGGCGGGTCTGCGTGTCCTGGGTGATCGAGCCGGCGGCCGTGCCCTTGTCCACCAGGATGTCCATCACGTTCAGGCGCGCGTTGCGGTTGAGCAGGATGTTGCCGTAGAAGTCGTCCAGCAGGATGTCGCCCAGTCCCAGGCCGAGTTTCGGACCCGCCACGGAGACGTGCATATTGCTCAGACCCAGGTGCTTCCAGTTCAGGAATGCGGCCTTGTTGACACGGTCCTGGAGGTCCAGGCCGTCGATCTGAATCGCGCCGCGCCAGTCCGCCCGCAGGGCCTGTTTGTCTTGCGGCGCGGTGAATTCGGCCTTGCCGCGCGCGCCCAGTGTCACGCCGCGCACCGTGGCGTTCAGGCTGGACGCGATGTAGGGCGCCAGGGAGGCCGCGTCGAATTTGGCCAGATCGAGCGAGGTCCTGACCGTCAGCGGCTGCGCTGTCAGCGACCCGTCGAGCGCCAGCGTGCCGTGTTTCTGGATGCCGTCGGCCCGCAGGGCGAAGTGCGTCGGCTCGGCGTCCAGGGCCAGCCGGTCGGCCGTCAGCGTCAGCGAACCCAGAGACAGGTCCACGCCGGATTTCACGGATTCATCGTGCGCTGCGAATCGGCTCAGGCCGAGCTTCACATCGCGGGCCAGGACCCGGCCATCGGCCGCATCGACCGTGCCTTCGAGGCTCAGGCGGCCGTCCTTCAGCACGATGGGCGAAAAGTGGCGGACGGCCGCCGCGAACGGCGCCAGCGCCAGGTTGTCCAGGGCGACCTGTGCCCTCACCGACAGGGGCCGCAGCACGATCGGTGCCTGGACACGCAGCGTGCCGCCGTCCAGGCTGTTGTCCATGCTCAGCCTGGCCTGCATGGGTTGGTCCGGGGCCTGCGGCCAGGCGATGCGCTCGACCTCGGCGTTCAGGCCGTCCAGCGGATAGTTCAGGCCGCTGGGATCGTCGCGCAGATGCACGGCGCCGGCCTCGAGCTTGAAGGCGCCGAGGGCGATCTTCCAGGCCGTGTCGGCGGCAGCCGGGACGGGGGGTGTGGCCGGGGCTTCGGCGGTTTGCGGCGCGGTGTCTGGCGCGCCGGCGGATGCGTCGTTGGCCGGCGCCGGGTTGGCCGATGCGTGATGGGGGGATTCGGAGGCGGCGGGTTTGTCGGATGCGGGGCCGGTGGATTCCTGGGCGGCCGGCGGAGCATCGCCGGACTGCCGCTCGGCGGACGCGGGCTCTTCCAGTTTGGCGAAGCCCTGGGCCACACGCAGCCAGTTCAACTGCCTGGCGTCGCGATGCGCTTCCACCCGCGGCTTCGTCAGCGTCACCGTATCCATGGAAACCGTGTGCGCGCCCAGGTCGAGCGCCAGGCCCTCGGCCTTCAGGTTGTCCCAGGCCAGCAGCGGCGCCCCCGAGGTTTCAGTCACGTCCAGTTGGCGCAGGCCCAGGCCGCCCCGCACGCGGATGCGCGGCGCGGCGCCAGGCGGCTGTTCGAACAGCACCTCCAGTCTGGAGTCCAGCAGGGCGCTCTCGACCTTGACCGGCAGGGGCATGGGCCAGAAATCGGCCCATTTGTCGAGCGCCACGCCGTCCAGCTTCACGTCCAGCGTGGACGTGGGCACTTTGTCGAATGGCCGCGCCGTGCCGTTCAGGTCGAAAGGGCTGCCGTTGATGCGCAGATGCATCGCGGGCTGCACATCGATGTCGGTGGCGTAGCCGAACGAGGAGAGGAAGGGGATGCCCAGCGTGAGTTCGTCGATCGTCTGCTGGCGGCCGGTGACTTGGTCGTCCAGGTGGATGACGCCGCCTGTCAGCGACAGATTGTTCAGGGAAAAACGCGGCGGCCCGGATTCGGCCGGCTCGGGTTCGGCGGGCTGCCCGGCCGCGCGCGCGGCCAGCCGGTCAACGATGTCGGAGAAATTGAAGCGCGCGACGCCCAGGCGCACCAGCGCGGCCTGGGGCCGATCGACGTGGATCCGGTCGATCACCGGCGCGAACATCACGATGGAGCGCCAGGCTACGCGCAGATCGAGCTCGCCGACCCGCAGCAGCGGCTGCTCGGCATCGGGCTGTTCGATGACGATGTCCTGTGCGCGCAGAGCCAGCGTGAAGGGATTGAAGCGGATCGCGCCCACCTGCACCGGACGGCCCAGCAGTTCGGAGACCTCCTGGGTCAGCGCGCCGTGCACGGCTTTCGGCACCAGCCAGGCGGCCAGGGCGGCCAGCGCCAGCAGCGTCAGCACGGTGCCCGCAAGGATCTTGGCCACCCGCCGGCTGGGTTTCAACACTGGCATCCGCAACCGCATGGCATGCGCTCCCGACAGGTTTTGTTTTTATGCACCGTTCCGGCCCGTGGGCATCGATGCCGTACCGTCCATGGTTCACATTTTCACATTCATTATGAGCTTGCCCCTGAATGACGAAGTCCTTAGTTCCAGTTAAATTGGAACTCAAGGAGTAAGAAATGACAGATTTGAGAAGGCGTGCGAAGTACACGCAGGAGTTCAAGCAAGAGAGTGTGCGTCAGGTGCTGGCGGGATCGTCAATCCGTGCCGTGGCCGATTCGCTGGGGATTCCGAAGGCAAGTTTAGGCAACTGGGTACGTCAACACGAGCTCGGGGATCTAGGCCCAGGGCCCACGAAAGCGACAGCGCCAGTCTCGGTGGAACAGATGGAGATTGCCCGTCTGAAAGCTGAGAATGCCCAGCTTCGGATGGAGCGTGACATTGCAAAAAAAGCCGCGGCGTACTTTGCGCTGGACACGCTGCAAAGTACGCCTGGATTCAAAAAATGAAAGGTCGCTGGCCGATTCGTGCGATGTGCAGGGTGTTGTGTGTCAGCGAAAGCGGCTACTACGGCTGGCAGCGTTCTGGACGTGTCTCGGCAGGTACTCGCTTGCCCGATGAACGGGTACTGGCTCACATTTGCGTCATCCACCGTGAGGTAAAGGCAGAGTACGGCTGGCCGAGGATCTATCGGGAGCTTCGGCGACGTGGGCTGAAGGTAGGAAAGGAGCGGGTTCGGTTGCTGATGAAAGCCCACGGAATACGCGCTCGCGTCAAACGCAAATATGTTGTGACGACCGACAGCAGGCATGCCTTGCCAGTAGCCCCAAATCTGGTGAAGCGGCAATTCAATCCGCCGCAACCGGACCGGATCTGGTGCGGCGACATCACGTATTTGCGTACGGACCAAGGGTGGTTGTACTTGGCGGCCGTGATCGACCTGTTCAGCCGTAAGATCGTTGGCTGGAGCCTGAAGCCGCACATGCAGACCAGCTTGGTCAAGGATGCCCTGGAGATGGCCTATTTGCGCCGCCGACCGGCACCGGGACTGATCTTCCACAGCGACAGGGGCGCCCAGTATTGCAGCCATGACTTCCAGCAGGCGCTGCGCACCTGGAAGATCCATCCGTCGATGAGCAGGAAGGGAGACTGTTGGGATAATGCGCCAACAGAGAGCCTCTGGGCGCGTTTGAAGGCCGCTTGCTTTGATGGCCGAAAGTTTGCTTCCCACCGCGCAGCCAGAGTTGCCGTGATGGACTGGATTACGTTCTACAACCACCGGCGACTGCATTCGGCACTGGGCTACACCAGTCCAATGGAATACGAAAAAATCTGGCACGCGAATCACTATAAAATCGCTGCCTGAACCCCGAACTAAGGACTACGAAAAACGGGGGCAATATCATTATCCATGCCGGATTCCGGCGCGTCCATCGGGAGGCGCCGGTCTTTGCATTTTTTTGCACTGCCCTGCCTTCCGGGCATGGTTCACCCGGACAAACTTCTGATGCGGCCGGAGCGGGCCAGCGTCTTGCCGGTGCGTCTATGGACACTAATGGCACAGATCGGGCTGGTGATCCGCGATGAAATTTGTCGTCATCTTTCCAGCCCTGAAGTCGGGATGATTCAGGCATCGTGTCAGGAACTCGATGTTTGTTCTTACGCCGCCGATGCTTGTGCGGCTCAGAGCTGCGACCATCTTGCCTATCGCCTCTGTCCGATCGGCGCCGTGGGTGATCACTTTTGCGATCAGCGGGTCGTAATAGATGGAGATTTCGCTACCTTCGACATAACCGGTTTCCACGCGAACACCATGGATGTCCTGGGCGGGTAGCACGAGTTCCTGCAGCTTCCCGGGAGATGGCATGAAATGCTTTGCGGGGTTCTCGGCATAGACGCGGCATTCCAGCGCATGCCCGCGCGCCACGACCTCCTCTTGGCGGAGGGGCTGCAGTTCGCCACAGGCATATCGCAACTGCATGGCGACCAAATCCAGACCTGTAATCATCTCCGTGACCGGATGCTCGACCTGGATTCTGGTATTCATCTCAAGGAAGTAGAAGTCGCCGACATCGACATCCAGTATGAACTCCACGGTTCCGGCGCCCCTGTAGCCTACGGCGGTGGATAGTGCGACGGCGGCTTCCTGGAGGCGCCGGCGAACAGGGTTGGGAATGTCCGGGGCCGGCGCCTCCTCGATGACTTTCTGGAAGCGTCGTTGCGTCGAGCAGTCCCGCTCGTGGATGTGGATGGCATGAGATCCAAACCCGAATATCTGAACTTCCACATGCCGGGCCCTGGCGACCAGTTTTTCTAGGAAAACATCTCCGCAACCGAAAGCGGCCCTGGCTTGCGATTGTGTTGTTTCGAATGCCGCTTTCAACTGGCCCGGCTCGAATACCTGTCGCATCCCGATCCCGCCACCACCAGCCGATGCCTTGATGAGCAGGGGATAGCCGATTTTCGCCGCCTCTGCCGCGATGTTTTCCGTGTCGGCGTCGTTCAGGCGCCGGCTGCCGGGCGCGACGGGAACTCCGGCCTCGATGGCCAGTAGCCGCGCGCTTTGCTTATCGCCCATCTTGCGGATCGATTCCGGATCTGGCCCGATCCAGGTCAGGCCGGCGTTCATGACAGCTTCGGCGAAGACGTCATTTTCCGAGAGGAATCCATACCCCGGGTGAATTGAATCCGCGCCGCTGCTGCGCGCGGCCTTGAGGATCTTTTCCGTATCGAGATAGCTGTGCTGGCTCCTGGGCGGGCCGATGTGAACGCTTTCATCAGCCATCCGCGTGTGCGGGGCTCCCACGTCCGCGTCCGAATAGACCGCCACCGTGGCGATACCCAGGCCACGACAGGCGCGTATCACGCGACAAGCGATTTCCCCGCGGTTTGCGATCAGAACCTTGCGCAGCATGGCTCAGGCCCCCTTTTCGGTCACTCGGGCCACCACTTCACCTTCGGTCACGGTGTCACCTGCCTGGACAAGAATGTCCTCGATCACACCGTCTTCCGTGGAAACCACGGGTATTTCCATCTTCATGGACTCCAGAATGATGATGGGATCGTCTTCCGTTATTTCGTCACCCGCCTTGTGGAGAATCTTGGCGACGCTCCCGGTGATTTCCGATTTGATTTCTATCGTAGCCATGACTGTGGATCCTCGTTGATTGAATAGTGGTAGTGAGTGCTGCCTCTCGTTGACAGGTATGGTATTCTACAATTATAGTAGTTGCAATGACAACTACTTAATTCAGGAGGCATTCCATGAGTGACTTCAAGGACTGGGTCGGACGCCGGGTTCGCGCCACGGGAGTCGTGGAAAGCTGGCCTCTGGCCGGCCTGGCTGGCGTGATCGATGAGATCTCGGGTGTCGGGGCGGTTGCCGCCAAAGGCGACATTCATCCCTGCGCGCATTGGCTCTACTTTGTGCCGAACGTTCCGGGCTCCAGACTCGGAGCGGATGGGCATCCGGTGCGTGGCGACTTCATACCGCCGCTTCCGCAGGTGAGCCGGATGTGGGCGAAGAGCGTCATGACTTATGCGAGTCCGGTCCGTGTAGGGGAGCGCCTGGAAAAAATCTCGACGCTGGCCTCCATCGAGCGGAAGCAGGGCAAGACGGGAAGTCTCGTTTTTGTCGAGATCGACAACGAATACCGATGTGGTGATTCATTGGTTCGAAGAGAGCGCCAGACGCTCGTCTACCATGATCACCGCGCCTATGAAGACAGCGTATTCACCGAGCGGGCGGGCCAGAAATGTGATTGGTCTCATGAGGTGCAGTTCGGCGCCGTGGATCTGTTTCGGTATTCGGCGGTCACTTTCAATGGGCATAGGATCCACTACGATGCGGATTACAGCCGCATGGTCGAGGGTTACCCGGGGATCGTCGTACAGGGCCAGCTGATCGCTACGGTCATTCTGTCGCAGGCATTGTCCAGGTCGGGTGTGGGCAGTTGTAGACAATTCACGTTCAGGGCGGTGAAGCCGATTTTTTGTGATCAGCGTTTCTATGTCGAGGGGCGGGTTGGTGATCACGGGAACATCATCGCCTGGGCGCGACAGGAAGATGGGCGGCTCAACATGATGGCCGAAATCCTGCTGTGAATTCGCGGTTCGGTTGGCGGTGGGATATCAGTGCCGGCCCGCCGCCCGGTTGTCCATAAAGCGGATGAATCGACCAGACGGAATTCCGGATGCCGAGGGCGTTCCGTGGCGGCTATTCGATGGCGACTGTTTACCCGGCTCGATCTTCACTGTCCAGGTTTCTCAGATTTTCCAGGGCGGTTTCCAGGTGCAGCCGTTCGACCATGATGTTGTCTATGCTCAGAACACCTTTGTCCCGGTTTTCCGGAAGTGCATAAACGCTGACGATTCGCTTCCACCAGCTGATTTCGCTCTCGCTCGGGCGAAAAGATTGGTTCACGATCCCGATCTGGCTCGGATGGATGACACTTTTGCCCTGCATGCCGATGCTGCGGGCTCGTTCGCATTCCATTTTCAGCCTGGCCTGGTCATGAATGTCGTTCAGGACGCCGTCGATGGCGGGGATTCCAAAGGCGTGTGATACCAGCATGATGTGGCTGATCCAGGCGGACAGGTCGGAATGCAGGCTTTCGATTTCGACGCGGGCATCTTTCGCCAGGTCGTTGGTGCCGAGCACGAGACATTCAAGTCCATGCCGCAGACCGTTTTCGATCGTGTCCTCTAATTTCAGTATGCCAAGAGCCGTCTCAACCATCGACCAGATGGCGGGGGGTGTGGGCGGCGTCGTGGAAAGCGCCACGGCGGCTCGTTCTATTGCCGCGGCGTTTTCCACTTTGGGCAATAGCACGGCGTCGGGGCGCGCCTCTCGCGCCATGGCGATGTCTTCTCTCCAATAGGGCGTGCCGTCACCGTTGACCCGGATGACGACCGTGCGTCCATCGGCCTCGTCCCTGTGTTCCAGCAGGAAGTCTGCGACGGCGCGGCGCGCCATGTCCTTCTGTTCCGGGGATACGCTGTCCTCAAGATCGAAGACGATTGCGTGGGCCGGTGACGCCAGTGCCTTCGACATCATCCGAGGGTTGATCCCCGGTACATACAGTACGCTGCGGATAGTGGTTTTCATGATATCCCCCACTTGAATCTTGTGTGGATTTTCCCTTGAAGTTTGTGGCATACTAAACTATAGTAGTCCTATTGGCAACCACCAAAGGCATGGATATGACAAGAATCACGCGAGCGACATTGAGGAAGCTATGTTTGCCGTTGGTGAGGCCATACCGGCTTTCATACCGGACCTTCGATGTATTCGAACCCTTTCTTCTCGAACTGGTCGATGATAATGGCGTGACGGCCTTCTCCGATGCGCATGTCGCCCCCGGGTCCAGCTCGGAGACCCGGGACGGCGCCTGGTCCTGGTGCCTGGAATCATTGAAAACGCTGAATGCATCCGACATCGAAGCGGAGAAGCAGCGGCTGATGACCCGAAAAGAAGAAAGCAAGGTCGCCGCGACATTGATGATGACGGCGCTGGAATTCCTGGGTGGCAGCAAATGGCTGGAGATCAACAGTGATTTCACCAGCGACTTGCTGGCGCCGATTAATTCTGTTGACGAGGCCTCCATCGAGCCGGAAGTCGGGAGGTTGCTGGGGGAGGGCTTCAGGGTATTCAAGGTCAAGGTGGGCAAGGACCGGAGCGCTGATATCCGTCGGGTCAACGCGATACTGGATGTGCTCGATGGCCGTGCCATGATCAGTATCGACGCCAACCGTGCCTACTCGCGGGAGGACGCCATATGGTTCGCGCGGCGGCTAACCAGGCCCGGTATTGAATTGTTCGAGCAGCCGTGCGCGGCGGATGCCTGGGACGATAATGCGGCGGTTGCGGGCGAGTGCCCCGTTCCCTTGATGCTTGATGAGCCCATATGCGGTCTTGCCGATATAGAGCGTGCCGCCGGCATCGAAAATGTCGGCTTTTGCAAGGTCAAGCTCAAGCGATTCGGCAGCCTGGATTTACTGGCTGAAGGCATCCAGAGCATTCACGACCATGGCATGCGGGCAATTCTCGGGGATGGGTTGGGCAGCGAAATCAATAACTGGATGGAAGCCGCCGTGGCGTCCAGGTTGATTCGGACCAGGGGGGAATTCAACGGGTTTTTGAAACATCGGGACCGTCTGCTGCTCAATCCACTTCCTTTTGATCGCGGTTCGGTCAAGCTCGAGGCTGGCTATATGCCCAGGCTCGACAGAAAAAATATCGAGCGTTTGACGACGGAAATCAGGGTTTTTGAATATTAAGGGAAGGAAGAATGATGACGCATGAAGAATTGCTGACGGAACTGGATGGCCGGCGTGAGGCCGCGCATCGGATGGGAGGGGACGAGAAGCTGGAGCGGCGTAGAAAAAAAGGCAATCTGAACGCGGAAGAACGACTCGACAAACTGGTCGATCCCGGGAGTTTCCTCGAAGTCGGCCTTCTCGGGGCATCGGTGCTGGACCAGGATGAGGCTGAGACGCCTCGAGATGGAAAGATCACTGGATTTGGGAAAGTAGAAGGTCGTGATGTCGGTGTGGTGGTCTATGACTTCACGACGAAGGGCGCGTCGACCAGCAGCACGAACTCGAAAAAGATGACCTACGTGCGCAACACGTGCAATCGGCGAGGCATTCCCTTCGTGCATGTGGGCGAGTCGACCGGCGCGCGTCTGCCGGATGCCATGGGCTCCAAAGGCATGGGTAATCTGCTCGGGAACGACACGAGCCAGTTTCGCCGGATTCGTGATGTACCCTGGGTTGCTGCGGCTTTGGATACTTCCTTTGGGTCTTCGGCCTGGTTATGTTGCTGTTCGGATTTTTCCGTGATGAAGAAGGGTTCCATCATGGCGGTGTCCAGCCCCCGGCTCGTGTCAATGGCCATCGGGGAAAAGGTCGATATGGAAGCGCTTGGGGGCTGGCGTTTGCATGCGGAGCATACCGGCCTGATCGACCAGTTCGTCGATACGGACGAACAGGCCATGCAGGCGATTCGGCAGTTTCTTTCCTATATGCCGGGCAATGCCCGGCAGTTGCCGCCGAGCATTGTTCCGATCGAGGATTGCGAATCGGACCAGAATGGCATATTGGATATTCTTCCCGAGAGTCGCACCAGCGTCTACAACATGAAGAAGATCCTGGAAATCGTTTTTGATAAGGGGAGTCTTTTCGAGCTGAAGCCGCGCTTTGGCAAGGCGCTGGTGACCTGTCTGGCCAGGCTCGGTGGCCGGGTGGTCGGAGTGATCGCCAACAATCCCCTGACGGGGGGCGGCGCGCTTTCCGGTCAGGCCTGCCGCAAGGCCACGGACTTTACTGTCCTGTGCGACAGTTTCAATATCCCGATCATCCGGTTCGTGGATACCCCGGGCTTCGTTGTCGGGACGGAAGCGGAAAAACAGGGAGCGCCGGGCCTGATCATGAATTTCATGAATTCAACCTGCCTGACCACCGTGCCACAAATCACAGTCCTGTGCCGCAAGGCTTATGGCCGAGCCTATGTCGCCATGGGCGGTGGCGCGCATAACGATACGATGGTTGCCTGGCCGACCGCGGAAGTCAGTTTCATGGACCCGGTGTTCGCGACGTTCATCGTGCATGGCAAGAACCAGAATGACGAGGGCTTCCAGGAGGCCTACGAGCATATTTGCAAGGACCTGAAGGTTTGGGACATGGCGCGAATATTCTCGGCGCATGATGTCATCAAGCCGCAGGAGACGCGGGCCTACATGATCCGCATGTTGGAAATTCAGCAACGCCGCTTGAGCGATGGCTTGGGCGAGCACCTGATGCGCACCTGGCCGACAAGTTTCTGAGCCTGCTGGTGGCGGATCGTTGGGCCTGTGGCCCCGGACAGAAGGATCTACTGACGTGAGTTCTGAAAATATCAACGAGAGCGAGGGGAAGGCCCTGTTGCGAGACTACGGCGTGGAAACGCCTGTTTCACTTATCGTACAGGATGCTTCGGAGGTTCTCGCCTGCCGTGAAAGGATTACTCCTCCATTGGTCGTCAAGCTGCTCTCGAAAGAGATCGTCCACAAGTCGGATGTCGGTGGTGTGGCTCTCGGCCTGAAGAGTCTGGAAGAGGCGGCGAAAGCCATCGAGGCCATGGCTGTCCGGCCAGGGATCGCCGGCGCGGCGATCGATGGCTGGCTGATAGAGGAAATGGTTCCACAGGGTCTGGAAATCGCGGTTGGCTGCCTGAATGATCCGATGTTCGGACCAATGGTCATGCTGGGTGCCGGTGGAATCCATATCGAGCTTTTCCGAGACGTGTCTTTCCGTTTGTGTCCCATCACGCCACGGGATGCCCGGTCCATGATCGATGAAACATCGGTCGGCCGGCTGCTGGACGGGTTCCGTGGTGGGCCTAAGTATGATCGTGAGCGTCTGGTCGAGGAGTTATTGAAGATTGGCGGCAAGGATGGCCTGTTCATGCGGTTCCATCGAGAGTTCCCCGAGATCGATGTCAATCCGTTGATATTTTCACAGGAACGCCTTGTGGCCGTAGACGCCAAGTTCATTGCTGCGCGACAGCCGGCCATGCGACTGCCGCAAAGCATCTGCCGCAGAGGCCGCGAAGTGCTGGAACATTTCCGGCCTTTGCTCAGGCCCGGGACAGTCGCTGTGCTGGGGGCCTCCTCGAAGAAGACCACGATCGCGAATACATTCATCCGGCGGCTCCGGGAGTTCGGATACGGCGGGGACATTTATCCAATCCATCCGAGCGCACATGAAATTGAGGGGCTGGCCGCCTATCCCAGCTTGGCGGAGACGCCCGCGGCGGTTGACTATGCCTATGTGGCGATTCCGTTCAGCAAGGTGGCGGCGTCCATCGACCTGCCGCCTGGCCGATGTCATTTCGTGCAGATCATCAGCAGTAACGAGGCCAGCGGCGAAGAAGCCCTGGCGCAGGAGCGCGCTGTGCTGGAGGTCGCCGGCAAGGCGGCGGTTCGTCTCGTTGGGCCCAATTGCCTGGGCACCTATTCGCCTCCCGGTCGCCTGACTTTTCCGAAGGGCGCATCGGCGCAGGTCGGAACGATTGGCATTGTTTCGCAATCGGGTGGATTGTCGACGGACATCATCAAACGTGGCCAGTGGCGGGGCCTGCGCCTGAGCGGTCTGGTGAGCGTAGGCAATTGCATGGATGTCAAGCCGGTCGAACTCTTGAGATATTTCTTGGCCGATCCCGGGACGCGAGCCATAGGCCTCTATATCGAGGACATCAAGAACGGCCGCGAGTTTTTCGATGAGCTCCGCCTGCGCTCGGACGACAAGCCGGTGGTCATCCTGCGAGGCGGGGCGACACAGCAGGGACAGCTGGCGGCCACATCTCATACAGGAGCATTGGCTTCCAGCCAGGAAGCATGGTTGGCATTATCCCGGCAAACCCCCGTGGAACTGGTCTATACCGTCGATGAGTTTTTGAGTGTGTTGTCGGCGCTGCAGTTTCTGGACTTGAGGAGATCCAGCCCCACGCGTGAGGTTGCGCTATTTGGCAATGGTGGTGGATCAAGCGTGCTTGGTACCGATTGTCTGGCACGGATGGGCTTGCGGGTGACGCCATTTCCTGCGCGGACGCTCGCTCGGCTGGAGGCCCTTCACTTGCCGCCGGGCACCAGCGTGGCCAATCCTGTTGACACGCCGGTCCGTACCCTGCAGGAGCAGGATGGTTTCATTGCCAGAAGCATTTTGGAGATCATCTGTGATGATGCGCGCCCGGACGCCATCGCCATGCATTTGAATCTGGCGGCGTTCGCCGGTCGTGGTGATCGTAATCCTCTGGATAATCTTATTTCTGTGGTCACGGGGTTTCGTCGTGACCATCATGGCGCTCCGCATCTGCTGCTCGCTTTGCGTAGCGACCGGTCGGAGGAGATCGAAGCGATGCGGCGGAAGTACCTGGATCTTGCCTGCGAGGCCGGTGTGCCTGTGTTTGATGAGATAGACGATATGGCGTTCGCGTTGCGTGCGGTCAGCCGTCTGGAGCATCAGTTTTCAAGCTGAGACCGATTCTTGGCCAGCGTTCCGGGGGGGGGGGCTCGCATTGCCCGGGGCCTGCCCGGTTGACGCGCTTTGGGCCATCCTGGCATATGCAGGCGCATGCGTGCCCGCCCCTTTTACGTGGACGGTGCCTGCTCCGGGAGTTCGTGCCGTCAAGAAGCGCTGCTGTTGGCGCTTCCTGGCCGCGGTTTAAGGTTGGGCTGGTGGCCCGGTGCATGGGCCACCATCATCCCCCTGGCGCTGGTGGCTGATCCTGCTTCTTTTTCGCGCACATCGGATATGCGGCCACGCGGGCGTTCTCCCATGCCGCGGGGACGGGGACGCGATTGGCCGGGCGCGGGCATCGCTGGAACTGCGCCAGCCTCGATCCAGTCATCGAGCGGCCTGGTTGCGTCCGCGTGTCATGGCGTCCCCGATTGATGGGAGTGCCGCTCGGCCTTCGTTATCTTGCGCGATGTCTGTGTAGCGACCGGGCGCCAGGTACGCGAGATCTCGGATCAGGCCTCCCAGGTGCCCGGAAGTCGCTCGACTTAGAAGTCGGTTCTCTCCGGAGCAACCTCCTTGATCAGGTCCGGATAAACAATCCCTTTCACGAGGCTCTGAGGATCACTGGCGGAAAAAAGGCCGATCTTGTTGCCCCATTCGGCCACGTTCACCTCATCCTCGTATATGGAACGCTTGAAGTCACCCACCCATTTGTATTGTTTAATGTGCTCCACCAGCTCGTCTATGACCGGCGCCTTGATCACGGGGTTTATCACTTCCGCCGCCTTTCTCGGATTCTCAGTGATCCAGTCGGCGGCCTTGATGAGCGCCCGCGTAATTTTTACTGCCGTTTCTCTATTGTTCTTTATCATATCCTCATGCAAGACGACATTGCTGGAAAATATGACGCCTTGGTCTTTTGAGCGGCTATAGACCACCGCATCCGGAAAAATCTTCGTTGCCTTGGTCAAAAATGGTTCCCAGGAAAAAAAGGCTTGGATATCATTCCTGGCCAAGGCGGCTATCTGGTCCGGCGCATCAAGGTATTTGATGGTGATCTGGTCGCTGGAGATCCCGTTCTTCTCGATAAATCTGGTCAGGTTGTAGTCCGCCCCGCTGCCTCTCTGTACAGCGACAGTCTTACCCTTGAAGTCACTATCATTCTTGATGAGCTTCTTGTTGGCCACGGTCCCGTTGTTGGTCCCGCTCAGGTAGGCAGTCATCACCTGGACAATCTTTGCTCCCCGCGCCCTCGCCGCCAGTTGCGGAGGCTCGGTATTGTTCGTTACATCAGCCAGCCCCGCGGTGACGCCCTGCAAAGCAGCCGGAGATGAATCAAATAACTGCAGCCTGGCGTTAATGCCTTCGTTCTTCAGGAACCCCTGCTCAACCGCAACGATCATCAGGGTCATGTCTGTCGAAGCAGTGACAGCGACAGTCACGGTGGGGGCATCGTCCGCGGCTACCGCCGCAGTTACGGGGTTGGCGCCCAGGACGAAAGGGATCAGTAGCCTTGTCAATAGATTTCGCATGATGGATTGTCTCCAGAATGATTCGTTATGAAACGAACGGCACTCTCATTTTCAGACATGTCGGAATAATGAGTGCTCTCGTTGAGCCCGTAGATATATAATCCGAAGTTTCGGCGGTGGTGGAGCCGATGGTCAACCTTGGTTTTATGCGAGGCTGCATGGCGTAAGCGAATCCTCGCATGAAGAAATTGTCCGCTTCAGTATTATTCGGCCCTATGGGCATCGGCCGTCACTACCCGTTGAGGCCGCCGACACCTGTTTCTTATACCAGTCTCCAATCTGGTCGGCAGTCATGAAGATCGTATCCGCCCTGCTCTGCAGCATGTTCACGACTTTCTCCAGATGTATGAAGCGGTGCGGGTATCCCATGATATGCGGATGGAGCGCCAGCGTCAGGATGCGAGGCTGTTTTTTCGCTTCGCGGGAGAAAACGTCGACAGTGTCGCGCAGCAATTCATAATATGCTTTTGGTTCTTGCCTTGCTATGCAAAATATAGTGACATCATTCAATTCGATTGCATAGGGTATGGCAAATAACACTCCGGTCTTGGTGACCATTTTCTCCGGAAGATCATCCAGGGTCCAGTCGTATATATATTCTATCCCTGCCTCCGCCAGATAATCGGGGGTGTCGAGGCTTTCGCTCAGACCGGGTCCGAGCCAGCTCCTGGCCCTGCGGCCAGAGAACCTTTCGAGCTTGTCCAATGTTTCCTTGATCGCGGCGGGTTGATCAGGAACCGAATCAAACGCCTTCTGGACCAATCCATGCCCCATCAGAAGCCACCCTTCGCCGAGGATCCGCTCGGCAACGGATGGATACGCGTCTATGACACCGGCATTCATGGCCGCGCTGACAGGAATCCCTCTCGATCTGAAAAGCTCGAATAGCCTGGGGAGACCGCACCGCATGCCATATTCGTACCATCCGAAGTTCGGTATGTCGGGGTAAATATTGGCTCCCTCCGGTCTCTGGAACAGCTTCCGATTCATGGGTTGATCGAAGGGCCAGTACTCGACGTTCACCACCACGTGGCAAATCAGGGCTCGGCCATCAGGCGGCGCCAGATGCTCCCTGGCTGTCGACATGCGAAAGGGTACGCGCGGATTGGTATTCATGGCTCTTCCAGGGGGGAAAAAGGGAATGGGCAACGAGCCTCAAACCATCGCGCCACTTTCAAGAGATGAAGATCGTTTGAGTAATCCGCCATCAGTTGAATGCCGAGAGGTAGCCCACGCGCGCTGAGTCCGACGGGCAGGGTGATTGCGGGTACGCCGCACAGGGTCCAGAGGCTATTGAACGAAGAATCGCCTGTCGACGATAAGGTTTCCGGTGCTTCTCCCGCCGCGGGATGTGAGATGATCGCGTCAAATTCGGCTATGAGTTCGCTGAGATCCCGTCTGATCCGGTTCCGGTATGCGAGCATATCTTCGTAATCCGATCTTGAAATATTTCTGCCATGCTCGATGAGATCCCTGAACAGGGAACTCATCTTTTCTCCATCGGAAGCCTGCAATGCCTGGAAATTCTCGGCAAGTTCAAAGAGCTGTATGGTTCTCGCGGCCTCATGCGCCTGTTCGAAGGAACAGGGAAGTTCCATGATCTCGGTCGAGCAGCCATGACTCCGTACCCTGCGCAGGGTATCGCTCAGCATCTCCCGTTGTTCATCGGAGGCGACGGCCCAGGGCATCGAATCCAGGATCGCCACCAGCGGCGGTTCCTCTAATTCCCCGAACATGTGAAATTTTCGCGGATCTTCATAATGCCCCAGCGTTGCGACATCCGAAGGGTCCGGCCCCATCAATACGGAGAGCAGCATTCCGGCATCCTCGACGGATTTGGTAATGACACCTACGTGGTCGAGAGTGGGGCTTACAGATTTCACTCCTGTTCGAGAGATCAGTCCATAGCTTGGCTTGAATCCCACCACGCCGCAATAAGCGGCTGGGCGAATAGTTGATCCTCTCGTCTGCGTCGCAAGTGCCGCCGGGACAAAACCCGCCGCGACAGCCGCCGCCGAGCCGCTCGATGAGCCGCCAGGAGTGTGCGATACCGCCCAGGGGTTTCTGGTGGGACCGGGGTGTTGAGTTGCAAATTCGGTGGTCACCGTCTTGCCGGCGACATATGCTCCTGCCAGTTCAAGCCTCCTTACGCAGGCGGCGGATTCGTGCGGCAGGTATCCCGCATAAATGGGGGAGCCCATTTCTGTCGGCATGTCCTTTGTCGAAATGATATCCTTGACTCCAATAGGAACACCATATAACGCACCGGACATCTCGCTCACTGGCAACCTCTTATCCAGATTGTCGGCCGCGGACTGCATGCGCTTGCCATCAAACCACGCCCATGCGTGAACCGAGGCCTCTCTAGCGGTGATTCTGCCGAGGTAGTGATCCGCGACCTGTCTGCAGGTATACCGCATGGCGCGCGTGCCTTCAGCCAGGGCGCGGATCCCGATGGAAGAAAGCGACTCGGGAGCCGTGGAGGCTTCAGTATGTTGGGATCTGTGGCTCATTTCCTGTGTTCCGGTGGGCATTGCCAATGATGATCCGGAGAGATGCTGTGACCCTGGGTATGCCGAGATCAAGGGTTCAAAGATATCTTCTGAGAAATTTCTTTGTCAGCATATAAAATGCGGCATCCGTCAGAAAGCCGAGAAATCCAAGGATGGCGATGCCGACGAAAGCGAACTCGGTTTGCATCCAGGTTCTGGAACTGAAGATGAGATAGCCCAATCCGTCTCGTGGGGCCAGGAGCTCCGCCGCGACTATTGTGGAAAAACAATTGCCCATGGCGAGTCTCATGCCGGTCAGCATATGAGCCACGGTGGCGGGAATCTTGACCAGGTAGAAGGTTTGCCAGGAGCTCAGGCCGAAACAGCCGGCCGCTCGTAATTGATTCCGCGAGATGCTCAGGACTCCCAGCATGGTATTGAATGCAACGACAAAAATCGTCGTGTATACCAATAATACGATCTTGGAAGCCTCTCCCACGCCGAACCATAGCATCGCCGCAGGGATCCACGCGAGAGCGGGCAGTGCCCGAAGAAACTGTACATAGGGTTCGCATGCGAGGCGGAATACCCTGAAAGATCCCATCATGACGCCCAGGATGATCCCCAGCAGACTGCCCAGCGTGAAGCCTATGGCGATACGATTTATGCTGGCCGTGATATCGACTATCAATTGTCCGCTTTGAAGAAGCTTTTCCGCGGCTCTCAGGGTCGTCAGGGGAGAAGGAAACAGAAGCGGGATGATCGCGCTGCTGCTTCCGATCTGCCATAATGAAAGAATGACGAGAATGGAGATGGTGTATCCAAGAGCACCCACTCGTATTCGGTTATGCATGGTCTCGAATCCTTATAAGAAAGTACGATCATGGAATTTCATTGATGTCCTTTCGTAAATTTCCCTTGAGGATCATTCTCAGATCGAGGGGGCGTTCATTCCTTGTGTCTATTCCATGCTTCTCTGAGAGCCGCGTACTTCCTCGGATATGCTTTCATTGATTTTGTCGTATAGCTGACCAAAAGCCACGCTGCTTCTCTGTCTGGGGCGTTCCAGGTCGATTTCAATAATATGCTTGATAGTGGAGGATGGGCCGCTGCGCATTATGCCGACCCGATCGCCAAGAAGGATGGCTTCAGTGATGTCGTGGGTGATGAATAGTATCGTGCAGCGCAATCTGTCGCGTAGCTGTACTAATTCGTCCTGCAGCACGGACCTTGTCTGCGCATCCAGCGCGGCAAAGGGTTCGTCCATAAGCAGCACCGGCGAGTTCATGACGAGGGCGCGAGCGAGTTGTACCCGTTGCTTCATGCCGCCTGATAGTTGGTGTGGATATTTTTTTTCGTGTCCCTGAAGGCCAACCGTTTTCAGCGCCGCGCTGGCAAGTCGATGGCGTTCTTCCCTGCCGATAAGAGCCACTCTCAGGGGGAAGGCGACATTATCGATGACACTCATCCATCCATACAGAGAATTACTGTCCTGGAAGATTACCACCCTGTCCCTTCCCGCGGCGGTAACTTCTTTGGAACCGACTATGACCTTTCCCGCGGTGGCGTTCTCGAATCCCGCCACTAAGTTCAGAATGGTCGACTTTCCGCAGCCCGAAGGCCCCAGCAAGACAAAGAATTCTCCATTTAATATCTCAAGATCGACACCGTGCAGAATCTCATTGGACGCGTTTTCGTACACGAAAGACACATCGCGCAAAGTGATGCCGTAAGATGTGTCATCGTTCGAGGGTGTCGCCATCTTTTTAATCACCTTTCTTCTCCATCAGGAAGCGCCCGAGATAGCTCAGGGTCAATTTGTCTATGATCAGATCGGCGGTCAGCCCCAGCAGGCCCAGTAAGATGATGCTGCCAAACATGTCTCCCATCGCCATCCACCGCCCTGATTCAATGATCCTGTAGCCAAGCCCCGCATTGGCTCCGATCAATTCCGCGCCGACTACCGCGGCAAAAGAATTGCCCAATGCGATCCTTGCTCCTGCGATGCTGAAGCTCATGGTCGCCGGGAGCACTATCAGGCAGAACAACTGCCGCCGGTTGACTCCATAATTTTCCGCGGCCCTGATGTAATTGACTCGGATCGAGGCCACCCCGCTCATCGTGTTCAGCAATACCAGAAACACGGTCATATAGAATACGATCAGTACCTTCGACGTCTCGCCTATTCCGAACCATATGATGGCGGGAATCAGCCATGCTATGGGTGGAACGAAACGTAAGAACTGGACTACTGGATCGAGGATGGCGCGGACGAAATTCGACAGGCCCATGGCCAGCCCCAGCGGGATGCCTACGGCGCATCCCAGCGCGAAACCGATGATGATTCTTTGCAGGCTGACGAGAACGTCCCGCAATAGAACGCCGGACGAAAACAGGTCTTCCAGTGCTGATAGGACTTGTATCGGGGTCGGGAGAAACTGCGTCGGGTTGATGGAGCTGACCAGCGCCCAGACACCGATCCCGAAAGCGACCGATAGGACTGGCACCCATGTTTCTTCCTTGGACCGCCGATGCTTTCCTGGCTTTCTCTTCGCAAGCATTCTTGCCTCATCAATTGATTTCCGACTTTCGACGGAAATTTGTTATTCGCGGCGTGCTTAACGGCTGGCCTGCCTCCGTTTACAACCGATCCCCGCTGCTTTTATCCTGATCCCATGCATGCATTGTGGCCGGCCGAGGCGGCTCGTGTGCGCACTACTCCATCACTGGAGAGCCAAATTCCCCTTTCGATCGACCTGCCGCCTACCTTACATCTTCGTTGCAGCTTTTGCAACTACTATCCTGCTGGAGGCAGGCGTCATGCCGGCGGATTCGTGTACGATGTGCACTGTCATCCAGCCCATCAGTTGACTGCAAACCATGGACAATGAAGTCATCGATCATCTGAAGTTCCTTGGGTTTACCGAGTACGAGGCCCGGATCTACTTGGAAACCCTGAGGGCGGACGGCGCGCCCAAGACCGCGTATGAGATCTCCAAGTTATCCGGCGTCCCGCGTTCCAACACATACAACGCCCTCGAGGTTCTGACCCGCAAGGGCGCGGTGCTGCCTGTCACGGAGAGCCCCGCATCCTACATTGCGGCGGCTCCGAAGGAGATGCTGGATTCGATCGCGGTGCAGACTTCAGTCATCTGTGACCGCGTTGCGGACTGTCTCAAGAACTTCACCCCTCGCGTCCAGAATCAATATGTCTGGGTGCTGAACGGGGAGGACATCATCGACGCGAAGATCGAGCAACTCTTGACCAGTTCCAGAGAGTCGATCTGGATCAAGGCATCGGACGCCGTGTTGCGCAGACATACTGCTGCTCTCAAGCGAGCAGCCAGGAAGAAGAACATGCGCATCATGATTGTTCTTTTTGGCAAGGACAAGGCGGAATTCGAATTCAGCCGGAACTGCCAGGTTTACATTCATGAGAACGATGGAACCAGAATGGGCAAGGCGGATAACTTGTTCACTATCGTTGTCGACTTCCAGGAAATGATCACCGTGAGCGGAGATCGTCAATATATTGCCGCGCATACCCGCAGCAAAACGATCGTCACAATGGCGCTTTCACTCATTCGCCACGACTATTACATGGCTGAAATCTTCCAGAAGTTTGGCGATCAGATCACCCGGGAATTCGGGCAGTACCTGGCTCAGCTGAGGTTGAAGGTCTACACGAAGGAGCAGGCGGATTCTTTCCATGAGATCACTGGGCTTTCTGCACGCGGCTCTGCGTCCTGAACGGGGGGCGACGGCCCGTGTGCGGGTGTAGCGCGAGGCCCCCATGGCCGAGATGAAGATGTTGGCGCGGCTGCCATCGCTCGGCGCAAGGGTGGGGCCAGCGTAGTCCACGAATAGCTTCTCGTCAGCGCGGCGCGCCTGCCGCACCGAGCGCTTCGAGGTCTTGGTTTCTTGGCGGTGATGTCCGCAGAATTGGCTGTCGCAGGGATCGGCGCCGGGCATCCGCCAGGGCCGCCGATGCCTACCCGATCACAAACCGGCCTTTCATGCCGGCCTCGTAGTGGCCCGGAAGGGTACAGGCAAAATCGAGGGCACCCCCATGCGTGAACGTCCAGGCCAGTTCTCCGCTTTGGCCCGGATCCAGCGTGAGGGCGTTGGCCTCGTGATGCGGCGGCATGTCGGGGTGTGCGCGCATTTCTTTTGCATGCGTGAGGATTTCGTCCATTTTCCCCAGAACGATTTCGTGGGGCAGCCTGCCGGCATTGTGGATCTTCAGCCGCACGGACTCGCCTGGCCGTACCGCGATCCGGTCGGGCAGAAAGCGCATGGTGTCGTCCATGGTGATCTCGATGACGCGAGTGGCCTGTGCCTGTGCCTGCGCCGGCATTGCGCCCATATCGTGTGCCGTGCCGCTGTGGGCGTGCGCCGTGGCGGCGGCGAGAAGAAGCGTCGAGAGGGCGGTGATCGATCGGATGCGCATGATGAACTCCTGATGCTGAATGGCTGAAGGAGCGTAAACCTTGCCACCATGGCAAGCGCAAGCGCCGCGTTCAGCCGCGCAGGAACCGGCAGGTCTCGATACCGATCCGCCGGACGTCGTGGAAATCGCGGCCCGTCTGTGTTGCCGCGAAACGGTCAAATTCAAAATTCCAGGGGCGCTGGCAGCCAGTCCCCCGCGAGCCGTCCATCCGCGGCCATGATTGCAGGAAATCAGTTGGCCGGGGAGGCGATTTCCCTATAATTTCCCGATGAACGGGAACAGCCGATGGTATCGCCAGATACAAGCCTGGGCGCGGGCGCTGGGTTTCTCCGAGATTGGCGTCTCGGGGGTGGACCTGTCCTCGGCCGAGCCGCGTCTGTTGCAGTGGCTCGCACAGGGCTATCACGGCGACCTGCACTACATGGAGCGGCATGGCCTCAAGCGCGCGCGGCCGGCCGAACTGGTGCCCGGCACGGTGAGCGTGATCACCGCGCGCATGCCTTATCTGCCGCGCAATACCGCGCCCGGCTGGCAAGATCGCGAACGCGCGCGGCTGGCCGATCCCGGCGAGGGGGTGGTGTCGCTCTATGCCCGGGGGCGCGACTATCACAAGGTGGTGCGCGCGCGCCTGCGAAAGCTGTGCGACCACATCGAGGCGCTGGTCGGACCGTTCGGCTACCGCGTCTTTTCCGATTCGGCTCCCGTGCTGGAAAAGGAACTGGCCAGTCGCGGCGGCCTGGGCTGGCGCGGCAAGCATTCCATGGTGCTTTCGCGCGATGCGGGGTCGATGTTCTTCCTGGGCGAGATTTTCGTGGACTTCGCGCTGGAGCCCACTGATCCGGTGAGCGCGCATTGCGGCACCTGTACCGCCTGCATCGATGTCTGTCCCACGGGCGCCATCGTCGCGCCCGGCGTGGTGGACGCGCGCCGCTGCATTTCCTATCTCACCATAGAGAATCACGGTCCCATTCCCGAGGCGCTGCGCCCGCTGATGGGCAACCACATCTACGGCTGCGATGACTGCCAGACGGTCTGTCCCTGGAACAAGTACGCTCAGACCACGGAACTGCCCGATTTCGACGAGCGTGCGCCGCTGGTCGGCCGCCGGCTCGTCGAGCTGTTCGCCTGGGACGAGGCGACGTTCCTTCAACGGACCGAGGGCGGGCCGATCCGGCGCATCAACCACGAGCGCTGGTTGCGTAATATCGCCGTGGCGCTGGGCAATGCGCTGCGCGACGCCGACGCGGCGCAGGCCCGGGAGCTGCGCGCCGCCTTGCTCAGCCGCGCCGACCATGAAAGCGCCCTGGTGCGCGAACATGTGGCCTGGGCGCTGGCGCAGCGCGCTGAAAGCGAATCTTGCGCCGTTCCGCCGGCCCGGACGCCGCACGCATAGGCCCGGCGTTGGCAGTGCTGATGGAGATGCTGGCGATCAGAGGCTGACTTCGCGCCACATGCCGGGCCGCAGGTCTTCGAGCCGCCAGGGCCCGATGCGCATCCGCACCAGGCGCAAGGTCGGCAGTCCCACGGCGGCGGTCATGCGCCTCACCTGGCGGTTGCGGCCCTCGCGGATGGTGATTTCCAGCCATGCGGTCGGGATATTTCTGCGGAAACGCACCGGCGGGTCGCGCGGCCAGAGTTGCGGTTCCGGCAGCAGGCGGACCTGGGCGGGCAGGGTGGGGCCGTCCTTCAGGTCCACGCCGGTCCGCAGGCGTTGCAGTTGGGCCTCGGCCGGCTCGCCCTCGACCTGCACCCAGTAGGTTTTTTCCATCTTGTATCGGGGATCGGCGATGCGCGCCTGCAGGCGGCCGTCGTTGGTCAGCAGGAGCAGGCCTTCGCTGTCGCGATCCAGCCGCCCGGCCGGGTAGACGCCGGGCACGTCGACGAAGTCCTTCAGCGTGGCGCGGCCCAGGTCGTCGCTGAATTGGGGCAGCACGCCGAAGGGCTTGTTGAGCACGAGCAGACGGGACTGGGCGGGAGGCGCCTTGGCGGCCCCCCGGCGCGGCCCGCCGGGCCGGAGGCGTCGCGGCGGGTTTCCATCGGTCATAAGCACCCTCCTTCATCATTCATTGCAATGACATGGATCCGGGCATGCTGGCCGATATCGGGCCAAGAAGCAAAAAGCCCTCGATTCCGTTCAGAATCAAGGGCTGATGCGCTCTTGGTGGCCCGGGGCGGAATCGAACCACCGACACAAGGATTTTCAATCCTCTGCTCTACCGACTGAGCTACCGGGCCAAGACGCAGAATCATACATGAAAATTTGATCCTGTGCAGACGACGACGCATGAAAGCGACGGCCGGCGTTCCCTGACCGACTGCGGCGCCTTATAATACAGTCCATCTTCGTGTGCAACTTCTTCTTGCGGGCATGTCCGTCGACGTCCTGACCTTTGGCTTGAACCACGTTTCCGCGCCAGTTTCCGTGCGGGAACGCGTGTCGTTTCCGCTCGAACTGGTCAAGCCCGCGCTGTCGGCCCTGCGGTCCGCCTTCGGCAGCGGCGTGCGCGAAGCCGCCATCCTGTCCACCTGTAACCGTACGGAAATCTACTGTGCGGCCGATTCCGGCGTTGCGCCGGAACTGCCCGCCTGGCTGGCGGAATTCAACCGCCTGGAAACCGGCCTGCTGACGCCGCATCTCTATCAGTACCAGCGCAACGACGCCGTGCGCCATGCCTTCCGCGTGGCCAGCGGCCTGGATTCCATGGTGCTGGGCGAACCGCAGATCCTGGGCCAGATGAAGGATGCCGTGCGCACGGCCGAACAGGCCGGCACGCTCGGCACGTTGCTGCACCAGCTGTTCCAGCGCACCTTCTCCGTCGCCAAGGAGGTCCGCTCGCAGACGGCCATCGGCGCGCATTCCGTGTCCATGGCCGCCGCCGCCGTGCGCCTGACCGAGCGCGTGCTGGGGGACCTGTCCTGTAGCAACGTGCTGTTCATCGGCGCGGGCGAGATGATCGAACTCTGCGCCACTCACTTCGCGGCGGTGCGTCCGCGCCAGATCGCGGTGGCCAACCGCACCCTGGAGCGCGCCGAGACCCTGGCGGCCCAGTTCGACGCCCGCACGCTGAAGCTCTCGGCGCTGCCGGATCACTTGGCCGAATTCGACGTGGTCGTTTCCTGTACGGCCTCGTCCCTGCCCATCCTCGGCCTGGGGATGGTGGAAAGAGCCGCGCGCGCGCGACGCCATCGCCCCATGGTGATGGTCGACCTGGCCGTGCCGCGCGACATCGAACCCGAAGTCGGCCGCCTGGCCGACGTCTATCTGTATACGGTCGACGACCTGGGCCGCATGGTGCAATCGGGCACCGACGCGCGCCGCGCCGCCGTGGTCCAGGCCGAAGCCATCATCGAGGCGCGGGTGCGGCATTTCATGCACTGGCTCAGCAACCGCGAAATCGTGCCGGCAATCATCGACTACCAGCAAAGCGCCGACGCCCTGCGCCTGGCCGAACTGGATCGCGCCCGGCGGCAGCTGGCTCGCGGCGACGACCCGGAAGCCGTGCTCGAGTTCCTGGCGCACAGCCTGACGCACAAATACATGCACGGCCCGCTGGCCGCGCTGAACCGCAGCGAAGGCGCCGAACGCGACCAGTTGCTGACGCTGCTGCCCCGCCTGCTGCCCGAATCCGGCGCCCGCCGCCGGTAGCGGCGATCCCTCTCCTTCGTGCCGATCCGGTCCCGTGCGGGCCGGATCCCGGCTTCCTTGTGATTTTCCGGAACTCCCCCTCCATGAAAAGTTCGATGCGCAGCCGCCTGGAACAGCTCGGCCACCGACTGGCCGAGATCGACGCCCTGCTGGCCGAGCCGGACAGCGCCGACGACATGGACCGCTTCCGCAAATGGACGCGCGAACGCGCCGAACTGGAGCCCGTGGTGCGGGTCTTCGAGTCCTGGCGGCGGGCGAGCGATGACCGGAACGCGGCGCGGGACATGCTGTCCGACCCCGACATGAAGGCGCTGGCCGAAGAGGAACTGGCGGGCGCCGACGCGCGCATCGAGGCGCTGGAGGATGAGTTGCGGATCCTGTTGCTGCCCAAGGATCCGGACGACGATCGCAGCGTCTTCCTGGAAATCCGTGCCGGCACGGGGGGCGACGAGAGCGCCCTGTTCGCGGGCGACCTGCTGCGTATGTACGCCCGCTATGCGGAAGTCCGAGGCTGGCGGGTGGAGCTGATGTCCGGGAGTGCGTCCGAACTGGGCGGCTACAAGGAAGTCATCGCCCACGTCGAGGGCGACGGCGTCTACGGCCGGCTGAAGTTCGAGTCCGGCGCCCACCGCGTCCAGCGCGTGCCCGAGACCGAGTCCCAGGGCCGGGTGCACACGTCGGCCTGCACGGTCGCGGTGATGCCGGAGGCCGATCCCCAGGCCGACATCCGGATCGATCCCAACGACTTGCGCATCGACACCTTCCGCGCCAGCGGGGCGGGGGGGCAGCACATCAACAAGACCGATTCGGCGGTGCGCATCACCCACCTGCCGACCGGTCTGGTGGTGGAGTGCCAGGACGACCGCTCGCAGCACCGCAACAAGGACAAGGCCCTGCAGGTGCTGGCCGCGCGCCTGAAGGACCGCCAGCAGCAGGAAGCCCATGCCCGCGAGGCCGCCCAGCGCAAGAGCCTGGTGGGTTCCGGCGACCGGTCGGAGCGCATCCGCACCTACAACTTCCCGCAGGGACGCGTCACCGATCACCGCATCAACCTGACGCTGTACAAGCTGGCGCAGGTGATGGACGGCGATCTGGACGAACTGACCGGCGCACTGCTCACCGAGCACCAGGCCGAACAACTGGCCGCGCTGGCGCTGGAATGAGTCTCACCCTGCGCGAAGCTCTGGCGGCCAGCCCCCTGCCGCGCCTGGAGGCCCACCTGCTGTGGCAGCGGGTGCTGGGCGTGCCGCGTGCCTGGCTGATCGCGCACGACGCCGATCCCCTGGAGCCGGCGCGGGTCGCCGCCTATCGGGACCTGGAGTCCCGCCGGGTGGCGGGCGAGCCTATCGCCTACATCCTGGGGCATCGGGAATTCTTCGGACGCGACTTCCAGGTCACCCCGGCGGTGCTGATCCCGCGGCCGGAGACCGAACTGCTGGTCGAGTGCGGCCTGCGGGCGATCCGGGACGTGCGCGAACCCCATGTGCTGGACCTGGGCACGGGCAGTGGCATCGTGGCGGTGACGCTGGCGCTGGAACGGCCCGATGCGCGGGTGCGGGCCACCGACCGCAGCGCCGAGGCCCTGGGCGTGGCGCAAAAGAACGCACGCGCCCTGGGGGCAAAACTATTGTTTTCGCACGGGAATTGGTACGATACCGAGTTGGGTTCGGCGCGTTTCGATCTGATCGTCTCGAACCCGCCGTACATCGACGCGCGGGATGCGCATCTGGGGCTGGGCGACCTGCGTTTCGAACCCCGGGGCGCCCTGACCGACGAGGCCGACGGCCTGCATGCCCTGCGCGAGATCGTACAGGGCGCGCCGGATCATCTGGCCCCGGGCGGAGTCCTGTGCGTGGAACACGGCTGGGACCAGGCGGCGGCCGTCCGGTCCCTGTTTTTGCGCCGGGGGTTCGCCGACGTCGCCAGCGAGCGGGACCTGTCCGGCATCGAACGCGTCACCCGGGGATGTATGCCGACCTGATTTTTTTGCCGCCAGTCCGTCCTAAGGCACCTTACCCCCTTGGGGGATGAGCCAGGACACGAAATAGTCCCTGCTGACTATCTCGTACCTGACGAGTCCGAGCAGCATGCAGGCTGCGAGGTGGGAGCAAGCCGAAGGCGCGGCGCGGGGGTATTTTCAAGCGAGACCACCATGAGCGAAGCAGTCCAATCCGAAGTCCAGAATTTCATCCGTGAAACGGTCACCGGCCACCCGGTCGTCCTGTTCATGAAGGGCACGGCCCAATTCCCGCAATGCGGTTTCTCCGGCCGCGCCATCCAGATCCTGAAGGAAACCGGCGTCACCAAGCTGGTCACCGTCAACGTGCTGGAAGATCCCGAAGTCCGCCAGGGCATCAAGGACTACGCGAACTGGCCGACGATTCCCCAGCTCTACGTCAAGGGCGAATTCATCGGCGGCACCGACATCATGAACGAAATGCACCAGAACGGCGAACTGGCCCAACTGCTGAAGGATGCCGGGGCGATCGAGTGAATCCCCCCAAGGGGTCCTCTGAACAAGTCGAGCGGCTGGTCGTCGGCATCAGCGGCGCGACCGGCGCCCGGTACGCCACCCGCCTGCTGGAGCTCGCGCGGGAACACGGCGGGGTGGAAACCCATCTCGTCATGTCGCCCTCGGGGGTGCTGAACGTCCGTCACGAACTCGGCCTGGATCGCCGGGCTGTGCGGGCCTTGGCCGACCACGTCCACAGCCATCGCGACGTGGGCTCGGTGCTGGCCAGCGGCGGTTTCCGCACGGCGGGCATGGTGGTGGTTCCCTGTTCGATGCGGACGCTGGCGGCCGTGGCGCACGGCCTGTCGGATAATCTCATGACCCGGGCGGCGGACGTGACTCTCAAGGAACGCCGCCGGCTGGTGCTGATGGTGCGGGAAACCCCTTTCAATCTGGCGCACCTACGCAACATGACGGCGGTGACCGAGATGGGCGGAGTGATCTTCCCGCCGCTGCCGGCGTTCTACCTGCGCCCGGCCACGCTGGATGATCTGATCGACCATACCGTGTGCCGCGTGCTGGAATTCTTCGACATCAATGTGCCCGGGCCACGCTGGGAAGGCCTCGACGACCCGGGCGTCCACCCGCGGGGTGACGGAGCAGCCTGATGCGCCGCCCTCGCCCGTTTCCCGGAACTCGCGCATGATCAAAAAAGTCCCCGTGTCCCAATTGTGCGTCGGCATGTACGTGCATGACCTGGGCGGCTCTTTCCTGGACCATTCCTTCTGGCGCTCGCGCTTCCTGATCCAGAACGAGCGCAAGCTGCGCCGCCTGCAGGAGTCGAAGCTGGAATGGGTGCTGATCGACACCGGTCGGGGGGTGGACGTGTCCTCCGGCGAACCCGGCACCGCCACGCCCGCGCCGCGGACCGCTTCCGGCGCGGCGCAGCCGGCCTCGAAGCCGGCTGACGCCGCCGCGTCCCCGCCGGCCACGCCGGAACAGCAGGCATTCGACGACGCCAGGGACATCCTCGACGGCTCGCGGGAGCAGGTTCAGCAGTTGTTCGCCGACGTGGATCTGGAGGGCAAGATCGACCTGCGGCAGATCGAGGGTCTGGTCCAGGACATGGCCGATTCCATCGACGGCCATCCGGATGCGCTCACCAGCCTGGCCCGCATCAAGCGCGCCGACCAATACCTGTACACGCATTCCGTGGCCGTGGCGGCGCTGATGACCTCGTTGGCGCGGACCCTGGAACTGTCCGAGGAGCAGGTGCGCCTGGCCGGCATGGCCGGTTTGCTGCACGACATCGGCAAGATCCGAGATCCGGACGAGGCGCCCGGCAAGCTCGGCCGTCCGATCCAGCCTCCCCAGGAATTGCTGCGCAAGCACCCGCAAAACGGCGCCGAGGTGTTGCGCCGGGATCCGGGCGTGCACCCCGAGGTCATCGACGTCTGCCTGCACCATCACGAGCGCGTCGATGGCAAGGGGTTTCCCGACGGGCTGGTCGGCGATGGCATCAGCCTGTTGGCGCGGATGGCGGCCATCTGCAATTACTACGATGAAGTCACCTCGACGCGGCCCTTCAAGAAGGGCTGGGATCCGGCCTTCGCGCTGTACAAGATGATGAAGTCCGAAGGGCAGTTCGACATGGATGTGCTGGGCGCCTTCGTGCGCACGGTGGGGCGCTATCCGCTGGGCTCCATCATCAGCCTGACGCAGAGCGAACTGGGCCTGGTGGTGGCGCAGAATCCCGATGCGCCGGAGCTGCCCGTGGTCAAGATCTTCTACTCGATCCGCTGGAGCCATGCCATTCCGGAGCGCCGGGTGAATCTGGCCGAGCCGGATTGCCCCACCCGCATCCTGCCCGTGGCCGCGCCGGTGGACTGGGCCCAGTCGGGCCTGCCCGTGCCGCCTATCGTGTAGCGGCCCGGGGCCGCGCGCGCAGGCCGATCAGGATCGCCAGGACGATGCCCGTGGCCGCGAAGGCGGCGGTGGCGGTCCAGGTCCATTGCCAGTCGCCGCCCGCCCGGTTGACCACCCAGGCCACGAAAGGAGGCCCGGCGAACTGGCCCAGGGACGAGCATTGCTGCATCCAGCCGATGGTCGTGGACGCGGTCTGAGGAGTGGGCGCCAGGGTCAGCCCCAGCACGAACAGGGTGGCCGGCACCAGGCCGCCCACCATGGAAAAAATCAGTACGGCTATGAACTGGCCCGGGGCGGGCAGGCCGGCGCCGAAGGCGGCCCAGGCGCACAGGATCATGGTCGCCAGCCCCGTCACCAATAGCTGCCAGCCCGCCACCCCGTGATGCAGCAGGCGGCCCGCGGACAGATTGCCGATCGCGTTGGCGCCCGCGACGATGGCCGTCAGCAGGCCCGCCGTGGTGCCGCCGATGCCCTGGGCGGCATAGATCGTCGGCAGGAAACCGATCACCGCCATCCACTGGCCCGCGTACAGCCCGAAGATCAGGGCGACCAGCCAGACATTCGCCGAGCCCAGGGTCGTGCGCGCCAGATGCGCCAGTGAATCCCGTGGCCGGCGGGGGGCGGCGGCGGGGTCCGGCGGGACGAGGCGCGCGGTGAGCAGCAGGCAGCACAGGGTCAGCGCCGCCAGCAGCGCCCACAACAACTGCCAGCTCCCCAGGCTCAGAATCCAGGACCCCGCCAGCAGGATGGTCACGGTGCCCAGCGGCATGTAGCTGCCCCACAGGCCCATGATGCGGCTCAGCCGTTCCGGCGGCACGAGGCGGCGGATCAGCGCGGGGATCGGCATGGCCACCATCAGGACGCCGCAGCCTTCCGCGGCGCGAAACAGCAGCACCAGCAGGCTGGAGTCCAGCCAGGCGCCCAGCGTCGAGGTGGCCGCCAGGATGGCCAGGCCGGTCAGGACACAGCGGCGCAGGCCGATGCGTTCGGCCACCAGGGCGACCGGCAGGCCCAGGATCAGCCCGCCGAGCTGCACGGCCGACAGCAGGAAGCCCGATTCCACCAGGCTGAGCCGGAATTCGGCCTGCAACTGGGGCAGGGCCGGCGGGACTTTCCAGATGTGGAGCGCGGCGCACATGCCGACCAGCACCAGGAACAGGGCGGCGCGCACGGCGGTATGAGGCTCGGTGGCACGGGACTCCGGGGCTGTGTGCGGCATGATGGGGGTCAGGGAAACGCGGTCTTGCGGGGCAGCCAGCGCCAGAACATCCAGGCGGCGACGAAGCCCAGGGCGCCGATGGCGGTGATGCCGCCGGCGAGCGACACGGCGGCGGTGATGGCGGACATCAGCAAAGGTCCGCCGCCGCCGCCGAGATCAGTGATCAGCCGCCAGATGCCCAGGAAGCGCGTGCGGTCGGTGGGGGGCGAGGCGTCGGCGCCGATGGTCATGATGATGCCCGAGCCGATGCCGTTGCCCACGCCCAGTACCATGCTGGCCATCAGCAGGCTGGCGAAGCCCGTGGTCCAGGGGATGGCGACCAGGCTGGCACCCATGATCAGCATGCAGGGCAGGGCGACCCAGAGGCGCCCGCGCAGGTCCATGATCCGGCCGGCCGGGTAGAACAGCAGCATGTCCACGCCGCCCATGATGCCGTAGATCAGGGCGGTCGCCGTGGCGTCCAGGCCGATCTGGTCGGCCCAGAGCGGGATGACGATCTGGCGGCAGGATCGGATCGCCGAGACCAGCGCCGTGGCCACCCCCAGCGTCAGGAAGACGCTCGCGTGCGCGCGGGCCAGGTCCGCCAGGGGCAGGGGCGGTGCGTTGCGGTTCGCGGCGCGGTCGCGGGGTTCGAGATCCGGGACGGTGAAGGCCAGGATGCCGGTGCCCAGGAAGGCCAGGATGGCGGCCCAGTAGGCTCCCGGCAGGCCTATCAGGTGGATGAAGGCGGCGGCCATGAAGGGGCCGGTGAACAGCCCCACCCGCATGGTGCCCCCCAGGGTGGACATGGCGCGCGCGCGCATGGTGGGCGGTACGGCTTCGATCAGGTAGGTCTGGCGCGCCAGCAGGAAGACGGAACTGGCCAGGCCGATCATCAGGACGCCCAGGCCGAAGACCCAGGGAGCACGGGCAAGCAGGCAGAGAGCCAGGGCGGCCAGGCTGAAGACGGCCGCGCCGATCATGGCGCGGCGCTCGCCGTAGCGGTTGGCCAGCGCGGCGGCCGGCAGGTTGGCCATCATCGAGCCGATGCCGATCAGGGCCACGATCAGACCGGCCTGTGCCGAACTGGCGCCCAGGTCGCGGGCGCTCAAGGCGAGGACCGGGTAGATCGCACCTTCGCCCAAGCCGAAGAGCAGGGATGGGCCGAATGCCGGCAGGGCGATCCGGGCCAGGTTGAAGGAGTCGGAAGAGGGAGGCACGACGGGGTCGAGATGACCAAATCGGCATTGTCGCATACAGGGGATCAAAGTGCCTGGGGAAAGGGTGACGGGTGGATTTCCCTATTGCTGTCATGGAAATTGGCAGATTCAATCGGGAAAAACACTAGGCGTTATTACCGATTGCGGGAAGCTTCAAGTTTCGTGCATCATGCACGCGCTCTCGACCGTTTACAAAACGGCACATTTGACCGGTTTACCAACCAACTTAGGGGCTCTCTCTCATGCAACGTCGTTCCTTCCTCAAGAAGGCTGCCCTCGGCGCGGCCGCTGGCGGCGCCACCCTGGCCGCTCCCGCTTTCGCCCAGGAATCGCCCGCTATCTCGTGGCGCCTGGCTTCCAGCTTTCCTCGCAGCGCCGACGCCATCTACTCCGGCGGCGAAAACGTCGCCAAATACGTGTCCGAGGCGACCGGCGGCAAGTTCCAGATCCGCGCCTTCCCGGGCGGCGAGATCCTGCCCGCCCTGGGCGTGCTCGACGGCGTGCAGAACGGCACGGTCGAATGCGGCCATACCGCGTCCTATTATTATTTCGGCAAGGACCCGGCCCTGTGCTTCGACGGCGCCGTGCCCTTCGGCCTGAACACTCGCCAGTACAACGCCTGGGTGCGCCACGCCGGCGGCCTGCAGGTGCTGCGCGAACTGTTCGCCAAATTCAACATCGTCAATTTCCCCTGCGGCTACACCGGTACCCAGATGGGCGGCTGGTTCCGCAAGGAAGTCAAGACCGTCGATGACCTCAAGGGCTTGAAGTTCCGCACCGCGGCCTTCGCCGGCGCGGTGCTGATGAAGCTCGGCGTGGTGCCGCAGCAGATCGCCGGCGGCGACATCTATCCGTCCCTGGAAAAGGGCACCATCGACGCGGCCGAGTGGATCGGACCCTACGACGACGAGAAGCTCGGCTTCCACCGCGTGGCGCCGTACTACTACTTCCCCGGCTGGTGGGAAGGCACCCTGCAGGTGTCCCTGTACGTCAACAAGGACAAGTACGAGGCCCTGCCCAAGCACTATCAGGCCGTGCTGGACCAGGCCTCCGCCCTGGCGACCAACACCATGATCGCCACCTACGACGCGGAAAACCCGAACGCCCTCAAGCGCCTGATCGCCGAAGGCGCCAAGCTGCGCGCCTTCCCGAAGCCCGTCATGGATGCCTGCTACAAGGCCGCCCAGGAAACCTACGCGGAGCTGTCCGCCAAGGACCCCGGCTTCAAGAAGATCCACGACGCCTACATGGGTTTCCGCGATCATGAAATCCCGTGGTTCCGCATCGCCGAAGGCAGCTTCGACCAATACATGGCCACGGCGGCCAAGTAAATCGACGCCTCGTGCCGGCCTGATTCCGAAGGCCGCTCATGACCGGACGCGCGCTAGCCCCCCTCGAGGGGGCTTGCGCGCGTCCGGGCGCAACCCCTTTTTCATCGGCTCTCACCATGAATGCACTTCTCGCCCTGTCGCGAGCGATCGACGCCGTCAATCGCCGCGTGGGCCGGGCCGTGACCTGGCTGATCCTGCTCGCGGTACTCGTCAGCGCCACCAACGCGACGGTACGCAAGCTGTTCAACGTCAGTTCCAACGCCTGGCTCGAATTGCAGTGGTACCTGTTCGGCGCCATCTTCCTGCTGGCGTCCGGCTATACCCTGCTCAAGAACGAACACGTCCGCGTCGACGTCCTCGCCTCGCGCTTTTCCCGGCGCACCCAGCTCTGGATCGAAATCATCGGCGTGCTGTTCTTCCTGCTGCCCGCCTGCGGGCTCATCATGTGGCTGTCCTGGCCGTTCTTCATGGATGCCTTCGTCAATCACGAGCAGTCCTCGAACGCGGGCGGTCTGATCCGCTGGCCGGCCAAGCTGCTGATTCCCATCGGCTTCGCGATGCTGGTCGCCGCCGGCGTTTCGCACCTGATCAAGAGCGCCGGTTGTCTGCTCGGCCGTTGCCCCGATCCCCGCGACGTGCATACGGGCAAGTCCGCCGAGGAACTGCTCGCCGAAGAGATCGCCCGCGAGGCGCAACAGCGCGAGGCCGCCTCGCATGAGGGGCACTGACCATGGAAGCATTGTTTCTGGCTTATATGGCGCCGATCATGTTCGGCATGCTGGTGGTCCTGCTGCTGCTGGGCTTTCCGGTGGCCTTCTCCCTGGCGGCCAACGGCATCCTGTTCGGCCTGATCGGGATCGACATGGGTCTGCTGTCCCCGGCCCTGTTCCAGGCCCTGCCGCAGCGCGTGTTCGGCGTGATGGGCAACGAGTCCCTGCTGGCGGTGCCGTTCTTCACCTTCATGGGCCTGATCCTGGAACGCTCCGGCATGGCCGAGGATTTGCTGGAGACCGTCGGCCAGCTGTTCGGCCCGCTGCGCGGCGGTCTGGCGATCGCGGTCATCCTGGTGGGCGCGATGCTGGCGGCGACCACCGGCGTGGTGTCCGCCTCGGTGATCTCGATGGGCCTGATCTCGCTGCCCATCATGCTGCGCTACGGCTATGACCGCAAGCTGGCGGCCGGCGTGATCGCGGCTTCGGGCACCCTGTCGCAGATCATTCCGCCGTCGCTGGTGCTGATCGTGCTGGCCGACCAACTGGGCCGTTCCATCGGCGACATGTACAAGGGCGCCTTCCTGCCGGGCTTCGCCCTGACGGGGCTGTACATCCTGTACGTGGTCGTGATGGCCCTGTTCCGGCCCAAGCTGGCGCCGGCCATTCCGCCCGAGGCCCGCACCTTCGTCGAACCCAACGGCGGCCATGGCATCCCCTCGCTGCTGGCGCTGATGGCCCTGTCCGTCGGCATTTCCATCGCGGGCGTGGAGTTCCTGTTGGACGACGGGGCGCACGTGGACGAGTTGATCGTCACCAGCATCCTGCTCTGGGGCGTGGCGGCCTTCGTCATGGCCGGGCTCAACAAGATCCTGCGCCTGGGCCTGCTGTCGCAGATCGCCGAGCGCGTGACCTTCGTCATGATCCCTCCGCTGGCGCTGATTTTCCTGGTGCTGGGCACGATCTTCATCGGCGTGGCCACGCCCACCGAAGGCGGCGCCATGGGCGCGGTCGGCGCGCTGGCGATGGCCATGATCAAGCGCCGGCTGAACTTCAAGCTGCTGCGCCAGGCGATGGACACCACCACGACGCTGACCTGCTTCGTGGTGTTCATCCTGATCGGCTCCTCGGTGTTCAGCCTGACCTTCCGCGGCGTGAACGGCGACCTGTGGGTCGAGCACCTGCTCACGGGCCTGCCGGGCGGGGAGATGGGCTTTCTGATCGTGGTCAGCCTCCTGACTTTCTTCCTGGCATTCTTCCTGGACTTCTTCGAACTGGCCTTCATCATCGTGCCGCTGATCGGACCGGTGGCGGACAAGATGGGCATCGACCTGATCTGGCTGGGCATCCTGCTGGCCGTGAACATGCAGACGTCCTTCATGCATCCGCCGTTCGGCTTCGCGCTGTTCTACCTGCGATCGGTGGCGCCCAAGGAAGACTACCAGGACCGGGTCACCGGCAAGACCATCGCCAAGGTCACCACCGGCCAGATCTACTGGGGCTCGATCCCCTTCATCGCGATCCAGATCGTCATGGTGGTCCTGGTGTTGCTGTACCCGGGCATGGTCACTCACTACAAGGCCGACCGGCCCCAGGTCAACATCGAGGACGTCAAGCTCGACATGGGCAACTTCGGTGGTTATGGCGCCGGGGCCGACGGCCAGACGCCGGGCACGTCGGACCAGGACTACAACAACATGTTCAAGTAGGGCTCCCTTCGCCGGCCGGCCCCGCTTCGGCGGCTCCGGCGGGGCGGTCAAGGTCCGGGTCGGGCATCGCGCCGGACCCGGACCTTTCTTTTGCCTGTGTTCCTGATAGCCTTCAGGCCGGGCTGTCCGATACGGGCCGCCGCCGCGCTCGCACCACGTCCAGCCAGGCCTCGAGCGGCATGGGGCGCGCCAGCAGATAGCCCTGCAGGGCGTGGCAGTCGTGCTCGAACAGGAACCGGGATTGCGCCTTGGTCTCCACGCCCTCGGCGACCACGCGCAGATTGAGTTGATCGGCCATGGCCAGGATCAGTTGGACGATGGCAATGTTGTCGCTGTCGTTGGGAATGTCCTGTACGAGACTCTTGTCGATCTTCAGTTCATACAGCGGCAGGCGCTTCAAGTAGGCCAGGTTGGAATAACCGGTGCCGAAGTCGTCGATGGAAAAACGGATGCCCAGCAGGGACAGCGCCTGCATGCGCCGGGCGACCGCCTGCATGTCCTGGATCAGCACGCCCTCGGTGATCTCGAAGATCAGCCGGTTGCCCGGCACGCCCTTGCTTGCCAGAGTGTCGCGCACGGATGCGATGAACTGGGGCTCCATCAGCTGGCGGGGGCTGACGTTCAGGGACAGGGGATAGGTTTCGCCCGTTGCCTGCAATGCCAGCAGGGCGTCGCAGGCGAACTGCAGGGACCAGGACCCCAGCAGGCTGATCAGGCCGGTTTCCTCCGCGACGGGGATGAACAGGGCGGGCGACACCGCGCCTCGGCTGGGATGAGTCCAGCGGGCCAGCAGCTCGCCGCCGGTGACGCGTCCGTCGCGGCCGAACTGTGGCTGCACATGCAGGGTGAGATGCGGCGTGCCGATGGCCTGCAGCAGGTCGTGTTCCAGCCAGAGCCGCTGTTCGACCTCGGATTGCAGGCTCTGCTCGTAGAACGTGACCTGGTTGCCGCCGTGCTGCTTGGCGCGGTGGGTGGCCATGTCGGCCTCGCGCATCACGGTGTCGGTGGTCTGGCTGTCGGCGTGGATCAGGGTCAATCCGATGCTGGCGGTGACGTAGGCGGGTTTGCCCCGGATGGAAAACGCGCTGTTGCAGATGGCGAGCCGTGTCTTTTCGGATACGTGCATGGCGTTGCGGGCCGCGTCGCTGACGCTGGCGCCCAGGCCGTCGAGCAGCACGATGAATTCGTCGGCGCTGACCCGCGACACCAGATCGCGGTCGCGCACGCTGACCCGCAGGCGGTCCGCGATGCCGCGCAGGACCTGGTCGCCGGTCTCGTGTCCGTGCATGTCGTTGATCCGCTTGAAGCCGTCCAGGTCGATCAGCAGCAGGGCGCCGATGGAACGGCCTTGCCGGGCCGACTCGAGCATCTGCGTCAGGTGAGCCAGCGCCGTGCGTCGGTTGGGCAGACCGGTCAGTGTGTCATAGACGGCCAGGTGGTGGGCGGCTTCCTCGGCGCGCAGGCGTTCGGTGATGTCGGTGGCGACCGTGCAGATGGCTTCCAGGGCGCCGTCAGGGCCGCGCATGGGCGCCTTGATCGTGAGAAAGGTGCGGGGTTCGCCGTGGGGCGGCCGGATGGTCATCTGGGATACGCTGCGTTCCAGCGAGTCCAGGACGGCCTGGTCGCTGCGGCGGATGCTGGCCAGGGAATCGGCGTCCGTCAGGGTTTCGTCGTCGCGCAGGCCGATGAGCTTGCCTTCGCCCATGCCCAGGAATTCCTCGTGCTTGCGGTTGGCGAAGGTATAGCGGAAGTCCAGGTCTTTGATGCCGACGGCGGCGTCTATGGCGTCCAGGATGGCGCCCAGGCGGCGTTCGGTGCGCCGCAGGCGCTGCCGCTGGCGGCCGAGCTGGATGCGCAGCAGCAGCGCGAGGATCAGGGTCAGGGCCAGCAGGCCGCTCAGGCCGGCGACGATCCAGGAGCCGTGGTGGCTCAGCACGGATTGGGACCGGGGCAGGCGCCAGCCGTCCAGCGTGTGGTAATAGAACGATCCGGGAGCGGCTTGCCAGGCGCTGAGATGGCGGTCGATGGCCGCCAGGACCTCGGGGTGCCGGCCTTTCGGTGTGGCGAAATAGGCCTGGGTGGGCTGGAAGACGATGGGGGTGGCGACGAGATTGTATTGCTGCGCGAACAGTTCGCCGACGTAGAAATCGGCCGCCACGGCATCGTCCAGGCGGGATTGCACCCGCTGGAAGCCGGTTTCCAGAGTCTGGACGGCATCGGTGCGGACGTCGATCCTCAGGCCCGAGAAAGTGTTTTTCAGGTAATCCTGCTGGGTCGAACCCGCCAGGACCGCGATCGAATGACCCTTGAGGCCCTCGATCGAGCGCAGGGCATGGTCCGGCCGGGCATAGACCTGGGACCAACTGTGCAGCGCCGGTACGTGATGCAGGCCGAATGTCTGCGCCCGCTCCAGAGTGTAATAGACGTCGGGCAGCAGGTCGATCTTGCCATCGGCGAGCAGCCGCATGCATTGCTCCCAGGCGCAGGCCTGGGTCCGGATCTTCCAGCCCTCCAGGCGGGCGATTTCGTTCAGCAGTTCGCCCAGGATCCCGGCCGGGCGGCCATCGCGGGCGATGTAGACATCGGGCTTCTGGTCGTAGATGCCGACATCCAGGGTCAGGGCGCGAGAGGCCGGCGCATGCATGCCCAGGCACAGCGCCAAGGCTGGCAGGAGGATGCCGCGGTACAGGCGATCGCGAGAGGCCATAGGGTTCGGTCTGGTATCCGGATGTCCGGATGTCCGGATGGGCGGTACGCGGTCCCTGGATGGCGGAAGGGTTTCCGGCGTGCCCTGGCGCGGAGCCAAAAGAGGACATCATAGTCCCCGTCGGGATGCGGCAACGTGTTGCACAGCCCGCAGGATTGTCATCAGTTGTCGAGATTGTGAACAATTCCGAGATGTTGCCGGCCCGCGCGTGTCCGGAAGGTGCGCCCGGCGCCGGCGAGCTACGGGGTTGCGGGGCTGCGCGGGCACCGGCGTACAATGCCGGCACGCAATCCCATTCCAATGCATTCCCCCAAAAGGTGGATCATGTCCCAGCGATTTCTTGCGGATGCGCGCGCCCGGATCGGGCGGTTGCGCGAAGATGGTTTCTACAAGGCCGAACGCGTCATCGCCAGCCAGCAGTCCGCGCATGTGCGGCTGGCTGACGGTGCCGAGGTGCTGAACTTCTGTGCCAACAATTATCTGGGCCTGGCCAACGACCCGCGCCTGATCCAGGCGGCCGCCGCCGGCCTGGCCGCCGATGGTTTCGGCCTGGCGTCGGTGCGTTTCATCTGCGGCACCCAGACGGGGCACAAGGCCCTGGAATCCGAGCTGGCCCGCTGGCTGGGTATGGGGGACGCCATCCTGTATTCCAGTTGTTTCGACGCCAACGGCGGCCTGTTCGAGGCCCTGCTGGACGAGCAGGACGCCATCGTCAGCGACGCCCTGAATCACGCCAGCATCATCGATGGCATCCGCCTGTGCAAGGCGCGCCGCTACCGCTACGCCAACAACGACATGGGCGACCTGCGCGCGCAGCTTCAGGCGGCCCGCGACGGCGGCGCGCGGCACATCATGATCGCCACCGACGGCGTGTTCTCCATGGACGGCATCATCGCCGACCTGGCGGCGATCTGCGACCTCGCCGATGAGTTCGACGCCCTGGTGATGGTGGATGATTCCCATGCCGTGGGTTTCATGGGCTCGGGCGGGCGAGGCACGCCGGAACATTGCGGCGTCGCGGGCCGTGTCCACATCCTGACCGGGACGCTGGGCAAGGCGCTGGGCGGGGCCTCTGGCGGCTACGTCGCGGCCGATCCCGTGATCGTCGACCTGCTGCGCCAGCGCTCGCGCCCCTACCTGTTTTCCAACACGCTCGCGCCGGCCATCGTGGCGGCGTCCCGGCGGGTGATCGAACTGCTCCAGGACGCCGAAGGCGCGGAACTCCGCGCCCGCGTGCACCGCAACGGCGCGCATTTCCGCCGCGAGATGCAGGCGCTCGGTTTCGACCTGGTGCCCGGCGAACACCCGATCATCCCGGTGATGCTGGGCGACGCCGGCCTGGCCGGCCGCATGGCCGACGCCCTGCTGGCGCAGGGCATCTACGTGATCGGTTTCTCCTATCCGGTGGTGCCCAAGGGCAGCGCCCGCATCCGCACCCAGATGAGCGCGGCCCACGTGCCCGAGGACATCGACCGGGCCGTCCAGGCCTTCGCCCGCGTCGGGCGCGACCTGGGCGTCATCGCCTGACGGACACTTTCCGGAGATTTTCATGAGAGCCTTGGCCAAAACGCAGCCCGCCGCCGGGCTGGAAATGGTGGACGTCGAAAAGCCCGTCATCGGGCATAACGACCTGTTGATCCGCATCCGCAAGACCGCCATCTGCGGCACGGACATCCACATCTGGAAATGGGACGACTGGGCCGCGCGCACCATTCCCGTCCCCATGCACGTCGGCCACGAGTACGTGGGCGAGGTTGTGGAGATCGGCCAGGAAGTCCAGGGCTTCCGGATCGGCGACCGCGTCTCCGGCGAAGGGCACATCACCTGCGGCCATTGCCGCAACTGCCGCGCCGGACGCCGGCATCTGTGTCGCAACACCCGGGGCGTGGGCGTGAACCGCCCCGGCGCTTTCGCCGACTATCTGGCGATCCCGGCCTTCAACGCCTTCCGCATTCCGGACGATGTATCCGACGACCTGGCCGCGATCTTCGATCCTTATGGCAACGCCACTCATACGGCGCTGGCCTTCGACCTGGTGGGCGAGGACGTGCTGATCACGGGCGCCGGTCCGATCGGGGCCATGGCGGCGGCGATCGCCCGCCATGTGGGGGCGCGCAACGTTGTCATCACCGACGTCAACGACTACCGCCTGGATCTGGCCGCCCGCATGGGCGCCAGCCGCACGGTGAATGTGGCCCGCGAGGACCTGCGCGACGTGATGCGCGAACTGGGCATGACCGAGGGCTTCGACGTAGGTCTGGAAATGTCCGGCGTGCCCAGCGCCTTTGCCTCGATGCTGGACCAGATGAATCATGGCGGCAAGATCGCCATGCTGGGCATCCTGCCCGACGGCGTGGGCATCGACTGGAGCCAGGTGATCTTCAAGGGCCTGGAGATCAAGGGCATCTATGGCCGCCAGATGTTCGAGACCTGGTACAAGATGGTCGCCATGCTGCAGAGCGGCCTGGACCTGTCGCCCATCCTGACCCACCGCTATCCGGTGGCGGACTTCCGCCAGGGCTTCGAGGCGATGCTGTCGGGCCAGAGCGGCAAGGTGATTCTGGACTGGATGAGCCAGGACACGGAATAGTCCCCGCGGACTATTCCGTGCCTGGCGAATCCGAGCGCCTTGCAAGGCGCGAGGTGGAGAGCTGCGACGGCTTGAGATACACCGTGCCTGGCGAATCCGAGCGCCTTGCAAGCGGCGAGGTGGAGAGTTGCGACGGCTTGAGATCAGGGCATTTTCGCCCATCCGTATTTCCCAGTCTGGCGAGGTTTTCGGGTCGTGTCCAGAATGGGCGTTTCTGCTTTGATGGACACTCGTCATGATCAATCAGATCGACCGGAACCTGCGCGGGTTCGGATGGCTGCGGACGCTTGAAAGGGATTATTATCACCAGGTACTACTACGTGATAACAGGCTCATGATGGCAACGTCTCTCAAGATCGACGACACGCTGAAAGATCGCGTCCGGCGTCTCGCCAGTCAGCGTCGTCGTTCGCCTCACTGGATCATGCTCGAAGCGATCCAGCAGTACGTCGAACGCGAGGAAGCGCGTGATTGCTTCAAGCAGGAAGCCTTGGCGTCCTGGACAGCCTACAAGGAAACCGGTCGTCACCTGACCGGCGAGGAGACTCGTGCCTGGTTGGACACCTGGGGTACCGATGATGAAGGGGTGGCGCCCGAGTGCCACAAGTAATCGTCACCGAAGGCGCGGCGGAAGGCTTGGAACGATGCCGGCGGTTTCTGGCCGGCAAGGCGCCGAAGGCCGCCAGGCGAGCCGGCGAAGTCATCGGACATCAATTCCTGCTATTGGAGACGACCCCCGACATGGGCCGGCCGTTCCTTGAAATGCCCGATCTGCGCGAGTTGGTGATTGCCTTCGGGGATTCTGGCTATGTGGCGCCGTATCGCCACGAATCGGTCGATGATGCGGTGTATGTGCTGGCCTTCCGGCACCAGAAAGAGGTGGGCTACTGACCAGATCAGGCGCCTTTCTTTACAGCCGCCGCAGCAGGTCTTCGATCCCGGCGCGGTTCATGCCGCGCGCCAGCGCCAGCCGCAGAGCGATGCGCGCCTGCAGGGGGTTGAGCGCATGGGCCGCCAGCGGGCCGCCGCCGTCCGCGGCGTCCGTGACCGGGCCGTCGGGCACCCGGCTGGCGCGCACGCAGACCAGCCCCTGGCGGATCGCCAGGGCGCAGCCCCGCGTGGCGGCCGGACTCAGGCTGCCGTTGCCCATGGCCGCGACCACGATGCCGCGCGATCCGGCCTGGACCGCGGCGGCGTAGGGGTGCGCGGGCGCGTCCTGGTAATCCAGGATGATGTCCACCGGGGGCGGCGCGCGCAGGCCGGCCAGGGAAAATTCGGCCGTGTCAGGCAGGTCGGGACGCAGGACGTAGCGGACCCGGCCGTCGGCGACCGCGCCCAGAACACCCGTGCCATCCGTTCCGAAGGCGTCGACCCGGGTGGTGTGGCGCTTTGCCGCATGCCGCGCGGCGACGATGCGGTCGTTCATGACCACCAACACGCCCCGATCGCGGCTGGCGGGGTCGGCCGCCGCCAGCAGAGCGTTGACCAGGTTCAGCGGTCCGTCGGCGCTCAGGGCCGAGGCCGGGCGCATGGCGCCGACCAGCACGATGGGCTTGGGACTGCGCACCGTCAGATGCAGGAAGAAGGCGGTTTCCTCCAGGCTGTCGGTCCCGTGGGTCACGACCACCGCGTCCACGCCCGCGTCGCGCACGTGGCGGTCCACGGCGCGCGCCAGACGCAGGACCCGGGCGGCGCCCAGATCCCGGCTGTCCACGTTGAACGGCTGTTCGCAGTGGATGTCGGCCATGTCCGCCGCGCCGGGGATCGCCGCCAGCATGGCCTCGATCCCCTGGGTGACCCGGTAGCCGGTCAGCGCGCGGGCGTTGCCAGCCGTGGCGGCGATGGTGCCGCCCGTGCCGATGAGGACCAGGCGCGGCCGCATCAGGGGTACAGGCCGCGCACCTGGCGGGCTTCGAGTATGCGGGTGCAGGCCACGATGAAGGACGCCGTGCGCAGGGACACCCCGTGCTGGCGGGCCACCGCCGATACGGCGGCGTAGGCGGCGCGCATCATGGCTTCCAGGCGGTGATTGATTTCCTGCTCCGTCCAGAAGAAGCTGGAGAAGTCCTGCACCCATTCGAAATAGCTGACCGTGACGCCGCCCGCGTTGGCGACAACGTCCGGGACGATGACCGTGCCCTTGGCCGAGATGATGTCGTCGGCCTCGGGGGTGGTCGGGCCGTTGGCGCCTTCGACCAGGATGCGGGTGTGGATCAGGTCGGCGTTGTCGCGGGTGATCTGGCCTTCCAGGGCGGCCGGGATCAGGATCTCGGTCTCCAGCGACCAGAATTCCTTGGGACTGAGCGTCTGGGCGTCGGGGGCGCCCGCCACGCCGCCATTCTCGCGCACGTGGTCGAACAGGGCCAGGACATTCAGGCCGTTGGCGTTGTGGACGATGCCGGTGTGGTCGTAGACCGCGATGACCTTGGCGCCGGCTTCATGGAACAGGCGCGCGGCGGTGCCGCCCACGTTGCCGAAGCCCTGGATGGCGATGCGCGCGCCCTTGATGTCGATGCCGGATTCGCGCGCGGCCTCGCAGGCCGCCACGTACACGCCGCGGCCCGTGGCCTCGACACGCCCCAGGCTGCCGCCCAGCGAGATCGGCTTGCCGGTCACCACGCCGGTGGTGGTGGAGCCCGCGTTCATGGAGTAGGTGTCCATCATCCAGGCCATGACCTGGCTGTTGGTGTTGACGTCCGGCGCGGGAATGTCCTTGTTGGGACCGATGATGTCGTGGATTTCGCTGGTGTAGCGGCGCGTGATGCGTTCCAGTTCGCCCGGGGAATGCTTGCGCGGGTCGATGCGGATGCCGCCCTTGGCGCCGCCGAAGGGCAGGTTCACGGCGGCGGACTTGACCGACATCCAGGCCGACAGGGCCATGACTTCGGACAGGGTGACGTCCTGGTGATAGCGCACGCCGCCCTTGCCGGGACCGCGCGAGGTGTTGTGCTGCACCCGGTAGCCCTCGAAGTGGGCGACCGTGCCGTTGTCCAGTTCGACCGGCACGTCCACGATCAGGATGCGCTTGGGACGCTTCAGGGTTTCGACCCAGCGCGCCAGGGAGCCCAGGTAGGGCGTGACGCGGTCGACCTGTTCCAGATAGATGCCCCAGGGGCCGGGATGGGCCGGATCCAGGTAGGAAGGTAGGGCTTGGGAAATCGGTTCGGGCATGGTGTGCGACCTTTTGTATGAGGTATGAGTGCAGAACAGTCAGGGACATACTACCGGCCCCATTTTAGTGCGGCGGCGGCATTCTGTGTCCCGCATCGGTCGGGCGGGGAGGCTCCGGTTATATGAAACCAACATTTTTTTCGTTCCGGCCGGGGCGTCGGACGGGCACACTGGATGCTTCCGCCGGCGGGAAGGCCGGCTTCGTCCTGTGGGAGATGAATCGTGTCGCTGACGCTGTCCCCGCCGCTGGCGGCGCGCTGGGAGGCCCTGATGGCCTCCCTGTGGCGCATCGCGGATCTGCATCCCGACGCGCTGCTGGCGTCGTCCATGGGGGTCGAGGATACCCTGCTGATCCACGCGGTGGCGCAACTGCCCCGGCCGCCGGGGGTCTTCATGCTCGACACCGGCCGCCTGCACGCCGAGACCCTGGCCATGGTGGACGTCGTGCGCGAACGCTACGGGATCGAGACGCGCGTGATGCGTCCCGATCCGGATGCGGTGCGGTCCCACGTGGCCGCGCACGGTGAATTTGCCTTCTACGAAAGCATCGAATTGCGCAAGGCCTGCTGCGGCATCCGCAAGGTCGAACCGCTGCGCCGCGCGCTGGCGGGCCGCACGGCCTGGATCACCGGCCAGCGGCGCGAGCAGTCCCTGACCCGGGTCGAACTGCCCGAGACGCAGTGGGACGACACCTTCGGCCTGTGGAAATTCAATCCCCTGGCGTTCTGGACGGCCGACGAGGTCTGGGGCGTGGTGCGCGCGCTGGACGTGCCCTACAACCCGCTGCACGACCGGGGCTATCCCTCGATCGGCTGCGAGCCCTGTACGCGCGCCGTGCGCCCCGGCGAGGACCCGCGCGCCGGTCGCTGGTGGTGGGAACAGCGGGACAGCCGCGAATGCGGCCTGCACGCCGGCAATCTGCGGCCGGCCGGACAACCGGGGGTGCGTCCGCGCGACCCTCTCATCACGGACACTACGGAAGCATCGACATCATGAGCACCGCCCTTCTCGCCCGGACCCATCTCGACTGGCTGGAATCCGAAGCCATCCACATCCTGCGCGAAGTCGCCGCCGAATGCGCGCGGCCCGTGCTGCTGTTTTCCGGCGGCAAGGATTCCTGCGTGCTGCTGCGCCTGGCGGAAAAGGCCTTCCGCCCGGGCCGCTTTCCCTTCCCGCTGATGCACATCGACACGGGCCACAATTTCCCCGAGGTCATCGCCTTCCGCGACCGCCGGGCGGCGGAACTGGGTGAAGAGCTGATCGTGCGCGGCGTCGAGGATTCGATCGCGCGCGGCACGGTGGTGCTGCGCCATGCCAACGATTCGCGCAACGCGGCCCAGGCCACGACGCTGCTGGAATCGATCGCGGAATTCGGCTTCGACGCCTGCATCGGCGGCGCCCGCCGGGACGAGGAAAAGGCCCGCGCCAAGGAACGCATCTGCTCGTTCCGCGACGAGTTCGGCCAGTGGGATCCCAAGGCCCAGCGCCCGGAACTCTGGAACCTGTACAACACGCATGTGCATCCGGGCGAGAACATCCGCGTCTTTCCGATCTCGAACTGGACCGAGCTGGACGTCTGGCAGTACATCGAGCGCGAAGGCCTGGACCTGCCCTCGATCTACTACACGCACGAGCGCGAGGTCGTGCGCCGCGACGGCCTGCTGGTCCCCGTCACGCCGCTGACCCCGCCGCGCGAGGGCGAGCACCCCGAGCGCCTGAGCGTGCGCTTCCGCACGGTGGGGGATGTGTCCTGCACCTGCCCGGTGGCGTCCACGGCGTCCACGCCGGCCGACATCATCGCCGAGACGGCCGTCACCACCATCACCGAGCGCGGCGCCACGCGCATGGACGACCAGACCAGTGAGGCGTCGATGGAACGGCGCAAGAAACAGGGCTATTTCTGAGCGCCTGGCCTGACAAGACCATGCATCCGAACTTGAGCATCCAAATCGGATCAAGGAATCACAATGAACGCAATCAATGAACAATGGCAGGTCGCGCCCGAAACCAGCGTGCTGCGTCTGATCACCGCCGGGTCCGTGGACGACGGCAAATCCACACTGATCGGCCGCCTGCTGGTCGACAGCAAGGGCGTGTTCGCCGACCAGATCAAGGCCATCGCGGGCTCGAAATACACCCGCGCCCCCAATAGCGAACTGGACCTGGCGCTGCTGACCGACGGTCTGGAGGCCGAGCGCGAGCAGGGCATCACCATCGACGTGGCCTACCGATACTTCGCCACGCCGGCGCGCAAGTTCATCGTCGCCGATGCGCCAGGGCACGAGCAGTACACACGCAACATGGTCACGGGGGCCTCGACGGCCGACGCCGCCGTGATCCTGATCGACGCCAGCCGTGCGAGCGATGGCCAATTGCTGCCGCAGACCAAGCGCCACAGCACCCTGGCCCGCCTGCTGGGGCTGCGCCACATCGTGGTGGCGGTCAACAAGATGGACCTGGTCGACTGGGACCAGGTGGTGTTCGACCGCATTCACGCGGCGTACCGTGACCTGGCCGAGCGCCTGGACATTCCGGCTTTCCACATCGTGCCGTTGTCGGCCCTGTCGGGCGACAACGTGGTGCGGCACAGCGAACGCACGCCCTGGTATCAGGGGCCGCCGCTGCTGACCCTGCTGGAGAAACTGCCGGTCGATCCGGTGCGCGAGGAGGACCAGGCGCGCTTCTTCGTCCAATGGGTGATCCGCCACAACGGCAGCGGGCCCGACGCGTTCCGGGGCTATGCCGGGCAGTTGCGGGGCGGCGCCTGGCGGGTCGGCGATGCCGTCCGGGTCCTGCCGAGCCGCGAGTCCGCCCGCATCACGGGCCTGTTGCGCGGTGCGCAGGCGGTCGCCCAGGCCTTGCCGGGCGACAGCATCACGGTGGTGCTGGACCGCGACATCGACCTGTCCCGGGGCGACGTGCTGGTCGACGCCCGGGCGCGGCCGGTATTGGACAAGGACTTCGAGGCGGACCTGTGCTGGCTGGACCAGCAGGCGCTGAATCCCGCGCGGCTGTACTGGTTGAAGCAGGGCACCCGCCTGACCCAGGTCCGCGTCCAGGCCGTGCGCACCCGGCGCGACATCCACGAACTGCGGTCGGTGGACTGGAGCGGCACGTTGGCCATGAACGACATCGGCCGCGTGCAGCTGCGGGCCCGCGATCCCCTGGTCCTGGACGACTACGACGCGCAGCGGGCGACGGGCGCCTTCATCCTGATCGACACCGCCACCAACCAGACGGCGGCGGCGGGGCTGGTCCGGCGCTGACCATGGGCCGAAGCTGGGGCCAATCCCGATGGGCGGCACCGGGGTTTCGTGCCAGAATGACATGGGGTGGCCGGCGTCCGGCCCATCGCCGTGAAGCCGTATGCTCCGATTCGCTCACCAGAACCTCCGACTGCCCTCCCTGGCCACCATCCAGGCGTTCGAGTCGGCCGCCCGGCTGGGTTCGTTCGGCCGCGCGGCCGAGGAACTCTGCGTCACGGCCAGCGCCATCGGCAAGCGCATCAGCCAGCTGGAAGCCGCGCTCGGCCAGCCCCTGTTCGATCGCGGCAGCCGGGGTGTCGCGCTGACCGCGGCGGGGCACGAGTACCTGGACCAGATCGAAACGGCGCTGCACCTGCTGTCCGACATTTCCCTGCATCGCCGGTCCCGGCCCCGGGAGCGCATCCGGCTGGTCACGACGCCGACCTTCGGGCATTACATCCTGGGGCCGCACCTGCACGAATTCACCTCGGCCCACCCCAACATCGACATGAGCGTGGTGCTGTCGATCCCCTACCTGGACATCGGCCCCTCCCAGGCCGACTTCTGGGTGCGCTTCGGACTGGGCCGGTATCCGGGCGCGGTGTCGGAGCGCCTGACGGACGATACCGTGTTTCCGGCGTGCTCCCCCGGTTACCTCGCGCGCCATGGCGCCTTGCGCCGTCCCGCCGATCTGGCCGGCGCGAACCTGTTGCGCTGCCCCCTGGACCCCTGGAAGCCCTGGTTCGACGCCGCCGGGCTGGACTGGCCGGAACCCGAAGGGGGCGTGAGCTTTTTCGACGTGGGGCTGGCGATGGCTGCCGCGCGGGCCGGCCAGGGCGTCATCATCGCGCGGCGCAGCCTGGCCGGCCCCTGCCTCGACGAAGGCAGCCTGGTCGCGCCTTTTGGCGTCCAGGCGGCACCCGATTCCCATTACTACCTGTGCCGCGAGGCCTCCGCGCCGCCGACCGGTACGCACCTAGCGTTTTCCCTATGGCTGAAGACGCTTTGCGCCAGAATATCCAGGTCTCCCTAGGCCTCGCGCGGGGGTGCGGAATTTCTTTCCACCCTGGCCCGATGCAATTTCCGACAGCGCCGCGGGGCGGCCGATAGACTTTCCGCCGAGCATGTAAAACAGGCCGGCGCGTCCGTCGGCCGCATCGAGAACGGGAGACGACATGACATTCCACAAGACCTGCCTGGCCCTGGCCACCACCCTGTCGCTGGCGGCGACCGCCCAGGCGGCCGATACCATCAAGGTCGGCGTATCCGGGCCCTTCACCGGAGGATCTTCCTCCATGGGCGTCAGCATGCGCGACGGCGTGCGCCTGGCCGCCCAGGACATCAACGCCAAGGGCGGGGTGCTGGGCCGCCAGATCGAGCTGGTCGAGCGCGACGACGAGGCCAAGAACGAGCGCGGCGTGCAGATCGCCCAGGAACTCATCAACCGCGAGCGGGTCGTCGCGACCGTGGGATTCATCAATACCGGCGTGGCCCTGGCCTCGACCCGCTTCTACCAGAACGCCGCCATCCCGGCCATCGCCAATGTGGCGACGGGCTCGGTGGTCACGCAGCAGTTCCTGCCGCCGAAGTACGAGCACAATTACGTGTTCCGCATGTCGGCCGCCGACAACATCCAGGCGCCCATGATCGCCGCCGAGGCCATCACCAAGCGCGGCTTCAAGAAGGTCGCCATCATGGCCGATTCCACCAACTACGGCCAGTTGGGCCGCGAGGACATGGAAAAGGCGCTGGACAAGCTGGGCGTCAAGCCGGTGGTGGTGGAAAAGTTCAACATCGGCGACGTCGACATGACCGCGCAGCTGCTGCGCGCCAAGGAAGCCGGCGCCGAGGCCCTGCTGACCTACGGCATCGGCCCCGAGCTCGCCCAGCTGGCCAACGGCATGGCCAAGCTCGGCTGGAAGGTGCCCCTGATCGGCAGCTGGACCTTGGCCATGGCGAACTTCATCGATACGGCGCGCGCCAACGGCGACGGCGCCCTGATGCCCCAGACCTTCATCCAGAATCCCAACACGCCCAAGCGCAAGGCCTTCATCGACGCCTACGTGCAGACTTTCAAGCCCAAGCACGACCGGATCGAGTCGGCCGTGTCCGCCGCCCAGGGCTATGACTCGGTGTTGCTGCTGGCCGCCGCCATCGAGCAGGCCGGCAATACCAAGGGGGCCGACATCCGCGCCGCGCTCGAAAGCCTGAAGACGCCCGTCGAAGGTGTGATCATGACCTACAAGGCGCCCTATTCGACGACCGACCACGAGACCATCGACGGTCCCGGGCTGGTCTACATGGGCGAGGTGTCCAAGGGCCGCGTGGTCTTCGCCCACCCCGAGGACGAGCAGCGCAGCGTCGCCAACGCCGGCCAGTCCGCGCAGTAAGCCGCACGCCGCCGCACCGGCGCATCCCGCCCCGCGGCGGGGTGCGCGTTCCGATGCGCGGTTCCGGGGCGCCGCCGCCCCGGACGGCGCGTTCCCGCTGGAAAGAACATGACGATTTTTCTGCAACTGGCCTATAGCGGCGTGGCCCTGGGCATGATCTACGCGGTCATCGCCTTCGGCTATCAACTGACCTACGCCACCTCCGAGACCCTGAACTTCGGCCAGGGCGATGCCCTGATGCTGGGGGGGCTGGTCGGCCTGACCCTGGTCGGCCTGGGCGTGAGCTACTGGCTGATGATCCCCCTGGTCTGCCTCTTCGGCATGGCGCAGGGCGCCGTGGTCGAACGCGTGGCCGTGCGTCCCGCGATCGAGGCGCGTTCCGAGTTCGGCTGGATCATGGCGACCATCGCCCTGGGCATCATCTTCCGCAACACGGCCGAGAACATCTGGGGCCGCGACGCGCTGCATTTTCCCTCCCCCGTGTCCGAGACCCCCTTCAGCGTGCTGGGTGCCAACATCCTGCCGATGGAACTGCTGGTGGTCGCGGGCGCGCTGCTGATCATGGGCGCCATCGAACTGTTCAACCGCACGTCGATCTACGGCAAGGCGGTGGTGGCGACCTCGGGCGACCGCGACGCGGCCGGCCTGATGGGCATCAACACCAAGCTGGTCATCACGTTTTCCTATGCGCTGTCCTCCCTGACGGCCGCCTTCGCGGGCGTGCTGGTCGCCCCGCTGACGCTCACCGGCGCTTCCATGGGTGCGGTGCTGGGCCTGAAGGCCTTCGCCGTGGCCATCGTGGGCGGCCTGAACAGCGGACTGGGCGCCATCGTGGGCGGCCTGCTGCTGGGCGTCATCGAAACCACCACCGGTTTCTATCTTTCCACCGGCTACAAGGACGTCCCCGGCCTGATCCTGCTGCTGCTCGTCCTGACGGTGCGACCCGCCGGGCTGTTCGGCAAGACCGCCATCAAGAAGGTCTGATTCCACCATGAACAAGAAGCATCTGCTGTCCTTCGCCGCGCTGGCCGCCGTGCTGGCGATGGTGCCGCTCGCCGTCGACAATCCCTATTACCTGCACCTGATCGAAACCATCCTGATCTACGCGGTCCTGCTGCTCGGGCTGGACATCGTGGTGGGTTACACCGGCCAGGTGTCCCTCGGTCACGCGGGGCTGTTCGGGATCGGCGCCTATGTCGTGGGGACCCTGGTCCTGCACCTGGACATGCCGTTCTGGATCACCCTGCCCGCCGCCGTCGTCGTGACGGCGGGCTTCGGCGCGATCCTGGCCCTGCCGGCGCTGCGGGTGACGGGGCCCTATCTGGCGATGGTGACCCTGGCCTTCGGCACCATCATCCAGATCCTGATCAACGAGATGGACTTCCTCACGGCGGGGCCCCTGGGCATCAGCCTGGAAAAGCCCGTCATCGCCGGCCACATGCTGAGCGGCCCCGAGTTCTTCTGGCTGGTGCTGGCCCTGCTGGCGCTGTCGGTGCTGTTCACCGAACGCGTCGCGCGCTCGCATTACGGGCGCGCCTTCGAGGCCCTGCGCGACAGCCCCATCGCCTGCGACTGCATGGGCGTGTCGGTCTATCGCTACAAGGTCGTGGCCTTCGTCATCAGCGCCGGACTGGCCGGGCTGTCGGGCGCGCTGCACGCCTATTCGGAACAGTACATCTCGCCCAACACCTACACCTTCGAGCTGATGGTGCTGTTCCTGCTGGCCCTCATCATGGGCGGGCGCAAGACCCGTTCGGGCGCGCTGCTGGGGGCGGCCATCATCGTGCTGCTGCCCAAGATGCTCGACGACGTGTCCACTTTCCGGCCGCTGGCCGTGGGCCTGGCGGTGCTGGTCACGGCGGGCGCCGCGATGGCGGTGCGGCGAGGCCGCGCCACGCCCGCGCGCATGGCGGCGCCCGTGATCGGCGCCCTGGTCCTGGCTGGCGGGTCGCTGGCGCTGGACCAGATGACCGACTGGCGGCTGTCGATCTTCGGCCTGATGATCCTGTTCGTCGTCTATTACCTGCCGGACGGCATCGTCGGCTTCGTGGCGCACGCCCTGGGCCGCTCCCAGGCCGCCCAGGCTCCGGCCGAGCGCGCGGAAGCCGCCCCGGCGGCCGAGGACGGCGGACTGCCGGATGCTTCGCACGGCGTGCTGCTCTCCGTCGGCCAGGCCGTGATGCAGTTCGGCGGGCTCAAGGCGCTCAACGGGGTCGATCTGGAGGTCCGGCGCGGTACGATCCACGGCCTGATCGGACCCAACGGCTCGGGCAAGAGCACCATGATGAACGTGCTGACGGGCATCTACGTGCCCACGTCCGGCTCCGTGGTCTTCGCCGGCCGCGACCTGGCCGGCCTGACCTCCGCGCAGATCGCCGCGCGGGGCGTGGCGCGCACCTTCCAGAACGTGCAGCTCTTCGGCGAGATGAGCGCACTGGAGAACGTGCTGGTCGGGCTGCACCATTCCTTCGGCAGCGGGCTGGCGGGCATCGCACTGCGCACGCCCGGCTGGCGGCGCGAGGAACGCCAGGCCCGCGCCCGGGCGCTCGGGCTGCTGGAATTCGTCGGACTGGCCGCGCTGGCCCACGAAGAGGCGCGCAACCTGCCCTACGGCAAGCAGCGCCTGCTGGAGATCGCCCGCGCCCTGGCGCTCGATCCCCAACTGCTGCTGCTCGACGAGCCGGCGGCCGGCCTGACCGCGCCGGACATCGAGGAACTGCTGGACATCATGCGCAAACTGAAGGCCAGGGGCCTCACCGTCATCCTGATCGAACACCACATGGACGTGGTGATGGGAGTCTGCGACGCGGTGTCGGTGCTGGATTTCGGACAGAAGATCGCCGAGGGGCTGCCCGCCGACGTGCAGGCCGACCCCCGGGTCGTGGAGGCCTATCTGGGCGGAGAACAGGCGGGAGCGCAGACATGCTGAAGATCGAGAACCTGGAAGCCGGCTACGGCAAGGTCAAGGTGCTGCATGGCATCAGCCTGGACGTGCCCGCCGGCAAGGTCGTGACCCTGATCGGATCGAACGGGGCGGGCAAGACCACCACCATGCGGGCCGTGTCCGGCATGCTGCGTCCCTCGGCGGGCACCATCACCCTGGGCGATCGGCGGATCCAGGGGCTGGAGTCCCACCGGATCGCCCGCCTGGGCCTGGCGCATTCCCCGGAGGGCCGGCGTGTCTTTCCCACGCTGAGCGTCACCGACAACCTGCTGCTGGGGGCCTTTCCGCGCCTGACCGGCAGCCGCGCGCGCGGCGACGTGGCCCGCGACCTGGATCGCGCCATGGACCTGTTCCCGCGCCTGAAGGAACGGCGCGCGCAACTGGCGGGCACCCTGTCGGGCGGCGAGCAGCAGATGCTGGCCATGGCCCGCGCGGTCATGCTCAATCCCGAGGTCGTGCTGCTGGACGAACCTTCCATGGGGCTGGCGCCCATCCTGGTAGACGAAGTGTTCCGCATCATCTCGCGCCTGAAGTCCGAGGGCGTGACCATGTTGCTGGTGGAACAGTTCGCCGCGGCGGCGCTGGCGGTCGCGGACTACGGCTATGTCCTGGAAAACGGCCGCATCGCCATCGAAGGTCCGGCGCAGCGGCTGCGCAACGATCCCGCCGTCGCGGCGGCCTACCTGGGGGGACACTAGGCGATTTTTCGAAACGCCAGCACTGAATTGTTGCCGCCCATGCCGAAAGAGTTGCTGATCGCCACCGAGAGTTCCGGCACCCGGCGGGCCTGGTTCGGAACGTAATCGAGATCGCAATCCGGGTCGCCCGCTTCATGGAACAGCGTGGGCGGAATGACGCCTTGCTGCACGCTCAGGGCGGTTACCGCGGCTTCGACGGCGCCAGCCGCTCCGATCATGTGACCGACGGCGCCTTTGATGCTGCTCACGGGCAGGGAGCCGGCGTGCGCGCCGAACACAGCCGCAAAGGCTGGTCTTCCTGGATGAGACGGCCACCAGCACGAACATGACGCGCCGCTACGGTCGAGCGCAGCGCGGCCAGCGCTGCGTGGCGGCGGCTCCGCATGGGCATTGGAAGACCACCACGTTCATTGCTGGCTTGCGCAGCGACGGTGTGACAGCGCCCTTGGTGATCGATGGTCCCATGGACGGCCAAGTGTTCCTGGCCTGGGTACGTCAATTCCTGTGCCCCACGCTCAGCCCTGGCGACATCGTCATTGCCGACAACCTGGCCAGTCACAAAGTCACTGGCGTTGCGCAAGCCATCGCCGCCCGAGGTGCCAGCATCCTGTACTTGCCGCCGTACTCGCCCGATCTCAATCCGATCGAGAAGATGTTTGCCAAGCTCAAGGCGTTGCTGCGCAAGGCAGCCAAGCGCAGCGTCGATGCACTTTGGGATCACATCGGCGAGTTGATCGATCAGTTCTCCCCGCAGGAGTGCTCGAACTACTTCGCCTCCGCTGGTTGTGTCAGCACATAAATCGAAAATGCTCTAGTGTCCTGTCTGGGTCGCGTGCGGGTTGGTTCATCCGTCGCGCCAGGCCCCCAGGCGCTCGGACAGCCGGTCGGCCAGCTTGCGGATGGCGTACCCGGCGCGCTCTTCGAGCGCCGGGTTGGCCTCCAGTGAGCGGATGCTGACCGCCACTCCGGCCACGGCCTCGGGGTGGCGCGAATCGAAGACCGGTGCCCCGAAGCAGTACATGCCGTCGCGCACCCCTTCGCGGTCGGTCGAATACCGCCGTTGGCGGATCCGCCGCAGTTCTTCGATGGCCGATGCGGCGTCGCGCAGGCCGTGATCGGTCAGGGGGGCGGGCCAGCCCCCGGGCAGGGCGTCCAGCAGCCTGCGCACGCTGGCATCCGGCAGGGTGCTGAGCATGGCCAGACCGGTGGCGGTATAGACCGCCGGCAGCCGCATCCCGGCGTGGAACCGGAGCCCCAGGGGGTGCTTGCCGTTGCGGCAGGCGATGTACACGACCTCGGCGCCGTCGCGCACCGACAGCGTGATGGTTTCTTCCGGCAGGACGCGCATGTCGTCCCAGGAGGCGAAGAATTCCTGCGTGATGTCCAGCCGCGCCATGAAGGCGTTGGCCCACATCATCACGTGCGATCCCAGCGTCATCTGGCCGCCGTCCAGCCGCGTGATCAGGTTCAGGTGTTCCAGCGTGGCGCACAAGCCGTGCAGGCTGCTCTTGGGCAGTTGCAGGGTCTTGGCCAGATCGGCCAGGGAGACGGGGTGGCCGGCGCGGGCCAGCAGGTCCAGCACGGCGGAGGCGCGGGCGGCGGCCGGCGCAAGGATTTTATCGGTGCTCATGGGGCGGGATATCGAAGTGGGGTGGCAGCCGGAGGATGCCTGCCTGGACGCGCCGGATGCGGGCCATGTTTGCGGATTGACGCTTGACGGCGCAGACCAGTATCATCGGATCCGTTCATTCAAGCAAACATCGTTCATTATATTGAACGCTCAATCGGAGCACAAGCATGCTGGCATTGAAAAAACCGGACCTGCTTCGCCAGCAGGCCTATGTCAACGGTCAATGGTGCGATGCGGATTCCGCCGGAACCTTCGACGTCCGTAATCCGGCGACGGGTGAAATCCTGGGCACCGTGCCCCGCATGGGCGCGGCCGAGACGCGCCGGGCCATCGAGGGTGCCCAGGCCGCCTGGGGCGCCTGGCGCGCGATGACCGCCAAGGAACGCGCGGCCATCCTGCGGCGCTGGTTCGAGCTGATGACCGGGCACGCCCAGGACCTGGCCGTGATCATGACGGCCGAACAAGGCAAGCCCCTGAGCGAGGCCCGGGGCGAGATCGCCTACGGCGCCGCGTTTCTGGAATGGTTCGCCGAAGAAGGCAAACGCGCCTACGGCGATGTGATCCCCACATTCGCCAGGGATCGCCGGATCGTCGTCACCAAGGAGCCCATCGGGGTGTGCGCCGCCATCACGCCCTGGAATTTCCCCTCCTCCATGATCACCCGCAAGGCGGGCGCCGCGCTGGCGGCGGGCTGCCCGCTGGTCGTCAAGCCCGCCGAACAGACGCCCTTCTCGGCGCTGGCCCTGGCGGTGCTGGCGGAAGAGGCCGGGGTGCCGGCGGGCGTGTTTTCCGTCCTGACCGGGGATGCCTCCGCCATCGGCGGCGAGATGACCTCCAGCCCGCTCGTGCGCAAGGTGTCCTTCACCGGCTCGACAGAGGTCGGGCGCCTGCTGATGAGCCAGTGCGCTCCTTCGATCAAGAAGCTGTCCCTGGAACTGGGCGGCAATGCGCCCTTCATCGTGTTCGACGATGCCGACCTGGATGCCGCCGTGGAAGGCGCCATCGCCAGCAAATACCGCAATGCCGGGCAGACCTGCGTGTGCACCAACCGTTTCTACGTGCAGGACTCGGTCTATGACGCCTTCAGCCGCAAGCTGGTGGAGGCCGTCGGCAGGCTGCGGGTCGGCGACGGCCTGGAGGACGGCGTCACCCAGGGCCCCCTGATCGACGAGGCCGCCGTGGTCAAGGTCCAGGAGCACATCGCGGATGCCGTCGCCCAGGGCGGGCGCATCCTGGCCGGGGGGCGGCCTCATGCCCTGGGGCATACGTTCTTCGAGCCCACGGTGCTGGCCGATGCCTTGCCCACGATGAGGCTCGCCCGCGAGGAAACTTTCGGCCCGCTGGCGCCGCTGTTCCGTTTCAGCGACGACGCCGACGTCGTCCGCATGGCCAACGATACGGAATACGGCCTGGCCGCCTATTTCTACAGCCGCGACATCGGCCGGGTGTGGCGCGTGGCCGAAGCGCTGGAATACGGCATGGTGGGCATCAATACCGGGCTGATCTCCAATGAGGCCGTGCCCTTCGGCGGGGTCAAGCAGTCCGGCCTGGGCCGCGAGGGTTCGCACTACGGGCTGGACGACTACCTGGTCGTCAAATACCTGTGCATGGGCGGCCTCTGATCGCCTGATGGGCCGGCGGGCCGCGCGGGCGGGATGCGCCCGCGCGGCCCTTTTGTTGCATCTGTATCCGCTGCGCCGCGCCACAAGTTACAAAATTGGCCGATAATCTCGTTTTGCCCAACGGGATCGACTTGAACGCCTCCAATCTGTCCGCCACGCTGAGCTGGCCCATCATCGGGATCGTGGCCTTCATGGTCGGCGGCCTGATCGTCGTGTCGGAACGCTGGCATGGCCGCCTGACGGGCGACACGGACATGCACAAGCCCCAGGCCATGCATTCCCGCGCGGCGCCCCGGGTGGGCGGGCTGGCCGTGGTGGCCGGCAGCCTGGCGGGCCTGCTGGTGCTGGGCCCCAGCAACATGACCCTGACCTGGCTGTGGCCGGCGCTGTTCGTGTCCGCGTTGCCGGTGTTCGTCGCCGGACTGCTCGAAGACATCACCAAGGACATCGGTTCCGGCAAGCGCCTGCTGGCGGCCTTCGTGTCGGCCGCCATCGCCTGGTGGCTGCTGGGCGGCGTCTCGCGCGTGGGCCTGTCGTGGGCCGACACGCTGCTTTCATCCTGGCCGGTCATCTCGCTGCTGTTCACCATGGTCGCGGTCGGCGGTTGTACGCACGCCCTGAACATCATCGATGGCATGAATGGCCTGGCGGGCATGATCGCCACTCTGATGGCGGTGTCGCTCGCCCTGGTCGCCTGGCAGGTCCAGGACATCCCCATCTTCCTCATCGCCACGTCCCTGGCTTCGGCGACGCTGGGCTTCCTGGTCTGGAACTTCCCCTTCGGCCGGGTCTTCCTGGGCGATGGCGGGGCGTATTTCGTCGGTTTCATGCTGGCCGAGCTGGCCGTGCAACTGGTGGTACGCAACCCCGGGGTGTCGCCCTTCTATGCGTTGGCCGTGTTGTTCTACCCGGTCTTCGAGACCCTGTTTTCCATCTGGCGCCGCAAGTTCAAGCGCGGCGTCCCGGTCGACCAGCCCGACGCGCTGCACCTGCACCAGCTGGTGTTCCGCCGCCTGGTGCGCATCACCTTCAGCCGCGACCGCCGCCACGCGCTGCCGGCGCTGTGCAACGCCATGACCTCGCCCTATCTGTGGGTGCTGGCCCTGATCGGGCTGGTGCCCGCCACGCTCTGGTGGGACAACGCCTGGATGCTGTGTCTCAGCATGGCGGTCTTCGCCATGGCCTATATCTGGCTGTACATCCGCCTCGTCACCTGGCGGCGGCCACGCTGGCTGCTGCTGCCCTCCTTGGGGCGCGGCGTGCGGCGCGATTAAACTTCCACACTGTCAAATCGGCACGCATGCCGGGGAGAACCAAATGAACATTCAGGACGTCCGTCTGGCCGTCGTCGGTCTGGGATACGTGGGCCTGCCGCTGGCGGTCGAGTTCGGCAAGCACCGCGACGTGCTGGGCTTCGACATCAACACGCGGCGCATCGAGGAACTGCGCGCCGGGCGCGACCACACCCTGGAAGTCGATGGTCCGGAGCTCGCCCAGGCCGGGCACCTGCGCTATTCGTCGGACCCCGCCGAGCTGGCCGCGGCGAACGTGTTCATCGTCACCGTCCCCACGCCCATCGACGAGTACAAGCAGCCCGACCTGACGCCCCTGGAGCGCGCCAGCGAGACCATCGGCCGCATCCTCAAGCGCGGCGACATCGTCATCTACGAATCCACGGTCTACCCCGGTGCCACCGAAGAGGTCTGCGTGCCGGTGCTGGAACGCATCTCCGGCCTGAAGTTCAACGTCGATTTCCATGCGGGCTACAGCCCCGAGCGCATCAACCCGGGCGACAAGCAGCACCGCGTTTCCACCATCCGCAAGGTCACCTCGGGTTCCACGCCCGAAGTCGCCGATCTGGTCGACGCGCTGTACCGCCAGATCATCACGGCGGGCACGCACAAGGCACCCTCGATCAAGGTCGCCGAGGCCGCCAAGGTCATCGAGAACACCCAGCGCGACGTGAACATCGCCCTGATCAACGAACTGGCCCTGATCTTCAACCGCCTGGGCATCGACACGCTGGACGTGCTGCAGGCCGCCGGCACCAAGTGGAACTTCCTGCCTTTCCGGCCGGGCCTGGTCGGCGGGCATTGCATCGGCGTCGATCCTTATTATCTGACCCACAAGGCGCAGTCCATCGGCTACCACCCGGAAATCATCCTGGCCGGTCGCCGCCTGAACGATTCCATGGGCGGCTACGTGGTGTCTCAACTGGTCAAGACCATGACCAAGCGCCGCATCCAGGTGCAGGGCTCGCGCGTGCTGGTGATGGGCCTGACCTTCAAGGAAAACTGCCCCGACCTGCGCAACACCCGCGTCGTGGACATCGTGCACGAGCTGGGCGAATACAGCATCGACGTGGACGTCTACGACCCCTGGGTCGACGCGGCCGAGGCGCAGCACGAATACGGTCTCACGCCGGTCGCCAGTCCGGCCGTGGGCGCCTACGACGGCATCATCCTGGCGGTGGCGCACGAGCAGTTCGCCGCCATGGGTGCCGCCGCGCTGCGCGCGCTGGGCAAACCCGAACACGTGCTGTACGACCTGAAATACGTGCTCGCCGCCGGCGAGTCCGACCTGCGTCTCTGAGGCTCCGGCATGACTTCCCGCTACGAATCCGTCCTGGCCGAACTGCAGGCGCACCCCCGTACCTGGCTGGTGACGGGCTGCGCCGGTTTCATCGGCTCCAACCTGCTGGAAACCCTGCTGGGCCTGGAGCAGACCGTCGTCGGCCTGGACAATTTCTCCACCGGCTACCAGCGCAACCTGGACGAGGTCGAATCCCGCGTCCGCCCCGGGCAATGGGCGCGCTTCCGTTTCATCGAGGGCGACATCCGCGATCTGGATACCTGCAACCAGGCGGTCAAGGGCGTGCACCACGTGTTGCACCAGGCGGCGCTGGGCTCGGTGCCGCGTTCGCTGAACGATCCGATCACCACCAACGCGGTCAACGTCGGCGGCCAGCTCAACATGCTGGTGGCGGCGCGCGACGCCCAGGTCGAATCCTTCGTCTATGCGGCCTCCAGTTCCACCTACGGCGACCATCCCGGCTTGCCCAAGGTCGAGGACCAGATCGGCAAGCCGCTGTCGCCCTACGCGGTCACCAAGTACGTCAACGAACTGTACGCCGACGTATTCGCCCGCGCCTACGGTTTCAAGGCCGTCGGCCTGCGCTATTTCAACGTCTTCGGCCAGCGCCAGGACCCGGACGGCGCCTACGCGGCCGTGATCCCGAAATGGGTGTCGTCCATGATCCGCGACCAGGAGGTCGTGATCAACGGCGACGGCGAGACCAGCCGCGATTTCTGCTACATCGACAACGTCGTCCAGGCCAACGTGCTGGCGTCCCTGGCCGGTTCCGAGGGGGTCAACCAGGTCTACAACGTCGCCTTCAACGCCCGCACCTCGCTGAACGAATTGTTCGGGCACCTGCGCGACATCCTGGGGCGCAACGGCGTGGCTTACGCGCGCGAGCCGCGCCACGCCGATTTCCGCGCGGGCGACGTGCGCCATTCCCAGGCCGACATCGCCAAGGCGCGCGGCCTGCTGGGCTACGAGCCGCGATTCGACATCCTGCGGGGCCTGGAAGTCGCCATGCCCTGGTACGTCCAGTTCCTGAGCTGACCGTGGCGTGCGGGTCCGACGCGTGAGGGCTTGTTGACGTGATCGCGCCGCTGAAGCGCCGGCTGGCGGGCCTGCACGCCGATCATCGCCGCATCGCCCTGGGGGCGGCCCGCGTGGCCTTCTTCCTGCTGATGGGCAAGGCCGTGGGCGCGGTCAAGGAAATGGCGGTAGCCTACCGCTACGGTGTCAGCGACGCGGTGGACGCCTATCAGTTCACCCTGACGATCGCCAACTGGCTGCCGGTGACGCTGGTCGGAGCCTGTTCCGTGGTGCTGATCCCGGCCCTGGTGCGCAGCCGCCAGGGGGAATCCGCCCAGCACGGCCGTTTCCTGGGCGAACTGCAGGCCTGGGCCTGGGCGCTGGGCGCCGCGGCGGCCGTCCTGCTGGGGCTGGCCTGGCCGATGGTCCTGGACGTGGCGGGGCAGGGCCTGTCGCCCGCCGTCCGCGACATGAGCCTCCTGCTGATCCTGGGCTTCGCGCCGGCCGCCTTCTTCACGATCTGGACGGGCCTGGGCGCGGCCCGCCTGCGGGCGCACGAACGCCACATCAACACCCTGCTCGACAGTGTGCCGGCTCTGGCGATCCTGATCTGCGTGCTGGCGGCGCCCGCGGGCGCCGGGGTGCTGCCGCTGCTCTGGGGCACGCTGCTGGGCTATGCCATCCAGGCCGTGTGGCAGGATCTCCTGGCCCGGCGCGCGGACCGCGTGCCGGTCCGGCCGCGCCTGAGCCGGCACGCGCCGCAATGGTCCAGCCTGGCGGCCGCCGCCGGGATCATGCTGGTCGGGCAACTGGCCATGAGTTTCGTCGGTCCCATCGACCAGTACACGGCGGCCGGGCTGGGCGCCAACGCCAATGCGACCCTGGGCTATGCGGCGCGGCTGCTGTCGTTGATGATCGGCCTGGGGGCGGCCTCGGTCGGCCGCGCGGCCCTGCCGGTGCTGGCCGACATCCAGGCCCGGGGCGACGCGGCGCACGCCCGCGCCATGGCGCTGAAATGGTCGTTCGCCCTGCTGGGGCTTGGCGCCGTCGCGGTGCTGGTCGGCTGGTGGCTGGCGCCCTGGCTGGTGTCGCTGCTGTTCGAGCGCGGCGCCTTCACGGCGCAGGACACGGCCGCCGTGGCGCACGTGCTGCGCTGGGGCATGCTGCAACTGCCGTTCTATTTCGGCGTGCTGATCCTGGTGCAGCTTTTGGCCAGTCAGAACCGCTATGGCTGGATGGCCGCGATCGCCGTCCTGAATTTCGGCCTCAAGGCCTGGATGAACACTGTGTTCGCGCCGTCCATGGGCGCGGCGGGCATCATGCTGGCGACCGCCCTCATGTACGCCCTGTCCTATGCCTGCTACCTGGGTCTGGCCTGGCGCGTGCGGCCGGAGAAGGAGTCCGCATGACCGCCGACCGGGTCGACCTGATGATCGTGATCCATTCGCTGCGGGGCGGCGGCGCCGAGCGCGTGGCCGTGGACCTGGCCGCCGGCTGGCGCGCGCGCGGCTGCCAGGTGATGATCGTGACCCAGACGGACGACCGCCAGGATGCCTATCCGCTGCCGGAAGGCGTGCAGCGCCACGCCCTGGGTCTGGCCGGAGACAGCGCGGGCCCGGTGGGCGCCCTGTGGGGCAATCTGCTGAGGGTCCTGGCGCTGCGCCGGCTGGTGCAGCGCCATCGTCCGGCCGTCGTGCTGGGCATGATGACCCGGGGCTCGGTGCTGGCGGTGCTGGCCGCGCGGGGGCGCAGCCGCGTGATCGCCACCGAGCACGCCCATCCTCCCAGCCTGCCGTTGCCGGCGTTCTGGGAACGGCTGCGCCGCTGGACCTATCCGCGCGCCGACGCGGTCGTCGCACTGACCCGGGGGACGGCGCAGTGGCTCGACGAGCATCTGCCCGGCGTGCGCACCCAGGTCATTCCCAACGCCGTGCGCTGGCCGCTGGTCGATGGCGTGCCCGCGCTGGAGCCGCCGTGTACGCGCGACCGCCGCCGGCTGCTGGCCGTGGGCCGGCTGCATCCGGTCAAGGGATTCGACGGCCTGCTGCGGGCCTTCGCCCAGCTGGCGGCGCTGTTTCCCGACTGGGACCTGACCATCCTGGGCGAGGGGGAACAGCGCGGGGAGCTCGAAGCCCTGCGCGACGAACTGGGCCTGGGCGGACGCGTCAGCCTGCCGGGGCGCGTCGGCAACATGGCGGCCTGGTACGGCGCCTCGGACCTGTACGTGCTCAGTTCCCAGGCCGAAGGCTTGTCCAACACCCTGATCGAGGCCATGGCCTGCGGGCTGCCGTGCGTGGCCACCGATTGCGACACCGGACCCCGGGAGATCATCCGGGAGGGACTGGACGGCGTGCTGGTCCGGCCGATCGACGATCCGGACGCACTGGCCGCCGGGCTGGCGGCGCTGATGGCCGACCCCGGCCTGCGGACCCGGCTGGCCAGCCGCGCCGTCGACGCGCGCGACCGCTTCGGCACCGCGCGCATCATGGCCCTGTGGGAACAGGTGTTCCAGGGCCGGAGGATCGACTGAAATGCGGCTCTTGTTCCTCGTCAGCTCCCTGCATGGCGGCGGCGCCGAGCGCGTGGCCGCCACCCTGGCCAATGCCTGGGCGCGGCGCGGCGACGAAGTCACCCTGGTGTGCTGCTATTCCGGGCACGGCCGTTGCGATCAGGTCCTGGATCCGGGCGTGCGCCTGCTGTGGCTGGCCGACCGGGTGCGCGGTCCGTCCTGGTTGCGTCCCCTGGTCAAGCTCGCCGCCCTGCGGCGCCTGGCGCGGGAATGCCGGCCCGACCGGGTGCTGTCCTTCCTGACCAACGTCAACGTCACGGCGCTGCTGGCCCTGCGCGGCCTGGGCCTGCCGGTCGTCGTCGGCGAACGCACCGATCCCGCCCACAGCGTCAACCTGGAACCCGTACTGCGCCGGCTGCGGCGCTGGACCTATCCCTGGGCGCGCCGCGTCGCTGTCCAGACCTGGCGCAGCGCGCGCCATCTGCGGCAGGTCGCGCCGGGCGTGCGCCGCATCGCGGTGATCCCCAATCCGCTGCCCGACGGGCTGCCGGAGCGCCGGATCCGCGAGCCGGCGGGGCCACGCCGCACGCTGGCCGCGCTGGGGCGCTTCAACCCCGTCAAGCAGTTCGACCGGCTGATCGAATGCTTCGCCGCGCTCGCCCCGCAGTGTCCGGACTGGGACCTGTGCATCTGGGGCGACGGCCCCCGGCGCGAGGACTGCCTGCGGCGCGTCCGGGATCTGGGGCTGGAATCCCGCGTCAGGCTGCCCGGCTTCAGCCGGACCCCCTGGGAAGACTTGGCCACGGCCCATGCCTTCGTGCTGAATTCCCGCGTCGAGGGTTTTCCGAACGCGCTGCTGGAAGCCATGGCCCTGGGGCTGCCCTGCGTGGCGACCGACTGCCCCTCCGGGCCGTCGGAACTGACGCTGGATGGCCGCCTGGCCGAGCTGGTTCCCCTGGACGACGAGGCGGCTCTGGGTCGGGCCCTGCTGCGGGTGATGCGCGCCGGCTCCGCCGAGCGCGAGGCCCTGGGCCGGGCGGCGGCCGAGTCGGTTCGGGCCCGCTACGGGCTGGACGCCGTCCTGCGAGCCTGGGATGATGCCTGGACGGATGCGGACGGGACGATCGGCGCCGAGGACCAGGGCGGCAACGCGCCCCGGTCGGCGCCCTGAGTGCCCGCGATGGTCCCGATGGTCGAGGAAACTTCATGAACGGAAACGAAGCGGGCCAGCCCGCCAACCCCCGGCCGGCCGGCGGTCCCGGATCCACGGAGGATCGGGCGCCCCTGCGGGTCATGCACGTGATTTCGGGGCTGCTGCACGGCGGCGCCGAGACCGTGCTGTTCCGCCTGGTCACGGCGCCCGGCGGCACGGTCCGGCACACGGTCGTGTCCATGCGCGGCGAAGGCGTCATGGGCGCGCGGCTGCGCGAGGCCGGCGTCGAGGTGGTCTGCCTGGACATGCAGGGCTGGACCGGGAACGTCCGCGGCCTGTGGCGGCTGTACCGGCTGCTGCGCGCGCGTCGTCCCGACGTGGTGCAGACCTGGATGTATCACGCCGACCTGATCGGCGGCCTCGTGGCGCGTCTGACCGGCATCCGCGCCGTGGCCTGGGGCGTGCGCAATTCGGGCGTCAGTCTCGGGGAAAGCAGCCGGTCTTCCCGCGCGGCGGCCTGGGCCTGCGCCCGGGTGTCGGGCTGGGTGCCGGGCGTCATCGTCGCCTGCGCCCGCAAGGCGGCCGAGGTCCATCGGGCCTGGGGATACCGCGCCGACCGGATCCTGGTGGTGCCCAACGGCTACGACCTGGACGTCTGGCACCCGGATCCGGCGGGGACCGCCGGATTGCGCGCCCGCTGGGGCGTGCCCGAGGGTGCGCCGCTGCTGGGCAGCGTGGCGCGCTGGAATCCCTTGAAAGATCATGAGAACCTGCTGGCGGCGCTTGCCCTGTGCGTGCGCGCTCATCCGGACCTGCGCTGCGTGCTGATCGGACTGGGCATGTCGCGCGACAATGCGGACCTGATCGCTCTGGCGCGGCATTACGGCCTGCTGGACCACCTGATCTTTCTGGGGCGGCGCGACGATGTCCCGGAACTGATGCGGGCGCTGGACATTCACGTGCTGTCGAGCAAGGCCGAAGGCTTTCCCAACGTGGTCTCCGAGGCCATGGCCTCCGGCGTGGCCTGCGTCGTGACCGACGTGGGGGACGCGGCCGACATCGTGGGCGAGCACGGCTGGGTCGTGCCGCCGGGCGACGCGGTGGCCCTGGCGGGCGCCATCGATCAGGCGGTGGGCGCCGTGCGCGACGCCGGCTGGCCGGCGCGGCGCGATGCGGCCCGGGCGTCCGTCGAGCGGCGCTACAGCCTGGGGGCCATGGTGGATCGCTACGAAACCGTCTGGCGCCGGCTGGCCGCCGATTTCCCGGCGGCCGGGCCGACCGGCGAAGCGGTTGCGGCGGTTCCGGCCGCGGCCCGGGCTTCGGCGGAAGCGGGCGGACCGGCCCCGGCGCCCCGGCTGCTGTTTTTCATCACCAATCCGGCATTCCTGGTATCGCACCGGCTGCCGGTCGCCCTGGCCGCCCGCGACGCGGGCTACGAAGTGCACGTCGCGTCCATGGGCGGCCCGGCGGTGGCGCGGATCGAGGCGCTGGGCCTGACACACCACGTCCTGCCCCTGTCGCGCACCAGCATGCGGCCCTGGACCGAGGCCCGCAGCCTGTGGGCGATCTGGCGCCTGTTCCGCCGGGTGCGGCCCGGCCTGGTGCACGCCGTCACCCTCAAGTCCGTGCTCTACGGCGGCATCGCCGCCCGCCTGGCCGGGGTGCCCGCTTATGTCGCGGCGATTTCCGGTCTGGGCTACGTGTTCATCCAGGGCTCCGGGCTGCGCGGCGTGCTGCGGCGACTGGCCCTGGTCCTGTATCGCCTGGCCCTGGGGCATCCGAACAGCCGGGTGATTTTCCAGAACACCGCCGACCGCGACGTACTGGAGCGGGCCGGCGCCGTGCGTCCCGACCAGGCCGTGCTGCTGCGCGGCTCGGGCGTCGATCTGGACAGGTTCGCGCCCCAACCCTGGCCGGAAGGGCCCGTGACCGTCGCGATGGCCAGCAGGCTGCTGCACGACAAGGGTGTGCGGGAGTTCGTCGAGGCGGCCCGGACGTCCGCGGCGCGCGGCGAAGGGCTGCGCTGGCGGCTGGCCGGCAGCCTGGATCCGGAGAATCCGGCTTCGGTGACGGCCGGCGAACTGGAGGCCTGGCGGACGGAGGGGACGATCGAGTACGTGGGCGAATGCGCGGACGTCGCCGGCTTCTACGCGCAGGCGCACATCGTGGCGCTGCCGTCCTACCGCGAGGGTCTGCCCAAGTCCCTGATCGAGGCGGCTGCCTGCGGCCGGCCGGTGGTGACCACGGACGTGCCGGGGTGCCGGGACGCCATCGAGCCCGGGGTCAGCGGCGTGCTGGTGCCACCCCGGGATGCGCGGACGCTGGCCGACGCGGTCGCGGCCCTGGCCGGGGACGAGCAGCGGCGGGTCCGCATGGGCGCCGCGGGCCGGGTGCTGGCGGAACGCGATTTCGGCCTGGACCGGATCGTCCGGGCTCACCTGGACGTGTATCGAGAGCTGGCGCCTCCAGGACGTTGAGCCTGTTTTCCGCTCGCCGCATTCGGCGCATGACGATGCATAGCAGCAGACCCCGCCCTGAGAGGCGGGGTCTGTGCGTTTGAGAATACAACGATCGCGGGTCCGTGTTTTCCCTAGTAGTGCATTTTCCATACGAAACTATAATTTGTATACAGAAATTTGTTTTGTATAAAAACTCCATGAACAGCACACAAAAAAACCCGACGGCCCAGTCGGTCTATGAGGATGTCAGAACACTCCTCGGCGGCATGATGCAGGACATCACGGAGCCGGTTCGTGTCCGGGAGGAAGACCTCGCCAATCAGCTGGGTGTCAGCCGGACGCCCGTGCGCGAAGCGCTGATCCGGCTGGAAAGCACCGGTCTGGTCAGCCTGCGCCCGGGGCGCGGGGCCTTGCTCTCGCCGGTGACGGACGAGGAATACATCGAATGGCTGCAACTGCGCGAGATGCTCGAAGGTTTTGCCGCGCACGAGGCCGCGCTGAACGCTTCCCAGCGCGACGTGGAGCGTCTGCGGGCGTTGTTCGCGCCTTTCCTGGTGGAGTCCGGGGAGCGGGATGCGAATGCCTATGCGCAGGCCAACGTGACCTTCCACGAGGAGATCATCGCGCTGGCGAACAACCGCCTGCTGGAAAAAGTGTGGGCCGCCTTCGGGCACCGCCAGACGACGTTCCGGCGGCAGACGATCAAGCGGCTGCATCGCGGCGAGGATTCCCTGCGCGAGCATCTCGCGATGATCGACGCGATCGAGCAGCGCGACGCCGGCCTGGCGGAACGGCTGGCGCGCGATCACGTGCATAGCCTGCTCGTGGCGTTCAGGCGGTTCATCCGGAGCGGGGCTCCGGCGTCCGATGCCTGAGCGGCTCCATTGATGTGTGGCGAGAGGTGATTTTCAAATGAAATTCCTGAGTTTTCTTGATCGAGAAGAGTCGAGGCTCGGCTTGTTGAAGGATGACGGCAAGGTCGTGGATCTTTCCGCGCTGCTGGCGGCCTGTCCTGACCACGGCCTGCCGTTCGTACCGGCGGACGTCGGTGAACTGATCGGGTTGGGTACGGCGGCCCTGGACGCCGTCGAGACCTGCCTGCGGCGGGCTGATGCGGCCGACGCAGCGGGACGTGGTTTCGCGGAGCTGCGTGTGACGGCGCCTCTGCGCCTGAAGAAGAATCTCTTTTGTGTGGGCCGGAACTATCGGGACCATATCATCGAGGGCAACCTGGCGCGCGGCCGGCCGGCTGACCTGTTCCCGACCGCCATCGAGTTTTTTACCAAACCGCCCACGGCGGTCATCGGACACGGCGATCAAGTGCCGAGGTACGCCAGCCTGACGGACAGCCTGGATTATGAGGTCGAACTCGCCATCGTCATCGGTCGCCGTGGCCGGGACATCGCCCGTGCCGATGCGCTGGACCATGTGTTCGGGTACACGATCGTCAACGACATCACCGCCCGCGACCTGCAGCAGCGCCATGGGCAGTGGTTCAAGGGCAAGGGACTGGATGCCACGTGCCCCATGGGGCCTGTGGTCGTCCATCGTTCCGCCATCGCCAACGCGAACGATCTCGATATTTCGCTGACCGTGAACGGGGAATTGCGGCAGTCGGACAACACGTCGTCAATGATCTTCGACGTGCGGACGATCATCGAGCAGCTTTCGGCGGGGATGACGCTGGAGCCGGGCGATGTCATCGCCACCGGCACACCCAGGGGCGTGGGCTTCGCCATGACGCCTCCCGCATGCCTGAAGGTGGGGGATGTCGTCTCGGCCTCCGTGCAGCACATCGGCACGCTGACCAATACCGTATCGGAGTGATGCGCCGGCATCGTGCCGCCATCCGTACACAGGAGAAACACATGACTCTGCCTGAACATCTGGCGCCGTTCGCGAGCGGCGAACTGGCCTCCCGCTACGTTGACGTGGGGACTCTGCTCTGGAAGCCGACGCCCACACCCGGCATCGATATGAAGATCCTTCTGGACATCCCGGAAACCGGTCTGATGACCGCGTTGTTCCGCTGGCAACCCGGTACCGCCTTGCCGTTGCACGAGCATGTGGAGATCGAGCAGACCTATGTGCTCAGTGGCAGCATCGTCGACGACGAGGGCGAAGTCCGGGAAGGTGATTACGTCTGGCGCCCGAAAGGCAACCGGCATATCGCCCGCTCCCCCAATGGAGCGCTGGTCCTGTCGTTCTTTCTGAAACCGAACAAATTTCTCGAAGGCTCGCTGGCCGGGCAGGAACTGAGGTGATCCGGCCACTCGAGGTGGCGGGTTTTAAAAGTCAAAGCATAGGAGACACATCCATGTCGTTCAAAGTGAAATCGACCGCAGTCTGCCTGACGGCGGTTCTGCTGGCTTGCGTGGCCGGACAGGCGTCGGCCGACGTCAAGGACCGCAGCATGAAATTCAGCTACGCGGTCAGCGCCAGCAATCCCGTGGGCCTGGCCGTCCAGAAATTCGTCGACGTCGCACGCGAAAAGAGCGGCGGCAAGTTCAAGATCACCGGCTATCCCGATGCCCAGTTGGGCAACGAAATCCAGTCCATGTCCTCCGCGCAGGGCGGCATCGTCGAGCTGTCGGTGGTGTCCACGGCTGGCGCCGCCGGCAATGTCAAGGAACTGGGGATCTTCGACCTGCCGTTCCTGTTCCATAGTATCGAGGAGGCCGACGCGGTCATCGACGGGCCTGTCGGCCAGCGCCTGCTGGAGAAGTTCTCCGCCAAGAACCTCGTGGGCCTGTGCTATTGGGACTATGGTTTTCGCCAGGTCACCAATAGCAAGCATCCGATTCGCAAGCTCGAGGACTTCAATGACCTGAAGCTGCGGGTTCTGCAGAATCGCATCTATATCGATACATTCAAGGCCCTGGGTGCCAACCCGCTGCCGCTGCCGTACTCGGAGACCTATACGGCGCTCGAAAGCAAGGCCATCGACGGGCAGGAAAGCTCCTTCCTCGTCACCAAGAGCAGCGGCTACCAGGAAATCCAGAAGTACCTGACGGAAACCAAGCATGTGTTTCTGCCCGCCGTGGTGATGGCAAGCAAGCGGTTCTGGGATCGTCTGAGTGCGGAAGAACAGGCCGTGCTGCGCGATTCGTGCGCGGAGTCGGTCACGTATTTCCGCGAAGTCAGCCGCAAGATGGAAAAGGATGTCGTGCAGGAGCTGGTTGGCGCCGGCATGGAGTTCAACAAGATCGATCCGGCGGAAAAGGCCCGCATGGTCGAGGCGACGGCCTCCGTGACCGCGAAGTACAAGACGGAGCTGGGCGCCGAGCTCGTTGACGAGACGCTGGCGGCCATCCAGAAGGTCCGCGGACAGCAGTAAGGACCATCGAAACCCCGCATGCCCGGCTGGCCGGGCATGCCTTCTTGATTGGAGCGCCCATGTCGAAACTGATCGGGGCCTACGACGCTTTATTGAAAGTCGCCATCGTCGCCTGTCTCGTCGCCATGGTCGTCATGGTGTTCGCCAATGTCGTGATGCGCTATGTCTTCAACACGGGGCTGCCCGTATCGGAGGAACTGGCGCGCTGGTGCTTCGTCTGGCTGACTTTCCTGGGGTCGATCCTTGTGTTGCGCGAACGTTCGCACCTGGGCGTCGACGTGGTGGTGCAGGCCCTGGCGCCCAAGGTCCGCAAGCTGTGCCTGATCGTCGCCTGTGTCCTGATGATCTATGCCACATGGCTGATCCTCATGGGCAGCATCGAGCAGACGCGCCTGAATTACGAGGCGACGGCGCCGGCTTCCGGGCTTTCGCAGGCCTGGTTCTTCGGGGTCGGAATCGTGTTCGCGGTGTCGACCGGATTCATCCTGCTGCATCAGTTGTACGTGCTGTTCAGAACGCCCGCCGATCGGCTGGGCGCCATGACGGAAAACATTTCCCCGGGAGCCGATTGATGACGCTCGCCCTGTTCATTTTCGTGCTGTTCGCCGGGCTCGCGATCGGACTGCCCGTCGCCTACGCGCTGATCCTGACGGGCGTCGCCCTGATGTACCAGCTCGATTTCTTCGACGCCCAGATCGTCGCCCAGAACTTGCTCAATGGAGCGGACAGTTTTCCTCTGATGGCGGTGCCGTTCTTCATGCTGGCGGGCGCCGTCATGAATGCGGGTGGTCTGTCGCAGCGCATCGTGAGTCTGGCCCTGGCCCTGGTCGGGCACATCCGGGGCGGCCTGGGGTATGTGACCATTTTGGCCGCCAGCATCCTGGCGAGCCTGTCGGGCTCCGCCGCCGCGGACGCGGCCGCCTTGTCGGCTCTGCTGGTCCCGATGATGATGAAAGCGGGGAACTCCAGGGGGCGGTCCGGCGGGCTGGTCGCCTCGTCGGGCATCATTGCCCTGGTCATCCCGCCGTCGATCGGCCTGATCCTGATCGGGGTGACCGGGAATATCTCGATCACCGGTCTGTTCATGGCAGGGATCTTCCCCGGCATCCTGATGGCGCTGTGCCTGTGCGCCACTTGGTTCCTGGTCTCGCGCAAGGACGATATCCGGCCGTTGCCCAAAGTGCCCGTGAAAGAAGTGCTGGCCTTGCTGGTCGAGAGTTTCTGGGCGCTGCTGCTGCCGGTGATCATCATCGTGGGCTTGCGCTTCGGGGTCTTCACTCCGACGGAAGCCGGGGTCGTGGCCGCCGTTTATGCATTGCTGGTGGCGACCTGCATCTACCGGGAACTGCATCTCCGCGATCTCTATGCTGTCTTCCTGGAATCGGCCAAGATGAGCGCCATGGTGATGTTCCTGGTAGCCGGTGCGCTGGTGTCGGGCTGGATGATCACGGTCGCCGGCCTGCCCCAGCAGGTGGTCTCCATCGTGGAACCGGTCAAGGACTCGCCGACTCTGTTGATGCTGGTGATCGTCGGCCTGGTGCTGGTGGTCGGGACAGCCATGGACATGATCCCGATCGTGCTCATTCTGATTCCCGTTCTGCTGCCCGCTGTGGTGGCCGCGGGCATCGATCCGGTCTACTTCGGCATCGTGTTCATGCTGGCGTGCTCGATCGGGCTGATCACTCCGCCGGTGGGTGCCGTGCTCAATGTGGTGGCGGGTGTGACCAAGGCCAGGATGATCGAAATCATCGTGGGTGTCTGGCCCTTCCTCGTGGCCCAGTGCGTGGCCTTGCTGCTGCTGGTGTTGTTCCCGCAGCTCGTGCTGGCGCCTTACCGATGGATCATGGGCTAGTACATCATCCTGTAAATAGGTTTAATAATTATCGGGTTGCAAATACGGCTGCAAGAGTGTGGCGACCACCTGTGCCATCTCGTCGAGCGAGCCTGTACCTGGCAACGGTTCCCAACGCCCACTATGGCTTCGAAAAGCCGCGCCATAATGATTGCGGCCCAACTCGGTCAGCCGCGCCACCACGGTCAACTGTTCATCGTCCACACGTTTGATCAGCAGATGGTGCCCGTAGGCTTGCGTAGCGATCTGCTCATGGCCGAGCAGGTGGCGCAGTTGTCGTTGCAAGTGGGTGGCGTGTTCTTTGGCGGATAAGGCTGGCATGTCGCTCCTCGTTATGATTCGCCGGTTTGTAGCGGATAGCCCCGGAAACTCCATTTGAACGGGCGTGCCGCCTGATTATGCGTGCGGACAAATTGTGCCGTGCGCTCGCGCAGGTGCGCAGTGCTGGTGTGACTGGCATGGCGCAGCACTCGGCGTGTATACCGGGCAAACCAGAGTTCGATCTGATTGACCCAGCTCGCGTGCAATGGCGTGAAGTGAAAGTGAAACCGTCCGGCATGCCGCGCATTGAACGCCTGCCAGACGGCCTGGGCGCGATGCGTGTTCAAATTATCCCAGACGACATGCACCTGCTGGTCAGGGTACGCAGCGGCCAGACGCTCCATGAAGGCCAGCAAATCGGCCTGGGTGCGCCGATCGCCACAGTCCGCCGTCACCTGCCCGGTATGCACATCCAGCGCGGCGATCAACGACTGGGTGCCATGGCGGACATACTCAAACTCGTGTCGACGCAGCCGCCCCGGCGCGGGATCGCGGCCCCGGTGCTTGCGCTCAGTCGCCTGAATACCGGTCTTCTCGTCGATGCTAAGCACCACCGCATCTCGAGGCGCCCTGCGGTACAACTTGCAAATCTCGTTGACCTTCTCGCGAAAGGCCGGATCCGGACTATGCAGCCATTGCTGGATCCGATGCGGCCGCACGTCGCCGGCCTGCAAGATGCGCTGCACATGGCTGCGGCTGATCCGTGCAACGACGCCGCGCGCCATCGCGCGCGCCACGAGCTCGTCAAGCGTGGGCGTGACTCGCCCATCAGACTCTTGTGCTTCGCACGCCAGTGCGATCAGCTGCAGCCGCTCTTCGTGCGTGATGCGCGCCGGGCGACCGCTGCGTTCGCCTTCACGAATACCCTGGGCGCCTTGCTGAGCAATGCGCTTGCGCCACAGGCAGACCGTTTGCACCGATACCCCCAGTTTGCGCGCAATGACCGTGCTGCCATGGCCCTCATGCGCCTCCAAGGCGATTCGTGCACGCATCACATCGCGCTGCGTAGCGGTCTTGCGCGCGATCAGCGACAGCAGTTCCTGTCGGTCCTTCTTTGCCAGCTTCACTGGGGTTGCAGGGCGGCCTCGGTTCATCTCGTCATGATAGCCGAGGCGATTAATTATTCAAAGCATTTAAGGGACGATGTACTAGTGTCCTGTCTGGCTAATTCCGATCCTTACCTTCGGCGCCTGGGCTGGCCATGCTGCGTTGCTTGTCCACCTCACCGCTTGCAAGCGGTTCGGATTCGTCAGGCACGGAGCAGTCCGCAGGGACTGCTCCGTGTCCAGACTCATCCTCGCGATAGCACCGGCTATCGCTGCGGTTTGCGCCTTGCCTGACAAGCCCATGCATCCGAATTCAAGTGACCAAACTCACCAGACAGGACACTAGGACCGTGGCCGGTCGCGGGCCCGGACGGGCAGCGATCGCGCCGGAAAACGAAGGAGAAATATCGTGCGTGAAACGAATGGTGTGCAAGGGTGCCGGGTCATGGTTTCAGCCGGTGCGTCGGGTATCGGCCTGGCCATCGCACGTGCCTTCCGCCAGGAAGGCGCTCAGGTGCAGGTCTGCGACCTGTCCGAGGACGCGCTGCGAGAGGCGGGGCGCGTCTTGCCGGGCATCGGGACGTTTCGCGCGGATGTTTCCGATCCCGCCGCCGTCGATCGATGGTTCGGCCATGCTCTGGATGCGCTGGGCGGTCTCGACGTCCTCGTCAACAACGCGGGGGTCGCGGGTCCGACCGTGGCGCTGGAAGACCTTTCCGTGGAAGACTGGGATCGGACCTTGAGCGTCAATGTGCGAGGGCATTTTCTGTGCACCCGCCGGGCCATACCGGCACTGAAGCGCTCGGACCGTGGGGCGATCATCAACGTGAGTTCGGTGGCGGGGCGTCTGGGATATCCATTCCGCGTTCCCTACGCGGCTTCAAAATGGGCCGTTGTTGGCATGACGCAGAGCCTGGCCATCGAGCTGGGCGATCATGACATCACGGTCAACGCCTTGCTGCCCGGCATCGTGGAAAGCCGGCGCGTCGTCGAGGTCGTGGCTGCGAAGGCTCGCGTCCGGGGAATATCCGAGGCCGACCAGCAGGCAGAAATGCTGGAACACGTGGCTCTGCGCCGCATGGTGCCCATGGACCACATCGCCGATACGGCGCTGTTCCTGGCTTCGCGCACGGGGCGCAGTATCACGGGACAGAGCATGAACGTGTGCGCGGGCGTGCAGACCTTGCGGTGAGCGCCGACACGCGTGACGTATCAAGGGACGCGGGCGAAGGCCGGCGAGCCTGGCGGATTTCGAGGAGAAGTGGATGAATACCGATTATCTGAAGGAAATTTTCGGCCTGCGGGGGCGGACCGCGTTGATCACCGGGGCGGGATCCGGGCTCGGCCATGCCATCGCTGTCTGTCTGGGGCAGGCGGGGGCGCGGATCGTGGTCAATGATCTGGACCTGCCGCGTTGCGAGGCGGCTGTGGCGGAACTGGCGCGGCAGGGGGTGGATGCCCGGCCCGCGCCGTTCGACGTCTCCGACCACGAGGCGGTGCGGCGGGCCGTGGCGGACTTGGCGGCGCGGGGATGGGCGGTCGACGTGCTGGTCAGCAACGCGGGCAACCAGAATCGCATGCCCCTGATCGAGCAGGCGCCCGAAGCCTGGCGGTCCTTATTCAAGGTGCACGTCGACGGCGCCTTCAATTGCGTGCAGGCGGTGCTGCCGCACATGGCGGCCCGGGGAGATGGACGCATCATCCTGATGTCGTCCGTGGCGGCGATGGCCAGCATGCCGGGCATCTCGGCCTACGCTTCCGCCAAGGGGGCGCTGGCCGCGCTGATGCGTTCCGTGGCCGTCGAGTACGGGGAAAAGGGTATTACCTGCAATGCGCTGGCGCCCGGCTTCGTCAGGACGCGGTTCACGGAGGCGCTGCAGGAACAGGCGCGGTTCAATGCGTTCCTGGAGGATTCCGTGCCCTTGAGGCGTTGGGCCGAACCGGAGGACATCGCTCCGGCGGTCCTGTACCTCGCTTCCAGGGCGGGGAGTTTCGTGAACGGCCACCTGCTCGCCATCGACGGTGGCCTGCTGGCCAGGATGTGAGGGAGGTTCGCCGATGAATGAATCAGGCACGTTCCTGCATGTCGTGATGATGCGGTTCGAGGAAGACGTCGACGAGCGCTTCCATCGTCAGGTCGAGGAACATGCGCAGCGGGTGAGGCGCGAGTGCGCGGGCGTTCTGATGTATCACTACGGCGCGAATGTCGCCGACCGGTCCCAGGGGTACACACATGCGACCAGCGCGCTGTTCGTCGATGCCGCCGCGCATGACGCCTACCAGACGAGCCCGGCGCACGTCGAGATGAAGCGGCTCATGATGGACCGCATCGCCCGCATCGCGGTGTACGACGGCCTGATCCCGACCGGCGTCCGCCTGGGTTAGAGGTCCGGGTCCGCAGGCGGCAGCTCGACGGACGGGACCTGGTCCAGCGGCGCGCTCAGCAGGCGGTCGATCTGGGCGTAGGTCTGGTCGATCAGATCGCGGCCGATGGCGGTCTCGATCAGGCGGTATTGGGCTTCGACCAGCGGGGCGACCCGATCATAGACCGCCCGTCCCCGCGGCGTCAGGCTGATGATGATCCGACGCTGGTCGTGCGGGGAGCGTTCGCGCACGATGAGGTCCTGGGTCTGCATCCGGCTCAGTACCCCGACCATGCTCGGGCTGAGGATCTGGCAGGCGTCGCACAACTGATTGGGTTCCAGCGGACCCTGCTCCCGCAGGGTGCGCACGATCCGCCATTGCTGTTCGGTCAGGCCGTAGTGCGTCAGGATCCCGCGAAAATGGCTCAGCAGGACATCGCGCGCCTTCAGCAGCAGCTGAGGCAGATTTCGGTGGATTTTCGGTGTGCTCATGTCGCTCCGGTTTCAGTGCTTGACATTACTAATATGTTAGCTTTATAGTGCCTGAAAACAATAACATGTTAGTGAATCGGCCATCGTAACGGGCCGATCCCCGCGGAACTCTGATATTGCCCCCGTTTTTCGTAGTCCTTAGTTCGGGGTTCAGGCAGCGATTTTATAGTGATTCGCGTGCCAGATTTTTTCGTATTCCATTGGACTGGTGTAGCCCAGTGCCGAATGCAGTCGCCGGTGGTTGTAGAACGTAATCCAGTCCATCACGGCAACTCTGGCTGCGCGGTGGGAAGCAAACTTTCGGCCATCAAAGCAAGCGGCCTTCAAACGCGCCCAGAGGCTCTCTGTTGGCGCATTATCCCAACAGTCTCCCTTCCTGCTCATCGACGGATGGATCTTCCAGGTGCGCAGCGCCTGCTGGAAGTCATGGCTGCAATACTGGGCGCCCCTGTCGCTGTGGAAGATCAGTCCCGGTGCCGGTCGGCGGCGCAAATAGGCCATCTCCAGGGCATCCTTGACCAAGCTGGTCTGCATGTGCGGCTTCAGGCTCCAGCCAACGATCTTACGGCTGAACAGGTCGATCACGGCCGCCAAGTACAACCACCCTTGGTCCGTACGCAAATACGTGATGTCGCCGCACCAGATCCGGTCCGGTTGCGGCGGATTGAATTGCCGCTTCACCAGATTTGGGGCTACTGGCAAGGCATGCCTGCTGTCGGTCGTCACAACATATTTGCGTTTGACGCGAGCGCGTATTCCGTGGGCTTTCATCAGCAACCGAACCCGCTCCTTTCCTACCTTCAGCCCACGTCGCCGAAGCTCCCGATAGATCCTCGGCCAGCCGTACTCTGCCTTCACCTCACGGTGGATGACGCAAATGTGAGCCAGTACCCGTTCATCGGGCAAGCGAGTACCTGCCGAGACACGTCCAGAACGCTGCCAGCCGTAGTAGCCGCTTTCGCTGACACACAACACCCTGCACATCGCACGAATCGGCCAGCGACCTTTCATTTTTTGAATCCAGGCGTACTTTGCAGCGTGTCCAGCGCAAAGTACGCCGCGGCTTTTTTTGCAATGTCACGCTCCATCCGAAGCTGGGCATTCTCAGCTTTCAGACGGGCAATCTCCATCTGTTCCACCGAGACTGGCGCTGTCGCTTTCGTGGGCCCTGGGCCTAGATCCCCGAGCTCGTGTTGACGTACCCAGTTGCCTAAACTTGCCTTCGGAATCCCCAGCGAATCGGCCACGGCACGGATTGACGATCCCGCCAGCACCTGACGCACACTCTCTTGCTTGAACTCCTGCGTGTACTTCGCACGCCTTCTCAAATCTGTCATTTCTTACTCCTTGAGTTCCAATTTAACTGGAACTAAGGACTTCGTCATTCAGGGGCAAGCTCACTCCCGCCTTCGCCCGGAGAAGACATATGCAACGAAGATTCGCCGCGCTGGCCCTGACGCTGGCCGCCTCCATCTGCACCTCCGCTTCCGCCCAGGAAGTCACCCTCAAGATCGCGCATTTCCTGCCCTCCGGCGCCCCGGCACAGAAACAGGTGCTCGAGCCCTGGTGCGCGGATCTCGCCCAGGCCTCCGATGGCCGGATCGCGTGTCAATTTTATCCAGCCATGCAGCTCGGCGGCACGCCGGGCCAGCTGGCCGATCAGGCCCTGCGGGGCGTGGCCGACATCGTCTGGACGGCGCCCGGCTATTCGGCGGGCCGCTTTCCCGTGATCGAGGCCATGGAACTGCCCTTCGTCGTGCGCGACGCGGCGTCCGGCAGCCGTGCCGCCTGGAAGTTCTACGAGCGGCACGCCCGGAAGGAATTCTCGAAGTATAGGGTGCTGGCCGTGCACGTGGACGGCGGCGTGGCTCTGCACACCGCCAACCGCCCGGTGGCGGGCCTCGCGGACATCAAGGGACTGAAGCTGCGCACGCCCACGCGCATGGCCTCCAGAATCCTGGAGGTCCTGGGAGGGGAGCCGGTTTCCATGCCGCCCGGCCAGGTCACCGAAGCCATTTCCAAGGGTGTGGTCGATGGCGCCATGGGCGCCTGGGAAGTCGTGCTGCCCACCAAGCTGGACGAGGTGACCAAGTACCACATCCAGCCAAAGGCCGGCCAGACCTACCCGTCGACCACGGTGCTGGCGGTGCTGATGAACCAGCAGAAATACGACAGCTTGCCGGACGATCTGAAGACAATCATCGACGAGCGCAGCGGCCCGCCCCTGGTCGAGCGTTTCGGCAAGGTCTGGGACGACGTGGCCGCGCAGACGCGCGCCCGCGTCGAGTCGACCGGCGGCAAGGTGCTCGACATCGGAGAATCCGACCTTCGCGCCATGAAGAACGCGGCCCGGCCGGTCGAGGCCGCGTGGCGCGCGGAAATGGACGAGAAGGGCTATGACGGCCCGCAACTGTCCGACACCGCGCGCGCGTTCGCCCGCGAGTGACGGGGGCCGCCATGGATCGCGCAAATGCGGAAATGACCCGCCGCGGCGGCGGCTGGGGCCTGCTCAGCCGGCTGTCCGAGGCGCTGGCGCTGGGCGGGGGACTGCTGTTCATCGCCCTGGTCGCGATGTCGCTGGTGTCCATCGTCGGGCGCAAGCTGGGCTTCGGATCGATCACCGGCGACGTCGAGATGATGCAGGTGGGAACGGCGGTGGCCGCCGCCGCCTTCCTGCCCTACTGCACGCTGGTGGGCGACCATCTGCGCGTGGACATCTTCACGGAAAAACTGCCCGCCGCGGTCAAGGGCCGCGTGGACGCCGTGTGCGAACTGCTGTTCGGCGCCGTCCTGCTGACGCTGGCCTGGCGCACCGCGCTGTCGGCCCTGCACCTGCATGAGACCGGGGACTACACCACACTGCTGGGCCTGCCCATCTGGATGCCGGTGGCGGCCATGGTGCCCAGCCTGCTGCTGACGGTGGCGTGCTCGGCCTGGCGGGTGCGGGCGGCCCTGGGGCATGCGGGCTACCGCAGTCGCAAGGAGCAGATGGCCGTGGATCAAGGAGTATCGGCATGAGCGGAATCCTGATCGGCCTGACCGGCTTCGCCGGATTGCTGGTGATGCTGCTGTGCCGGGTCCAGATCGCGATCGCCATGCTGCTGGCCGGCGTGGGGATCTATCTGGCCGCCAGCGGCGGGATGGCGACGGGCCTGCTGTATACCTTGAACGACCTGGTCTACGCGCGCCTGTCGAACTACGATCTGTCGGTGGTGCCGCTGTTCATCCTGATGGGCCAGTTCGCCACCCACGGCGGCCTGTCCAAGGCGCTGTTCGACGCGGCCGGCAAGCTGATCGGCCATTGGCGCGGCGGCATGGCCATGGCGTCCGTGGCGGCCTGCGCGTCCTTCGGCGCCATCTGCGGCTCGTCGCTGGCGACCGCCGCCACGATGGGCCAGGTGGCCCTGCCCGAACTGCGCGCGCACGGCTTTCCGGCCGTCTGGCCACGGGCACGCTGGCGGCCAGCGGCACGCTGGGGATCCTGATCCCGCCCTCGGTGCCGCTGATCATCTACGCGGTGCTGGTTCAGGATTCCATCGGCAAGCTGTTCATGGCCGCAGTGATTCCCGGCATCCTGGCCGCGTTGGGCTACCTGGTCGTGATCCGCATCCTCGTCACGCGCGATCCGGAATCCGGCCCCACCGGCACCCGGGCGCCCCTGTCCGAGGCCCTGGCCGCGCTGGTGCGCGTCGTGCCCATCATGCTGGTGTTCCTGGTCGTGGTCGTGGGCATCTATGGTGGCTGGGCCAATCCGACCGAGGCCGCGTCCGTCGGGGCGGGGGCCTGCGGCCTGCTGGCCCTGGCCGGCGGCATGGGCTGGACGGGTGTGCGCGAAAGCCTGCTGGGCACGGCGCGCGTCACCGGCATGATCTTCATGGTGCTGATCGGCGCGGACCTGCTGAATTCCTCGCTGGCCCTGTCGCAGATGCCGACCGAACTGGCCCGGTGGGTGGTGCACAGCGGCATGCCGCCCCTGATGGTGCTGTTCTCGATCCTGCTGGTCTATATTCTGCTGGGCTGTGTCATGGATTCCCTGGCCATGATCCTGCTGACGATCCCGATCTTCTACCCCATGATCATGGGTCTGGATTTCTTCGGCCCGTCGGCGGGCGACAAATCCATCTGGTTCGGCATCATGACGCTGATGGTGGTCGAGATCGGCCTGGTGCATCCACCCGTCGGCATGAACCTGTACATCATCAACAAGCTGGCCAGGGACGTCTCGATGAAGGAAACGGCGCTGGGAGTGATGCCCTTCCTGGCCTCGGATTTCCTGCGGATCATCGTGCTGGCCCTGTTCCCCGGCATCACCCTGTGGCTGATCCACGTCCTGGGCTAGTGTTCTGTTTGAATGGGTCAAACAGGACGCCGGCAACCCGTCCGTCGCCGAAACATGATGAAAACAAAGACCATCCTGCTCCCCGACGCCGCCGTGTACGGCGTCATCATGAACGACACCGTCAGCGTGTCGCGCCTGGGCGAGGCCGCGCTGCAGCCGCCGTACGAGGGGCTGCCGGCCGCTCCGGTCCTGTACCTCAAGCCACGCAACACCTGGATGCCGGACGGCGGCGCCGTGCGGCTGCCGGCCGGCGAGCATGCGGTCGAGATCGGTGCCGTGATCGGCCTGCGCATGGGGCGGGATGTCGCCCGGCTGCGGCTGGAATCCGCTCTGGAGGCCGTCGATGCCTGCCTGCTGGCCGCCGACCTGAGCCTGCCGCACGCCGACTACTATCGGCCGGCCATCCGCCAGAAATGCTTCGATGGATCTCTGCCCATGCGGCTGCTGCCGCCGCGCGCGGTCCGCGAACTGTCGTCCCTGGTCCTCGAAACCTGGATCGACGGCGTCCGCCGCGAGGAGCGCAGCCTGGCCGACCTGCTGCGCGCGCCGGCCAGGCTGCTGGCCGATGTGACCGAATTCATGACCCTGCGCCAGGGCGACGTGCTGCTGACCGGGGTCGTCCACCGATCGCCCGAGGCCCGGGCGGGGGCTTCCGTGCGTGTCGAAGCGCCGGGACTGGCCCGGCTGGGATTCACCGTGGAAACCGAGGAGGAACCGGCATGAGGCACGCGCGTATCGCCTGGCAAGGCGCGATCCATGCGGTGGTCGTCGAGGATGACGGCACGCTGCGCCTGGCCGACGGCCGTGCGGCCCCTTCGGAGGGAGTCGTCTGGCTGCCGCCGGCGCGGATCGGCACGGCCTTCGCGCTCGGGCTGAACTATGCCGATCATGCCGCGGAGCTGGCCTTCAAGGCGCCTGAGGTTCCGCTGGTCTTCCTGAAAGGCCCCAACACCTTCATCGGCCACCGGGCGGCCACCCGGCGCCCGGAGGGGGTGCGCAGCATGCACTATGAATGCGAGCTGGCCGTGGTCATCGGCCGCGGCGGGCGCGGCATCCGCCGCGAGCACGCCTACGCGCACGTCGCCGGCTACACCGTGGCCAACGACTATGCCATCCGCGACTACCTGGAAAACTGGTACCGGCCCAATCTGCGGGTGAAGAACCGCGACGGCTGCACGCCCATCGGTCCCTGGATGGTCGACCGCGATGACGTGCCCGATCCCATGACCCTGGCGCTGCGCACTCGCATCAATGGCCAGGTCGTGCAGCAGGGCACGACCGCCGACATGATCTTCGACATCCCGTTCCTGATCGAATACTTGTCGTCCTTCATGACCCTGTCGCCGGGGGACGTGATCCTGACCGGCACTCCGCAAGGGCTGGCCGAGACCCGACCCGGGGACGTGGTCGAAACCGAGATCGAATCCGTGGGCCGCCTGGTCAACACCATCGTGGGCGACGAGGCCCTCCATTCCCCAATCTCCAACCAGGGATGAGTCATTCATGATCAAGCATCTGATCGCCGGGCGCGAGGTCGAAAGCGCCGACGTTTTCGAAACCCTGAACCCCGCGACGGGCGAAATCCTGGCCGAAGTCGCCAGCGGCGGCGCCGCCGAGGTCGATCGGGCCGTGCGGGCGGCACAAGAGGCCTTTCCGGCCTGGGCGGCCCGGCCGGCCGCCGACCGCGCGGCCATCCTGCATCGCCTGGGCGAGCTGATCACGCGCGACGTGCCCGAGCTGTCCCGCCTGGAAACCCGGGACACCGGCCAGGTCATCGGCCAGACCGGCAAGGCGCTGGTGCCGCGCGCGGCCAATAACTTTCATTTCTTCGCCGAGCAGATCCAGCGGCTGGACGGTGAAAGCTATCCCTCGGACACGGGCCACCTGAACGTCACGATGTGGCAGCCGGTCGGGGTCTGCGCCCTGATCTCGCCCTGGAACGTGCCCTTCATGACGGCGACCTGGAAGCTCGCACCCTGCCTGGCGTTCGGCAACACGGCCGTGATGAAGATGAGCGAGCTGTCGCCCCTGACCGTGGACCGCCTGGGACGGCTGGCCCTGGAGGCCGGTGTGCCTCCGGGGGTGTTCAACATCGTGCACGGCTACGGCGCCACGGCCGGAGAGGCGCTGGTGTCGCATGCCGGCGTGCGAGCCGTGTCCTTCACCGGCTCGACCGCCACCGGCCACCGCATCGTGCGCGCCGCGGGCCTGAAGAAGTTCTCCATGGAACTGGGGGGCAAGTCGCCGTTCATCGTGTTCGACGACGCCGACTACGAGCGGGCGCTGGACGCCGCCGTTTTCATGATCTTCTCGAACAACGGCGAACGCTGCACGGCGGGCAGCCGCATCCTGGTCCAGCGCGGCATCTACGAGCGCTTCCAGGCCGACTTCGCCGCCCGGGCGCAGCGCCTGGCGGTGGGCGATCCGCTTGATCCCAAGACCATCGTCGGGCCGATGATCTCGGCCGGCCACCTGGGCAAGGTCACGGGCTGCATCGAGGCCGGCCGGCGCGAAGGTGCCCGCCTGCTGTGCGGGGGCGGCACGCCGGACGTGGGTGCGGCCTTCCGGGGCGGCAACTGGGTCCAGCCCACTGTCTTCGCCAATGTGGGCAACAAGATGAGCATCGCCCAGGACGAGATCTTCGGCCCGGTGGCCTGCCTGATCCCGTTCGACGACGAGGCCCAGGCCCTGGCCATCGCCAACGACACGCCCTACGGGCTGTCGTCCTACGTCTGGACCGAAAGCACCGGTCGGGCCCTGCGCATGGCGCGCGGCATCGAGGCCGGCATGGTGTTCGTCAACAGCCAGAACGTGCGCGACCTGCGCCAGCCCTTCGGCGGCGTCAAGGCCTCGGGCACCGGGCGCGAGGGCGGCCATTACAGCTACGAGGTGTTCTGCGAAGCCAAGAACATCTGCATCTCATATGGGGATCATCCGATCCCCCGCTGGGGCGTCTGAACTCCAGCCAACATTGCCTCATCATCCCCCTACGGAGGAGACACCATGGGTAAGCTCGCTTTGACCGCGAAGATCACGCACGTGCCGTCGATGTACCTGTCCGAGCTGGACGGGCCGCACAAAGGCTGCCGCCAGGCCGCCATCGATGGCCACGAGGAAATCGGCCGCCGTTGCCGTGAACTGGGCGTGGATACGATCGTCGTGTTCGACACGCACTGGCTGGTGAATTCCGGGTATCACATCAATTGCGCCCCCCATTTCAAGGGCGTGTACACCAGCCATGAACTGCCGCACTTCATTCGCGACATGGCGTATGAATACGACGGCAATCCGGCGCTGGGCAAGCTCCTGGCCGATGCCAGCACGGCGGCCGGCGTGCGCACGCGCGCGCACGAAATCGCCAGCCTGGAACTGGAATACGGCACGCTGGTGCCGATGCGCTACATGAACGCGGATCGCCAGTTCAAGGTGGTCTCGGTGGCCTCGCTGTGCACCGTCCACGACATGGAGGATTCGGCCCGGATCGGCGCGGCCATGCGCCGCGCGGTCGAGGAGCAGTACGACGGCACGGTCGCCTTCCTCGCCAGCGGCTCGCTGTCGCATCGCTTCGCCCAGAACGGCGTGGCGGAGGATTATCTGTTCAAGATCTGGAGCCCGTTCCTGGAAACCGTGGACCATGCCGTGATCGACATGTGGAAGCGCGGCGACTGGGCGACGTTCTGCGAAATGCTGCCCGAATACAACGCCAAGTGCCATGGCGAGGGCAATATGCACGACACCGCCATGCTGCTGGGCGCGCTGGGCTGGGACCGGTATCGGGGCCAGGCGGAAATCGTCACCCCGTATTTCGGCAGCTCGGGCACAGGTCAGATCAACGCGGTCCTGCCGGTCCAGTAAATCCCGGCTTTCCCGGTCCCGCGCGGCCGGCCCCGGCGGGCCGCGCGGATCGCCCCCCGGCGCCGGGCCGGGGACCGATTCCCGCATCCAGGGTCACATACCATGGCACATCTGATTTTCGAATATTCAGGCAATCTCGCTCAGGAAGGCGACATGCCCGGCCTGCTGCGCAAGGCCAACCACGTCCTGATCGACACCGGCCTGTTTCCGCCGGGCGGCATCCGCTCGCGCGCCTTGCGCCTGGAGGAGTATTGCGTGGCCGAGGGCGACCACGACGACGCCTTCGTGCACGCCACCGTCAAGATCGGCGCGGGCCGCGATCCGCAGGCTGTACGCGACACCGCGCAGGCGCTGTTCGACGTGATGAAGCGGCATTTCGATGCGCTGTTCCAGCGCCGCACCCTGGCCCTGTCCCTGGAATTGTCCGAATTCTCCGAGGCGGGTACGCTCAAGCACAACAACATCCATGCCCGCTATGCCAAACGCTGACACGGCCGCCGCCGCGGTTGCCGCCGATCGTCCGCGGACGCCCGCCCAGGGGGGCCTGTCCAGGGACGCCATCGCCCGCGTCGCCGCTTCCCTGCGCGAGGCCGAGCGCACCCGCATCCAGGTGCGCGCGCCGTCCCTGGACCATCCAGAGATCACGATCGAGGACGCCTACGCCATCCAGAGCGAGGGCATCCGCCTGAAGCTCCAGGAAGGCCGACGCGTCATCGGCCGCAAGATCGGCCTGACCTCGCGCGCCATGCAGCGGTCCTCGCGGATCGAGGAACCCGACTACGGTGTGCTGCTCGACGACATGCTGTTCGAGAACGGCCAGGATATCCCCTTTGAACGCTTCATCGCGCCCATGGTCGAGGTCGAGCTGGTGTTCCACCTGACTCGCGACCTGATCGGGCCGGACGTCACGCTGTTCGACGTGCTGGATGCCACCGACTACGTCATGCCCGCCATCGAGCTCATCGATGCGCGCTGTCATCGCGTCGATCCGGCGACCGGGAGGCCGCGCCTGGTGATGGACACGATCTCGGACAATGCCGCCGACGCCGGGCTCGTGCTGGGCGGGCGGGCGATCCGTCCCATGGACCTGGACCTGCGCTGGGCCGGCGCGCTGCTGATGCGCAACGGCGTGATCGAGGAAACCGGGGTGGCCGCCGGAGTGCTGAACCACCCGGCCAACGGCATCGTCTGGCTGGCGCGCAAGCTGGCCCCGCACGGCGTCGGCCTGACGGCGGGGCAACTGATCCTGTCGGGGTCTTTCACGCGGCCGGTGGCCGCCCGTCCCGGGGACACCTTCCACGTCGATTACGGCCCCCTGGGCAGCATCTCCAACCGTTTCGTTTAGGGTCTGTTCACACTAATCTGTCCCTTTCGGCCCTCGCTTAGGAGAACCCGCATGTCCGCACTTCACAATTCGTTCAAGGCCACGCTGCGTGGCGACGGTACGCCGCGCATCGGCCTGTTCCTGGGCCTGGGCGATCCCGGCGTGGCGGAACTGCTGGGCGGCACCGGCTTCGACTGGCTGCTGATCGACGGCGAACACGGCCCCAATGACCTGCGCACCGTCCTTGCGCAACTGTGGGCGCTCCAAGGCGGCGAGGCCGATGTCCTGGTGCGCGTCGTCGACCACGATCCGGCGCGCATCAAGCAGATGCTGGACATCGGCGTCCAGTCCCTGCTGGTGCCGATGGTGGACTCGGCCGAGCAGGCCAGAGACCTGGTGCGGGCCACCCGCTACCCGCCCGCCGGGATCCGCGGAGTGGGCACGGCGATGGCGCGCGCGGCGCGCTGGAACGGGGTGCCGGACTACCTGGGGCAGGCCGATGGCGAGATCTGCCTGATCGTCCAGGCCGAATCCCGCGCCGGCCTGGAGGCCCTGGACGACATCCTGGCCGTGGACGGCGTGGACGCGGTGTTCATCGGCCCCTCGGATCTGGCCGCTTCGATGGGGCGCCTGGGCAGCCCGGACCACCCTGAAGTCCGCGCCGCCGTGCTTGGCGCCATCGGGAAGATCGCCCGCAGCGGCAAGGCCGCCGGCGTGTTCGCCACCCGCCTGGACGCCGCCCGCGTCTACGTCCAGGCGGGCGCCCGTTTCGTGGCTCTGGGCACCGATACGTTGCTGCTGCGGCAGTCGGCGGCCGGCCTGGCGCAGGCCTTTCGCTCCGGCGCCGACCAGGCGGCCGGGACCGGGTATTGACGATTCGGCCGGCGTGCCCGCGCTGTTTCGGGCGGCTTCTTTCCTGTCGCCGGGCACCGCGCCCTGGAGAGGGGTGCGGCCTGCTCGCCGCAAGTCGGATCAATAGTTGATATCGGATCAGTGTTTTCCCGATGGAACAACTCGCAAGGTCATTTGTTCCATTGACGGGACATTAGGACATCCATAGAGTTCCCTTCATGGGAACCTCAATGCCTCTTCCGAAATATCACCAGATCTACCTCGTCTTGCGCGAGCAGCTGCAGGAGGGGCGTTTCGATCTGGACGGCGTGCCTGGTGAGCATGCGCTGGCCGATCAGTTCAATGTGGCCCGCATCACCATCCGCAAGGCGATGGAAATGCTGGTGGCCGATGGGCTGGTGTCGCGTCGGCCCGGACTGGGAACCTGGCCCGTGCGCGGCAAGGTGGGCGCTCACGGTGTCGCGGCGGCCGGCAAGCCGCAGAAGGCGCACCTGACCGGCTTGCTGGAAAACATCGTCAACATGGGATTGCGCACCTCGGTGCGGGTGCTCGACAGCGCGCTGGTCGGCGCGTCGCCCGCCGTGGCGGATGCCCTGGGCATCGACCTGGGCGCGCCCGTGCACAAGAGTCTGCGCGTGCGCAGCACCGAAGCCGGCCCGCTTTCCTACATCACCACCTATGTGCCGCAGGCCGTCGCCGATTTCACCCGCGAGGATCTGGAGCGCGAGCCGCTGCTGATGTTGCTGGAGTCAGCCGGCGTGGAGTTCGGCGGCGCGACGCAGACCATTTCCGCGCGCCTGGCCGATGCGCAGATCGCTCGTCACCTGGACGTGTCGGTGGGTTCGGCCCTGTTGTCGGTGACGCGCGTCGTGCATGACATGAATGACCGGCCCGTGCAGTTGCTGTCGGGTCTGTACCGGCCGGATCGCTATCAGTATCAGTTGCAGCTGTCACGCGTCGGCAGCATTGACGCGAAGGTCTGGGTCAGCGAAGAGCTATCGGCCCAATTTCATTGATTCCCCTGGAGATCTTTCCATGAGCTCGCGTCGTACCTTTCTATGCCAATCCGCCGCCGCCGCGGCGATGTTGTCCTCGCCCTGGATCGTCCGCGCTCAAGGCGTCGCGCCGGTGAAGGTCGGCGTGCTGCACCCGGTGACCGGGGCGCTGGCCTATTCCGGGCAGCAATGCCGGCTGGGCGCGCTGCTGGCCATCGACGATGTCAACCGGGCGGGGGGCATCAAGTCCCTGGGCGGGGCGCCCTTGAAGGCCGTTCTGGGCGATGCCCAGTCCCGCCCGGAGGCCGGTTCGGCCGAGGTGGAGAAGATGAATCAGGAAGGCGTGTCGGCCATCGTGGGCGCGTATGCGTCGGCGATCTGTCTGGCGACGACGCAGACCGCGGCCAAATACGACCTGCCGCATGTGGTGGACGTGGGCGTGGCCGACCAGATCGTCGAGCGCGGCCTGAAGAACACGTTCCGTTTCGGCCCCGGTTATCGGATGTGCAGCGAACGCGCGATCACCGACCTGGCCGCCCTGAACGACGCCGCCGGCAAACCGGCCAAGACCGTGATGATCGTCCACGAGGATTCGCTCTTCGGCACAGGCACGGCGGCGCTGCTGTCCAAATCGTTGCCGCGGCACGGGTTCGAGGTGATGGACGTGCTTAAGCACCCGAATCCCACCAGGGACTTCAACAATATCGTGCTGCGGATGAAGCCGGCGAACCCCGACATTGTGATTCCAGCCAATTATTACAACGAATACGCCCTGCTGCTGCGCGCCATGAGGCAGCAGAAAGTCCAGCCGAAGGCGATCTATTCGGTACTGGGAGGCGCCGCCTCCAGGTAGGAGGCTGCGCTGGACCGCGCGGAATCCTACCTGGAGGCGGGCGCCGATGCACTGTTCGTCGAGGCTTTGCGCACGCCTGAGCACATGCGGGCGGCCTGCGCGCGTTTCGCGCAGCGCGCGCCGCTATTGGCCAATATGGTCGAGGGCGGCAAAACACCGGTGCAGGGGGTCGATGCGCTGGCGGAGATGGGGTTTCGCATCGTCATTTTCCCCGGCGGCACGGCGCGGGCGGTGGCGCATACCTTGCGGGACTACTACGGCAGCCTGCGCCGTCAGGGCTCGACCCTGCCCTGGAAGGACAGGATGCTGGATTTCGACGGCCTGAACGCCGTGATCGGCACGCCCGAACTGCTGGAGCGGGGACGGCGCTACGGTGGCTGAGGCCGTGTCGTCAGAACGGCAGTTCCCGTCCAGGTAGCAGTTCGGCGATAGCGGCGCGGAATTCGTCCTGGATCCGCGCGAGGGCCTCGGGCGTGTCGCCCTCGAAGCGCAGCACCACCACGGGCGTCGTGTTGGACGCCCGCGCCAGGCCGAAGCCGTCCGGATATTCGGCGCGGATGCCGTCGATCGTGACGCGGTCCGTGGCGCCGGGGAAGCGGCCCTCGGTCTGCAGGCGGCGGATGAAGGTGTGCGGTTCGCCCTCGGCCATGGGCAGCTTCAGTTCGGGGGTGGAGACTCCCTGGGGCAGGGATTCCAGCACCTGGCCCGGATCGTCGCTGCGCGACAGGATTTCCAGCAGGCGGGCGCCGGCATAGAGGCCGTCGTCGAAGCCGTGCCAGCGCTCCTTGAAGAAGATGTGGCCGCTCATTTCGCCAGCCAGGGGCGCGCCGGTCTCCGCCAGGCGCGCCTTGATCAGCGAATGCCCCGTCTGCGACATCAGCGGCGTGCCGCCGGCCTCGCGGATGGCCCGGCCCAGGTGGCGGCTGCACTTGACGTCGAAGATGATGTCCGCGCCCGGTTGGCGCCGCAGGATGTCGCGCGCGAACAGAATCATCTGGCGGTCGGGCCAGACGATCTGGCCGGAACGAGTGACCACGCCCAGGCGGTCGGCGTCGCCGTCGAAGGCCAGGCCCAGTTCGCAGTCGGTGTTTTGCAGGTGGGCGATCAGGTCCCGGAGATTGGCAGGGTCCGCCGGATCGGGGTGGTGGTTGGGGAACAGGCCATCGACCTCGCAATACAGTTCGTCGACCGCGCAGCCCAGCGCCCGGAACAGGCGCGCGGCGGCCACACCGCCCACGCCATTGCCGCAGTCGATGGCGATGCGCATGGGGCGCGCCAGACGGATGTGGCCGGCGATCTCGCGGATGTAGGTATCCACCAGGTCCGTGGCGACGCTCAGCCCCGGGGTCGCGCCCGCAGGCGGCTGGATGCCGTCCATGGCCTGGCGCAGGGCCTGGATGTCGTCGCCGTGCAGGGTGCGCCCAGCCATCATCATCTTGAAGCCGTTGTAGTCGGGCGGGTTGTGGCTGCCGGTGACGGCGACCCCCGAACCGCTGCCGTCGCGGCAGGCGGCGTAGTACACCAGGGGTGTGTGCGCCAGGCCCAGATCCACCGTATTGATTCCGCCCGCGTGCAGGCCGGTCTTGACGGCATGGGCCAGCCCGCGGCTGCTCAGGCGCCCGTCGTAGCCGATCGCCAGGCTGCGCACGCCTTCGCGCCGGGCCTGGGCGGCCAGGGCAAGCCCCAGGCGGTGCGCGAAGGGCTCGTTGATCTGTCCGGGCACGGTGCCGCGGATGTCGTAGGCCTTGAAGACGGCGGAAGGCAAGGAGTCGCTCATGGGGTGTTCCGGCGGAAAAATCGGCTAGGGAAGGTCTGAGCCAGTCGGGCGGAAAGCGGGCGCCGCGGATCGGGATGGGATGCAAGGCGCGAACCGCAGCCATCGCCGGTGCTATGGCGAGGATGAGCAACGCCGCAGACCGCCCGAGACCGCAGATGCACGCGGCGTGAGGACTGGTTCAGACCTTCCCTCCATTATCGCCGATTAGAATAGAAGGTTCTTGTCATCGAAAGGCCCCTTCCCCATCGTCGGGCCGCTGGATTACGAAAGCCATGGATCATCTGGATGCTTTGCGCGCGACGGTCGGCGCCGCGCAGGTGCTGACCGGCGCGGATGCGCTGCCCTGGGAAACGGACTGGCGAGAACGCTATCGCGGCCGGTCGCTGGCCGTGGTGCGGCCCGGCACGACCGACGAGGTCGCCGCGGTCGTGCGCCTGTGCGCGCAGGCCGGCCTGCCGGTGATTCCCCAGGGGGGCAACACCGGGCTGTGCGGCGGGGCGACGCCCGACGACTCCGGCCGGGCGGTGATCCTGTCGCTGCGGCGCCTGAACCGAATCCGCGGCATCGATACCGACAACGACACGATGGAAGTCGAGGCCGGCTGCGTCCTGCAGTCCGTGCAGCAGGCTGCGCGCGAGGCCGGCCGGCTGTTTCCCCTCAGCCTGGCGGCCGAAGGCAGCTGCACGATCGGCGGTAACCTGGCCACCAACGCGGGCGGCACGCAGGTCCTGCGCTACGGGAACATGCGCGAGCTGGCCCTGGGGCTGGAGGTCGTCACCGCCCAGGGGGACGTCTGGCACGGTCTGCTCGGCCTGCGCAAGGACAATACCGGCTATGACCTGCGCGACCTGTTCATCGGCAGCGAGGGCACGCTGGGCATCATCACGGCGGCGACCCTGAAACTGCATCCGCTGCCGGTGGCGCGCTGCACCGCGCTGCTGGCCCTGGATTCGATCGAATCGGCCATCGCCATGCTGGGACGTGCCCGCGCGGGCCTGGGCGCTTCACTGACCGGCTTCGAGCTGATGGCGGGCGGTTGTCTCCAGGACGTGGTGCGCTGTTTCCCGCAGCAGCGCCTGCCCTTCGAGGGGCCGTCGGCGGACATGCCCTGGTACGCGCTGCTGGAACTGTCGGACAGCGAGTCCGAGGCCCATGCCCGCGAGCGTTTCGAGGTCGTGGTGGGCGAGGCCATCGAGGCCGGCGTCGTTCTGGACGCGGTGATCGCCGAGTCCATGGCGCAAAGCCATGCGCTCTGGCACCTGCGTGAAAGCATTCCCCTGGCGGAAAAGGAATCCGGCAAGAGCATCAAGCACGACGTCTCGATCCCGGTGTCGCGCATGGCTGAGTTCGTCCTGGGCACCAATGCCGCGCTGCAGGCCGCGTTCCCCGGGATCCGCCACGTGATCTTCGGCCACCTGGGCGACGGCAACCTGCACTACAACGTCGCGCGCGGCGCGGACTGGGCCGAAGGCCGGTTGCTGGCGCGCCAGGACGCGGTCTACGAACTGGTGCACGACCGCGTGCACGCGGTGGGCGGCTCGATCAGCGCGGAACACGGGGTGGGGCAGCTCAAGCGCGACGTGCTGCCGCACTACAAGGATCCGGTGGAAATGGCCCTGATGCATCGCATCAAGTCGGCCCTGGATCCCCGGGGCATCATGAATCCAGGCAAGGTGCTGGCCCCCTGAAATCCGGCCCGGGCTCGCAGCGCCTGCCGGCCGCCCGGCGGATTCGGCGGGTCCCTGAAGGGGTGGCGCCGCGCGGCCGGCCCGGCGCGCCGGCTGCCGGCCGGGGAGGGGTTCCGGGCTATGATGGCGCTTTCCTCCACTCACTTTGGAAGCTGTCGTCATGACCATTCAGCGCATCGAACCGGGCGCCCGCATGAGCGGGGCCGTCGTCCATGGCAATACTGTCTACCTGTCGGGCCAGGTGGGCCACGAGGGAGACGACATCCAGGCCCAGGCGCGCACGGCGCTGGCCAAAGTCGATCGCCTGCTGGCCCAGGTCGGCAGCCACAAGTCCCGCATCCTGCAGGCCACGATCTGGCTGGCCGACATGGCCGACTTCCAGGCCATGAACCCGGTCTGGGAGGCCTGGATCGATCCCGCCAACCCGCCGGCCCGCGCCACGGGCGAGGCGCGCCTGGCCGCGCCGGGCCTGAAGTTCGAGGTGATCATCGTCGCCGCGCTCAACGGTTGAGCTTCGGCGCCCGGGCTTGTCACGTTGCGTTGCAAATGCACCTCGCCACTTGCAAGCGGTGAGGTGGACAAGCAACGCAGCATGGCGAGCCCAGGCGCCGCAGGTAAGGATCGGAATCAGCCGGACAGGACACTAGTCCGATGAAACAGAAGAATTGCACCGGATGCGGTGAGACGGATCTGCGTACTTCCACTTCAGTGGCTTGGCATTCTTGTTGTACCGACGGATATAGCGCATGAGCTTCTTGTGCAAGTCGGTGGTGCTGGTGAAGATGCCGCGAGCGATGACATCGCGCTGGATGCGGCCGAACCAGTTCTCTACCTGGTTCAACCAGGAAGTGTAGGTGGGCGTGAAATGCATCGAGACGTTGGGATGATCGACAAGGAAGGCATCGACCACCGCGGTCTTGTGGCTGCTGACGTTGTCGCAGATGACGTGAATCTCGCGCCCTTTGGGCTGGCTGGCGACCACGTCGATGAGGAAGGCGACGAATTGCGCGCTGGTGTGACGTGCCGCCGTCTTGCCCACCACCTCGCCGGTGGTGGTATTCAATGCGGCAAACAGGCTGAGCGTGCCATTGCGCTTGTATTCAAAGCCATGGCTCTCGGCACGTCCGGGCGACAGCGGCAGCATCCGATCCTTGCGGTCGAGCGCCTGAATCGCCGTCTTCTCATCCACGCAGAACACGGCGGCATGGGTCGGCGGGTTCAGATACAGACCAATCACATCGGCGGCTTTGGCCTCGAAATCCGGATCGTTGGAGACCATGTGCCGATCCACGCGATGGGGCTTCAGGTCATGACGGCGCCAAATACGCTGCACGTCCATGAACGAAATGCCCAACTCGGCCGCCAACTTGCGGCTGCTCCAGTGAGTCGAACCGTCCTTCGGCTTGCGCTTGAGCGTGTAGTCGAGCACGCGGGCCTCCAAGCGCGGCAAGTTGCGGCGCGGCGCACGTCCCGAGTGCCGACCGTACAAACCCGCCAGCCGCTCTTCGCTAAAGCGCGCTTTCCACGTCGCAATGAAGCGCGAATCGCAGCCCAGCGTATTCATGATCGCGTCCCGCGACATCCCGTCATCGAGCAGAAGAATCAGCTTCGCGCGTCGCACCTGCGCCACTGGCGCCGCGCGCTTGCGCTGCAAGCTGGTCAGTTCATCCCGTTCGGCCTTGCTCAGGTTCATTTTTCCCATGCATCCCATATGGGGTGCGATCTCATTGTTTCAATGGACTAGCGCTTCTGGCAGCCCGGGCAGAAATAGGTGGCGCGCTGGCCCTGGACAATGCGCCGGATCGGCGTGGCGCAGCGCGGACAGGGCTGGCCTTCGCGTTCGTAGACGGCCGCGTGCAGCGTGAAGTATGCGCCCGGGGCGCCTTGGGCGTTGACGTAGTCGCGCAGCGTGCTTCCGCCCGATTCCAGCGCCTGGCTCAGGGTCTGCAGGATCGCCGCGTGCAGCCGGGCGCTGCGCGGGCGCGACAGGCGCGCGCCCGGCAGGCGCGGGTCGATACCGGCCAGGAACAGCGATTCGGACGCGTAGATGTTGCCCACGCCCACGACGATCCGCCCGCCCAGCAGCAGTTGCTTGACCGACTGGCGGCGCCCCAGCAGTCCCGCGTGCAGGACGCCGGGGGTGAAGGCCGGGTCGAAGGGCTCGACGCCCAGCCCGGCGAGCAGCGGGTGGGTTTCGGGCGGACCGTCCCCGGCCGGATGCCACAGGACCGCCCCGAAGCGGCGCGGGTCGTGCAGCAGGAAACGGGCATCGTCGAAGCGCCATTCCACGTGGTCGTGCTTGCGCAGCGGCTCGTCCATCGGCACCCGCCGCAGGGACCCCGACATGCCCAGGTGCACGATCTGGGTGCCTTGCGGGAACCGGATCAGCAGGTATTTTCCCCGGCGCTCGCAGGCCAGGACCTCGGCATCGCGGACCCGGTCGGGCAGGTCGTCCGGTACGGGCCAGCGCAGCCGGGATTCGTGTACGATCAGGCGTCGCAGGACACGCCCGGGCATGACCGTGGCAATTCCACGACGGGTTGTTTCGACTTCTGGCAGTTCCGGCATGGCAGGGTGATAACATCCACTTTCGATGACGCAATTTTGCCACCAGACGCGGTTTCTTCCTGCGTTCCGGCCATGGTTACCGCAAATGAGATTTCCCGCTTCCGTGATTCCCGTTGTGCTGGCGCTGGCCGCCGCACACGAGACGGCGTGGGCTGCGCCTCCCGCAGCCGCGCCGGCCGATCCGGTCGAAACCATTCATTTGCGTAGCGGCGAGCCGCCCGCCGTTAATCTCACCCCCGAACTGCTGTACCGCCTGCTGGTGGCCGAACTGTCCGCCCAGCGCGGGCAGTTCGACGATGCGGCCCAGGAACTGCTGTCCCTGGCGCGCGACACGCTGGATCCCCGGCTGGCGCGCCGTGCTTTCCAGATGTCCATGACGGGGCGCAACCTGGCGCTGGCGCTGCGCGCGGCCCGCGAATGGGCCGCCCTGGACCCGTCCAACCCCGAGGCGGTGGCCGCTTCCCTGGCGCTGTCGGCCTCCAGCGGCCAGACCGAAGGCCTGGCCCGGACGCTGTCGCGCCGCATCGCCACGGCCGAGGACCAGGACCAGGCCATCGTCCAGGCCGCCGGGATCGTCTCCAAGATGACGGACAAGCGCCTGGCCCTGGACGTGCTGGACAAGGCCCTGGCGGGCGTGTCGGACACTTCGGCGCTCGCCCGCCTGGCGCTGGCCGACGCCGCGTGGGCGGCGGGCGAGCCCGTGCGCGCCGTCGACGAGGCCCGCCGCGCCCAGGCGCTGGATCCGGATTCGCAGGATGCCGCCCAGCGGGTGCTGGAATATGGACTGCGGGTCGAACCTGTCCAGGCCATCAAGGACACCTACGCCTACCTGGACCGTCACCCGGATCGTCGCGGCCTGCAGTTGCTGCTGGTCAGCCGCCTGACGGGGCGGGGTTCGTTCGACGAGGCCCTGGGCCTGCTCGACCGCATGCGCCGTCGCGCCCCGGAAGACTTCGACCTGCTCTACACCGAGGCGGAGGTCAATGCCCGGGCCGGCCGCTACGACGAGGCCAAATCCCTGCTGGGCCAGTACATCACGATCCAGCAGCAGCGGCGCCAGGCGATCCGCGACGATTCCACCAACGCCCAGGCCGACGTGTCCGATGCGCGGCTGCTGCTGGTGCAGATCGCCGAGCGCCAGAACGACCTGCGCGAGGCCATCCGCCAGTTGCGGAACATCGACGAGCCGTCGTTGCTCTTCCAGGCGCGCACGCACGAGGCCGTGCTGTACGGCAAGCTGGGCGACCTGAGCCAGGCGCGCGCGATCCTGGATGCCATCAAGCCCGCCGACCGCCGCGAGCGGGCCGTCGTGCGCCTGACCCTGGCCTCCATCTACCGGGACGCGGGGCGCACCGACCAGGCGGTCGAACTGCTCAAGGCGTCCGACCTGGAAATGCCCGACACTCCGGAAATCAAGTACGACCTGGGCATGCTGCTGCACCAGCAGGGCAAGACGGCGGAATTCGAGGCTCTGATGCGCCGCGTGATCGAGCTCGATCCCGACAACGCCAATGCCTACAATTCGCTGGGCTACACCTTCGTCGAACAGAACCGCAACCTGGACGAGGCGCGCGACCTGCTGGAGCGGGCCCTGGAACTCGACCCCGACAACGCCTATATCCTGGACAGCGTCGGCTGGTACCTGTTCCGTATCCGCGACTACCAGGGGGCGCTGGAATACCTGCGCCGTTCCTACGACCAGCTGCCCGCCGCCGACGTGGCCGCGCACCTGGGCGAGACATTGTGGGCGCTGAACCGGCACGATGAGGCCCGGCGCATCTGGGCCGAAGGCCGCAAGGCCGATCCCGACAGCGCGGCCTTGAAGGAAACGTTGGACCGCCTGGGAGTCAAGCTGCCATGAGGGCCGGTTTCGCCGCCCGTCCGTTGCACTTCGTGTGCGGCTTCGCCTCGCCTGTCCGACACCTGCGGCGTGTCTGGCCGGCATTGGCGCTGGCCGGCCTGCTGGCCGCCTGCGCCGGCCCCCAGCGCATCGGCGGCCAGGGTCCCGCCTTCGAGCGGCAGGGCCGCTTCGCCGTCAATCTGCAGCCGGCGGGCGCCGCGCCCTACGCGGCCCAGGGCGGGTTTGCCTGGCGCGACGATGGCCGCGTCCTTCGCCTGGACCTGGTCTCTCCGCTGGGCAGTGTCCTGGCGCGGATCCGGGTGGAGCCCGGCCGGTCCGAGCTGGAACGAGCCGACGGCAGCCGCGAATCGGCGCCCACGCCGGACGACCTGCTGGCCCTGGTCTGGGGTCACCCCATGCCGGTGTCCGGACTGCGCCATTGGATGCGCGGCGAGACCGCTCCCGGGATCGTCGTCGACGCGCAGAGGGACGGGCAGGACCGGTTGACGTCGATGCGCCAGGACGGCTGGGACGTGCGTCTCTCGGCCTACGACGGCCAAGGGCCCGGGCGCGTGCGCCTGTCGCGCCTGGACGACCAGGGGCAGTGGCGCCTGCAGCTGATCGTGGACGGTCTTTAGGCCGGAAGCGCGCATGGCGGCCTTGTACGACGTGCCGGCTCCAGCCAAGCTCAACCTGTTCCTGCACGTGGTGGGACGGCGTCCGGACGGCTATCACCTGCTGCAGACGGTCTTCCGCTTCGTGGACCTGTGCGACACCCTCGATTTCGACGCCACGGCCGACGGCGCGTTGTCGCGCGAAGGCGAGGGCCTGGCGGGGCTGCCGGCCGATCAGGATCTGGTGCTGCGCGCCGCGCGCGACCTGCAGCGGGCCACGGGCACCCGGCGGGGCGCTCGCATCCGCTACCGCAAGCGTATCCCGGCCGGCGGCGGCCTGGGCGGCGGCTCCAGCGACGCGGCCACGACCCTGATCGCGTTGAACCGTCTGTGGGGCACGGGCCTGACGCGCGCCGAGTTGATGCGCCTGGCCCTGCCCCTGGGGGCGGACGTGCCGGTCTTCGTTTTCGGCCGTGCCGCCTTCGCCCAGGGCGTCGGCGAGGACCTGACGGCCTTGGACCTGCCCGAGCGGGCCTATTGGATCGTGCGTCCGCCCGCGCACGTGGCGACGGCGGATGTTTTTCGCGATCCTGATTTGACAAGGAATTCTGAATCGGTAAAAATTGCGGTCTTTACTGATTGGCAGACAGGACACCGCGCCGGGCCGTTATTTGGCCGCAACGACCTGGAGGCCGTGGTCTTTCGGCAGCATCCGGACATCGCCGCGCTTGCGCGGGCGATACAGAGCGCAGGGGTCGAAGTCCGCATGACAGGTTCGGGTTCATGCCTGTTCGCGGAATTCCCCGATGTGGTCCAGGCCAGGGTGCATCGAGACCGAATAATCAGTAAAATGGAAAACCCGCCCGATGGGGCGATCGAAGGGTCCTGGATCTGCCGGGGCTTGGGCGATCACCCGTTGCTTGGCTGGGTCGTTGATTGAATTATTGGGGAATCGCCAAGCTGGTTAAGGCACCGGATTTTGATTCCGGCATGCGAAGGTTCGAATCCTTCTTCCCCAGCCATCCTTTCCGCGCCAGAGCGCGTGCTATCAGGCTGTTGAACCGGCCCGCCCCCTGCGGGAAGGCTGTCAACAGCCTTGTCATTTGACACATTGGTTCGACACCATGGCACAAGACAGATTCATGATTTTCACCGGCACGGCCAATCCTCGTCTGGCCGTCGATGTCGTGAATCACCTGGACATGTCCCTGGGCAAGATGACCGTCGGCCGCTTCTCCGACGGCGAAGTCATGGTCGAAATCAATGAGAACGTCCGCGGCAAGGACGTCTTCGTGCTGCAGCCCACCTGTGCGCCGACCAACGACAACCTGATGGAAATCATGGTGATGGTCGATGCCTTGCGCCGCGCCTCCGCGCGCAACATCACCGCCGCCATTCCGTATTTCGGCTACGCTCGCCAGGACCGACGGCCGCGCTCGGCCCGCGTGTCGATCTCGGCCAAGGTCGTGGCCAACATGCTGCAGGTCGTGGGCGTGGACCGCGTCCTGACCATGGACCTGCACGCCGACCAGATCCAGGGCTTCTTCGACATCCCCGTGGACAACATCTATGCCGGGCCGATTCTGCTGGGCGACATCTGGAGCCGCAATTTCCAGAATCTGGTGGTCGTGTCCCCCGACATCGGCGGCGTGGTGCGCGCCCGGGCCCTGGCCAAGCAGCTCGAATCCGACCTGGCCATCATCGACAAGCGCCGCCCGCGCGCCAACGTGTCCGAGGTCATGAACATCATCGGCGATGTCAACGGCCGCACCTGCCTGATCATGGACGACATGGTCGATACCGCCGGCACGCTGTGCAAGGCCGCCCAGGCCCTGAAGGACCGGGGCGCGGGCTCCGTGTATGCCTACTGCACGCATCCCGTGCTGTCGGGCGAGGCCATCAAGCGCATCCAGGAATCGGCCCTGGACGAGCTCGTGGTCACCGACACCATTCCGCTGAACGACGCCGCGCGCGCCTGCGCGAAGATCCGCCAGCTGTCCTGCGCATCCCTGCTGGGGGAAACCATCCTGCGCATCTCGACGGCGGAATCGGTCAGCTCGCTGTTCGCCGACTGACGGCGGACGCGATCGACGTTTTGTGGCCCCGCGCTGGTCGCGGCGCGGGGCGTTTCGCAGCTTCGGCTGCTTTGCTGTCAGGGGCCTTCGAAGGCCCTCGTTTTGGAGTTTTCCATGAAATTCACCGCCACTTCGCGTAGCGTCCAGGGTTCGAGTGCGAGCCGCCGCCTGCGCCGCGCCGGTCGGGTGCCCGCCATCGTCTACGGCGGCAAGTCCGCCCCGGCCAACATCGAGCTCGACCACAACGAGATCTACCATGCCCTGAACAAGGAAGAATTCCACGCCTCCATCCTGGACATGGTCCTGGACGGCAAGACCGAGCCGGTCCTGGTGCGTGCCGCTCAATGGCACCCCTACAAACCCCTGGTCCTGCACGTCGACTTCCAGCGCGTGGACGCCTCCCAGGCCGTCACCACCAAGGTTCCGGTGCACTACCTGAACGCCGACACCTGCCCTGCCGTCAAGCTGGCCGGCCAGATCGTCACCCATGGTCCGACCGAACTCGACATCACCTGCCTGCCGGCCAACCTGCCGAAGTTCATCGAAGTCGATCTCGGCGGACTGGTGGGCAACGCCCGCCTGCACCTGTCGGACGTCACTCTGCCGATGGGCGTGAAGTTCATCCCCCACGGCGAGGACACCAATCCGCTGCTGGCCCAGGCGTCCGCGCCCAGGGGCACCGCGTCGGAAGACGCCGCCGCGCCGGCCGCCGAATAAGCGTCCGTCCGCAAGACCCTACGAAGCCCCCGTCCGGCCGCAAGGCCGGCGGGGGTTTTATCGTATGATGGGTGCTTTTCGGATCACCCCTCCCGATGACGACAGCGCCCATCCGCCTCATCGTGGGGCTGGGCAACCCCGGCCCCGAATACGAAGCCACGCGCCACAATGCCGGATTCTGGCTGGCGGACCATTTCGCCGACGATCTGCGGGCCGCCTTCACCCTGGAAAAACCGTTCTTCGCCTGGGTCGCGCGCGCGCGCCATGCGGGACAGGCCGTGATCCTGGCCAAGCCGGCCACCTTCATGAACAAGTCCGGCCAGGCGGTCGGCGCGCTGGCGCGCTTCTACAAGCTCCAGCCCGAGGAAATCCTGGTCCTGCACGACGAACTCGACCTGCCGCCGGGGGCGGTCAAGCTCAAGCTTGGCGGCGGCCATGCCGGCCACAACGGCCTGCGCGACATCCAGTCCGCGCTGGGCACCCCGAACTTCTGGCGCCTGCGCATCGGCATCGGCCATCCGCGCAGCCTGGGCCTGGCCCAGCAGGTGGTCAACTTCGTCCTGCATCCGCCGCGCAAGGACGACATGCCCGGCATCGAGGACGTGATCAACCGCTGCCGCGTGATCCTGCCGCAGCTGCTGGACGGCGCCTTCGACCGCGCCACCGAACGCCTGCACCAGGCCAACCACTCCTGACTCGGCGCCCATGCCCCTTTTCCAGCGCCCCGCCGGCCTGCCCACCATGGGCCAGGAAATCGTCGATTTTTTGCGCTTCGTCGTGCGCCCGCGCCCCGGCCCTCGCCTGGGAGGACGGCGCACGGGCCCCGGCATGCGGGTGGACCTGTGCCTGAACGCGCCCTGGTGGCGCCTGGCCCACTGGGCCGTGCTGCTGTGGACGGTGAATGTCTTCGTGTTCGCCCCCCTGGCCCTGTCGGCCGCCGACGCGGGCGGAGCGCAGCACCGGCTGGACATCCACAACCTGCCCTGGATGACGGCCCTGATCTGGGCGCCGATCGTCGAGGAACTCACCTTCCGCCACGCGTTGCGCCGTCCGGCCATGCTGTGGTGGTTCGTCCCCCTGATGGCCTCCATCCTGGTCCAGGGTGCCGGCGTCGCCTCGGGCCTGATGGCCGGGGCCGCGGCGCTGCTGGCGCTGGCGCCGGCCTGGTATCCGGCCGACCACCGCTGGCGGGTCGGCTGGCGGCTGTCCTGGCGCGGCCGGCGGCTGGCGCGGCGCGCCTATCCTTTGCTCTTCCACGGTACCGCGCTGGCCTTCGCCGCCGTGCACCTGTTCAATTTCCGCCTCAACGCCATGTCGCTGGTGCTGCTGCCGCTGCTGGTGTTGCCGCAGTGGGTCACCGGCCTGGTACTGGGCTGGATGCGCGTGCGCCGTGGCATCGGCGCCTCGATCGCCCTGCACGCCATCTTCAACGGCGGGCCGCTGCTGCTGATCGGTCTGGTGCTGCATTTCGCGCCGGAACTGGCGGCGGGGTGAGCCCCGCCGGGTTCAGCGCTTGTCCAGGACTTGCTCGATCGCCAGGCCGACGTCCAGGATGCGCGCGTCGGTATGGGCGGGGCCCGCGACCATCAGGCCGACCGGCGCCTCGCCCGCGGCATGACAGGGCAGGCTCAGGGCGCAGCCGTCCAGGAAATTGATCAGGGTGGGATTGCGCAGGATCAGGCCGTTCGCGGCGAAGTAGGCCTCGTCCGAGGCCCGCAGGGACTCGATGGCCGGCGCGACCACGGGCACGGTGGGCAGCAGCAGGGCGTCGTAGCCTCGCAGCCGGGCCTCGACCGCAGCGATCCAGCGCGCGCGCCGGGCGTGCAGCTCGATGTAGTCGGCGGCGTCGATGTCGCGGCCCCGCAGGATGCGCGAGGACACCCGGGGATCGTATTGGTCGCCGTGCGCATCCAGTGCGTCGCGGTGGACCGCATAGGCTTCCGCGCAGACCAGGCCGCCCTTGCGGTTGATCTGCGCCAGTTCCTCGAATTCCGGCAGGTCCAGCGTGTCGATGGCGACGCCCGCCGCGCGCAGCCGCGCGACCGCGGCGGCGAAGGTGTTGCGGACGGCGTCGTCGGCGCCGTCCAGGACCAGCGTGTTCGCCACGGCGAGCCGCAGCCGGGACAGCGGGGGGGCGTCCGGCGGTCGGCGGGCCTCGTCGCCCGAAAGAATGCCGTCCAGGATCGCGCAACATTCCACCGAGGCCGCCAGCGGACCGACGGAGTCCAGGCTGGTCGCCAGCGGGAAGGTGCCGCCGGAGGGCACCCGCGACGCCGTGGGCTTGAAGCCCGTCAGCCCGCAGAACGCCGAAGGGATGCGGATCGAACCGCCCGTGTCCGTGCCCAGGGCGGCTACCGCCATGCCGTCCGCGACCGAGACGCCCGCGCCCGAGGACGAGCCGCCCGGAATTCGGCGGCTGGCGCGGTCCCAGGGGCTGCTGGGCGTGCCGTAGTGCGGATTGATTCCCAGTCCGGAGAAGGCGAATTCCGTCATGTTGGTATGTCCGATCAGCACGGCGCCCGCCCGCGCCAGGCGTTGCACCGGATCGGCGTGACGCGTGGCGGGGGCTTCGTCCTGGCGGACCCGGGAGCCCGCGCGCGTGACGTGCCCGGCGACGTCGAACAGATCCTTGATCGAAACGGGCAGGCCATCGAGGGGGGATCGGACCTGCCCGGCGGCGCGCAGGGTGTCGGACGCCCGGGCGGCGGCCAGGGCCTGTTCCGCCCAGACCGCGGTGAAGGTCCGCACGCCTTCGCCATTCGGGTCCGTGATGCGGGCCAGGGCGGCCTGCGTCAGGGCGACGGACGTGGTCTCGCCCTTGTCCAGGGCGGCTTGCAGTGCGGTGAGGGTGGGCAACATGGCGGTTCCGGAGCGTGATTGGGAAGATCGGGTCAGGCGATTTCGGGCAGGATCTCGACGCGGTAGGCGTGACGGATGCGGCGGTCCAGGACCGGGTCGCACAGTTCCATCTCGAATGTCGTGGATGGACGGATGCCGCCGATGGCGGCCATGGTACCGCAGGTCATCCCCGCGCCGGCCGGCATGCCCGCCGGTCCGAAGCAGCCTTCGATCAGTTCGGTGGGCGGACGCAGCGACGCCAGGGGGCCTTCCTGGTAGAGCACGCGCTGGCCGTCCTCTTCGATCCACGAGCGCAGGATCAGCGCGTCCCAGTGCGCGGCCACCTCGGCGAATGGCCAGGCCGTCCGCGCGACGGGCTTGACGCAGAGCTGCTTGGACAGGGCCACGCTGGTCGATTCGAGCTTGCGGTCGGTGTGGTCGGAGGCGAGGCTCACCAGCAGTTGCCCGTCATGCGTGAAGACGAAGACCTCGGCCTCGCCGGAAGAGTGCGGGCCCACCGCCTGCAGCGCGTCGTCCTGGCTGACCTGGTTGGCGGCGATGCGGTAGTACAGGGGGACCGCGCTGGGGCGCGGCACGCCCAGGGCGGCCAGTTCCTCGATGTGGTGTTCGATGGCGGCCAGGTCGCGGCCGGCCCAGCCGGCCACGATGCATTGGTGGAGATCGATGGTCACGAGTTGCGCGGCGGCTCCAGTGGAGAGCAGGTTGAAAAACAGTTTCATGCGATGTTCCGGTGGTGGAGTATGTGCGGGGTCAGCCGAAGACGCGAGGCGCCCAGAGCGCGATGTCGGGTGCGATCGCCAGCAGGGCGACCATGACCAGCATCATGATCACGAAGGGGAAGGCGCCGGCGATGACGTCGTTCATGCTGCCCGAGGTGCGTAGGCTCTGGACCACGAACAGGTTCAGGCCGACCGGCGGGGTGATCAGCGCGCATTCGACCAGGATGATGATGACGATGCCCAGCCAGACCGGGTCGAAGCCCAGGGCGAACATGATGGGCGCGACGATGGGGATGGTGGTGATCATCATCGCCAGGGTCTCCATGAAGCAGCCCAGCACCAGGTAGAACAGCACCAGGATCAGCAGCATCACCGTGGGCGAGACGCCCAGGCCGCTGATGGTGTCGATCAGCGCGTTGGTCAGGCCGATGGCGGACATGATGAAGTTCAGGAAGGCCGCGCCGATCACGATGAGCATGATCATGGCCGAGGATTTCATGGTGCCTTCGAGGGCGTCGCGCAGCATTGCCCAGTTCAGCCGGCCCTGGAACAGGGCCAGGCACAGCGCGCCGACCACGCCCAGCGCCGCCGCTTCCGTCGGCGTGGCGATGCCGGCGTAGATCGAGCCCACCACCAGCAGGAAAATGCCGATCGGCGGCACGAGCTGGACCAGGCTGCGGACCCGGGCGCCCCAGGACGCCTGGATCCGCTGGCCGCCCCATTGCGGGCGCATCAGGCAGGCGACCGCGATGGCCAGCATGAACAGTCCGGCCAGGGCCAGCCCCGGGACGATGCCCGCCAGGTAGAGCTTGGGCACCGACGTATTGGTGAGCACACCGTAGATCACCAGGTTGATGGACGGCGGGATCAGGATGCCCAGCGTGCCGCCGGCCGCGATGCTGCCGAGGAACAGCGAGGGGTTGTAGCCCTGCTTCCTGATCTGCGGGATGGCGACCGTGCCGACGGTGGCCGCCGTGGCCACGCTGGAGCCGGACGTGGCGGCGAACAGCGCGCTCGCGCCGATGTTGGCGTGCATCAGGCCGCCGGGCAGCCACGACAGCCACAGGCTCATGGCGCCGTACATGCTCTCGGCCATGCCCGAGCGCAGCAGGATCTCGCCCAGCAGGATGAACAGCGGGATGGCGACCATCAGGAATTCATTGCTGGTGCCCCAGGACACCTCGCCCATGGCCTGGGTGAGCGGCAGCATCGAATACAGGGGGTCCAGGATCAGGCCCAGCACGCCGAGCGCGGCGCCGACCGGGATGCTCAGGCCCAGCAGGGCGAGCAGGAGGACGAGGGCGGTGGCGATCATGACGCGTCTCCTTCGACCAGCCGCTTGCCGGCTTCGGCCTCGGCGTCGGCTTCTTCCTTGGTGCTGCGCACGCCGCAGATGTCGCGCACGGTGCGCAGGTCGCCCGTCGCCAGGGCCACGGTCGAACGCAGCAGCATCAGGGCCAGTACCACGCACAGCCACAGCAGGCCCGCGACCCACAGGGTCTGCGGGATCCACAGCGGCGTGGCGAAGGTCGTGTTGGCGGTCGACTGGTTGTCCCAGGACAGGCCGGCGACCGTGGCGGCGTAGCGGGTCCAGTACACGATGAACACGCCCAGGACGACCAGCGCGAGCCAGTCGAAGACGGCGCCGACGCGCGGCGGCAGGTACTGGTACAGCGCGTCGATGCGGATGTTGGCGCGCTGCAGGGTGGCGAACGACAGCGCCCAGGAGATGCTGATGGCGAAGGCGTAGCCGGACAGCTCGTCGGCGCCGCCCAGGGGTTTGCCCAGGAAATAGCGCGCCAGCACGTCGCCCGTGATGTAGAGGGCGCTGGCCAGGGTCAGGCCGCCGGCCACCCAGATGGCGGCGCGGGAGAGCGCGTTCGCCCGGCGCAGCAGGCCGTCGAGCGCGCGGTATCGATCGGATGTGTTCATGATGGGTCCGGAGTCTGGGCGGCCGGCGGAGAACCGCCGGCCGCGGGTCTGGGGACGCGGCGCGGGCCGCGTCCGCCTACTTGGACGCGGTGATGCCCACGATCTTGCCGATCGTGCCATTGAAGTCCTGGACGCACTGCGTGGAGCAGCGCGCGGCCCACTTCGGCACGATGGTTTCGGCCAGGACCTTTTTGAGCAGCGCCTGATCGGTCTCGGAAGGCTGGACCAGCGTCATCTTGCCCTTGACCGCCTGCTTGCAGCCGGCGGCGCCGGTGTTGCAGTCGTAGCCCTGCTGCGTCTCGGCGGCGGCGTCGGCCCAGATCTTCTCGAACATCGCGTCCAGGTTCTTCTGCAGGAAATCGCGGACCTTGGGATCGAGCTTGTTCCAGTACGCCTTGTTGGCGGCGTGGATCTGCTGGTTCCAGTTGATCGGCAGGGCGTACAGGTGCGTGCTGACCTCGTACCACTTGGCCGAGTAGCCCGACATCGAGCCGGTGATGGCGCAGTCGACCACGCCGTTCTGCAGGGCCGGCACGACCTCGCCGAAGGGCAGGGTCACGCTGCTGCCGCCGAAGGCCTCGACGAACTCGGCCTGAGTGCGGCTGCTGGTGCGCACCTTCTTGCCCTTGAGGTCGGCCAGGCCGTTCATCGCGCCGTTGCAGAACAGCACCTGCGCGGGATAGGAGGAGAAGCCGAGCACCTTGATGTTCTGCTTGTCGTAGAAGGCCTCGTAGGCCGGGGAATAGGCGTCGGTCACCTGCTTGGCGATGGCGGCGGTGGGCGCCAGGCCGGCCAGATCGATGGCCTCGTTGATGGGGTTGTCGCTGGCGAAGTAGGCCAGGGTCGAGGTGCCGACCGGGATCACGCCTTGGGACATCAGGCGCAGCATTTCCGGGCCCTTCAGGCCCATCTCGTTGAAGCCCTTGATGGTGGCCGTGACCTGGCCGTTCGACAGTTCGGGCACGGTCCTGGTCCAGAAGGGCTGCTCGAAGTTCTGGTAGAGCGTCAGGTTGCTGAGGGCGCCCGCGACCTGGATCTGGGTCTTGGGCAGGCCGTCCACCTTGTCTTGCGCGGCGGCGGCGGAGGCGAGCAGGACGGCGCCTGCGGTGAGCGTGATGGTGGCCAGATGCTTCATGGGGTCTCCTCGGGATGTCGAGTGCATTGAGTGGGTGGCTCCTCCGGATTGCACCGTGGCGGCCCCCGTCGCGTCCAATCATCAATCGGCATGCCTGGTCATAACGAATCTTTATCAATTCATCGTAATTTGTTGTTTTTAAGGAGATTTAATGTGTTTTTCCGAGCGTTTCATCCGGCGATTTCCGGGAGAAGGCTAGGGTTATCACTGATCCTTCCTGGCCCCCGCCTGGCGCGCGATTTCCTGCGCCAGCCGCGCGACGGTCAGGGCCGTGTGGCTGTCGGGCGTGTCCAGCCAGCAGGCGTGGAAGTCGATGTCGGGCAGGGTGCTGTCGGTGCGCAGGATGCGCAGCTTGCCCTGTTCCAGTTCTTCGGCGATCACGGCGGGCGCGATCACGCAGGGCCCCATGCCGTGGCGCGCCATGTGGACGATGGTGCTGAGCGACGCGCTGCCGTACAGGCGGGGTTCCTTGATCCCCGCGTCCTGCAGGATGCGCTTGACCGCGTGATGCGGCCTGCTGGCCGGCGGGTAGGTGATGATGGGATAGGCCGCCAGTTCCCCCGCCTTGACGGTGCGGCCGTGCAGGCGCAGGCTGGGGCTGGCGACCCAGGCCAGGGAATAGTCCCGGAGGTGCAGGCTGTGCTCGCGCGGATCCTGCGACGTCCCCACCAGCATGGCCAGGTCGATCTGGTGTGACAACAATTGCGCGCGCAGCACGTGGCTGGTGTCCACCTGCAGCTCCACCACCAGCGCCGGATGGCGCTGGTGCAGCCGTTCGAGCAGTTCCGGCAGCCAGGTGTGCACCAGGGTTTCGGCCACGCCCAGCCGGAACAGCCCGCGGACCGGGGACGCCTGCCGGGCGGCCGTCAGCATCTCGGTGCGCATGTCGATGATGCGGCGAGCGTGGGACAGCAGTTCCTGCCCCTTTTCAGTCAGCTTGATGCCGCGCGCGCTGCGCTCGAACAGCCGCACGGACAACGACGATTCCAGCGCCGCGATGCGCTGCGAGATCGCCGGCTGCGTGGTGTGGAGCTTTTCCGCGGCGACCCGGAAGCTCTCGACCTCGGCGACCCATACGAAGGCTTCGATGTGCTTGAAATCCATGATTGATCGCGACGGGAACCCCTGCCCGCGGGTGGGGGAGGATGTCAATGGGCGGGGTACAATCGCAGTTTCCTCCAGGCCGGGCCTCGACCCCGCCTTCCGATACACAAGGATAATCGAATTCATGGCACTGCAATGCGGCATCGTTGGCCTGCCCAACGTCGGCAAATCCACCCTGTTCAACGCCCTGACCAAGGCCGGCATCGCGGCGGAGAACTACCCGTTCTGCACCATCGAGCCCAACGTCGGCGTGGTCGAGGTCCCGGATCCGCGCCTGGCGCAGCTGTCGGTCATCGTGAAGCCCGAGCGCGTCGTGCCCGCCGTGGTTGAATTCGTCGACATCGCCGGCCTGGTGGCGGGCGCGTCCAAGGGCGAAGGCCTGGGCAACCAGTTCCTGGCCAACATCCGCGAAACCGACGCCATCGTCCACGTCGTGCGCTGTTTCGAGGACGAGAACGTCGTCCACGTCGCCGGCCGTATCGATCCGATCTCCGATATCGAGGTCATCAACACCGAGCTTGCCCTGGCCGACCTGGCCGCCGCCGACAAGGCCCTGCAGAAGAACCGCAAGCTGGCCAATTCAGGCGACAAGGAAGCCATCCGCCTGGTGGCCCTGCTGGAGCGCATCGTGACGGTGCTGGACCAGGGCAAGTCCGTGCGCGGCCTGGACCTGGACGAGGACGAGCAGGCGCTGGTCAAGGGCTACTGTTTCATCACCGCCAAGCGCGCCATGTACGTCGCCAACGTCAAGGACAACGGCTTCAAGGACAACCCGCACCTGAAGGCGGTACAGGACTACGCCGCCGCCGAAAACGCCCCCGTGGTCGCCGTCTGCGCCGCCATCGAGGCCGAGATCGCCGACCTGGACGACGAGGACAAGACCGTCTTCCTGGAAGACATGGGCATGACCGAGCCCGGCCTGGACCGCGTCATCCGCGCGGGCTACCAGTTGCTGGGCCTGCAGACCTATTTCACCGCCGGCGTGAAGGAAGTCCGCGCCTGGACCATCCCCGTCGGCGCCACCGCCCCCCAGGCGGCCGGCGTCATCCACACCGACTTCGAACGCGGCTTCATCCGCGCCCAGACCATCGCTTTCGACGACTTCATCGCCTGCAAGGGCGAGCAGGGCGCGAAGGAAGCCGGGAAGATGCGGGCGGAAGGGAAGGAGTACGTGGTGAAGGATGGGGATGTGATGAATTTTTTGTTCAACGTGTAAGTGGTACATACCGTTCATCCACGTTCATCCAAGTTCGGAATGCCCCTGAACCCCGCGTAGATGCGGGGTTTTTTGTTTATTGTTGTTCTCGGTTGTTCGTTGCTATCCACTTCAAAAGCGGGTGTGTTGGCGGGTATGACCCTGAAGCCCGCTATAGAAAAAGCGGGTATGGCAGAAAAGCGAGATTTCCCGTGCTGACTGATACCAAGTGCAGAACCGCGAAAGCCCAGGACAAGCCCTATAAGCTGACCGACGGCAAGGGCCTGTATCTGGAAGTCAAACCCAACGGCGTGAAGGCGTGGCGCTACCGCTTCAAGCTGGTCCGCGAGGGCGTCATCAAGGAAAGCGTGTTTGCCATTGGCGATTACGTCACGGCGCCAAGCGGCGAGACGCCGGAGGCTGCTCATGCCCGCCGGGCTGGCGGTGGCTTCACGCTGGCCGAAGCACGAGATGAGCGGATTAAGGCGCGCGCACTGGTCAAGCAGGGCATCAACCCCGCCCATAATCGCCAACTGGAGCGCGTGAAGCGCGAGCAGGACAGTGCCAACACCTTTGAGGCCGTGGCGCGCGAGTGGGTGGCGCTCAAGACGTGGGAGCCAATCACCAAAAAGCGTCGGCTCGACATGTTGACCCGCGTGGTCTTTCCGAAAATCGGCGTGCTGCCCGTCAAGCAGATCACGCCGGCGCATATCCTCGACGTGCTGAAGACTGCCGCCAAGAAGAACGGGCCGAGCGTGGCGGCGGAGGCCAAGCGCACCATGGCCGGCGTGTTCGAACCGGCGGTGTCCACTCTTCGCGCCGAAATAGACCCGACCTATCCCGTGCGCAAGGCGCTCCCAGCCAACAAGACCCAGCACAAGCGCCCCTCGCGCCTGAAGAAGTCGGGCAACTGCTGCGCGACTTCGACGGCCATGGCGGCAAGTTCGAGACGGCCTGCGCATTCCGCTTGATGTGGTGGACGCTGTGCCGTCCCATCGAGATTGCTGAGGCCAGGTGGGAAGAATTCAACCTGGACGCCGCCGTGTGGCGTATCCCTGAAGGCCGTATGAAGATGCGCCGGGAGCACACCGTGCCGCTCTCCACGCAAGCCGTCGAAATGCTGCGCGCCCTGCACGGTGTGACGGGCCGCTATGCGTTGCTCTTCCCCAACCGTGATGACCGCAAAAAGGCAATGGCGACGGCCTCTTTCCGGCAAGCCTTGCTGGTGCTGGTGCTGGGTTGGGCTGGCAAGTTCAGCCCCCACGCTACTCGTACCACGGACAGCACGCTCTTGAACGGAATGGGATACCTGGCGGACTGGATCGAACGCCAGCTCGCGCACACGGAGCCTAACGCTGTGCGCCGCACATACAACCGTGCGGACTATCTGGCCGACCGGGCCAAGATGATGCAGCAGTGGGCCGATACGCTCGATGCGTGGAAGCAGAGCGAGCCGGGGAGGGTGGTGCCGCTGCGCGCCACGGCGGCGTAACTATGGCGGGCAGGATACCTTTCAGAGGTGGGGGGCGGCACGCATCACGCTTCGGCCATACTTCCGAGTTCGGGGATGAACTCATCGAGTCGCTTACCCGCATTCTCGGAAAGAAAATCACTCAGAAAGACTGGGGCTATCTGGCTCAAGCCATCGCCATGGCGAAAGCGGATAACGACCGACAAACCAGAAATCGAGCAACCCGAAAAGACGCACTGGCACAACTCAAAGCCATGCTGCGGATGAAGTGCCATTTTGGCATGACACTGAGGGTGTGAGCACCCTTGCGATTAATGCTGTCATATGTAATACTATGTGTTATAGATAATTTACCGGGGCCAGTACGTGAGGGTTTTCAAGAACGCTTGGTTCGAGCGCTTTGCCCGCAAACAGGGCATCGCGGACAAGGCGCTTCTGGAAGCCGTTGGGCGTGCCGAGCGAGGCCTGGTTGACGCTGACCTTGGTGGCGGCGTCATCAAGCAGCGCGTGGCGCGGCCTGGGCAGGGCAAGTCAGGCGGTTTCCGCACCATCATCTTGTACCGCACGGCCGGGCGGGCTTTCTTCGTGTACGGGTTCGCCAAGAGCGACCGCGACAACATCGACGATGACGAAGAGGCCAATTTCAAAAAGGCGGCGGAGCATGTGCTGGGGCTGTCGGAAACGCACTTGGCCGAGTTGATCGGCAAGGGGCAATTGACGGAGGTACACGATCATGGCGAAGAATTACCGGGGTGAAGCCTACGCGGCCATCCACGAGACGATGGAGGCCCTGCATGAAGTGGGCGCCATCGACAAGCAGACCATGCGCGAGTTCGACGAAAGCTGCCTGACGCCGGCGCAACCCATGCCGCCTGAGCGCATCCGCGCGCTGCGCGAGCGCGAGCACTTGTCGCAGCCAATCTTTGCCCTCTACCTGAACGTGAGCAAGAACCTTGTCTCCGACTGGGAGCGCGGTGTAAAGAAGCCCGGCGGCCCGGCCTTGCGCCTGCTGACCGTGGTGGAAAAAAATGGCATCCAGGCTATTGCCTGATCGGTTAGATGAATTTCGGACGTTAAGAGAGGATGTCCATGGGGCACTTTGCTGTTGGAATCGTTTCCGTCGTTTTTGCGGTTGCATTGCCTGTGGTTTATTTTTTTGGTTTTCAGGTGCGTCGTCTTGGTGCTTGGTCGAAGCGGCAGGACGGCCCGAAGGATCGCGTGTGGTTTTTCCTGCTTGTGTTTGCGATTGTAGGCTTTGGCTTTGGCAGTTTCGCGCAGCCCTTGTGGGACGCGGGTATCGAATGTCAGGCGGCAGGACAGCCGTTGGTTTCATGCGTTCTTTCACCTATGTAACGTGGTGATGTACTTTTTCAAAAGCGGGTATGAAAGCGGGTGCGAAATGACCATGCCAGCCAGTACAGCAAGCAATGGCGCGGCTCGTAGTGCCCCGCTCTTCCCGTTCAACGTGTGAGAATAGGGCAATCGAGCCGCAGAAATAAGGTATCCACGAGGAAAATACCCCATTTCAGCCCGATGCCCTCCCAACACGCGAGCGGCGAATAATCCCATAATCACCGCATTCTCTGCGGTGAATCCCTTGTCCTCGCACCAAATCCGCCCCATAATTACCGCATGAATAGCGGTGATTACCTCTACATTTGGCAAGCTCCCGACTGGCCGGACTGGCGCTACGATCTGGCGGCGCTGGCCGAGCCCCTGTCGCGGGTCAGCCGCGCGCAAGGCTTGCTGCTGGGGCGCCTCGCCGACGTCGGCCTGGGCCTGCGTGACGAGGTCAGCCTGGCCGCGCTGACGGACGACGTGCTCAAGACCAGCGAGATCGAAGGCGAACATTTGAACGCCGCTTCGGTGCGCTCGTCGCTTGCGCGCCGTCTCGGGGTGGATATCGGTGCGCTGACCCCGGCCGATCGGCATGTGGAAGGTGTCGTGGAGATGGTGCTCGACGCCACGGTCAGCAATGCCGACCCGCTGACGGTCGAGCGTCTGTTCGGGTGGCATGCCGCGCTGTTCCCGACGGGTTATTCGGACTTGAGCCGGATCGTCACTGGTGCCTGGCGGGATGATGCGCATGGGCCGATGCGGGTGGTGTCCGGTCCCGTGGGTCGCCAGAAAGTGCACTATGAGGCCCCTCCCGCCGCGCGCCTGCCGGCGGAACTCGCGCGCTTTCTGGGGTGGGTGAATGCGCCCGATGCGGCGGCGCCGGCACTGATCCGGGCCGGGCTCGGTCACCTGTGGTTCGTCACGCTGCATCCTTTCGAGGATGGCAATGGCCGTGTGGCTCGGGCCATCGGCGACCTGCTGTTGGCCCGGGCCGATGGCAGTCCGCAGCGCTTCTATAGCCTGTCGGCGCAGATTCGGCGCGAACGCAAGGCGTATTACGACATCCTGGAGCGCACGCAAAAAGGGACGCTGGATGTGACCGAGTGGCTGCTGTGGTTCCTGCGGATGCTGGACGAGGCAGTGGGCTATGCGCATCGGTCGCTGGATGCCGTACTGGACAAGGCGAGATTCTGGCAGCGCGTGTCGGGCGCCTCGCTGAATGCCCGACAGGTGCGGGTGCTGAATCGCCTGCTCGATGGCTTCGAGGGCAAGTTGACCAGCGGAAAATGGGCGGCGCTCGCCAAGTGCTCGCCTGACACCGCGCTACGGGACATCAACGAACTGGTCGCCATGGGCGTATTGCAGCGCTCGGAGGCGGGCGGGCGCAGCACCAGCTACGCTCTCAAGCCACCCCATTCTCCCGCGCCCTGAACCGGGGCCGCTCACCCAAATGCCGGTAGTAGGCCTCGACCGCCGGCGGCGGGGAATGATTGACGTGCATCTCGGACCTGCGGTTCGCGGACAGCCCGATGGCCCGCCCCCCAGACCGCCATCCTGTTATAAACGGTCATCGACAGTCGAATGGGAGTATCTCGATGACCGCTCGGAAACGTTCCTTCCCGATTCTGTGCGCCGGCCTGCTCGCGTTCGCCGGTCTCCAGGCCGCACCGGCCGCGGATGCCTGCACGCGTCTCGTCTACCTCGGCGCCGGCGATCAGGTGATCACGGCGCGATCCATGGACTGGAAGACCGACGTCGGGACGAATCTGTGGGCGTTCCCGCGCGGCATGCGGCGGTCCGGAGAGGCGGGGCCGAACTCGATCGAATGGACGTCGAAGTACGGCAGCGTCATCGCGTCGGGCTACGATATTTCGACCACCGACGGCATGAACGAGGCCGGGCTCGTCGCCAACGTGCTGTGGCTGGTCGAGTCCTCCTATCCCGAATACGATGGCACGACGCCGGGCCTGTCCCTGGCGGCCTGGGCACAATATGCGCTGGACAATTTCGCCACCGTCCAGGAGGCGGTCGATGTTCTGGCGAAGGAGCCTTTCACCCTCGTCACCGACCGGGTGCCGGGCGAGGACCGGCTCGCCACCCTGCACCTGTCCCTGTCGGATGCCGGCGGCGACAGCGCCATCGTCGAGTACATCGGAGGGCGACAGGTCATCCACCACAGCCGCGATTACCAGGTGATGACCAATTCCCCGGTGTTCGAGCAGCAGCTCGCGCTGAACGCCTACTGGCGGCAGATCGGCGGCACCGTCATGCTGCCGGGCACGAACCGGGCCTCCGATCGCTATGCGCGCGCCGCCTTCTACGTGAACGCGATTCCGAAGAGCGAGAGCCCGGCCGAGGCGATCGCGAGCGTCTTCAGCGTGATCCGCAATGTGTCCGTGCCCTATGGCATCACCACGCCGGACCAGCCCAACATCTCGTCCACGCGCTGGCGGACGGTCGCCGACCACAAGCACAAGCGCTATTTCTTCGAGTCGGCGCTCACGCCGAACGTCTTCTGGGTCGATCTGGAGAAACTGGATTTTTCCGAGAGCACCGGCCGGGTGATGAAGCTCGAGCTCGGCCCCGACCAGACGCGGATCCACTCCGGGATGGCCAACGGCCAGTTCACGCCGGCCGAGCCGTTCCGGTTCCTGGGGCTCTGACCGCGCCGTGGCCGCGCCGCGCCGGTCAACTGGGGTAAGCTAACGCCTGCGGACCCGCTGGGCCCACGCAACCGTTTCCGGTCCTTTTCCCATGCCCGCCTCTCCCGCTCCATCCTCCCCCTCGGACGACTATTACCGGCTGACCGTGCCCCTGCTGCTGACCGTGGCGCTGGTGGGCGTGTTCGCCTTCATTCAGGTGTATTCGGTGCAGTCGATCCTGCCCGAATTGCGGCGGGACCTGAACGCCTCCGTGGTCGAGATCGGCAATGCCGTGGGGATGACGGTGCTGGCGGTGGCGCTGATCTCGCCCTTCATCGGCATGCTGTCCGACGCCCTGGGGCGCAAATGGCTGATCACGGTGTCCGTGTTCGCGCTGGCCGTGCCCACGGCGCTGATGACGCAGGTGCAGTCCGTGCACGGGTTGCTGGTGCTGCGCTTTCTGCAGGGGCTGGCCGTGCCGGGCGTGTCGGTGGTGGCGATCGCCTATATCGGCGAGGAATTCCGCGGCGCCGCGATGGTGCGGCTGGTCACCGGATACATCACAGGCTCGGTGCTGGGCGGTTTCCTGGGCCGCTTCCTGATGGGGCACTTGACCGAATTCATGGCCTGGCGCACGGCATTCGGCGCGATGGCGGCGATCAACCTGGCAGGCGCCTGGCTGGTCTGGCGCGGCCTGCCGCCCTCGCGCCATTTCGTGGCCAATGTCCGGGTCGCCGACAACCTGGCGTCGCTGGGCCGGCTGCTGCGCAATCCCGCCCTGCGGGTGGCCTGTGCGCTGGGCTTCACAGTGCTGTTCGCCCTGGTCGGGCTGTTCACCTTCGTCAACCTGCATCTGGCGGCCGCTCCCTACCATTTCAGTCCGGGCGACCTGGCCAACATTTTCAGCGTCTATCTGCTGGGGGTAGTGGTCACGCCGCTGGCGGGGCAGGTGATCCCGCGCATCGGCTCACGGCGCACGGTGCTGGCGGCGGTGGCCGTGTCCGCGCTGGGCGTGCTGGGGTCGCTGGCGGCGCCGGTCTGGGCCATCGTGGCCGCGCTGGCCGTGGCGGCCTGCGGGGTGTTCGTGACACAGTCGGCAACGATGAGCTTCATCGCCCACCGGGTCACCAGCGGCCGTTCATTGGCCAGCGGCCTGTATTACGGGGCGTATTATTGCGGCGGCTTCGCGGGCGCCTGGGGGTGCGGCATCGCCTACACCGTGGGAGGCTGGCCCGGCACCGTGGCCACGCTGTGCGCCGTGCAGGCGGTGGGGTGGTTGATCGCCTGGCGCTTCATGCCCGGCCTTGCGCAGCCGCTCGGGACAGGCGAACCGCCGCGTGCCGGATCGGCCTCCGCTCGCAGACCTTGAAAGACTCGATGAACCCGCCCGAACTGCCCGCCGATCCGCTCGATTTTCTGCCGTGTCCCACGCCCGAGGCCTGGGTGCGGACCGCCCTGACGCAACAGGACGTGCTGCTGCTCGACCACCGAAACTGTGAACTGAAGGCGGCCGCGACCGCGATGAGCCTGATCGCGCGCTACGGCCAGGATGCCGAGCTGTCGATGGCCTTGTCGAAGCTGGCCCGCGAAGAACTGGTACACCATGAACAGGTGCTGCGTATCCTGAGGCGGCGCGGCATCGAGCTACGGCCGCTCACGGCCAGCCGCTACGCGTCGGGATTGCGGGCGACAGTACGCACCCACGAACCGGCGAAGCTGGTCGATACCCTGATCGTAGGGGCCTTCATCGAGGCCCGTTCCTGCGAGCGCTTCGCCGCGCTGGTGCCGCATCTGGACGAGGATCTGGCCGCGTTCTACGCCGGGTTGCTGCAATCGGAAAATCGTCACTATCAAGGCTACCTGCGGTTCGCGCGGCGCTTCGGCGAGGCCCGCGACGTGGAACGCGCGGTACTCCGGATCCGCGCGGCGGAACGGGAACTGATCGAGTCGCCGGACGCCGAATTCCGCTTCCACAGCGGCTGCCCGGCCGGCGGCGCCGCGGCCTGAGCCGGTGCGGCCCCGCCTCGATTTCCGCGCGGGGCGGGACGTGGCGTCTGGAGCCCGCCGCGCCGGTCACGCGCGGCTACATCCCCGAACTGCCGACCTTGGCCGCCAGGCCCAGCAGCACCACGCCGATGGCGCGGTCGAACCAGCGCAGGCGGGTGCGCAGCCATTGCAGCATGCGCGGGGCCGAGAACAGCGTGGCCACCAGGGCGAACCACAGCAGGGATTCGGCCACCAGCAGGGTCCAGACGACGGCCAGGTGCGCGCCGCCCAGGTCCGGGGTGACCGCCTGGGACAGGATGGAGCCGAAATACAGCATGGCCTTGGGGTTGAGCAGGTTGGTGAAGAACCCGGTCACGTAGGCGCGCCGCCCGCCCGGGGCGGAGGAGCCCGATTCGGGCATGTGGCCCTTGGAGCGCAGGCACTGGATGCCCAGCCACATCAGGTAGAGCGCGCCGGCGATGGACAGGGCGCGCGACAGGCCCGGCAGGGCGGCCAGCACCAGGGTCAGGCCCATCAGGCTGACCAGGGTGTAGACGCCGATGGCGCTGGCGACCCCGGCCGCCGCCCACAGGCCTGCGCGCCGGCCCGACACGATGGACAGGCGGGTGACGACGGCGAAATCGGGGCCGGGCGAGACCAGGGCCACGGCGTGGATCGTCATGACGAGCAGCAGGGTATGCAGGAACATGGGGCCGCCTGAGTGTGGAGGAGGACGCGGGAACGATTGTCGCGCAAACCGGCGGCCGGCGCATCGGGCGGTGCGCCCGCGTCAGTGCAGGTCCCGCGTGTAGACGAATTTCGGCATGCTCCAGCCGAAGCGCAGGGCCAGCAATCGCAGCGCCAGGCCGATCGCCAGCGCGCCGCCCGTGACGGTTTCCTGGTGCAGGTCCAGCGCCAGGCCGGCGACGTACAGGGCGCCCGCGACGATGGACACCGTGGCGTAGAGTTCGGCGCGGAACAACAGCGGGACTTCGTTGCACAGCACGTCGCGCAGCACGCCGCCCACGCAGCCGGTGATCATGCCCGAGACGATGGCGATGCTCCAGGGCAGATCCAGGCCCAGGGCGATGTCGCAGCCGATCACGGTGAAGACCACCAGCCCGACGGCGTCCAGGAACAGGAACAGGTGCCGCAGCGGGTGGATGAACCGGGCGACCGCGATGGTGACCAGGGCCGCGCCGCCGGTGAGCAGCAGGTAGGACGGATGCGCGATCCAGGACAGGGGGTGGTGGTCCAGCAGCAGGTCGCGCACCGAGCCGCCGCCCAGCGCGGTGATGCAGCCCAGCAGGCAAACGCCCAGCCAGTCCATTTCCCGCCGCCCGGCCGCGAGCGCGGCGGTCATGGCTTCGGCGGCGATGGCGACGAGGAACAGGACATGCAGGAATTCATTGGTGATCGGATCGTTCGGCAAAGAGGGCTCCCGGGGTGACGGCGGCCCGGCAAGCGTATCGCTCCCGGCCGCGCCGCGCAATGCATCCGCTGGCACCGGGACTGCGGCTGAAGGGCCTGCCGCCGCTGTATCTCGCGCGGCTGCCTCTGGTCCTGCCGGGCTGCACGGGTCTGACGCGGTGGATGAAGGGCATCTATTTCCGCCGCCGGGGCTGGCAGCAGAAGGCCGCCGAAGCCCCGCCGGTACGGGGCTGTCGCTGGCCGCGCGGTTCGGATTCGTCCACGTCGCGGCCAGTCTTCAGCCGTGGCATCTCTCCACCTCGCCGCTTGCAAGCGGCCCGGATTCGTCAGGCATAGGTCAGTCCTCAGGGACTGACCTATGCCCTGCCTCATCCAAACCGGATGCCCTGCGCCAGCGGCAGCGCGCGGGAATAGTTGACGGTGTTGGTGGCGCGGCGCATGTAGGCCTTCCAGGCGTCGGACCCGGATTCGCGCCCGCCGCCGGTTTCTTTCTCGCCGCCGAAGGCCCCGCCGATCTCCGCGCCCGAGGTGCCGATGTTGACGTTGGCGATGCCGCAGTCCGATCCCGTGGCGCCCAGGAAGGTCTCGGCCTCGCGCAGGTCCGTGGTGAAGATCGCCGAGGACAGGCCCTGCGGGACGTCGTTGTGCAGCGCCAGGGCCTCGTCGAACTCGCGGTAGCGCAGGATGTACAGGATCGGAGCGAAGGTTTCGTGACGCACGACGTCCGTCTGTCCGGGCATGTCGGCCAGGGCCGGGCGGACGTACCAGGCGCCCGGGTAGCGGTCGGCCAGCAGGCGTTCGCCGCCCGTGACTGCGCCGCCCTGGGCGCGGGCCTGTTCCAGCGCCGCCTGCATGGCCTCGTAGGCGGCCCGATCGATCAGCGGACCGACCAGGGTGCCGGGGTCCAGCGGATCACCCACCGCGGCGCTGGCGTAGGCGGCCTTCAGCCGTGCCAGCAGGGCGTCGGCGACCGATTCGTGGACGATCAGGCGGCGCGTGGTGGTGCAGCGCTGGCCGGCCGTGCCGATGGCGCCGAACAGGATGCCGCGCGCGGCCATGTCCAGGTCGGCCGACGGGGCCACGATAATGGCGTTGTTGCCGCCCAGTTCCAGCAGGCAGCGGCCGAAGCGCCGCGCCACGCGCGGCCCGACCTCGCGGCCCATGCGCGTGGACCCGGTGGCCGAGACCAGCGCCACCCGGGGGTCGTCGACCAGCGCTTCGCCCGGCTCGCGGGCGCCGACCAGCACGTGCAGCAGGCCGTCGGGCGCGTCGCCGAAACGGGCCAACGCGCGCTGGAACAGCGCCTGGCAGGCGAGCGCCGTCAGCGGTGTCTTTTCCGAGGGCTTCCAGACGACCGGGTCGCCGCAGACCAGGGCCAGGGCGGCGTTCCAGGACCAGACCGCCACCGGGAAATTGAAGGCGGAAATCACCCCCACCACGCCCAGCGGGTGCCAGGTCTCCATCATGCGGTGGCCGGGCCGCTCGGACGCGATGGTCAGGCCGTGCAGTTGCCGCGACAGGCCGACGGCGAAGTCGCAGATGTCGATCATTTCCTGGACTTCGCCCTCGCCCTCGGCGGCGATCTTGCCGGCTTCGAGGGAGACCAGGCGGCCCAGCGCCCGCTTGTGGGCGCGCAATTCCTCGCCCAGCAGGCGCACCAGTTCGCCGCGCCGGGGCGCGGGCACCTGGCGCCAGGCGAGGAAGGCGTCGTGCGCCTGGGCGATCATGCGGCGGCTGTCGTCCGCGCTGTGCGGACGCAGGTCCGCCAATCGGGCGCCGTCGATGGGGGAGTGGACCGGCAAGCCGCCGGCGCGAAGCGTATCGGCCTCCAGGCCGAATGTGCGTAGAAGATCCTGATGATTCATGGCGTGGCTCCGGGCTGTCTCGAAAAAGTCGATGAAAGGGACCGATCCGGGACAGGATATCACGCACTTTTTAAATAAGAAAAAAATTTTCCTCCAGGGAAAATACCTAGAGAAAATGGAAAAATTTGCTTCCACAATGACCTCGCAATCGGACGTGTCACACCGCCCGACGATCCCGATGACTTGTTCAGATGATCCCTAGAGGAGCGCAGCAGGATGGATCAAACGCATTTCGACGTCATCATCGCAGGCGGCGCCGCCGTCGGCAGCGCGGCGGCTTATTTCCTGACCGCCGACCCCGATTTCAACGGCTCCGTGGCCGTCATCGAACCCGATCCCACCTATCAGCATTGCGCAACGGCGCTCTCGGCCGCGTCTATCCGCCATCAGTTCTCCACCGAGGAGAACATCCGCATGTCACGCTTTGGCACGGAGTTTCTGCGCACCTTCGCCGACACCCTGGCGGTGGACGACGTCCGGCCCGATCCGGCCTTCCACGAAGGCGGTTACCTGTTCCTGGCTACGCCTGCCGGTCTGCCCATCCTGCGGGAAAACCACGTCGTGCAGTGCCGCGAAGGGGCGGACATCGCCCTGCTGGATGCCGCCGCGCTGCGCGCCCGGTATCCTTGGCTGAACGTGGACGACCTGGCCGCCGGCGCGCTGGGCCTGAGCGGTGAAGGCTGGCTGGACGCCTACGGCATGATGCAGGGCTTGCGGCACAAGGCCATCGCCCAGGGCGCCGCCTATCTGGCGCGCCGGGTCACGGGCATCGACCGGACCGGCGCGCAAGTCACGGGCGTGCGTCTCGATGACGGCACGCGGCTGTCCTGCGGATCCCTGATCAACGCCGCCGGCACCGGCGCGCCGGCGCTGTCGCGTCTGGCGGGCATCGAACTGCCGGTGCAGGCGCGCAAGCGCAGCGTCTTCTATGTGCAATGCCCGGAGCGCCTGCCGGGCTGCCCCATGGTGATCGATCCCAGCGGGGCGTATTTCCGTCCCGAGGGGCAGGGCTTCATCACCGGTATCGCGCCGCCGCCGGACCAGGATGCGGAATGCCTGGATTTCGATGTGCAGCATGCCTTGTTCGAGGAGGTGCTCTGGCCCGTGTTGGCCCAGCGCGTGCCGGCCTTCGAGGCGCTGCGCTGCGGGCGCAGCTGGGCAGGGCACTACGACATGAATCTGGTCGACCAGAACGTGATCCTGGGTCTGCACCCCGATCTGCACAATCTTTATTTCGCCAATGGCTTCAGCGGCCACGGGATGCAGCAGTCGCCCGCCGTCGGCCGGGCCTTGTCGGAACTGATCGTCCATGGGCGGTTCCGGACGCTGGATCTGAGCCGGATGGGGTGGCGGCGCATTCTGGAAGGCCAGCCCATCATCGAGAAAAACGTCGTGTAAATCATGCCTGTGAAGTCGGCAGGGTATGCCGGAAAGTTCCGGCTGATCGAAGGAGGAGGCAGTATGCAGCAGCGTTTCTTATCTGTGTGCGTCGGTATGGCGCTTTTGGCGGGCGTGTCCTCGGCCGTTCAGGCTCAGGATGAAATCAAGATCGGCGTCGCCGGTCCGTTTACAGGGCCGAATGCCGCGTTTGGCGATCAGCTCTGGACCGGCGCCCAGTCGGCGGCGGAGGCGCTCAATGCCCAGGGCGGGATCAAGGGCAAGAAAATCGTGCTTATCAAGGGCGACGATGCCTGCGAACCCAAGCAGGCCGTGGCGGTGGCGCACCGGCTCGTGGACCAGGATCGTGTGGCGGCGGTGGTCGGGCATTTCTGCTCGTCCAGCACGATTCCCGCCTCGGAGATTTATGACGAGGCCAATATTCTGTCGATGGCCACAGGATCCACCAATCCGGAGGTCACCGAGCGCAGCCTGCCCACCGTCACCCGGATCTGCGGGCGGGATGACCAGCAGGCCGTGGTGCTGGGGGGCTTCATCGCCAAGAACCTGAAAGCCGCCACGGTGGCGATCATCCATGACAAGGACACCTATGGCCGGGGGGTGGCGGATGCGACCCGTTCGGAAACCGAGCGCCATGGGGTGAAGACGGCGCTGTACGACGGGGTGACGCGCGGCGAGCGCGACTACAACGCGCTGGTTACCAAGATCCGCGCCGCGAATGTGGATGCGGTGTTCTTCGGCGGTCTGTATGCCGAAGCGGGCACGCTGGTGCGGCAGATGCGCGAACAGGGTTTGACGATTCCCTTTGTGTCGGATGACGGGATCGTCGATCCTGCGTTCGTGACGGCCGCCGGCGGCAAGCAATATGCCCAGGGTGTGTATATGTCGTTCCCGGAAGACCCGCGCAAGATCGAGGCCGGCCGCCTGATCGTTGAAAAGCTCGCGTCCGAGGGCAAGGGTTCCGACGGCTTTACCTTGTATGCCTATGCGGCGGTGCAGGCGGTGTCGGCGGCGATTGCCGGCACGGGCACGACGGAAGGCGACAAGCTGGCCGGCTGGCTCAAGCAGCACAACGTGTCCACGGTGCTGGGTGAAAAAGGCTGGAACGCCAAGGGGGATCTGACCAGGCCCAGCGTGGTGATGTACCAGTGGGACGCCGACGGCCATTACGCCGAACTGCCTGCGGCGAAGTAAGGAAACGGCATGGACCCGTACATTCTCGGTCAGCAGTTGATCAATGGCGTGACGCTGGGGGCGATCTATGGATTGATCGCCATCGGCTACACCATGGTCTACGGGATCATCGGCATGATCAATTTCGCGCATGGCGATGTCTACATGGTGAGCGCGTACATCAGCGCGATCATGCTGGCGGTGATCGGTTTCTTCGGCATCGATTCCATCGTGCTGTCCTTGCTGGTCACACTGGTGCTGACCATGGTCATGACCGGTTTGTACGGGTGGTCCATCGAGCGTGTGGTGTACCGCCCTTTGGGCGGCACCAACCGGCTGGCCCCCTTGATCTCGGCCATCGGGGTTTCGCTGGTGCTGCAGAACTATATGCAGCTCGCTCAAGGCCCCAATGTCCAGGGGGTGCCGCCCATGATAACGGGCAGCTGGCGGCTGGGCGGCGCCGAGCATTTCATCCAGGTGAAATACATGAGCTTGGTCATCATCGTCGTCAGTTTCGCGGCCATGGCGCTGTTGACCTGGTTCGTGCATGGCACCAGCCTGGGGCGCCAATGCCGGGCGACCCAGCAGGACCGCCGCATGGCCACCATCCTGGGCGTGAATACCGTGCAGGTCATTTCCCTGGTGTTCGTGATCGGCTCGGTGATGGCCGCCATCGCCGGGGTGCTGGTCACCCAGAATTACGGGTCTTTCGATTTCTTCATCGGCTTCATCATCGGGATCAAAGCCTTCAGCGCCGCGGTGCTGGGGGGGATCGGTTCCTTGCCGGGCGCCATGCTCGGGGGGCTGCTGCTGGGCAGTCTGGAGTCGCTGTTCTCCGGTTTCGTCAGCAGCGACTACAAGGACGTGTTTTCCTTTGGCGTCCTGGTGCTGGTGCTGATCTTCAAGCCCAGCGGTTTGATGGGCCGTCCTGCCGTGGAGAAAGTGTAATGGCGTCGCAGGAAACACTGTCTGTCACCGGGCCGCGCCCCTTTCCCTGGGGACGTTGCCTGAAGGATGCGGCGCTCGCGGGCATGCTGGTGATGCTGGCGTTCAGTCCGGTCACGAATCTCGTGCTGAATCAGTACGATTTCCGCTTCTTGCCCTGGCGCGTGCCGGTGATCGTCAACGGGTTTGCCTTGGCGGTTCTGGTGATGCTCGGGCGCCTCGCGTTTCAGCTGTATTTTCATAGCGGGCCGGGCCGCCGCCATTGGGCAGGCCGGGAACGTGGCTCCGCGTCCGCCGGGGCGCATGTCTCCCCCCGGCGCGTGCTGATGCTGGGCCTGGCTGTGTGCGCCGGCCTGTTGCTGCTGGTGGGGCTGGGCCTGATGCACGCGGGGGCGGGCTTTGCGCTGATTCTCATCCTGCTGTTGCTGCTGCTGGCGTATGGCCTGGGTCTGCCGCGCTTGCGCGGCAAGCCGCATCCCTGGCGCCTGCCGCTGTGGGCGCTCTTTTTGGCCGGCCTGATCCTGCCCGTGCTTTTGAACCAGACCGGCATGCTGCCCAAGGTCTGGGTCAGCAATCTGACCCTGGTGCTGATTTATGTGCTGTTGGGCATGGGGCTGAATATCGTCGTCGGCCTGGCCGGGCTGCTGGATCTGGGCTATGTCGCCTTTTATGCCGTCGGCGCGTATTTTCTGGCCTTGGGCGCGCAGTATCTGGGCATAGGCTTCTGGACTGCGCTGCTGCTGGCGCCCTTGCTGGCGGCCATGTGCGGCGCCGTGCTGGGTTTTCCCGTGCTGCGCATGCACGGCGATTACTTGGCGATCGTGACGCTTGGTTTCGGTGAAATCATCCGGCTGGTGTTGACCAATTGGGTGGATATGACCGGCGGACCCAATGGAGTGCCGGCGCCTGCGCCCACCCTGTTCGGGCTGGAATTCAGCCGGCGGGGCAGCGATGGCCTGCCGCCCTTCCATGAATTTTTCCATCTGCCCTATAGCGGGGACTACAAGGCCTTGTTCATCTACGGCCTGCTGTTCATCGTGGTGATCGGGGTGCTGCATGCCTTCAATCGCTTGCGCCGCATGCCCCTGGGGCGTTCCTGGGAAGCCCTGCGCGAAGACGAGATCGCCTGCCGTTCCCTGGGGATCAACCATGTCACGGTCAAGCTGGCCGCGTTCATGATGGGGGCGACGACCGGGGGGATTGCGGGGGTGTTCTTCGCCGCCTATCAGGGTTTCATCAGCCCCATGTCCTTCAATTTTTTCGAGTCCGTCCTGATCCTGTCCATTGTCGTGCTGGGCGGCATGGGGTCCACGCTGGGGGTGATTCTGGCCGCCATCGCCTTGACCCTGCTGCCTGAAATCCTGCGGGCCGTGGCGGATTACCGCATCCTGTTGTTCGGCCTGTTGATGATCGGCATGATGATCTGGCGGCCGTATGGCCTGGTACGTCCGGGCCGGACCCGTTTTGAACGCCGGGAGGCCATATGACGGACGCCCGCTTTGAACGCCCGTCCGCGGCGGCTCCTCTGCTGAGTGTCCGGGGGCTGACGCAGCGATTCGGCGGCATCATTGCCAATCAGGATGTCAGTTTCGACGTCATGCCGCAGAGCGTGACGGCCCTGATCGGTCCCAATGGCGCCGGCAAGACCACGGTCTTCAATTGCGTCACGGGGTTTTACCGGGCCTCGGCCGGGCAGATTGTCTTCAATGACGGCCACCGCCTCGTGCGGGTCAATGATTTGCTGGATCGCTTTTTCGTCGGCGGTTCGCATCTGGTGGCGCGGGCAGGCATCGCGCGCACCTTTCAGAACATCCGCCTGTTCAAGGACATGACGGTGCTGGAGAACCTGCTGGTGGCCCAGCACCGCGCCCTGGACGGCAATCTGTGGCGCGGTTTTCTGGGCAGCGCCCATTATGACCGCCAGGAGGATCTGGCCTTGGAAACGGCCTGGTGCTGGCTGGATACCGTAGGTCTCGCGGACGCGGGGAACCGTCTGGCGGGTGAACTGCCGTACGGCCAGCAGCGGCGGCTGGAAATCGCGCGCGCCATGTGCGGCAAGCCCCGGCTGATCTGCCTGGACGAACCGGCTGCCGGGCTGAACCCCCGCGAAACCGAGGCCTTGTCGGATCTCGTCACCGAGCTGCGCGAGCATCACGAGGTGACGGTGCTGCTGATCGAGCACGATATGGGGCTGGTCATGGGGATTTCCGATCACATCATCGTGCTCGACCACGGCTGCGTGATCGCCCAGGGCGATGCCGAGGCGATCCGGGGCAATCCCGCCGTGATCGCGGCCTATCTGGGCGGAGAGGAGGATCTGACATGAGCGAACCTCTGCTGGCGCTGCGGGACGTCGATGTGGCGTATGGCCCCATTCAGGTGCTGCATCAGGTCAGCCTGCATGTGGATGCGGGCGAGATCGTTTCCCTGATCGGCGCCAATGGCGCGGGGAAAAGCACGTTGCTGATGTCCATCTTCGGCGAACCCCGGGCTTCGGCCGGCGCCATCACCTATCGCGGCGAAAGCCTGCTGCATGTCCCGCCGCACCGGATCGCGCGCCGGGGGATCGCGCAGGTGCCGGAAGGCCGGCGGATCTTTCCGGCGATGACGGTCGAAGAAAACCTGATCCTGGGGACGCTGTCGGTCGGCATGGCGCATGCGGACGAGGATCGGGAGGCCATGTTCGATCTGTTCCCGCGTCTGAAAGAACGGCGCAATCAGCGGGCGGGCACCTTGTCCGGCGGCGAGCAGCAGATGCTGGCGATCGCGCGCGCATTGATGGGCCGGCCTGATACTATTTTGCTCGACGAGCCGAGCCTGGGCCTGGCCCCCCTGGTGGCGCGCCAGATTTTGCAGACGCTGCGGGATATCGCCACCCTGGGCAAGACCATTTTCCTGGTCGAGCAAAACGCCCAGCATGCTTTGCGTCTGGCCGACCGGGGCTATGTGCTCGTCAATGGCCGCATTACCCTGACGGGCACCGGCGAGGCCTTGCTGCACGATGAACAGGTGCGGGAAGCCTACCTCAGCTCGGGGACGCGCCGCCAGGTCGCGCGTTAAGCGTGTATGGATCAAGGAAGAGGAATTGAAAGTAGATAAAGCCGTCGTCAAGGAACAGCAATCCGCGTTGGCCGGACGCCTCAAGGCGTTGCGGCTGCAACGGGGCTGGACGCAGGGGCAGGCGGGCAAGGCCAGCGGGATTTCTACATCCACGCTGTCCAAGATCGAAAACGGCTTGATTTCCCCGACCTACGATGTGTTGCTGAACCTGGCTCACGGCCTGGGAGTGGACGTCGCCGAACTGTTTGTGCCCGCGCAGGCGCATATGGGCGCGGGGCGGCGCAGCATCGAACGGGCTGGGCAGGGCAATCTTCACGATACGCCGCTGTATCGCCATCGCTTGCTCTGTTCCCAATTGGCCAACAAGCGCATGATGCCGTTCGATTCCCGGATCAAAGCCTGGACGCTGGAGGCCAACGAAGGCTGGAGCCGTCACGAGGGGGAAGAGTTCGTCTACGTCCTGGAAGGCGAGATCGAATTGCACACCGAGTTCTACCAGCCCGAAACCCTGCAGGCCGGCGATTGCTTCTACATCGACAGCCGGATGGGGCATCGGGTGGTCAACAAGGGCGCGGCCGAGGCGCGGGTGTTGTGGGTGAGCACCACGCCTGGGGAATTGAGTCTGCCGGATCCGAAGCATGAATAAAAGGATCCAAGGAGAGGCACATGAGTGATCTGCAGGTCTGCGATGCGGCCCGGACGGCGGCGCTGTTGCCGTTCCCGGCCCTGATGCGGGAGATCGCCCGGGCGGCAGAGGACATGACGGCGGGCCGTCTGTGCGCGCCGGCGCGGCAGGCGGTGCCGTTTCCCGGCGGGGCGGTCATGCTGTCCATGCCGGCCACGGCGGCGGACGTGGGCATCCACAAACTGGTCAATGTCGCGCCGGACAATCGCGCGTTGGGGCTGCCGACCATCAACGGCATGGTGTCGGTCTATGACGGCGAGACGGGCCGCCTGCGCCTGTTGCTGGACGGGCCGACCGTCACGACGCGGCGCACGGCGGCGGTGTCGATGCTGGCTGTCAGCCGTCTGCGGCCCGGCGGTCCCCGCCATGCCGCGATATTTGGCACCGGCACCCAGGCGACGGGCCATGTCCAAGCCCTGCTCGGACTGTATCCGGACCTGCGGATCGATGCGATCGGCCATGCGCCGGGCCGGGCCGACTTCTTTGCCCAGGCCTGCGGCGACAGCCGGGTGCGGGCCGCCGGCCAGGTCGATCCGGCCGCCGATCTGGTCATCACGGCGACGACCAGTGCGGTGCCGGTGTACGACCAGCCCCCGCGTGCCGGCCGGCTGGTGATCGGCGTGGGAGCCTACCGTGACGACCTGGCAGAAATCGGCGCGCGGACGCTGGCGGGCAGTCACTTGTTCGTGGACGATCCCGAAGGCGCCCGGCACGAAGCGGGCGACTATTTGCAGGCGGACGTGGATTGGTCGCGTGTGCGCTCTCTGGCGGGCTTGCTGGCGGACGGGCCGCCTGAAGGCGCGGCTGTCTTCAAATCCGTCGGCTGCGCGGCCTGGGATCTGGCCGCCGCGCGCTGCGCCCTGCATTCCGATCAAATTTCGCAAAGGAATCCTTCATGACTTCGCATTCCAGCGCCGGCCCCCGCATGGCCGGGCATATCCTGGTGGATCAGTTGCGCCTGCACAGCACGGAACACGTGTTCTGCGTGCCGGGGGAAAGTTATCTGCCCGTGCTCGACGGTCTGGTCGACGCCGATATCCAGGTCACGGTCTGCCGCCAGGAAGGCGGGGCCGCCATCATGGCCGAGGCCTACGGCAAGCTGACCGGCCGGCCCGGGGTGTGTCTGGTGACCCGGGCGCCGGGCGCCGCCAATGCGTTCGCGGGGGTGCACGTGGCGTCCCAGGATTCCACGCCCCTGATCCTGCTGGTCGGACAGATCGACCGGGCGATGCGGGACCGCGAGGCCTTCCAGGAAATGGACTATCGCGCCGTGTTCGGTTCCCAGGTCAAGTGGGCGGCCGAGATTGACCAGGCGGAACGCATCCCCGAATACCTGTCGCGCGCCTTCCACGTGGCGCTGTCCGGGCGGCCGGGACCGGTGGTGCTGGCCCTGCCGGAGGACATGCTGGGCGAAACCGTGGCGGTGGCCGATGCGCGGCCCTGTCACGTGCCGGAAACCCTGCCTTCGGCCGCGCAGATCCAGGCCCTGGCCGACCGCCTGGCGGATGCGAAACGGCCCCTGGCCCTCCTCGGCGGCAGCCGCTGGAGCGCCCGTTCCGTGCAGGCGTTCGGTGTTTTCGCCGAACGCCACGCCCTGCCGGTGGCGGTGCAGTTCCGCCGTCAGATGCTGTGCCCCGTGGACCATCCCTGTTTCATCGGCGACCTGGGGCTGGGCGCCGATCCCCGGCTGCTGGAGGCGATCCGCGAATCCGACCTGATCCTGGCCGTGGGCGGACGCCTGTCTGAAATCCCCAGCCAGGGCTATACGCTGCTCGACGTGCCGAATCCGTCCCAGACGCTGGTTCACGTGCATCCCGACGTCGGTGAACTGAACCGCGTCTACCAGGCGGACATCGCCATGGCCTGCGCCCCCGGAACCTGGGTGCGCGCGATCGAGTCCCTGGCGCCCACGGCGACGGCGGCGCGCCGCCAGCGCTGCGAGCGGCTGCATGCGCGGCGTCAGGAATGGAGCGATCCGTCGGCCATCGAACATCCCGGCGCCCTGCAGATGGGCCGGGTGATGGCGCATCTGAACGCGGTGCTGCCCGAAGACGCCATCCTGACGAACGGGGCCGGCAATTACGCCACCTGGCTGCACCGCTTCTACCGCTTTCGCGCCTATGGCACTCAACTGGCGCCCACTTCGGGATCGATGGGTTACGGTCTGCCCGCGGCGGTGGCCGCCCAGCGCCTCTATCCGGACCGTCGGGTGGTGTGCCTGGCGGGCGACGGCTGCTTCATGATGCACGGCCAGGAATTCGCCACGGCGGTCCAGTACGGCTTGCCTATTCTGGTGATCCTGATCGACAACGGCATGTTCGGCACCATCCGCATGCACCAGGAGCGGCGCTATCCCGGCCGGGTGTCGGCGACCGCGCTGCGCAATCCCGATTTCGCGGCCTATGCGCGCGCCTTCGGCGGCCATGGCGAACGCGTCGAGACGACGGAAGACTTCGTCCCGGCGCTGCGGCGCGCCCTGGACAGTGGCTTGCCGGCCATCCTGCATTGCCTGCTGGATCCGGAGGCCATCACGCCGACCATGACCCTGAGCCGCCTGCGCCAGGGCGCTTGACAGCGGGGTCCGGACGGGACTCAGGCCGGGGGCCGTCCGGCCGCTTCCCCGACGGCCGGTCCCGCCGCGCGGGCCGGGCGCACCAGGGCGCGGGCAGCCTTCAGCACGGCCGAGGTCAGCCGTTCCATGGTGTGTGATCCGGTGCGCCAGTGCTGCCAGTACAGCGGTACGTCGTGCCAGGCCCGCGCGCGCAGGGACACCAGGCGGCCCGCGTCCAGTGCCTCGCGGACCATGGGCAGCGGGTTCATGGTCCAGCCCAGCCCGGCCAGGGTAGCCGATACGAAGGCATGGGACGAGGGCACCCACCAGGTCGGCGGCTGCCAGGGTGTGTCGCCCATGATGCCGCGCGCGAACTGCGCCTGCAGGTCGTCCTTGCGGTTGAAGATCAGGACCGGGGCGCGCGCCAGGGCTTCCGGCGTGACGCCCCGGGCGAAATGCCGGGCGTGGAAGGCGGGCGTGCAAGTGGCCATGTAGCGCATGCGGCCCAGCGTGTGGACCTTGCAGCCTTGCACAGGATCGCCCAGGGTGGTGACGGCCGCCAGTACGCTGCCGTTGCGCAGCAGGGCGGCCGTGTGGTCCTGATCCTCGGAAACCAGGTCCAGCGTCGTGCGGGTCTGTTCCGCATAGCGGGTGGCCGCCTCGATGAACCAGGTTTCCAGGCTGTCGTGATTGACGGCGACGCGCAAGCTGGGCGCGGGGCGGTCCTCGCCCATGCCCAGGCGGTCCAGGGCCTCGTGCTCCAGCAGAGCGGCCTGTTCGGCCAGTCGAACCAGGATGCGGCCGTCGTCCGTGGGCTGCGCGGGGATGGTGCGCAGGACCAGCAGCCGCCCCATGCGGGATTCCAGTGTCTTGATGCGCTGGGATACGGCGGAGGGGGTGACGTGCAGGGCGGTGGCGGCCCGCTCGAAGCTGCCTTCGCGGACCACGGCCGCCAGGGCGCGCAGGTTGTCGTGATCGAGTTGCATGGGGTGCGTCCCGGAGTTCGACATCCGGTACCGGGCGGGCGCCGGATCGATTGATTAAGATTTACTAAACTATATTTAAATAAATTAGCTGTATTTTATATCGTATCTTGCGCACAATGCGGTCCTGAATGATGCGCGGCGCCCGATCCCGATGGGCGGTTCCGGCCGTGCGCCATCCGCCGCTTCGTTTTCCGTCTTTCTTTTTCCGCCGCAGGAGTTTCCGATGTTCGCCGCCGCCATTCCCACTGTTTCCCCCCTGGTCGCCGCCTGGACCAGCGGGACGCTGACGGGGCTGGGCATGTTCGCCGTGGTGGGGGCGCAAAGCACCTTCATCCTGCGCCAGGGCATCGCCCGGGCGCACCTGAGCGTCATTCTGCTGGTGTGCGCCCTGATCGACGCCTTCTTCATCTTCGGTAGCGTGTCGGGCCTGCGGGCGCTGACGACCTGGCTTCCCGGGCTGGCGGATGCCGTGCTGTGGTGCGGGGTCGTGTTCCTGTCGTGGTACGGCATCCAGTCGGCGCGCCGGGCCTGGCGTCCGGCCGCCGGCCCCCGGGCCGACCAGGCGGCGGTGTCCTCGCGCCGCGCCGCCCTGCTGGGGGCGGTGGGCTTCACGCTGCTCAACCCGCATTTCTGGCTGGACATGATGGTGCTGGGTTCGATTGCCCACGGGTTCGCCGATGCCCGCTTCGGCTTCGCCGCCGGGGCGCTGACGGCCAGCGTGCTGTGGCTGGCGGCGCTGGGTCTGGGATCGCGGCTGTGCGCCCCCCTGTTCCGCAAGCCCGGGGCCTGGCGCTGGCTGGACGGCGGCATCGCCGCCGTCATGTTCCTGCTGGCCTGGCGCCTGCTTCCTTTCTAGCCCGGCAGGCGCGGTACGCCCGCGCGGCCGAGGGCGGGGCCTCCTCACCGGTTTCCCCGGTGCGGAACACCGCCACGGTGTCGGCCAGATGGTCGGCCTGCTCCCGCAGGGAGTCGGCGGCGGCCGCCGCCTGCTCGACCAGCGCGGCGTTCTGCTGCGTCACCTGATCCATCCGGGTGACCGCCAGGTTCACCTGGTCGATCCCGGTGGACTGCTCATCGGAGGCCGAGGCGATCTCCCCCATGATGTGCGTCACCCGGTTGACCGCCGCCAGGACTTCCTGCATGGTGGTGCCCGCGTCTCCCGCCTGGCGGGTGCCGGATTCCACTTCCCTGGATGCCGCCTCGATCAGCGTCTTGATCTCGCGCGCGGCGTCGGCGGACCGTTGCGCCAGGGCGCGGACCTCGCCAGCCACCACGGCGAAGCCGCGGCCCTCCTCTCCGGCGCGCGCGGCCTCGACCGCGGCGTTCAGGGCCAGGATGTTGGTCTGGAAGGCAATACTGTCGATCACGCCGATGATGTCGGTGATGCGGGACGAGCTGTCGGCGATGCGCTTCATGGTGTCCACCATGCCGTGGACGGCCTGTTCGCCCTGGTGGGCGGTCTGCGAGGCGCTCGCGGCCTGCTGGTCGGCCTGGCGGGCGTTGTCGGCATTCTGGCGCACGGTGGAGGCCAGTTCCTCCATGCTGGCGGCCGTCTCCTGCAGGGAGGCGGCCTGCTCTTCCGTGCGGCTGGACAGGTCCGTGTTGCCCACGGCGATCTCGCGCGCGCCGGTGTGAATCCCGCCGACGCCGCGGCGCACCTGGAGGATCATGCGCCGCAGGGCCTCCTGGGTGCCGCGCAGGCTGTCCAGCAACTGGTGGACCTCATTGCGGCTGTCGTTCGGACTGTCCGGGATTTCATGGGTCAGGTCGCCGGCGCCCAGCCGCTGCATGCCCACCACCACGTCCCGCACGGGCCTCAGGGTGCGGCGGGCCAGCCAGCGGATCAGCAGGGAAATCAGCAGCGTGCCCAGCAGCATCACGCCCAGCTGGACCCACATCTCGCGGGTGCTCGCGGCCAGGTAGTCGTCGACACCACCGAAGCCGTACATCAGCCAGCCCCAGTTGGGCACCGTCTGCCAGGCCAGGAAGATTTCCTGGCCTCTGACCGTGACGCGCGTCACTCCGGACGAGGCCGACTGGAAGGCGCCATTCATGGCCGCGAAGTCGTCCGGCGGATTGCCGGCGCTGAACAGATCTCCGGGCTTGCCGAAGGTGCCCGCGACACGGATCCAGTCCTTGCGGTCGGCCGCCGGACGCAGCACGAACAGCTGGCCGTATCCGGCCAGTTTGGTCTCGGTCAGGTCTTTCAGCACCGGATCGATCTGGGCGCTGATGTCCAGGTGGTCGACGATGCCGCCGTAGACCCTGCCGCCGTCTTTGAGCGGATTGACCGTGATCAGGTGCCATTTGCCGCCGATCAGGCCGGGCGTGTGCGTGACCTCGCCCCGGTCCAGGGCCTGGGCGATGGGATCGGAGGGATCCAGGACCTGGCCCAGGGCGTGGTCCGGCCGGTCCTGGTAGGCGCTGGCGATGCGTGTCCAGCCCTTGTCTGTGCGGGCGTAGACCTCGGCCGACATGCCGGTGACACTGCGCATCAGGTCCTGGTCGCCGTTGACGGGCATGCCGGAGGACTTGAAGACCGGCAGTCCGTTCTCGACCCGGCCGGTGGGCTTGGGCTCGCCGCTCATATAGCGGATCAGCACCGGATACAGGGACTCGCTGCGCTTGTGGGCGATGTCGTAGATCAGCTGCAGGGTGCGATCGTAGCCCCGCAGTCCATAGCGGTTGGCGGCGCCGACGTTGTCGATCGCCGTCTGCCGGTTCTGCCAGGTGATGATGGAGGCCAGGACCGCCATCACCAGGATGGTGATCAGGGTGGCGGCGATGAACAGCTGGTTGCCGAGTGTGGCGCGCGCCATACGGCCCGCGTCGGGGCCCGTGCGTCGTCCGGACATGGTGTGTCTCCTGCGGGATGATGCGGGAAGCGTCGTTTTTCCTGCGGGATAACCTTAGCGGATCGCCCACCATCCGGAGATATCTGGAAACAAATAAGGACTATTCACGGACAGCGGCGATTTGAAGGCTCCCCTGGCCGGCCGATACACTGGGGCGTCATCGATTTCAACCGGAGTTTCGTGGTTTGTCTTCTTTTCTTGATCAATTGACGGCGGTCTACCATGAGTGGCGGACCGTCATCCTGGTGTTCGCCGCCGTCCTGGGCTCCCTCCTGATCGGCGGTTTCCTGCGGCTCGTGCTGGAACGCATCGCCCGCCGCCTGCATCCCGTGCGGCATGCCTGGGGACACGGCCTGCTGGCGGGCGCCGCGTTGCCGGTGCAGCTGCTGGTCTGGGTGCTGGGCATCGCGCTGGCCAGCCAGATCCTGTTGCGGGAGGCCGTCGGCGATTTCGCCAAGGACTCTCTGCTGTCGCATGGCCTGGCGCCGATCCGCGATGTAGGCGTGATCCTGGCGGTGATGTGGCTGCTGCTGCGCGCGGTCAACCGTATCCAGGACAACCTGCTGTTGCGGGCGCGCGAGCATGGTCGCGAGCTCGACCCCACGGCGGCCGACGCCATCGGCAAGCTGACCAAGGCGTCCGTCGTCATCACGGCCATCCTGATGATGATGCAGGCGCTGGGGTTTTCCATCGCCGGCCTGCTGGCTTTCGGCGGCATGGGCGGCATCGCCGTGGGCTTCGCCGCGCAGAGCCTGGTGGCCAACCTGCTGGGCGGGCTGACGATCTTCGCCAGTCGTCCGTTCAAGGTCGGCGAATACATCATCATCCCCGGCACCGACCTGATGGGCGGGGTCGAGCACATCGGCTGGCGCGCCACGCGCCTGATCGGCTTCGACTGCAAGCCCTTCTACGTACCCAACGCCATGTTCAACACTCAGCCGGTCATCAACCACACCCGCATGACCAGCCGCCGCATCATGGAGGACATCCACATCCGCTACGCCGACATCGACGTCGTGCCGGTCATCGTCGCCGATGTGCGGGCCATGCTGCGCCAGCACCCCGGAGTGAAGCACGATTTCTTCGCCTTCAACTTCAGCAGCTGCGGAACATTTTCCCTGAAGCTGTCCCTGTACGCCTTCACGGTCGGCACCGACTACAACGACTATATGGACACTCAGGAAGACGTCCTGCTGAAGATCGCCGACATCATCCGTCGCCACGGCGCGCGCATGACCGGCCCGGCGTCCACTGTCGAGATGCCGCAGCTGCGGGCGCCGGTCCGCACGCCAGGTGGGCCGGAGGCGGGCGGGACCCTGCCGCCGATGCCGCCGCCGCTGCCGTCGGCCGGGTCTTGAAAACCATGCCCGCCGGCCCCACATGATCCTGCAGTCCGCCCCGCCGGCGCGCCGTGCGGGGCGCCGCGCAATCCCGCAAGAACCTTCGAACCCACCCGAATCATGAGCGAAACCGACACCAAGACGGCTGAAACCCTGGGCTTCCAGGCTGAAGTCAAGCAGTTGCTGCACCTGATGATCCATTCCTTGTACAGCAACAAGGAAATCTTCCTGCGCGAACTCGTGTCCAACGCCTCCGACGCCTGCGACAAGCTGCGTTTCGAGGCCATCGACCATCCGGAACTGCTCGAAGGCGATTCCGACCTGCGCATCCGCGTCGAGTTCGACAAGGCCGCCCGCACCGTCACCATCACCGACAACGGCATCGGCCTGTCGCGCGACGAGGCCATCGCCAACCTGGGCACCATCGCCCGGTCCGGCACGCGCGAATTCTTTTCCCAGCTGACCGGTGACAAGCAGAAAGACGCCCAGCTGATCGGCCAGTTCGGCGTGGGTTTCTATTCATCCTTCATCGTCGCGGAAAAGGTCGCCGTGCGCAGCCGCCGCGCCGGCTTGCCGGCGTCTGAGGGCGTGCTCTGGGAATCCGACGGTCAGGGCGAGTTCTCCGTGTCCGCGATCGACCGCGAGGCGCGCGGCACGTCCGTCACCCTGACCCTGCGCGCCGACGAGGACGAATTCCTGTCCGGCTGGAAGCTGCGCGAAGTCCTGCGCCGCTATTCCGACCACATCTCCCTGCCCATCGAGATGAAGAAGGAAGAGTGGGACGCCGAAAAGTCCGAGCAGGTGACCAAGGACGAATGGGAGACCGTCAATCAGGCCAACGCCCTGTGGACGCGGTCCAAGTCCGACATCACCGACGAGCAGTACAAGGAGTTCTACAAGCACGTCGCCCACGACTACGAGGACCCGCTGGCCTGGACGCACAACCGCGTCGAGGGCCGCAGCGAATACACCCAGCTGCTGTTCGTCCCGAAGCGCGCGCCCTTCGACCTGTATGACCGCGATGCCCGCCGGGGCGTGAAGCTGTACGTCAAGCGCGTCTTCATCATGGACGACGCCGACCAGCTGCTGCCGGCCTACCTGCGCTTCGTGCGCGGCGTGGTCGATTCCGCCGACCTGCCGCTGAACGTCTCGCGGGAAATCCTGCAGGAAAGCCGCGACGTGCGCGCCATCCGCGAAGGCTCCGCCAAGCGCATCCTGGGCCTGCTCGAAGACCTGGCCAAGGACAGGCCCGAGGAATACGCGGAATTCTGGACCCAGTTCGGCCAAGTGCTGAAGGAAGGCGTGGGCGAGGACCCCGCCAACAAGGACCGCATCGCCGGCCTGCTGCGCTTCGCGTCCACCCAGTCCGACAGTCCCGCGCAGACCGTGTCCCTGGCCGACTACATCGCCCGCATGAAGGAAGGCCAGGACAAGATCTACTACCTGAGCGCCGATTCCTACGCCGCCGCCGCGCACAGCCCGCACCTGGAAGTCTTCCGCCGCAAGGGCCTGGAAGTCCTGCTGCTGTCCGACCGCGTGGACGAATGGATGTTGTCCTACCTGCGTGAATTCGAAGGCAAGGCCCTGGCTTCGGTCGCCAAGGGCGGCCTGGATCTGGACGCCCTCGCCGACGAGGAGGAAAAGAAGCAGCAGGCCGAGGCCGCCGAGGCCTTCAAGCCGACCATCGAGCGCCTGAAGACCGTACTGGGCGAGCGCGTCAAGGAAGTCCGCGCCACCGCCCGCCTGGTGGATTCGCCCGCCTGCGTGGTCGTGGACGAGCACGAGCTCAGCCCGCACCTGCTGCGCATGCTCAAGGCCGCCGGCCAGGACGCCCCCGAGGTCAAGCCCATCCTGGAAGTGAACCCGCAGCACGCCCTGGTCAAGCGCCTGGAGGCGCAGCCCGACGAGTCGTTCGGCGACTGGGCCGAACTGCTGCTGGACCAGGCCATGCTGGCCGAAGGCGCGGCGCTGAAGGACCCCGCGGCTTTCGTGAAGCGGGTGAACGCGCTGCTGCTGGGATGAGACCGGCTCAGGATGGTCCCCGCGGACCATCCTGAGCCGGTCGAATCCGAGCGGCATGCAGGCCGCGAGGTGGGGCAGCCCGGACGTAGGCGCAGGACAGCCCCTGCGGGTGCCCTACGCCTGGCGAATCGGAGCGCCTTGCAAGCCGCCTGGATGGCTTAAGAGGCGCGCTGGTCCAGCATCTTCAGGAAGTCGTCCGTGTGGGCGAATTGTTTTGCCAGCGCCATCGCCTGGTCTTGCTCGGTCTGATTCAGTTCGGTGCGGATGTGCTGCACGTTGCTCTTGGCTTGCGGGTTGCCGTCGGCGGCCGCCAGCAGGAACAGGGCGGCGGCCAGCACTTTGTCCTGCGGCACCCCCGCGCCCCGCACGTACAGCAGGCCCAGCGCGTTCTGGCTCAAGGCGTAGCCGCGCGCGGCCGCGCGCCGGTACCACTGCCGCGCCGTGTCGAGGTTCTTGTCCACGCCCAGTCCTTGCTCGTATAGCGCCCCCAGATTGTGTTCCGCGGGCGCGTATCCCTGTTCGGCCGCCTTCAGGTACCAGAGCCGGGCCTGCTGAAAATCCTGCTCGACGCCGCGTCCCAGGCGGTAGGCCAGCCCCAGATTGTGCTGACCGATGGCGGCACCGCGTTCGGCGGAGAGACGGAACAGGGTCGCCGCCATGGCATCGTCCTTGACGACGCCTTCGCCTTCGGTCAGCAGCAGGCCGAGATTAGCCATGGCGAGCGGATGGCCCTGGTCGGCGGCCAGCTTGTACCAGCGGGCGGCTTCGCTGTATCGCTGCGGCACGCCCCGGCCTTCCTGGTAGCGTACCCCCAGGTTGTATTGCGCCCAGGCATTGCCGCCGATGGCGGACTTTTCGTACCATTCCAGCGCCTGCTTGTCGTCTTGCGGCACGCCCTTGCCATGGCTGTAGGCCCAGGCCAGATTGTTCTGCGCCCCGGCGTGGCCTTGGTCGGCGGCCAGCTGATACCAGCGGGCCGCGGCTGCGGGGTCTTCGGCGACGCCTTCGCCGTTGTCATAGCACAGGCCGATGCGGAACTGGGCCCGGGGGTCGCCCTGGTCGGCCAATGGCTGCCATTCCTTGATGGCCGTGGCGTAGTCCCCCCGGTCGGCGGCCTGCACGCCTTCCTCGTAGCCGGCGTAAGCCGGGGAACCGGGCATCATCATTGTCAGGGCGAAGGCCAGGAACAGCAGATGGAAGCGCGTGTGCATGTGAGCCTCCCTTGGGGCGTAGGGCGGATGAGGGGGCGTGGGGGCCGGGTTTTCGTGACCGGACCGGTTTATTCACAGTAGCAGCCGGTGTCGATGCTCGCATCCTGCGTTTGAATGAATGTTCGGGGGGCGTGGATGAGTAGGGAATGGGATCATGATTGAGAGGTCGTCCGTTGCGGGGCGGTTTGTTTTCCAGCCGGCTTCTGTCCATAATCGGCCCTGAACCCCTTTGAGTCAGACCGAATTGGAGTCCTGCTGATGAAATCCCGCGCCGCCGTGGCCTTCGAGGCCGGCAAGCCCCTGCAGATCGTCGAGATCGACGTCGAACCGCCCCGCAAGGGCGAGGTCCTGATCCGGATCACCCATACCGGCGTCTGCCACACCGACGCCTTCACCCTGAGCGGCGACGACCCCGAAGGCATGTTCCCGGCGGTGCTCGGCCATGAGGGCGCGGGCATCGTCGTCGAGGTCGGCGAGGGCGTCGCCAGCGTCGCGCCGGGCGACCATGTCATCCCCCTGTACACCGCCGAATGCGGCGAATGTCTGTTTTGCAAGTCGGGCAAGACCAATCTGTGCGTGGCCGTGCGCGCCACCCAGGGCAAGGGCGTCATGCCCGACGGCACCACGCGCTTCTCCTATCAGGGCAAGCCCATCTATCACTACATGGGCTGCTCGACCTTCAGCGAATACACCGTCGTCGCGGAAGTCTCCCTGGCGAAGATCGACCCGAACGCCAATCCGGAACAGGTCTGCCTGCTGGGCTGCGGCGTGACCACCGGCATCGGCGCCGTGCGCAACACCGCCAAGGTCCAGCCCGGCGACTCCGTGGCCGTCTTCGGCCTGGGCGGCATCGGCCTGGCCGTGGTCCAGGGCGCGCGCCAGGCGGGGGCCGGGCGCATCATCGCCGTGGACACCAACCCCGACAAGTTCGCGCTGGCGAAAGTCTTCGGCGCCACCGACTGCGTCAACCCCAAGGACCACGCCGAACCCGTCCAGCAGGTCATCGTCGGCATGACCGGCTGGGGCGTGGACCACAGCTTCGAGTGCATCGGCAACGTCAACGTCATGCGCGCCGCGCTGGAATGCGCCCACCGGGGCTGGGGCCAGTCCATCATCATCGGCGTCGCGGGCGCCGGCCAGGAAATCTCCACCCGGCCGTTCCAGCTGGTCACCGGACGCTCCTGGCGCGGTACCGCCTTCGGCGGCGTCAAGGGCCGTTCGCAACTGCCCGGCATGGTCCAGGAAGCCATGCGCGGCGACATCGACCTGGCGCCCTTCGTCACCCACACCATGGCGCTGGACGGCATCAACGAGGCCTTCGACCTGATGCACGAAGGCAAGTCGATCCGCTCGGTGGTGCACTATGGAACGCGTTGAACGGCACGCCTGCTTCGGCGGACGCCAGGAAGTCTGGCGGCATGCGTCCGACGCGCTGGGCTGCGACATGCGCGTCGGCGTCTTCCTGCCCTCGGCCGCCCTGCGCGGGGAATCGTGCCCCGTGCTGTACTGGCTGTCCGGCCTGACCTGCACGGAACAGAACTTCATCACCAAGGCCGGCGCCCAGGCCCATGCCGAGCGTCACGGCCTGATTCTGGTCGCGCCGGACACCAGCCCGCGCGGCGAGGGCGTGGCCGACGACCCGGCCTACGACCTGGGCCAGGGCGCGGGTTTCTACCTGAACGCCACGCAAGCGCCCTGGGCGGCCCATTACCGCATGCAGGACTATGTGGCCGATGAACTGCCCGCCCTGATCGAACAGCATTTTCCTGCGTCGGCGGCGCGCGGCATCGCCGGTCATTCCATGGGCGGCCACGGCGCGCTGGTCACCGCCTTGCGCCATCCCGGGCGCTATCGCAGCGTGTCCGCGTTTTCGCCCATCGTCGCGCCTTCGCAGGTGCCCTGGGGGCAAAAGGCCTTCGCCGCCTACCTGGGCGAGGATTGCGAGGCCTGGGGACAGTGGGACGCGGTGGCGCTGATCCGCGCGGCGTCCCCCGCCGATCATTTGCCGATGCTGGTGGACCAGGGCCTGGATGATGAATTCCTGGAGGAGCAGCTGCGGACTGAACTATTCGAGGCGGCGTGCCTCGAGGCGGGGTATCTGTCCACCGTGCGCCGGCATGCCGGGTACGATCACAGCTATTATTTCATCGCCAGCTTCATCGGGGAACACATCGCGTTCCACGCGGGGGCATTGCGAGGATAGGGGGCTGCCCCCCCTCGGATCCTTCCATCAATGGGGCACGGCCATGACTGCCAACCGCTATCAAGCCACCGGCCCGCAGGCCGAATGCCAGCCCGGATCGAACGATCAGGTGCTGCGGAATCGGCAAGGCATCACGGATCCGGCGGTGATGGACGAACTCGAGACGAGACTGTTGCTGCGGCTCTATGAACGAGTGATGCGGGAGCGGTTTCCCAATCGGCGGCTGGATGTGGCCGATCTGATGGGATGGCATCGCCAGTGGCTGGGCAATTTATACGATTGGGCCGGGCAGCCTCGATCGGTCAACATGAGCAAGGACGGTTTTCATTTCGCCGCCGCCATGCAGATCCCCCGATTGCTGGATGAGTTCGAGCGGAAATACCTGCATCGCCACACGCCGTGCCATGATGTGGACGATGATTCGCTGACCGAGGCCATCGCCGTCTGCCATGTCGAACTGATCCTCATTCATCCGTTTCGTGAAGGCAACGGGCGCGTGTCGCGCCTGCTGGCGGATGTGATGGCCGTGCAGGCCGGGCATGGGCCGCTGGACTACAGCCGATGGGATGCGGACAAGGCTGCGTATTTCACCGCGATCCAACGCGGCGTGGGCATGGACTACGCGCCCATGCGCGCATTGGTCAACGTTGCGCTGGCTGGGCAGAGCGGCTGAGCGTCGCCAGTGAAACCTGGGGAAGATGGCTGTCCCCACCACGCAGTTTTGCTTCGATATCAGCGATGCGTTGACCCGTTTCGATGGCTGTGGAGCTGGCCACGGCACGCAGGATGGCTTCCTGGCTCGGCGGTTGATGCATGCGCTGATTGGACATGAAAATGCCTGATTCGGAAGGAATGTTCTATTTTACCGCCTGGACCTGGGCGAAGCCATCCTGTTGTGGTGCCCATCCTACGCTGTTCGCGCTATGAGTTGCGGGGATCGAGCAGCCGGGCCATGTCCGCGTAGCTGACGGCGTCTTCCCCGAAGGTGAAGGTGCCGTGTTCCGCCATTTCGCGGCCGGCGCGCAGGAAGGCGCCGAACGCCGCGCGGCTGAGCGCGCTGCCGACGCTGATGCGCTTCACGCCCATGTCCGACAATTCGTCGAGGGTGAAATCCATCCCGGGCGAGCCCATCAGGACATTCACCGGCCGGTCCACCGAGCTCGCCACGGCCAGGATTTCCTCCCGCGTGCGCAGTCCCGGAGCGTAGAGCACGTCGGCGCCGGCCTCTTGATAAGCCTGCAGGCGGCGGATCGTGTCGGCCAGCTCCGTGCGCCCGTGCAGATGGTTTTCCGCGCGTGCCGTCAGCGTGAAGGGGTAGGGCAGCGTCCGCACCGCCTCGACCGCCGCCGTCACGCGGTCCACCGCTTCGGCCAGATCAAAGATCGGATCGTCCGTCCGCCCTGTGGCGTCCTCGATGGAAGCCCCCACCGCCCCCGCCTGCGCCGTCAGGCGGTAGGTTTCCGCGATGCCGTCCAGCGTGTCCGCATAGCCGCTTTCCATATCCGCGCTGACCGGCAGGTCGGTGGCCGCCGCGAGTTCTTGGACGTGCGCCAGCATCCGGTCCCGGCTGACCTGATAGTCGGACAGGCCCCGGGTATAGGCGTAGCCCGCGCTGGTGGTCGCCAGGGCCTGGAAACCCATCCCCGCCAGCAGTTTCGCCGTGCCGACGTCCCAGGGGTTGGGGATGATGAAGGCATGGGGGGCTTGGTGGAGGGAGCGGAAGAGATGGGATTTTTGGTTGGGCATGGGGAGTGTTGGGCTGGGGCTGTGGGGATTTTATTATTATTCCGAATGAGGGTGAGTTTCAGCTATCGGCTGGAGCCCAACCGCCACTATCCTCTCACTCCCCAGGCACCAACCCCGGATTCCAAACCACCTCCCAAAGATGCCCGTCCGGATCCTGGAAATATCCCGCGTACCCGCCCCAGAACGTCTCCTGTGCGGACTTCACGATTACCGCGCCCGCGGCGGCAGCCTGCGCCATGATCGCATCCACTTCGGCGATGGATGCCACGTTATGCCCCAGGCTGAATTCCGTGGCGCTGGCCGAACTCAGTGGTAACCCGGAATCCTTCGCCAGGCTCGCACGCGGCCAGACAGCCAGCTTCAACCCCGGCTGCAGATCGAAAAACGCGACGGCGCCGTTCTCGAATTCCTGGCCGATGATGCCTTCGGTCGCCAGTCCCAAGCCATCCCGGTAGAACCGCAGCGACCGTTCCAGGTCATCGACCCCCAGGGTGATGACGGTGACGCGTGGCTTCATGGCTACCTCATGCTTGATTCGAACCGGTCCCAATCGAAGGAAGGCCCTGGATCCGTCTTCCGCCCCGGCGCGATATGCTCGTGCCCCCGTACTGCCCGGACCGGATGCCGCGCCCGGATCGCCGCCGCCAGCCCGGCCAGCCGTGCGTACTGCGCGTCCGTGTACGCCAGCGTGTCCGTGCCTTCCAGCTCGATCCCGATGGAAAAGTCGTTGCAGCGTTCGCGGCCTTCGAAGGACGACACCCCCGCATGCCATGCCCGCAAAACCGTCGGCACGAATTGCACGATCGTCCCGTCCCGGCGGATCAGGAAATGGGCGGAGACCCGCATGTCGCGGATGTTCTCGAACCAGGGGTGGGAGGCAATGTCCAGGCTGTTCTGGAAGAAATCGATGATGGCGTCGCCCGTGAACACGCCGGGCGGCAGGCTGATGTTGTGGATCACCAGCAGGTAGGGATCTTCGTCGCCGGGCCGCGGGTCGTGGTTGGGAGAAGGGCGGCGCAGAACGCCGGAGCCACCGGCCAGCCAGCCATCCGGCCCGATGGACAGGGACAATCCTGGTTCGGCAGGCACCCCCGCCGCCACTTATTTCCCCAGACCCAGCCGGGCGTGCTCCGCGCAGCACCAGGTCTTGCCCTGGCTCTGGTAGGCCTCGGACCGGGGCAGGTAGATGCGGCAGTGGGCGCAGCGCACCATGGTTTCGGACGCGGCGCGCGCGTCGTCGGCCTGGCGGCGCGCGGCGGCCTGGCGGGCCTGGGCCTTCTGGTGGCTCAGGACGCGGGAGACGAACAGGACGGCCAGGATGATGATCGCCCAGAGCAGGAATTTACCCAAGAGTGCCTCGTTGCAGGATGACTTCCAGGACGAACCGGCTGCCTGTGTAGGACAGCAGCAGGAAGGCGAAGCCGGCCAGCGTCCAGCGCAGGGCGATGCGGCCGCGCCAGCCCTGGATGTGGCGCCCCGCCAGCAGGACGCCGAAAGTGGCCCAGGACAGCAGGGTGAAGACGGTCTTGTGGTCCATGGGCAGGGCGTGGCCGCCCAGGCGCAGGGACACGACGATGCCGGTCAGGACGGTCAGCGTCAGGACGCCGAAGCCGATCCAGATCAGGCGGAACAGCAGCTGCTCCAGGGTCAGCAGCGGGGGCATGGCGCCCATGGCGCGGCCCATGGCGCCTTGTTCGCCGACGGATTCGATGGGGCGGTGCAGGTGGCGATCCAGCACGGTCATCAGCATGGCGTGCAGGGCGGCGACGGTGATCAGGCCGTAGGCCGTCATGGCGATCAGCAGGTGTACGCGCAGCCAGTCGTTGCTGGCGTGAGGCACCAGGTAGCCTTGTGGGAATACGACGGCCAGCAGGCTGACCAGGGCGGCGGCGGGCAGCAGCAGGAGCAGCAGGCTGTCCAGGCGCAGCAGGAAGTTCTCGATCCAGAAGACGATCATGCCCAGCCACATGGCGGTGGACAGAGCCAGCGCCCAGCCCAGGTGCAGGCCGGTGGGCACGATGACGGCGGCGGCCAGGCCGATGCCGTGCAGAGCGATGGCGCCCAGCAGGCAGCTGCGGCCGATGGCTCCGGTGGGGCGGACATCGCTCGCCCGCGCGATGGGGCGCCACAGGGCGATGCCCAGTACGGCATAGGCCAGCGCGGCGAGCAAGTGAAATACAATGCTGACTGACATAGTCCTATCGGTGTCCGGCGCGCAAGGCCGCGCCCCCAAAAGCATCCATTTTATGCGCTGGCCGACGGATCAACCAGTTTTACGGATACGGCATCATGCTCGATAACCTGACATCCCGCTTGTCGCGCGTCGTCAAGACCATGCGCGGCGAGGCCCGCCTGACCGAGGCCAACACCCAGGAGATGCTACGCGAGGTCCGCATGGCCCTGCTGGAGGCCGACGTGGCGCTGCCGGTGGTGCGCGATTTCGTGGCGCGGGTGAAGGAAGCCGCCCTGGGGCAGGAGGTCGTCGGCAGCCTCAACCCGGGTCAGGCGCTGGTCGGGGTGGTGCACAAGGAACTGACTGCCCTGATGGGGGGGGATCTGGGCGCCGCGGCGGGCGAACTGTCGTTGGCGGTCCAGCCGCCGGCCGTGATCCTGATGGCCGGCCTGCAAGGCGCGGGCAAGACCACCACCGTCGGCAAACTGGCCAAGTGGCTGTCCGAGGGCAACCATGTCCAGTACGGCCGCAAGACCGGCCGCAAGAAAGTTCTGGTGGTCAGCGCCGACGTCTATCGTCCGGCCGCCATCGACCAGTTGAAGACCGTGGCCGCCCAGGTGGGGGTCGATTTCCTGCCCACGGAGCCGACGCAGGAGCCGCGGGACATCGCCCGCGATGCCCTGGACCATGCCAAGCGTCACCACTACGATGTGCTGATCGTCGACACGGCCGGCCGCCTGGGCATCGACCAGGCGATGATGGACGAGATCCGCGCCCTGCATGAGCTGCTCTCGCCGATCGAGACGCTGTTCGTGGTGGACGCCATGCAGGGCCAGGACGCGGTCAACGTGGCGCGCGCCTTCTCCGATGCGCTGCCGCTGACCGGCGTGGTGATGACCAAGCTGGACGGCGACGCGCGCGGCGGCGCGGCGTTGTCGGTGCGCCAGGTCACGGGCAAGCCGCTGAAGTTCGTCGGGGTGTCGGAAAAACTGGACGGGCTGGAGCCCTTCCATCCGGAACGCATGGCCCAGCGCATCCTGGGCATGGGCGACATCGTGTCGCTGGTCGAGCAGGCCCAGAAGAACATCGACATCGCCGAGGCGCAGAAGCTCGCCGCGCGAATGAAGTCCGGCGACCGCTTCGACCTGAACGATTTCCGCGACCAGCTGCAGCAGGTGAAGAAACTGGGTGACATGGGCTCGCTGCTGGAAAAGCTGCCGGCGCAGTTCGCCCAGGCGGCTGCCCAGGTGCAGGGCGGCCAGGCGGAAAAACAGCTCGCCCGCACCGAAGGCATCCTGAATTCCATGACGCCGCTGGAACGCGCCAGGCCCGAACTGATCAAGGCCTCGCGCAAGCGCCGCATCGCCACGGGCTCGGGCGTTCCGGTCCAGGAGGTCAACCGCCTGCTCAAGCAGTTCGAGCAGATGCAGGGCATGATGAAGCAGATGAAAAAAGGCGGCATGGCGAAGATGATGCGCGCCATGGGCGGCCTGAAGGGCCTGGGCGGATTCGGCCGGGGCGGCTTCCGCTGATTCCTGCCTGATTGAATCGATCGAACACGAGCCTGATGGATCAGACCGTGTTCGATCCGGTTCGTGTCCGGACGGACCGTGCGGGTCAGGTCTGCGATTGCTGGTAGTTCTGCAGGCCGATCTTCTCGATCAGGCCCAGCTGCTTTTCCAGCCAATAGGCGTGATCGGCCTCGGTGTCCTGCAATTGCGTCAGCAGCAGGTCGCGGGTGACGTAGTCACCGTGGGTCTCGCAGATCGAAATGCCCTCGCGCAGGGATGCGCGTACTTCGTATTCCAGTTCCAGGTCGGCGCGCAGCATGCCGGGTACGTCCGTGCCTGGCGTGAAGGCGTCGGGGCGCATGTCGGGCTCGGCTTCGAGCATCAGCAGGCGTTGCAGCAGCGCATCGGCGTGCTGGGTTTCCTCCTGCATTTCATGATCGCTGCGGGCGTGGAGCTTGGTCAGGCCCATGTCCTGGTAGCGGCGCGAATGCAGGAAATACTGGTCGCGCGCCGCGAGTTCGCCGCGCAGCTGTTTCGTGAGATAGGCGATGACTTCGGGGTGACCTTGCATGGCTTTACTCTCGGAAGTTCGGATACCTGTGCAAGTATGCCACGATGTCACCCGCCCCCCACAGCCACCACGATTTCGATGCGGTCGCCTTCGGCCAGCGGGGCCTGGGCGTGCTGGCTGCGGGGCACGATGTCGCCGTTGTGTTCCACGGCGATGCGCTTGCCCTCGTAGCCCAGGCGGACCACCAGGTCGTGGATGGTGCGCACGTCGTCCAGGGCGGTTTCGGCGCCGTTCAGCAGGATGTTCAGGCTCATGGCGTCGTTCTCTCCTCAATCGCCGGCGTAGCGGCCGGTGGCGGCCAGCAGCTGCGTCAGGATGCCGGGTTCGTCGAAGGCGTGGCCGGCGTCCGGGACGATGTGGAATTCCGCCCGGGACCAGGCGAGGTGCAGGTCCCAGGCCGATTTCATCGGCGTGCAGGCGTCGTAGCGGCCTTGCACGATCACGCCGGGGATGTTGGCCAGCTTGTGCGCGTCGCGCAGCAGCTGGCCTTCTTCCATGAAGCCCCGGTTCACGAAATAGTGGTTCTCGATGCGGGCGAAGGCCAGTGCCGCCTGGTCGGCCGCGTGCGCGCGATGGTGCGCTGGATTGGGCAGCAGGCTGATGGTATGGCTTTCCCACTGGGTCCAGGCGTGCGCCGCCTGCAGTTGCGCCTGGAGATCGTCGCCTGTCAGGCGGCGGCGGTAGGCGGCCATCAGGTCGTCGCGCTCGGCCTCGGGGATCGGGGCCAGGTAGCTCTCCCACAGGTCTGGGAACAGCCAGGACGCGCCTTCCTGGTAGAACCAGCGCAGTTCCGCCTGGCGCAGCAGGAAGATGCCGCGCACGATCAGGGCGCGCACGCGTTCCGGGTGGGTCTCGGCATAGGCCAGCGCCAGGGTCGAGCCCCAGGAGCCGCCGAACACCACCATCTGTTCGGCGTGCAGGATCTCGGTGCGCAGGCGTTCGATGTCGGCGACCAGATCCCAGGTCGTGTTGTGCTCGATGTTGGCCGACGGCGTGGAGCGGCCGCAGCCGCGTTGGTCGAACAGCAGGATGTTGTAGCGCTCGGGGTCGAACAGGCGGCGATGGGCGGGCGAGCAGCCCGCGCCCGGCCCGCCGTGCAGGAACACCACCGGCCGCCCCTGGGGGTTGCCGCACAGTTCCCAGTAGACGCGGTGGCCGTGGCCGGCGTCCATGAAGCCTTGCGCGTAGGGTTCGATCTCGGGGTACATCAGGTGGCCTCCGGTGCGGGGGCGGCGTCCGCCGGTGAGCGCCGCGTGAAGATCAGGTCCCAGACCCCGTGGCCCAGACGCAGGCCGCGGTTCTCGAATTTCGTCAGCGGACGGTAATCGGGGCGCGGCGCGTAGTCCGCGCAGGTGTTTTGCAGGGATGGCGCCGCCGACAGGACCTCCAGCATCTGCAGGGCGTAGTGTTCCCAGTCCGTGGCGCAGTGCAGATAGGCGCCCGGCGCCATGCGGCTGGCCAGCAGTTCGATGAACGCGGGCTGGATCAGGCGGCGCTTGTGGTGGCGTTTTTTTGGCCAGGGATCGGGGAAATAGATGTGCACGCCGGCCAGCGAATCCGGCGCGATCATGTCGCGCAGCACCTCGACCGCATCGTGCTGGACGATGCGGATGTTGTCCAGCGCGTTTTCGTGGATGCGCTTGAGCAGCGCGCCCACGCCGGCGTTGAAGACCTCCACCCCCAGGAAATTGTCGCCGGGCCGGGCCTGGGCGATCTTCTGGGTGGTCTCGCCCATGCCGAAGCCGATCTCCAGGATCACCGGCGCCTGGCGGCCAAAGGCCGCCGCCAGGTCGATGGGAGCGTCCTGGTAGCGGATCGACCAGCGCGGCAGCCACTCCGCGATCGCTTGTTCCTGGCTGGGGGTGATGTGGGCGCGGCGGTGGACGAAGCTGCGGATGTGCGTGCTGCCCGACGGCGTCTGGGCCGTCACGACGGGCGGGGGGGATTTGGGCAGGTTCAAAATGCTGTTAAAATATCGGGCTGCAAGGGACTCGGTGAACCTCGATTTTACCAATGAATCCCTGCTGTCATCGACCTTCCTCGATGCGGGTGTAGTTCAATGGTAGAACGGCGGCTTCCCAAGCCTCAAGCGTGGGTTCGATTCCCATCACCCGCTCCACTTCGACTTTCCAGAGCCTTCCACCGAGGTCCACGGAGCGTCTTAAGTCATTGTCGGGATTGAGGATTTTCAGCCAACCTCAGTCCGCCGACATCCAGCGAAATCCACTCACAGCCGCATCGAAACGGTACATTGAGTGGTACATCGGCAATGCGGTGGTTCCCAACTCCGCATTGTTGCCGGAGGAGCTGCCACCCCCTGGGGAACATGCATCCAACTCGCTTCGCAGGAGTTGGGCTCATGCTGACAGACCTCAAAGCTCGACTACGGTATCCGAAGCTTGCCGAACCCATCAAGGCCATGATTGAAGAATCTCCTTCCTTTGGCTACCGGACAGTGGCGCACCTGCTGGGGATGAACAAGATTGCTGCGATCGGATAACGGGTTGGTGTTCACCAGTCGCAGCTACACGGCGTTGGTGCGCAGCTACGGCCTGCGTCAGGAGTTCATCACGCCGCATTGCCCACAGCAAAATGGCATGGTGCAACGCGTCATCAGGACGCTTAAAGAGCAATGTGCCCATCGGCACCGCTTCGAATCCATCCAGCATGCCAGCCGTGTGATCGGCGACTGGATCCGCTTTTATAACCACCAGCGCCCACACCAGGCGTTGGCCATGAAAACCCCGGCTGAAGCATTCGCGTTAGCCGCGTGAACTGAGCAGGAAGCGCTGGGTCATTACATGCCCTACAGCCCAAGCAACACGGTAACAGCCTCCATTTGCTCGTGCTCGAAGGCTGTAGCGAAATCGTCCAGATCAGCCGTACGCAGCCCAACCTCTGCGCTCAATGCCACCCTGCGCCAGTTCGCTACCGCAGCGTGCACCTCGCCCAGCACAGCCAATGCCTGCGCCTTGTCGAGCGCGAAGTAAGGCGCACGTGCCAGCAACATCCGCACATCGGTGATGGGACCATCCTGCTCGGATAGCCAGGTCTTGGATTCCCGATCCTTGTCGGGAAACGGGTTGATGTCGAACGCTGGCGCCAGTCGCCACAAGCCGTGCTCCACGTGCAAGAACCCATGGTTCTGAAGGTGATCGTCCACGTTGGTGATCAACAGGTTCAGCACCAGGCGGCGCCAGAGCTGCCGCACATCCTCGGTGGGCGCATGGCCGTGAGAGCGGATAGCATCCGCGATCTCCGTGTAGCTGCGATCGTCCTCACGCGAGGCCTGCAGCATCGAGGCCGCCGACTGGTAGGGGATGCGGCCATCCGATTCGTCGCGGTCGAACCTGCGGATGACAGCGACAGGCTCATCGCCGAGCAAGACGATGCGCGCTGGCGCAGTCTCGACGCCTGCAAGTGCCGCCAGTTTCAATGCCAGTACTTCACCGCGTGTCACGCTGCGCGCATCGTTCACGCTCGGGAACTTGCCGATGGCCAGCCGGCCATCCTCATCCACCAGGGTGCATTTGGGCCGCATGCCGCCCAGCGAAGTGCCTTTGCCTTGCAGGTAGCGCAGGTCCTCGGCCGTTTCCTGGCCGCGCTCGACGGCGCGGCTGGCCTGGTAGATGCGTTCCAGTTCGATCAGCGGCGGCGTACTGCGCTGTCCCTGAGAAACGGTTCGATGCCAATTGCCGTCCGGATCGCGCAAACGCAGCGCGCCCACTCGGCTGAAATCGTCCACCGCCAGCAAGTAATCCAACTCCGTGAGGGCCGGCAGCCGTGGATCATCCTTGCGGCGTTTGGCATGGTCGCGGGCGATGACGCGCCGCCCCCAGGCATCGGGTGCGGTGTCGGCAATCGCGCCATGGAACACGGAGTCGTGCACTGATGCAGCCTTGTGCGGCTGGTAGCCCGGCACCAGTTGCAGATCGGCCGACACGTTGAAGCGCGCCGGGCTGTTCAGCCAAATCTCGTCATAGGCAAATGCACAGTGCTCGCGCCGGCCTTGCTTCATGTACACGAGCGAGCCCAGCGGCAGGCCCGCCTTTCCGATACAGACCTGAACCTGCTGGCGGCTGGGGGCAACGATTGCCATCACAGGGCACCCGATGCACTGACGGACTTGCTGCGCACACGCTTGGGCAGGCGTTCGTCCATCAGTGCAAGACCAATTTCGTCGTTGGGCGTGTCCAGCAGATGTTCCAGCGCCTGGATCTCGCCGAAGACGTGCAGTGCACGCGCAAAGAAATGAATGGGGATGCGCACATCGCCCTTTTCCATGCGGCGCACGGTGGACAGGGACGCGCCCATGCGCTCGGCCAGCGAGGCCTGGGAGATGTGGCGACGCCGACGCGCCAAGGATATGTCGCTGCCAAGCTTCTGAATGGCTCGCTCGACAGGTATAGGGGCAGGAGTTTCCGACATAAGCACTCCTTACAGGACTCTAACAAGCCCTTTGGATCTTCAGGAGAGACATTATACCGAGGAAACCAGAGCCAATAAATAAGAACTCTAAAGGGAGCACTATTCTTGCAAAAAAGCCCTCATGGGAACAATAAGAACTCGTCTGTTGCCCGGGCGCTCTCCTGAGCAAGCTCCCGTGCCTGCTCGCCCCGCTCAGTTCGCTGACTAATCTCATCTGGGATGGATCAGGACAGGATCAAGCACGGTCGCAACTCACCACCAAGTGCTGTGAAGAGGTACATTTTGTGGCCCAAAGCGGGTTTTCTATCCCGAAAACCCTTTTATAAATCAATGGGTTGGATGCTTGGTTTTGTTCCCATCGCCCGCTCCGGAATTCCAGCGAGGCCCGGACTGGCGTCCGGGCCTTTTCCATGATCCGGCTCGCAGTCCAGATTCCAGATGTATCTGGCTGGAATTCGTCGTGGATCGATGCGTGAGGCATCAAAACCTGACGTTGAGACTGGCCTTGATGGCATGATCGGCGACGCCGGAGCCGAATTGCCCGCCATAGGAGAGGCTCAGCGTGGTATTGGACTTCGCGACATAGTCCAGGCCGGCCTCGATCAGCGCCGCGTTGCGCGCGATGGCTATGCCGACGCGCAGAAGAAGCATGCGCCATTCGATGCGCTGGTCAGCGAAGACCTCCACACCCGCGCCGAGCTGGCGCGCGCCATTCGCGGCATTACGGGCGCCGGCCAGCCAGCTTATGTGACCGTCAGCAACGATGCCGAGGGCTGTGCGCCGCTGTCCATCCGGAGGCTCGCCCAGGCCGTCGCGGGGTAGGGGCTGCCAGTCTTTCGGCGCCGGTCCTCACGTTCGCGGCCCGGCCCTACCCGCCGAATCCCAGCATGACCGCCAGCCCGCCGGCGAGTACGCCCAGCCCCGCGACGCCCAGCGCCAGGACGGCCAGTTCGGACCGTCGGAACGACCGGCCGACCATGGCCAGGGACGGCAGGCTGACCGGCGGCAGGGTCACGAGCAGTGCGGCCGCCGGCCCCACGCCCACGCCCAGCGCCAGCAGGGCCTGGACGATGGGTACTTCGCCCGCGGTCGGGATGACGAACAGGGTGCCGACCAGCGCGGCGCCCACGATCCACAGCAGGCCGTTGTCGATGCTGAAGTCCAGCACGGGGAACAGCCAGGCGCGGGCGGCGCCCAGCAGCAGCACCAGGATCAGGTATTCGGGCAGCAGCCGCAGCGCCATGCCGGCGAAGGCCCGGACCCAGCGCCGCAGGACCCGGCCCGGCTGGAAGTACGCGGGGTCGGTTTCAAAAGCGGCGGTCGCGGAATCACCGGCCGGCGCGCAGTCCGCCTGGCTCATGCGGTTCAAGGCCCAGCCCAGGCCCAGCACCATCGTCAGGCCCAGCGCGAGGCGCAGTCCGGCCCAGTGCCAGCCCAGGACGAAACCCATGAAGACCAGGGTGGCCGGGTTGAGCATGGTGTTGCCCAGCCAGTAGGCGGCCGTGTTGCCCGGCGCGGCGCGGCAGTGACGCAACCCGGCGATCACGGGGGCGGCGCAGCAGGTGCACATCATGCTGGGGATGGACAGCAGGCCGCCCGTCACGACGCCGCCGGCGCCCGGCCGGCCCAGCCAGCGTTCGATCCAGCGAGGCGGCAGCAGCGTCTGGATGGCGGAACCCAGCAGCAGCCCCAGCAGCAGGGCCTTCCAGATGGCCAGACCATAGGTCTTGGCGTAGTCGAGCGCGGCGTGCAGGGAAGGCGCGGGCGGGGCATCCTGCCCCCCCGTCAGGATGGAGGCGCCGATGGAATGCGTCTGGGCGGCCGTGAAGGCGCGGTCGTAATAGGGGGCCCATTTGACGTAGAACAGGCCGGCCAGGGCGATCAGCGCGACCAGGGCGATGCCCCAGGCGGGATGGCGGGCGGGAGAGGATGGGCTCAACGCGGCCTCCGCGAGGGGAGACGGCGGGCGGGCAGCGGGAAAGGGCGGAGCATGGGAACGGCCGGGGCGGTGCGAAGCGGGAATCATAAACCACCGGCCGCCGTCGGCGCGCCGCCGCGTCCGGCCCGGCGCGCTCGCGCGGGGAATCGGCCGGACGGGGCCCCTCATGGTGTATTCCCGGATCCGCTTCTACAATCTTTCAAACCGCAATCTTTCAAGCCGCATCCCTTCGTCCCTGGAGCCGTCCATGAGCCTGTCCCCTTTTCATCTGGCCATTCCCGTCTATGACCTGCCCGCCGCCCGCCGCTTCTATGGTGAAGTCTTTGGCCTGGAGGAAGGCCGCTCCAGCGCGCAGTGGGTGGACTTCAACTTCTACGGCCACCAGTTGGTGATCCACGAGCATCCCCGGACGGCATCGCAGGAGCACGCCCACACCAATCCGGTGGACGGGCATGACGTGCCGGTGCCGCATTTCGGCATCGTCCTGGAATGGGACCAGTGGGAAGCCCTGGCCGAACGCTTGAAGTCCTTCGGCACGAAGTTCGTCATCGAGCCCTACGTCCGCTTCAAGGGCCAGGTGGGCGAACAGGCCACCATGTTCCTGCTCGATCCCTGTGGCAACGCTCTGGAATTCAAGGCGTTCAAGGACCTGGGCCAACTGTTCGCCAAATAGGCGTCCATCGACTTTGACTCCGGGCCGGGGTCGGTGTCAATATCCCGGCCATGCCCAGATTCCTGCACACCGCCGATTGGCAGATCGGCCGCCAGTACGGCCGCTTCGCCCCCGAGGACGCCACGATCCTGGCCGAGGCCCGCTTTGCCGCGGTCGAACGCATCGCCGCGCTGGCCGCGCGCGATCGGGTCGACGCCGTCCTGGTGGCGGGCGACGTGTTCGATGCCCAGGCGGTGTCGGACCGCACCATCCGGCGCCTGTTCAACGCGCTGCGGGGCTATGAAGGCCCCTGGATCCTGATCCCCGGCAATCACGACGCCGCCCTGGCGGAAAGCGTCTGGACCCGCGCGCAGCGGCTGGGCGCGGTGCCACCCCACGCGCATCTGCTGCTGGAGCCGGGCGTGCGCGCATTTCCCGACCTGGGCTTCGCGGTGCTGGCGGCGCCCCTGACCCAGCGGCAGACGCACGACGATCTGACCGCGTGGTTCGACGCGGCGGAAACGCCCGAGGGCCTGGCGCGCATCGGCCTGGCGCATGGCAGCGTCCAGGGCCTCCTGGCCGAGGAGATCGATTCCCCCAATCCGGTCGCCGCCGACCGGGCGCGGCGCGCACGGCTGGATTATCTGGCGCTGGGCGATTGGCACGGTTTCAAGCAGGTCGACGAGCGCACCGTGTACAGCGGCACGCCGGAGCCGGAACGCTTCCGCGACAATGGCTCGGGCCGGATCGTTCGGGTGGACGTGCCGGGCCCAGGCCGGACGCCGTTGGTGGAACCCCTGGAAATCGGCCAGTACCGCTGGCTGGCCTGGGACGAGGCCCTGTTGGTCGCATCCGATCTGGACAGGCTCGTCGCGCGCCTGGACGGCCTGCCGCCCGAGACTGTGCTGGATCTGACGCTGTCCGGGGCCATCGACCTGGCGGGCGAGCGGCGCCTGGATCAGGCCTTGTCCGTGGTCCAGGGGCGCTGCCGCAGCCTGCGGATCCACCGGGCGGGCCTGCGGCTGGAACCCACCGACGAGGACATGGCCGCCCTGCGGGCCGATGGCTATGTGGGCGAGGTGATCGCGCAGTTGCGCCAGCGGCAGGATGCCGCCGCCGATGACGCGGACACCGCGCGCGAGGCGCTGGCGATCCTGACCGGTCTGCTGAGCGACGACGCGGGAGAGGGGCGATGAGACTCTTGCGCTTGCGCGTCGAACAGCTCCGGCGCTTCCGCGAACCGGTGGAAATCCGCGACCTGGCGCCCGGCATCAATCTGTTCGCCGGCCCCAACGAATCCGGCAAGAGCACGCTGGTGCGGGCGATCCGCGCGGCCTTCTTCGAGCGCTTCAAGTCCAGTGCCGCGGAAGATTTGCAGCCCTGGGGCGATACTTCCGCCGCGCCCGCCATCGCACTGGAATTCGAGTGGCGGGGAGAGCGCTGGACACTGAACAAGCGCTTCCTCAAGCAAAAACGCTGCGACCTGGAGATCGGCGCCCGGCGCTTCAACGGCGACGAGGCCGAGGAAAAGCTGGCGGAACTGCTGGGCTATCAGTTCCCCGGCAAGGGCGCCAGCAAGGCCCAGCATTGGGGCGTGCCCGGCCTGCTGTGGATCGAACAGGGCGAGGGCCAGGAGTTGCGCGAACCGGTGGCGCATGCGGGCCACTATCTGAAATCCGCCCTGGGCGAGAGTCTGGGGGATCTCGCCAGCAGCGCGGGGGATGCGCTGATCGCCCGGGTCGAGGTCGAACGGGCGAAGATGCTGACGTCCACCGGGCGCCCCACCGGGGAATACGCGGAGACGTTGCGGCGGTGCGAGGACGCCGGGGCGCGCCTCGAGGCGCTCGACCGGGACATCGCCTCCTATCGCCAGCAGGTGGATCGGCTGGCCGAACTGCGCCGCTTGCGGGCCGAGGACGCCGGCCGGCCCTGGGAAGTCTACCGCCGCCAGGCCGCCGAGGCCCAGGCGAAGCTGACCGAGGTCCAGGATTGGCTCCAGGCACGGGAACATGAGAGGCAGGCCCTGGAGCATTGCGTCGCCAGCCGACAGCACGGCCTCGACCAGCAGACGGCCCATGCCCGCCAGCATCAGGAACTGGAGCAGCGGGCCCGGGACAGGGACCTGACCGGACGGCGGATGGCTGAACTGCGGGCGGACCAGCCCCGGATCGATGCGCTGGTCGAGCGGGCGCGCGCCGAGTATGGCATGGCCGAGTCTCGCCTGACGACGGTTCGCCGACGAGCCAGGCGGGCCGATCTGGCCGGCGAACTGGACCGGCTTGCGCCGGAGCGGAAACGGCTGGCCGACGACCTGGATCAGGCGCGGGCCGTGCAGGCGCGGCTGCTGTCCCTGCGCGAGCGCTTGCAGGGCATCCGGCTGGACGAGGCGGCGCTGAAGCGGGCGCGGTCTCTGGACCGGACGCTGGCCGAACTCGACGCCGTCCGCCAATCCGCGGCCACCCGCCTGGCCTACGACCTCTTGCCGCGGCAGCGGATCCAGGCGGGGGACGAGACCCTGTCCGCCCGGGGCGAGCGGCTGCTGCTGGAACCCGTCGAACTGGACATCCCGGGCGTCGGCCGGCTGCGCATCCGTCCCGGGGGCGAGGACGTGGCCGACCTGGCCCGCCGCCGCCAGGAGGCCCAGGACCGGTTCGATGCGCTGCTGGCCGGCATGGAGGTGGCGGACCTGGGCCAGGCCGAGGACCGGCTGGAACGGGCACGGGCGCTCGGGGACGAGATCCGCCTGGATGAATCCCGACTGGCCGGCCTGGCGCCTCAGGGGGCGGAAGCCCTGGCCGGCCGCCTGGCCCTGGCCGAGCGGCGCCGCCGGGCCGTATCCGAGGCGCTGGCGGCTCTGCCGGAGGACGAACCCGGGACGGATGCCGGGACCGGCGCCGCCGGGACCGTCGACGAGGCCGGAGCCGAGCGCGGGCTGGAGTCCGCGCGCGAAGCGCTGCAAGCCGCCGAGCGGCAGGCCGTGCGGCACGAGCAGGCGCTGGGCCTGGCGGCGCAGGCCGGCCACACGGCCGAGGCCGAATGGCGGCGGCTCCGGGACGCGCTCCAGGCGCCGGACCGCCGGCGGCAGGAACAGGAACTGGTGGCCCGTCTGGTGGAGCTCCAGGCGCGGGAAACGGCCCTGCGGCAATCCCTGGACGCGCTGGACGCGCGGATCGCCGAGGCGCGCCCGGAGATCCTGGAGCAGGACGCGCAGCGGTTCTCGCGCACGGCCGAGACGCTGGAACAGGCGGCCGATGCACGTCGCGAGGAAGCCATCCGGGTGCAGAGCGGCCTCGAGGCCCTGGGTGCCCACGGCTTGGAGGAGCAGCGCGCCGACCTGGGCCGGGAAGCGGAATTCATCGCCCGGCGCCGCGACGAGCTGAAGCGTCGGGCCGAGGCCCTGGACCTGCTGCTGGATTTATTGCGGGCCGGCCGGCAGGCGCTGACCCGCCGCATCCAGGCGCCTCTGCAGCGCCATCTGAATCATTATCTGGGGCTGCTGTTCCCGCAGGCGCGGCTGGACGTGGACGAGGAACTGCTGCCCGAGCGGCTGGTCCGTCCGGGCGCGGGCGGTTCGTCCGGCGAGGCGGTCGAAGCGCTGAGTTTCGGCGCGCGCGAGCAGATGGGCCTGATCACCCGCCTGGCCTACGCCGACCTGCTGCGGGAGGCGGGCCGGCCCACCCTGATCATCCTGGACGACGCCCTGGTGCACAGCGATCATGCGCGCCTGGACGGCATGAAGCGCATCCTGTTCGACGCCGCGCAGCGCCACCAGATCCTGTTGTTCACCTGCCACCCCGATCGTTGGCGCGACCTGGGCGCGCGGGTGGTGGAGATGGGGGCGCTGGAGACGGCGTAGGCGTCGCCGCGGCCGGCTCGTCCGCGTTTCTCAGCGGGGAAATCCCGATCGGGCCGCCCTCCGGATCCTGCATCAGCTTTTCGCCCAGGTAGTCCAGGAAGGACCTCAGCGCCGGCGACATGCCGCGCCGTGACAGATAGGCTGCGTGCACGATGCCGGAGGCCAGCGACCAGTCGGGCAGGATGCGCTCCAGCCGGCCTTCGGCAATGTCCTCGTGGCACATGTAGTCGGGCAGCATGCCGACGCCCACCCCGCCCAGGATGGCGAAGCGCAGTGTCATCAGATCGTCGACGACACAGACGGGGCGGCAGGCGGCTTCGTGCCGCGCGCCCTGCGGGCCGAGCAGGCGCAGGCGCACTTTGCCGCCCGTCGCCGACATGCCGACCGCGTCGAAGCGTTCCAGGTCGGCGGGTTGCGCTGGCCAGCCGTGGCGCCGCAGCAGTTCCGGGCTGGCGACCAGCAGGCCCTGGCTCAGACCGAGCCGTTTGATGATCGCGCTGCCGCTGTCGTCCAGGGTCGGGCGGACTCGCAGGGCGATGTCCACGCCTTCCTCGGCCAGGTCGACGACGCGGTTGCTGACCTGTACTTCGAGACGCACCTTGGGGTGGCGCGCCAGATAACCGGGGATCAGAGGGCCGATGGTGCTCTGGGCCAGGGTCACGGGACAGGACACGCGCAGGGGGCCGCGCGGCTCGGCCAGAATCCGGGCGAGTTCCGCCTGGGCCTGGTCCGCCTGGTCGCGCACGGCGACGCAATGGCGGTGGTATTGTTCGCCGGCCGCCGTCAGGGAAAGCTTGCGGGTGGTGCGGTGCAGGAGCCGCACGCCCAGTTCGGCCTCGAGCCGGGCGATCCGCCGGGACAGCCTCGAGGTCGGCAGGTCCAGCGTCCGGGCCGCACCCGCGAAGCTGCCATGGTCCACGACTTCGGCGAAATAGCGCATGTCGTTGAGGTCATGCATGATCTATTCACATCAAAAATAGAACAATCTATACATTAATCCAGATCTTATCAATTTCTGGTGCCTAATGGAAAATGACGTTCTTCGCAACTCTGTCATCCGAACGGGACTCATCATGAAACTGCTGCACATCGATTCCAGCATCTCCGGCCAGAACTCCGTCACGCGCGGCCTGACGCGCAAGATCGTCGAGCAGCAAAAGGCCGCGAACCCCAGCCTGGAAGTGGAATATCTGGATCTGGCCCTGCAGGCGCCCGCCCCTCTGTCGCTGGATGCGCTGGGCTTCCGGCTGCCGCCGTCGGCCGAGGCGCTGACCGACATCCAGCGGCGCGAGAACGCGGTGTCCGAGGCAATGGTCACCCAGCTGATTGCGGCCGATGTCGTGGTGATCGGCTCGCCGCTGTACAACTTCACCGTTCCGGCCCAGCTGAAGGCCTGGCTGGACCGCGTGGCCCAGGCGGGTCGCACCTTCAAGTACACCGAGACCGGTCCGGTCGGCCTGCTCGGCGGCAAGACCGTGGTCCTGGCGCTCAGCCGCGGCGGCGTGTATTCGACCAGCGACGCCGGCAACGCCATGGAGCACCAGGAAAGCTACCTGAAGACGATCTTCGGCTTCATGGGCGTGACCGACATCCGCGTCGTGCGCGCCGAAGGCATGGACATGGGGCCCGAAAGCCGCGAGCGCGGCCTGGCCCAGGCGCAGGAAGACATCCTGGCCCTGGCCGCGTGATCCGGGCTCGCTTGGGTCGGATCATGTCGCTGGTTCGCTCTGCCGTGTAAGAGCACTGTCTTCGGCTTCCCGCCCTGCGATCCCGCAGGCGGGCCCGTGACGATCTCACGCCGGCATGGGCAGCCGGCCATCCACCAGGAACGCGTCGAGCGGGTAGGTGTGGACGGCGCGATCGCCGACCGGCTTGAACGCGACTTCGCGGGCGCTCAGCTGGCATAGCCAGGGGCGCATGTCCCGGGGGGATTTTCCAGCCAGCGCCCGCGGCGTGAACAGGCCGATGCACAGGCCTTGCGCGGGGTCGCGCGCCGAGCGGTATTCGAAGGCCTCGACGCCCGCTTCCCGCATGGCGGTCCCGAGCGTCTGGGTCGCCTGGTAGCGCGCGGGATCGGCCAGCGCGGCCCGATGGGTGTCGAAAGGCGGATCTTGCAGCCGCAGGCCGCGTTCTGTACGGTAGCCGACGGAAAACAGGGTGTGCTGGCTCTGGATGGCGTCCCCGGCCGGGGGCGCGTCCATGGAAAACCAGAACACGAAGCGGTAATAGGCGGATTCGGCCAGTGTCGTCCCGAGGGCGCGGCCGCCATAGAGCAGGCCGGGTTCGTGGGGCCGTCCGAAGCGCGATCCCCAGGGCAGAGGCGGGTAGCGGAAGGGCGTGCGCAGCAGGTAGTGCAGGCGTTCACCGCTGGCGGGCCAGGGCGGCTTGGCCTCGTCGAGCAGGGCCTCCAGGACGGCCTGTTCCTCCAGCGTGTCCACGTATCCCAGGGTGGCGACGTGCTCCTGGCTTTCGACCAGGCGGTGCAGCAGGCCCTGGATGGGGCCGATGCGGCGCTCGCCCGCGCAGTCCCGCCACAGCCCGCCGGCTTCGGCGCCGGTCTTCGAGCCGGCGCCCCCGCGGCCCGTGGTCAAATCTTGCCCCGCATCGCGTCCACGAAGCGCAGCACCGTCATCAGCCCCTGGATCGTGGCGATCTGTTCGGCCGGCACGCCGCCCGTGACGCGGTTCGGGACGTGCATGAAATGCCGGATCCATTCGACGTCGCCGCCCGTGAGCGCGTACAGGGCGCGCGCCAGGCGCACCAGCAGCAGGGCCAGTTCGCCCTGCTTGGAGGCGGGATCCAGCGACTGCGCGGTCTTCATCCGGCTGACGGCGGTGCGGTGCATGCCCAGGACGTCCGCCAGCCCCGCCTGGCGCAGGCCGAGCTGTTCGGCGGCCCGGAGGACGGCCTTGGCCAGCACGGCGTCCGGCGCGGGCACGGTGTTCGGCAGGGCGGTCATGGCAGTTTCCAATGGATGTCCAATATGCACTTATTATGATCTATATGTGTGAAATGAACAATACAGGAATGGCCATACAGGAATGGCCATCGTTCTAGCTGGCGACCCGGCAGCCTTGCCAGGAGCCTTCTTCGACCAGGCGGACCGCCAGGTCGCGGCACAGCCTGAGCACTTCCTGCGTGGCCACGGACATTGGCAGCGTCTCGCTCACGCACAGGCAGATTTCCCTGGATGGCCTGAAGGCCAGGAGATGCATCTTGATGCCGCCCTGCCGGACTTCCTCATGGCCGGCGGAGTAGGGCAGGACGGTCGCCGCGATGCCGGCCTTGACGGCGGGAATCAGGATGGCGGACGTGCTGGCCTCCGCCAGCAGGTGATAGGACAGGTGCCGCTGCAGGAAGGCATGCTCGATCCGGGCCCGGAGCGTGTTCGGCAGGCTGGGCAGCACGAGCGGGTATTTCGCCATCTCCTCCAGGGAGACGGGCGCGTCGGTCCGGCGCAGCGCCGGGTGGGTGAACAGATAGAGGTCCTCGAGCAGGATCGGTTCGCAGGACATGCCCTTGGGCTTCTTGGGGTCGGGCGCCAGGGCGAAGTCGACGCGTCCCTGCATGACCATGGAGGTCAGGTCGGCGCTGGGCACGTCCACGATCTCCAGTACGATGGCCGGGTGGCGTTCCCTGACCCGCTGGATCAGGTGCAACGCCAGCATTTTGGCGGTGCTGGACGCCATCCCGATCGAGACCGTGCCCGAGACCACGCCCTGCTTGCGTGAAATCAGCGCCCGGGTATTGTCCACCTGGCGCAGGATGGTGCGGGCATGCCGGTACAGCAGCTCGCCTTCTTCCGTCGCCAGCATGCCCCGGGCCGTGCGATTCAGCAGTTTGACCCCCAATTCCTCTTCCAGCAGCATTACCTGCTGGCTCAGGGCGGGCTGCGCGATGTGCAGCATTTCCGCCGCGCGGGTCATGTTCTGGGTTTCGACGATACGGGTGAAGTAGTTCAGTTGTCGCAGATTCATGGCGCGCCTCCGGAATCGCCCCGACCAGTATCCAATAAGAAAATCCGATTGCTTGCTCAGTAAATACTATTTCAATTCGCCGGACGCCTTTCCTAGAATCGATGAAAACGAAGAAAGGAGACGTCGCGGTGGATTTGCCTCTCAAGGGATTGAAAGTACTGGATCTGACCCGTGCCCTGTCGGGGCCGTTCTGCACCATGATCCTGGCCGATCTGGGCGCCGAGGTGATCAAGGTCGAGCCGACGCCGGACGGCGACATGATCCGTCAGTGGGGGCCGTTCGATCATGGCATAAGCGTTTATTATCTTAGTGCCAATCGCAACAAGAAAGGCGTGGGCGTCGATTTCCGGCATCCGGACGGCCTGCCGCTGCTGCGGCGCCTGGCGCTGCGCTCGGACATCGTGGTCGAGAACTTCCGCGTCGGCACCGCCGAAAAAATGGGGCTGGGTTATGAAACCCTGGCGGCCGAGCATCCCGGGTTGGTCTATGCGTCGATCTCCGGTTTCGGCAATCGCGGTCCCGCCCGGGATTGGGCGGGCTTCGACCAGATCGCCCAGGGCTATTCGGGCTTCATGAGTCTTTCCGGCACGCCCGAGACCGGTCCGATGCGGGTGGGCACCGCGGTTGGCGATCTGACCTCCGGCATGTGGGCGGCGATCGGGGTGCTGGGAGCCTGCGTGGCCCGCCAGCGGACCGGCCTGGGCCGGTACGTGCACGGTTCCCTGCTGAGCAGCCTGATGGGGCTGCTCAGTGTGCAGGGGCAGCGGTATCTGAGTCTCGGGGAAGTGCCCCAGCCCTGCGGAAACGTTCATCCGGTGATCGCGCCGTATGGCACCTTCCAGACGGCCGATGGGCCTTTGAACCTCGCGCCCGCCACGCAGGATATGTGGCTGCGGCTGTGCGAACTGCTCGGCTGCCCTGAACTGGCGGAAGACTCCCGCTTCAAGCTCAACGCGGACCGTATCCGGCATCGGCTGGAGCTCAAGGAACTGATCGATGCGCGGCTGCGGGCGCGCGGCCGCATGGAATGGACCGCCCTGTTCATCCAGGCGGGCATTCCGGCCGGCCCCATCAATACGCTGGCGGACGTCTTCGCCGACGAGCAGGTGCGCCAGATGCAATTGGTGGAGACGGTCCGGCATCCAGATCTGGGCGAATTGCGCCAGGTCGGATTGCCGTTCTTCATGCAGGACGGGACCGGCGCGAGTTCTGCGGGTGCCACGGTGCACTCTCCGCCGCCGCGCCTGGGGCAGCACACGGTCGAGGTGCTGCGGCAATACGGCGTGGAGGGCGACGAGATCGACCGCCTGCTGAGGGATCGCGTGATTTTCCAGGGCGCGGACGTGTAGGAATCGAACAGTTTTCAACCGCAGGACCCGGCATGCGAAGTCACACAGAGGACGAATGCCCAATCATGACAGGAGACAACCATGCAACTCAGGACCCTATTGCTGGCTTTGGTGTGCGTACTGGCCGCGTCGGCGGCTCAGGCCAGGACCTTGAAGCTTTCCCATCAGTGGCCCCAGGGCGATGGGCGGGACGCCGGCGCCCGGCTGTTCATCCAGGAGGTGCAGAAGCAGGACCCTTCCTTGAAATTCCGGGTCTATCCCGGCGCGTCGCTGATCAGCAACCCGCTCAAGCAGATCGATGCGCTGGCCGACGGGTCGATCGACCTTTCCATCTTTCCCTTGATCTACGCGGTCGGGAAGGCGCCCGAATTTTCCATCACCATCCTGCCCGGCGCGATCAGCGGCGTGCGGGACGCCATGCGCTTCAAGGGCACGGACTATGAAAAGCGCCTGCAGGACGTGGCCCGGAAGCAGGGGTTCCATATCCTGACCTGGTGGTGGACCGAAGGCGGCATCGCCGATACGGCCCGCCCCATCACGACGCCCGACAGCGTCAAGGGGCTGAAGTTCCGGGGCGCCGACCGCACGATCGACACGATGCTGAAGACGGCGGGAGCGTCGGTCTTTTCCATGCCGTCGACCGAGCTGTACAACGCCATGCAGACCGGCGTGCTCGACGGCCTGATGACGTCCTATGAAACCTTCATGAGCATGCGCCTGTACGAGCAGACCAAGTACGCCACCCTGGGCGGGGACTACACCATCTTCGTCGTGTTCCAGCCCCTGGTGATGTCGACCAAGGCCTGGGATGGCCTGAGCGACGCGCAGAAGCGTGTCTTCGAGAAGGCCGCCGACGCCACGCTGCCGGCTTTCAACAAGGAGCAGGACCGCATCAAGCACGACACCGTGAAGAAGTTCGAGTCCGCGGGGGTGCGGGTCCACGCCATGACCCGGGACGAGTACAAGAGCTGGCTGGAATTGGCGCATAGGACGGCATGGCCGGAGTATGCCGCCATCAGCCCGGAGGCCAAGGGTCTGCTGGAGTCGGTCGAAGCCCTGTCGAAGTGACAGGAACCCTGTCCACGGATACCGGAGAGCGTCGTGCGCACTTTGGAAAAATGCATGGCCCGGGTCAACCTGGCCCTGGCCGTACTGGCCGCCATCCTGCTGGTCGCCGCGACCCTCATCATCACCTGGATGGTGTTCAAGCGGGGAATCGGCCTGCAGAGTTCCTGGGAGCTGGAAACGGCGATCGAGCTTATGATCGGCGCGACTTTCCTGGCATCCCCGTACACGCTGGTCACGGGCGGGCACGTCAAGATGGATCTGCTGGAAAGCCTGCTGTCCGGCACGTCCGGCCGCTGGGCGGCGCTGCTGCCCAAGGCGCTGGCCTGCGCGGTGTGCTTCTACCTGGGGTGCGCGGGACTGGAACTGACGATCCATGCCTATGTCACCCACGAACGCGCGCTGGGGGTCTGGCAGCCGCTCGTCTGGCCCAAGTATTCGACGGTGGCGGTGGGCATGCTGCTGACCGCCTTCCAGTACGTCCTCGACATCCTGCGCGCCATCGGAGCGCGCCGGCAGGAGGTGAAGAATGTCTGAACTGCAGATCGGCTTCGCGCTGTTCGTCGCCACGTTCCTGGTCCTGTTCTCGGGCATCCCGATCGGCTTCGGCCTGGTCCTGATCTCCATCGTGTTTCTGCTGGTCTTTGGCGACGCAGGGGCGCTGTCCTCCGTCTCGAGCATCTTCATCGGGGAGCTGTCCAGCTTCGCGCTGCTGACGATCCCGCTGTTCGTGCTCCTGGGCTGCACCATCGGGGCCTCCCGGGCCGGCAAGGACTTGTACGAGGCGCTGCACCGCTGGCTGGTGCGCGTGCCCGGAGGTCTGGTGATCGCCAACATCATGGGGTGCGGCTTGTTCGCGGCCATGTGCGGTTCCAGTCCCGCGACCGCCGCGGCGATCGGCAAGATCGGGATTCCCGAGATGATCGATCGCCAGGTGCCCGCGCGGCTGGCGACCGGCTCCATCGCGGCCGGCGGCACCCTGGGCATCCTGATCCCGCCTTCGCTGACGCTGATCGTGTACGGTATCGTGACGCACACCTCGATCGCCCGCCTGTTCCTGGCGGGGGTCGTGCCCGGCATCCTCCTGGTGGTGCTGTTCGCCCTGTACGCCTGGCTGTCGAGCGTGCGCCTCGACCGGCTCCGCCAGGGCGGCGGATCGGTGCCGGAGGCCTATACCCTGGGGCAGAAGCTGCGGGGATCGGTCCGGTCGCTGCCTTTCCTGGCCATCATCGTGGCCGTGACCGTGTTCATGTACACCGGCTTCGCCACGCCCTCGGAAGTGGCGGCCGTGGCGGCCTTCATGGCGCTGGTCCTGGTGGTGTTCCTGTATCGGACCTACCGGATGCGCGATGTCTGGCCCATGATGCGCGACACGGTGCGCGAGTCCTGCATGATCCTCATGATCGTGGCCGGCGCCGCCGTGTACGCCTACATGATGTCCTACCTGTACATCACGCAGAGTCTGGCGGAATGGGTGTTCGGCTGGGGGCTCAGCGATTGGCAATTGATCCTGTTGCTGAACGTCTTCCTGCTGGTCGCCGGCTTCTTCCTGCCGCCGGTCTCCGTGATCCTGATGAGCATGCCGGTGATCCTCCCGGTTCTGCAGCAAAGCCACATCGATCTGGTCTGGTTTTCCATCGTCATGACCATCAACCTGGAAATCGGCCTGATCCACCCGCCGCTGGGCCTGAACCTGTTCGTCATCCAGGGCGTCGCGCCCCAGGTGGCCCTGCGCGACATCATGCTGGGGGTCCTGCCGTTCGTGGCGATCATGCTGTCGTTCATCGTGGTGCTTGCCGTTTTTCCGGAACTGGCGACCTGGCTGCCGGACCGGCTCATGGGGGCGGGTGCCTGACCCGGGATAATGGATGATGAACCGCAGTCCGGACAAGGAGCCGCGAGATGCAGGATCGAGAACCTTCGCTGGAATTCAGGGATGACGTCGCCGTGCTGACGCTGCGGCGGATTTCGCAGCACAACCGGATCGCGCCCGACGATTGCGCCGTGATCCGCGGGCATCTGCGCCAGGCCGCCGCCCGGGAAGGCCTGCGGGCGCTGGTCCTGACCGGGACGGGGGACAAGACGTTCAGTTCCGGTTATACGCTGGGGGCGATCCGCGACCAGCTGGACAGCCGCTTCGAAGACATGCTCGACGCACTGGAGCGGTTCCCCCTGCCCACGCTCTGCGCCCTGAACGGCAGCGTCTACGGCGGGGCGACCGATCTGGCCCTGTGCTGCGATTTCCGGATCGGGGTGACCGGCAGCCGGTTCCTGATGCCGGCTTCGCGGATCGGCCTGCATTATTATCCGGGCGGCATCCGCCGCTATGTGACGGTGCTGGGGCTGGCGGTGGCCAAGAAGCTGTTCCTGACGGCCCAGGCCATCCATGACGAGGAAATGCTGCGGATCGGTTTTCTGCACGAGGCGGTCGACCGCCGGGACCTGGCGGCGGCCGTCGACCGCTACCTGGAAGGCATCCGCGGCTGCGAGCCGACTGTGCTGCGGACCATGAAGGCCGACCTGATGCGGGTGGCGGCCGGCCGGTACGACGAGGCTGCGCTGCGGGCGCACTACGAGGCTTCCCTGCGGTCCGAGGCCCTGGCGTCGCGCCTGGAGACGCTGGCCGCGCGGTCGTGAGACCCCGGCGCCGCGGCCCGCTCAGTCGCGGAAGTTCTGGAACTGCAGCGGCAGCTCCACATCCGTCTTGCGCAGCAGGGCGATGGCCTGCTGCAGGTCGTCGCGTTTTTTGCCGGACACGCGCAGCTTGTCGCCGTTGATCTGGGTCTCGACCTTGATCTTGGCCTGCTTCACGACGGCGATGAGCTTTTTCGACACGGCCTGCTCGATCCCTTGGCGGATGGTGATCTTCTGGCGGGCGCCGCCCAGGTTTTCCAGCGGCTCGGCCTCTTCCATGCAGCGCACGTCGATGCCGCGCGCCGACAGGCGTCCGCGCAGGATGTCGGTCATCTGCTTGAGCTGGAAGGCGCTGGGCGCCGCCTGGGTGACGACGTAGCCTTCCAGTTCGAAGCTCGCGGCCGTGCCCTTGAAGTCGAAACGGGTGGCGAGTTCGCGGTTGGCCTGGTCGACGGCGTTGGTCAGTTCGTGCTTGTCGACTTCGGAGACGACGTCAAAGCTGGGCATGGGGCGGGCTCCTGGAAGAAGAAGGCGATATTCGATTGTAGAGGCTGGAGCGGCGTCGCAGTAACCGTAACCGCCGGGCGGCCTACAGGCCTACAGTGCCCGCAGCCCGACGTACAGCGCGGTCCCCGCCGTGATGCTCAGCAGGGTCTGGCGCGTGCGCCATTGCAGCAGGACCACCAGGATCACGGCGGCCAGTTCCTGCCAGGGCAGGCCGCCGTGTCCACGCGCCTGGCCGGCCGCGGTGTCGATCAGCAGCAGGACCATGATCGACAGGGGCAGCGAGTCGCCGAGCTTGTGGACGATGGGGTGGCGGCGCAGCCAGTGGCCGGCGATGAAAGGCAGGGCGCGCAGGAGGATGGTCACGAGGGCCATCAGCGCGATGGTGGTCAGGACGTAGCCGGTGTCAGTCATGGGCGGCTCCCGCGGCCGGCGCGGGCCGGGGGGGGCCGCAGGGCGGCGGCCAGCAGGCTGAGCGCGATGGCGATGGCCAGCGCCTGGGACGGCATCAGGACCTGGCCGGCGGCGTAGGCGGCGAGCGCGATCCAGATCGGCAGGGCGTCGCGCCGGGCGCGCCATTGCTCGACGGCCAGGACGGCGAACAGGGCCGCCAGCACGAAATCCAGCCCTGTCAATCCGATCCGGGCCTGGGCACCCAGCATGGCTCCTAGCGCGGTGCCGAGCACCCACCAGCCCTGGTTCAAGGCGCTGACCAGGGTCATGCGCGGCACCCGTTCCCGGGCGGGCAGCGCCGTCAGGACGGAATAGGTCTCGTCGGTCAGGGCGAAGATGCAGTACCAGCGCCTCCAGCGGCTGGCCGGCAGGGTATTCAGCAAGGACAGGCCATAGAACACGTGGCGCAGGTTCAGCACCAGGGTCGCCAGGACGATGGCGCCGACCGGCAGGCCGGCGGCCAGTATCGGCACCATCATGAACTGGGCGGCTCCGGCGTAGATCAGCAAGCTGGAAGCCAGGGCCAGCCAGCCGGAGCCGCCGGCCTGCACGAACAGAAAGCCGAAGACCGCGCCCAGCGGCACATAGCCCATGGCGACCGGCGCGGTCAAGCTGGGGATCGAAAGCGGATTCGAGGCGGTGGACATGATCGGGACGCAGGGTGGGACGGCGGGCGCGCCGGGCACGCGAGCCTACAATTATAGGGATTTCACACACGGCGCCCGTGGCCCGCGCCTGCCGGGTCACGGGCCACGGGCGCCGGGACCGGGATGGGGAAGAGGGATGGACGAATCGAAGGAATCCAGCGAGTCGAGGTGCCCGGCGCGGCCGGCGGCGTGGACGCCACCCGGGCCCTGGGCGCCGCGGGCCGGCTTCATCGGCGCGGGTCGGCTGGCGCGGGCGCTGTCCCTGGCTCTGCGGGGGGCCGGCGTTCCCGTCGTCCGGGTCGCCAGCCGTTCGGACGCCAGCGCCCGGGCCCTGGCTGAATCGTTGCCGGACTGCCGGACCGGTGATCCCGAAGCCGTGGCGCGGGATTGCGACCTGGTGTTTCTCACGTCGCCCGATGCCTCGATCGCCGACATTGCGCGCGTCGTACCCTGGCGCGCGGGCCAGGCGGTGGTGCATTGCAGCGGAGCCACTCCCGTCGCCGCGCTGCGGCCCGCCGCCGAGGCGGGCGCGCTGATCGGCGGCTTCCATCCCATGCAGGCCTTCGGCGCGGACCCGGGGGCGGCGCTCGCCAGCCTGCCGGGCTGCACCGTGGCCGTCGAGGCGGAGCCGCCGCTGGACGCCCTGCTGCACGAACTGGCTCGCCGCCTGGGCTGCGTCGGCCTGAGCCTGCCGCCGGGCGCGCGCGTGCGCTATCACGCGTCGGGCGGCTACGCGTCCCAGCACGTCCACGTCCTGTTGGCCGAGGCGGTGCGCCTGTGGCGGTCCTGGGGGGCGACCGAACAGCAAGCCCTGGACGCGCTGCTGCCGCTCTTGCGGGGCACGGTGGAGTCCCTCGCGCGCAGCGGGGTCGCGGCGGGCATGCCGGGCCCGGTGTCGCGCGGGGACGCGGGGACGGTGAGCCTGCACCGCCAGGCGCTGCAGGCGGTCGATCCGGACATGCGCGATCTGTACGATCGCCTGTGCCGCCGGGGCGTGGCCCTGGCGCGCCAGGCCGGGCGGCTGGGCGCGGCCGGCGCCGAGGGTGTCGAGCGGGTGCTGGACGCGCTCCCCGATCCCTGAATCGTGGCGGCCGCCTGGCTCGCGCCTCAGGCCAGGCGCAGCAGGATGGCGCCCAGTACCAGGATGCAGGCGCCCAGGATGCGGGACGGCCCCAGGCGCTCGCGCAGGTACAGGCCCGCGATCAGGGTGCCGAACAGGATCGATGTCTCCCGCAGGGCGGCGATGACGGCGATCGGCGCCAGTGTCATGGCCCACAGGGCGACTCCGTAGGACATCACGGACCCGAAGCCGCCCGTCAGGCAGGACCGCCAGTGGCCGCGCAGGTAGGGCGGCAGTGCGCCGGGGCGGGCGCGCAGGCCGATCAGGGTCATGGCGCATCCCTGCAGCAGGAAGATCCACAGCGTGTAGCTGGCCGGCGCGCCCGACAGGCGGACTCCGACGCCGTCCACCAGGGTGTAGCCGGCGATGACGGCGGCGTTCAGCAGGGCGAGCCGCAGGCCGGAGGACGTTCGAGGCGTGCCGGAGGGGCGCAGTCCGATGCACAGGATCCCGCCGCAGATGGCGGCGACCCCGGCCAGGGCGGTGGGATTCAGGGACTCATGGAACAGCGCGGCGGACGCCGCGGCTACCAGCAGAGGCGCGGTGCCGCGCATCACGGGGTAGCTCGCGCTCATGTCCGCGATCCGGTAGATCCGGGCCAGGAGCCTCATGTAGGCGATCTGCAGGACCAGGGATGTGAGGATGCAGGGCCAACTCGCCGCGGCGGGCGCCGGCAGCCAGGGCAGAGCGGCCAGGGCTATGGAGGCGGACGCCGCCGCGATGCCGGTGGTACTCAGCAGGGTGTCCGCGCTGCGCTTGATGAGGGCGTTCCAGCCGGCGTGCAGCAGTGCGGCCGCCAGGACGGCGCCGTAGACGAGGTCGGGCCGGACTGTCATGGAGGGAGGGCAGGGCGGTCAGGCGCCCGCCGGCGCGGCGGCCTGGCACACGTCCACCCAGGATGCGCCGGTCAATCGGGCCAGGCGTTCGGGGTCGATGCGCACGGCGCTGCGGGTGGAGCCTGCCGCCGGCATGACGACGTCGAAATCGCGCAGGCTGATGTCGCAGTAGACCGGCAGCGGCCGGGTCAGGCCGAAGGGGCAGACGCCGCCCACCGGGTGTCCGGTCAGGTCGGCGACCTCTTCGGCTGGCAGCATCTTGACGCGGCCGCCGAAGGCCTGCTTGAGCTTGCGGTTGTCCAGGCGCGCGTCGCCCCGCGCCACGACCAGGACGACGGAGTCGCCCGTCCGCAGGGACAGGGTCTTGGCGATCTGGCCGGGTGCCACCCCGTGGGCTTCGGCCGCCAGGGCGACGGTGGCGGTGCTCCGCTCCAGTTCGAGGATGTCCAGATCGGGGGCATGCTGGGCGAAGAATCGCCGGACGGATTCGATCGTCATTCAGGGCCTGTTCACACTGATCAGGGAGATCGCGTTGGGCCTGGGCGCTGTCGAGCGCGAGGCGTCCACCGCGGCAAGGCTCAATGTCTTGCGAAGATGAGTCCGGACAGCGGGCAGTTCCTGCGGACCGCCCGGCGCCTGACGAATCCGGGCCGCTTGCAAGCGGCTCGGTGGGGCGGCAACGCGGCGGGCGGCGGCACCCAGGCAACTCCGCGGGAAGCCATGAAGAATCCGTCTGCCCCGCGTTGCCTGTCTTGCGCGTATGGACATACGCGCCGCGCCGTGCGCCTCGTTCAGCCAGATTTTCATGTCTTCGCGGCTCCTTGATCGATGTGAACAGGCCCTAAAATTCCAGGGTTATTCCGTCTACCATCATAGGCATTTCAGGTGTGAAATGCTTTGAAACAATCCGGGTTCTCCGGACAGGAAAGAAAGGCGATGGCCCGATGCTGAACCTGGATGCCCGCACCTTGCTGATCGTCGAATCCTTCGTGCTGTTTCTCGTGGGGGGGCTGATGCTGCTGGCCGCCTTGCTGGGGCGGCGCGACCGCACGCTGCTGTGGATGTCGGGCGCGCTGCTGATCGGTGGGGTGGGTTTCGTGATCAGCATCGCGCGCGGGCTGCCGGGCTGGCGCGATCTCGTGATCGTGCTGTCCAACATGCTGCTGGTCACGGCGCATGCCTGCGTCTGGGCGGGCCTGCGGGTCTATGCCGGCCGGCCCGTGCGCCCGCAGGTGCTGCTGGCGGGTGCGGCGGCCTGGTTCACGCTGTGCCTGTGGCCGTGGTTCATGGACTCGGATGCCGCGCGGCTCCTGGTCTTTTCCCTGCTGGCGATCGGCTACCTCGTGGCGGCCGGTCGGGAAATATGGCCTGAGCGGCGCGGGGATGCCGGATCGGTGTTTCCCTTGCTGATCGTGTTGATCGCCCATGGTCTGTTCTACCTCTATCGCGTAGGTTCGGCCGTCCGGGTACCGGGCATGTCCTGGCTGCTGTGGCCGGATTTCGCCGTGACCATGCTGGAAGGCATCCTGTTCAGCATCAGCCTGTCCTTCGGCATCCTGATTCTGGTGCGCGCGCGGGAGGAACGGCGGTACCGCCATGCGGCCCTGCACGACGCGCTGACCCGGTTGCCCAATCGGCGCGCCCTGTTCGATCAGGGCGCTTCGGCCATGGCGCGGGCGCACCGGGAGGGCCGGGACATGGCTCTGCTGATGTGCGACCTGGACTGGTTCAAGCGCATCAATGACGAGCGCGGGCACGACGCGGGCGACCGGGTCCTGGCTCTGTTCGCCGACATCCTGCGCTCCCAGGTGCGCGCGGGCGACCTGTGTGCCCGTATCGGTGGCGAGGAATTCATCGTTCTGGCGCCGGACCTGGGGCCCCTGAGCGCCCAGGCCCTGGCGGACCGGATCCGTCGCGGCCTGGCGGAACGCACCTCCCGGACGACCGGACGCTTGAGCGTGAGCATCGGCATCGCTTGCGCGTCGGTGGCCGGCCACGAGCTCGACCGCCTGCTGGCTTGCGCCGACCGGGCGCTGTACGAGGCCAAGGCCGCGGGGCGGGACTGTGTCCGTCAGTCGGCCAGCCGGATCGCGGCCGGCCGGCCGGGCGCTCCCGCCGCGCGGGCGCGCGCCGCCGGGGCCGCCACGCCTTCCGCCGAGGTCTGAGCATGGGCGGTCTGGACCCGCGCACGCTGCTGATCGCGGAAATCCCGATCCTGTCGCTGGTGGGCGGGCTGATCCTGGCGGCGGCCCTGCTGGGCCGCCGCGACCGGACGCTGGGATGGACCGGGGCCGCGCTGCTGCTCGTCGGGGCGGGGTTTCTGCTGGGCGTGGCGGATCCGGGCGGCGCCTGGTGGCGATCGGTGGCCGGTTTCGGCGCCTTGCTGATTCTGGCGCATGCCTGCGTCTGGACCGGCTTGCGGGCATTTTCCGGGAAGCTTCCGCTATGGCCGTGGATCGCGGCCGGCCCGCTGGCCTGGTGCCTGGTCTGCCTATGGCCCGGATTCGTATTCTCGGGCATGGCGCGCGTCATTGCATATGGCCTGCCGACTCTGGCCTATACCGGAGCGTCCCTGTGGGAACTGGGGTTCGATCCGCGCGGGAAGGGAGGAAATACGAGGCTGGCGGTCCTGCCGTTCGGCATCGTGCTGCTGCACGGCGTGCTGGCCGCCGTCCGCATGGCGGCGGTGTCACTGTCGGGACCCGGGCCGGGGCGGTTGCGCTTCGATTTCCCGATGGCGGTGTTCGAGGGCATATTGTTCTTCATCGGCGTGGCTTTCGCCATCCTGATGATGGTGGGCGGGCGCTCCGAGCGGCGCTACCGGCATGCGGCCCTGCACGATGCCCTGACCGACCTGGCGAATCGGCGCGCCCTGTATGAGCGGGGCGGTGGCATGCTGCGGGAATCCCTGGCCCGAGGGCGGACCGTCGCCCTGCTGATGTGCGATCTGGATCGCTTCAAGCGTATCAATGACAGTTGCGGGCACGAGGCCGGCGATCGGGTGCTGGCCGCTTTCGCGGGCGTGCTGCGCCGTGCCGTGCGCAAGGGCGACTTGTGTGCGCGGATCGGCGGCGAGGAATTCGTTGTCTTGGCGCCGGATATGGACGTCGAAGGCGCCCTGAGCCTGGCGGCGCGGATCCGGGACCATCTTCGGGAGTGCGATTGCCGGATCTGCGAGCCTCTGAGCGCGAGCATCGGCATCGCCTGCGCGCCTCAGGACGGCGACGAACTGGGTCCGCTGCTCGCCCGGGCGGACCGGGCGATGTACCAGGCCAAGGATGCGGGCCGCGACTGCGCCCGCTCGTGGGCCGGGGATGATCCGGAGAGCGGCTCAGCCGCCGTAGCCGGGGGCGGCGGCGGGCGTGCGGGCCAGCATCCAGTCGATGCCTGACTCCCCGTGCGCCCGCAGCCAGTCGTTGGCCTGGCGGAAATGGCCGCAGCCGATGAATGGACGCGGCGGACGCAGGGCGGACAGGGGCGAGGGGTGGTTGGCCGTCAGCACTTCGACCGGGCCGGTCGGGGGCTGCATGTCCAGCAGCGCGCGCCGCGCCTGGGCGTGCGAGCCCCAGAGCAGCAGGACCTTGGGGCGAGCCTCGCGCAGCACCCGCATGATCAGGGCGTCGGTGATATGTTCCCAGCCCTTCTTGGCATGCGAGGCCGGCTGGTGGGCTTCGACGGTGAGCGAGGTGTTCAGCAGCAGCACGCCCTGGCGCGCCCAACGCACCAGGCTGTTGCGCGGCGGCTGTTCGGGTTCGCCGTATTCCAGTGCGAGTTCCTTGAACATGTTGCGCAGGCTGGGCGGCGCGGGGCAGAAATCCGGCACGGAGAACGCCAGGCCCTGGGCCTGGTTCGGCCCGTGGTAGGGATCCTGGCCGACGATCACCACCTGGACCGCGTCCGGCGGGACCTCGATCAGGGCGCGGAAGGGTCGCAGCGGGAAGATGCACGCCCCGGCGGCCAGCCGTTCGGCCAGCATCGCGTCGAGCCGGTCCAGGATCCCTTGCAGGTGGGGGGACTCCAGCGCGGATTTCCAGGCGGACGGCAGGGTGTCGATCTGGGCCCTCAGGGAACCCTGGAACGCGTTGTGCACTTCGGTGTCGGACGGGGGGAGCATGGTCGTTTGTCGGGATCGGGAGTTCAGGGAATGGGTGGGCGCCGGCCGGTCCGGCGTTTCCATGATCAGCGCGGACAGATTCTGATCAGTGTAGCCAGGCGATCGGGCAGGCGGGGATCATCCATCTGCGACACGTTGAAGCGCATCATGTTCCCGGCCGCCTGCGCCTGGCTGAAGACGTTGCCGGGCGCCAGCATCAGGCCCTGCTGCAGGCCCGCCTGCGCCAGGCGCGCGCCGTCGATGCCGTCCGGCAGCCGGCACCACAGGAACATGCCGTCCTCGGGTTCGTGCCAGGGCCGCAGGCCCAGGGCGTCCAGCAGGCGGATGGCGCGGGGGATCGCCAGCGCGAGGCGCTGGCGCAGCAGCCGCGTGTGCTGCTGCCAGGCGCCGTCGCGCAGCAGCCGGGCGATCACCGCCTGGGTCAGGCCGGCGCCGGAGAACGTCGTCGCGGTGCGCAGGTCGGCCAGGGCATCCAGCCAGTCTTCGCGCGCGATCAGGTAGCCGCAGCGCAGGCTGGCGGACAGGGTCTTGGAAAAACTGCCGACCTGGGCGACACGGTCGCGGCTGTCGTCGGCCGCCAGCCGGGCCGAGGGTCTGGACTCGAGATCGCCGAAGATGTCGTCCTCGATCAGGATCAGGTCGTAGGCGTGCGCCAGCGCCTGGATGCGCCGCGCCTTGTCGGCCGACAGCCGGGCGCCCGTCGGGTTGTGCGGCCCGGCGTTGCTGAGGTAGAGACGTGGGCGGTGTGCCTTCAGGGCGGCCTCGAAGCGGTCCATGTCCGGCCCGTCGGGCGTGTGGGGCACGCCGACGACGCGGGCGCGGTGCGCGCGCAGCAGCGCCAGGAAGTTGAAATAGCAGGGGTCGTCCACCAGGACGGCATCGCCCGGCTCGATCAGAAAGCGGCATAGCAGGTCCACGGCCTGGGTTCCGGAATCGGTCAGCAGGATGCGTCGAGGGTCGATTGCGAGGCCGCGTGTGCCCAGGTGCCGGGCGATCTCGCTGCGCAGCGCCGGCAGGCCCAGTGCGGGAGCGTAGTCCGTCAGCGGAGCGTCCGGATCGCGCGCCACCTGGCGCAGGGCGCGGCGGATGGCGTCCCGGGGCATCCAGTCGTCAGGCAGCCAGCCGCAGCCGGGCTTCAGAGCCTGGGCGCCGAGGTCCAGTGACTGGCGCGACACCCACAGAGGATCGATCTGGCGGTCCAGGCGCGGGCCGATCTCGGCCAGCGCCAGCGGAGCCAGGGGCCCGGCGACGTAGAAGCCTGCGCCGGCGCGCGCCCGGATGGCGCCTTCGGCCGCCAGCCGGTCGTAGGCCTCGACGACGGTGGACTTGGAGACGCCATGCCGCTGCGCCATGCCTCGCAGGGACGGCAGGCGCGCGCCGGGCGGCCATTCTCGGGCGGCGATGCGCTGGCGCACGAAGCGCATGATGGCGGCGGTGCGGCCCGGCGGGGGGAAAGGCGGGATATCCATGGGCGGCGGCCATCTCCGGATCGGTGGACGAGTCCGCGAGGGTTGGGGGCTGTTCACACTGAACAGTACAGTTGATTGGTATTGTACTGTACTGTATCTGGATTCCGCTTCAGGGACGAGGCATTCTGAAGCCCGCAGCATCTCCTGTACAGGACAAAAGGAAACGCGGATGAACACCACCACGCGCGGCTGGATCAACGGCATGATCGGGGTCGTGATCTTCAGCGGATCATTGCCGGCGACGCGGCTGGCCGTCCTGGGGCTCGACCCCCTGTTCGTCACGGCGGTGCGGGCCGCCCTGGCCGGTCTGCTGGCCTTGGCCGCGCTGGCCTTCATGCGCAGCCCCCGGCCCGCCCGGGCCGACCTGGGCGCCCTGCTGCTGGTGGCCTTCGGAGTGGTGCTCGGCTTTCCCCTGTTTTCCGCCCTGGCCCTGCGGACCATTACTTCGGCGCATTCCCTGGTCTTCATCGGCCTGCTGCCATTGACGACGGCGATCTTCGGTACCTGGCTGGGCGGCGAGCGGCCTTCCCGCGCGTTCTGGATGTTCGCCCTCCTGGGCGCGGCCTCGGTGGCCGGATTCGCGCTCAGTCGGGACGGTTCCGGCTCGCTGGGCGCCGACGCCCTGATGATGGTCGCCATCGTCACCTGCGGCTACGGCTACGCCGAAGGCGGCCGTCTGTCGCGTCGGCTGGGCGGCTGGCAGGTCATCTGCTGGGTGCTGGCGCTGTCGCTGCCGGTCAGCCTGCCGCTATCCGTGGTCCTGCGCCCGGCCGCGTGGACCGGCATCCCCGCGTCCGCCTGGGGCGGCCTGGCCTACGTGGCGGTCTTCAGCATGCTGGTGGGCTTCGTCTTCTGGTACCGGGGGCTGGCCCAGGGCGGCATCGCCGCCGTCGGCCAGCTGCAGTTGCTGCAGCCCTTCATGGGCCTGATGCTGGCTGCCTGGCTGCTGGGCGAACCCGTCACGCCGGTCATGCTGGCGGTCACCGCCTTCGTCGTGGCTTGCGTGGCGGGGGCGAGGTACACGGCGGCGGCCCCGGCGGCGGCTCCGGAGGCCGCGCGCTGACGGGCTCTTCGGCGCGGGGCGCCGGATTGCGCCAGACGGTTCCGGACCGATCGCGCCAGTGGCAGGACGGCCGCTCGTCCCCTATCCGGACGTGTCGGCCTTCAGGGTGGCCACGAAGCGTTGTGTGCGCGGGTCCCGCGGATTGCGGAACAGATCGGCGGACGGGCCGGCCTCGATGACCGAGCCGTCCTGCAGGAACACGGTCTGGCGGGCGATCTGCGCCGCCAGGCGCAGGTCGTGAGTGGCCATCAGCATGGTCATGCCCTCGGCGGCCAGGTCTCCCAGGACGGCGACCACTTCCGCCGCCAGGCCCGGGTCCAGGGCCGATGTGGGTTCGTCGCACAGCAGCACGCGCGGCTCGGGCGCCAGCGCGCGGGCGATGGCCACGCGCTGCTGCTGGCCGCCGGACAGGCTGGATGGCCAGGCATCGGCCTTTTCCCGCAGGCCGACCTTGTCCAATAGCCCCAGGGCGCGGTCGCGGGCGCGCTCGCGGCTCCAGCCCTTCACTGTCACCAGGCCTTCCATCACGTTCTGCACGGCGGTCTGATGGGGGAACAGCTGGAAGTTCTGGAACACCATGCCGGTCTGCTGGCGGATGCGCTGTACCGCCGGCCGCGGCGGGTGGAGTCCGGGCTGGAATGCCAGGGTCTCCTCGCCCAGCGCCAGCCGGCCCGCGTCGGGGACGTCCAGCAGGTTCACGCAGCGCAGCAGGGTGCTCTTGCCGCTGCCCGAAGGGCCGATCAGCGCGGTCACCCGGCCTTCGGGGATGTCGACATCGACGCCGTGCAGCACCTCGTGGCCGGCGAAGGACTTGCGGATGCCTCGCAGTTCGATCATCGCTGCCCCTCGGTGAAGACGGCGTGCTGCCCGAAATGGCGTTCCAGGCGCGCCTGGGCCGCCGACAGGAAGGAGCAGAGCACCAGGTAAATCAGGGCTGCCTCCACGTACAGGATCAGCGGTTCGTAGGTCACGGAAGCGATGCGCTGGGCCGCCTGGAAGATTTCGGGCACGGTGATCACCGCGGCCAGCGAAGTGTCCTTCACCAGGGCGATGAAGGAATTGGCCAGCGGCGGCACGGCCACGCGCGCCGCCTGGGGCAGCACTGTGCGCCGCAGCGCCTGGGCGCGCGTCATGCTCAGCGAATAGGCGGCGTCCCACTGACCCCTGGGGATGGCCTCGATGGCGCTGCGGATGACCTCGGCGTTGTAGGCGCCCACGTTCAGCGAAAAGCCGATCAGGGCGGCCGGCAGCGGGTCCAATACGAAGCCGACGCTGGGCAGGCCGTAGAAGATCACGAACAGCTGCACCAGCAGCGGCGTGCCGCGGATCAGCCAGACGTAGAACCGGACCAGCGCCACCAGCGGCGGCGGACCGAACAGCCGCGCGATCGCGGTCAGAAATGCCAGCAGCAGCCCCGCCGCGAAGGACAGAAGCGCCAGCGGCACGGTAAATTTGATTCCCCCGACCAGCAATGGCCAGAGGGAATCCATCATCAGACGAAGCCAGTCCGGCACGGTCGGGACTCCTGTGGATCGTGTCGCGGTGCGCGCGGGGCGGGCTTACTTGACCTTGGCGGACAGATCCTCGCCGAAATAGCGTTCGGAGATCTGCTTGTACGTGCCGTCGTCGCGCAGGGCGTCCAGCGCCTTGTCGATGGCGGCCTTCAGGGCCGGCTGGTTCTTGCGCATCAGCACGCCGGACTGGCCGAACTCGGCGCTGTCGTCGGTGGCGACGACCTTGACCTTGGCCTTGGGCTGCTGGTGCTTGAAGTCCAGGAACGACAGTTGGTCGTTGACGGTCGCATCCACACGGCCCGAGGTCAGCAGGGCGATGGCGTCGTTGAAGCCTTGCACCGGCACCACTTCCGCCCCGCTGCGCTGGGCGAGCTTGCCGAAGTTGCTGGTGATGGTGTTGGCCGAGCGCTTGCCCTTCAGATCGGCGAATGCGTGGATCGTATCGTTGTCCTCGCGCACGATCAGCGCCGCGGCCGAGGCGATGTACGGCTTGGAGAAGTCGAACTTGGCCTGCCGTTCGGGGCTGATGCCGACCTGGTTGATGACCACGTCGTAGCGGTTGACGTCCAATCCGGCGATCAGGCCGTCCCATTTGCCCTCTACGAATTCCGCCTTGACGCCCAGCTGCTTGGCGATCGCGCGGCCGATGTCCACGTCGAAGCCGACCAGGCGGTTGTCCTTGGGGTCGTGGTAGGAGAACGGCGCGTAGGTGCCTTCGGTGCCGATGCGCAGGACGCCGGCCTTCTGGATGGCGGCGAGGTCTTCGGCGGCCGCCTGGGCGGCGGGCGCGGCGGCCAGCAGGGGAAGCAGCGAGGCGAACAGCAGGGCGGAGAGTTTTTTCTTCATGATGGGTGGATGAGGGTCAATTAATTCAGTGGGTTATATGAACGCCGTGTCTTATTGTTTTTCATTCTAATGAGATGTTCTTCAAGCCGCAAAGGCTTTCAGCCTATCTGCATATCGCTCCTGGAAATATGGGTCCGCGCCGGACGGAGGGCCGCGGCCGGGTCCGAGCCTGTCGACGGCTGCGCGGCTTGACCGGCGTCAACCGGGGTGCTGGCCATGCGGCATAGAATGCTTCACATGCACTATGCGGGCAAGCGTATACGCGGATGCTTCGTCATCCACTGGCTTCTGGTCCTGGGGCTCTGGCTCCAGGTCGTCGGGCCCGTGTTCGCAGGCATTCCGTCGTCCGACCCTTTGCGGGGCGTGCAGATCGTGGCGTGCACGCCGGCCGGCATGGTGGTCATGGACCTGTCGTCCGATCCGGACGATCCGGACGGTTCCGGATCGCCGCGCATGCTCCGGACCGGCCATTGCCCGCTGTGCGCCACTACTCCCGCTCCACCGACGGCCGCCATGGCCGGCACCGCCGTGCCGGCCGCCTCCTGGGCCCAGCCCGCGGCAGGGTTCGACGAAACTCCCTGCGCCGCCAGGATTGCTGAAACCTGGGAATGGCCGCCCGCGCGCTGTCCCCCGTCCCGTTCGTGCTGAAACCCTGATTTTTTGCCGCCGGGCCGTCCCAAGGCAAAAGCGGCCCCCTCGGGGGATGAGCCGGGACGCGGGATAGTAGTCCCTTGCGGACTATCCCGCGCCTGACGAATCCAAGCAGCATGCAAGCTGCGAGGCGGGCACGAGCCGAAGGCGCGGCGTGGGGGCATTCGATCTCTTGTTTCGGGGCCACCCCGGCTTGGCGTGCCGACGGCACGCCGGCCGCGGGCGGCCCTGGATGTCTTTCAGTTTTTTCGCATATCGAGACTTTGATGAATAAGGAAACCTTGTGGGTGGCCGGGATCCCGTTTGCCCTGATGTCGCTCGGCCTGCCGCTGGCCGCGCTGTCTGAGCCCGTACGGGCGCTGTCGCCCGTGGTCGTCACCGCGCCCGCCGCGGATGAGCCCCTGGTGGTGCGCACGGACCCCAAAGCCCCGCGCCAGCCCGTGCCCGCCCATGATGGCGCGGATTTTCTCAAGAGCATCCCCGGGTTCTCCGTGATTCGCAAGGGCGGTACGGATGGCGACCCGGTGCTGCGCGGCTTTTCCGGCTCGCGCCTGGGCATCCTCCTGGACGGCCAGGAAATCTACGGCGGCTGCGGCGGGCGCATGGACCCGCCCACGGCCTACGTCTATCCCGAATCCTACGACCTCGTCACCGTCCTCAAAGGGCCGCAGAGCGTGCGTTACGGCGCGGGCCAGTCGGCTGGCGTGGTGCTGTTCGAGCGGGACGTGAAGCGCATGGAGTCCTTCGGCTGGAAGGCCGACGGCAGCCTGACGCTGGGCAGCTTCGGGCGCAACGACCAGATGGCCGACGTGCTGGTCGGCGGGCCGCAGGCATACGTGCGCGCCGGCGGCACCCGCGCCCAGGCCGACGATTACGAGGACGGCGACGGCAACCGCGTGCATTCCGAATACCTGCGCTGGAGCAGCCATGCCGCCATCGGGCTGACGCCGGACGACAAGACGCGCATCGAACTGTCCGCCGCGCTCAGCGACGGCCGCGCCGCCTATGCCGACCGCGGCATGGACGGTGCGAAGTTCAAGCGCGAGAACGTCTCGCTGATGTTCGAGCGCAAGCGCATGGGCGGCCTGGTCGATGAAGTCGAGGGGCGGGTCTACTACAACTACGTGGACCATGTGATGGACAACTACACCTTGCGCGACGTGCCGGCGGGCAAGATGAAGCCGTACATGGCCAACAATCCGGACCGCCGCACCACGGGCGGCCGGCTGAGCACCACGCTGCGTCCGGCCGAGTCGTGGAAGCTGGTCGTCGGGGCAGACGCCAAGCAGGACGTGCACCGCGCGCGGGGCAGCGGGATGCAGGCCTCCGCCGATGCCGCCGATGCCGCTTTTCTGGCGGCGCCCCGGATGGAGGACATGCGTTTCGAGCAGTATGGCGTCTTCGGCGAAAGCACCTGGTTCCTCACCGACGCCGACCGCGTGGTCGGCGGCCTGCGGGTCGATTGGATCGAGGCGCGCGACAAGCGCGTGCCTGCCAGGTCGGTCACCGCCGGGCGCAAGAACGACCGCACCCTGTCCAGCGGCTTCCTGCGCTATGAGCGGGATTATGGCGACAACAGCACCTGGTACGCCGGGTTCGGCCATTCGGAACGCTTCCCGGACTACTGGGAACTGATGAAGGGCGGCCCGGACGGTACCAACAGCGCCTTCCTGTCCACCAAGCCGGAAAAGCTCAACCAGCTGGATATCGGCACGAACTGGCGCAGCGGCCCCTTCGCGCTGTCGGCCTCGGCCTTCTACAGCCGGGTGGACGACTATATCCTCATCGACTGGGACCGTAGCCGGACCCGCAACGTCGACGCCACGGTCATGGGCGGAGAGCTGGACGCCTCCTGGCAATTCCATCCGTCCTGGCAAGGCGTGGCGAGCCTGGCCTATGTGTATGGCGAGAACCGCACGGATGACACCGCGCTGGCGCAGCAGCCGCCGCTGGAGGTCCGCCTGGGGCTGAATTATGCCCAGGGGCCGTATTCCGCGGGCATTCTCTGGCGCCTGGTGGCCGCGCAGAATCGCTATGACGAGGGGATGGGCGGCATCGCCGGCAAGGACCTCGGCCCCACCGGCGGCTTCGGCGTGCTGTCGCTGAACGCCGGCTGGCGGCCGAACAAGACCGTGCTGTTGACCGCCGGCGTGGATAATGTCCTGAACAAGACCTACGCCGAGCATCTGTCCCGGGCGGGGGTGGACATCCCCGGCAACGTGTCTTTCGTGGATACCCGGATCAATGAACCGGGCCGGGTCTTCTGGCTGAAGGCGCAGATCGCGCTGGATTGATCACGTGCCGAAAGGCGGCCCGCTCCGGGAAGCGGGCCGTCCCGGCGGACACGGGAGGCCGGCCGCCTGGTCCGGCGGGACGCTATGGCCGCGCGGCCGCGCCCGTCTCTTCGGGCGGCAGGACGATCACGCGGCCGTTCGCCAGGAAGTAGTAGATGATCCCGGCCAGGGGAGCGCCGATGAACCAGCCGAAATCCTTGATCGGGGAGAATGCCGGCATCAGCGCGACGCTCAGCGAGACGATCGCCGACGGGATCAGGGCATAAAGCGCGTACCGGCTGATCCCCTTGTTGTAGTAGTAGATCGATTCCGGCGTGGGCAGGTACATGTGCCGGACGCTGAACTTCTGCTTGCGGACCAGGAAGTAGTCGACCGCCAGGATGCCGAAGAAGGGGCCGAGCAGCGCGCCCAGGCTGCCGAGGAAGTAGCCGACGATGACCGGGTCGTTGAAGTAGTTCCAGGGAGTCACGATGATCGAGACGATGGCGGTGATCAGGCCGCCGGTGCGGAAACTGATCCGGCGCGGATTGATATTGGAGATGTCGAACGCGGCCGAGACGAAATTGGCGACGATGTTGACGCCGATGGTGGCGAACACGAAGGCCGTGGTGAAGACGTAGAACATGATCGAGTTGTCCACGTGCTCGAGCAGGATGCCTGGATCCTTGATCTGGTTGATATCCGCGTTGAGCACCTGCGCGGCCGCCGCCGTGGTGATGACCGAGGTGATCGCAAAGGCCGTCCAGTTGATCGGCAGGCCCCAGGCGCAGCCCGAGATGATGGAGCGGCGGTCCGGGGAATATCGCGAGAAGTCCGAGAAATTGAGCATCAGGGTGGCCAGTGTGCCGACCGTCTGGGCCATCGCGATCAGGATGTTCCGGACCTGTTCGCCGCCTTCCATCTTGGTGCCGTGAGGCCCGGTGAACCAGTCGAACGACCAGTCGGCCTTGGACAGGAAATAGAACATCAGGACCAGCATGACCACCCAGATGATCGGTCCGGCCAGGCCCTGGAAGTGCCGCACGGCCTCCATTCCCCGGCGCACGATGATCAACTGGATGATCGACAGGGCGAGGAAGCAGATCCAGCCGCCCACGTGCAGGTTCAGGAAACTGGCCGCGCCGTCCATGCTGAGTTCGCGGAATCCGGGAACGGCGCGCGAGAGCAGGGCGTTCAGGGCGATCGATGCCAGGTAGGTCTGCACGCCGTACCAGGCGATGGCGACGATGCCGCGCACGACGGCGGGAATATTGGCGCCCCAGATCCCCCAGGTGATCCGGCTGATGACGGGGTAGGGCGTGCCCGTCGCCTGTCCCATGAACCCCGACAGGCAGCAGCCCGCGAGGATGATGAGCGACCCGAAGAAGATGCCCAGCGTAATGTCGAACGCGGACATCCCGAGTCCGACGAACAGCCCGGCGGCCCAGGTGTAATTGCCGGCGTTGTGGGCGTCGTTCATCCACAGGGAAAAGAGCTGGTAGCCGTTCCATTTCCGGTGGGACGGATGGGAGGGCGCCAGGTCTTCGTTGTAGAGGCGGCCGGTGGGGTCCTGCGCGGCCAGCGCCTCGTTGGAGATCGCGGGTGAGGTGTGCTCGGACATGATGACATTCTCGCTAGGTTGTTCAGGCGGCCGTCGGGCAGACCTGGGGAATCGGTGGGTCCGCGGCGCGCGGGCCCGTCTTCGGGGGCTGGATCAGCAGGCCAGCGGCCAGCCGGCGATCTTCTTGGGCCGCGCCGGCGCATAGGTGCGGACTTTGGATGTGCGCAGTCTCATGCGCACGAGCCCTTCGGCCAGCGTCACGGCCGAGGCCACGCCATCGACGACGGGCGCGCCGGTCGCGGCCGCGACGGCCTCGTCCAGGCCCGCCATTCCTCCGCAGCCCAGGCAGATCACCTCGACGCCGTGGCGATCGACGATTTCCTTCGCTTTGGCGACGATGGCGGCCACAGTACGGTCGTGGTCCTCTTCCAGTTCCAGCACGCTCATGCCGCTGGCGACGACGGCGGCGCAGCGGCGGTCCAGGCCCGCGAGCAGGAGCCGGTCCTCGATCAGCGGGACGGTGCGGTCCAGCGTGGTGACGACCCCGAACTTGTGTCCGAGCAGGCCGGCCATGATGGCAGCCGCCTCGGTGATGTCCACGACGGGGACGTCCAGCGCCTCCTGGAGGCCTTCGCGACCGTGCTCGCCGAATCCGGCCTGGATCACGGCGTCGAAGGGTTCCGGGTACTTCAGGACCCGGTCCAGGACGCCGACGGCGGCGAGGTAGCTTTCCACGTTGCCTTCGCAGGATTCGGCCCCGAACATCGGGGTCAGGCCCACGATTTCGGTTCCCGGCGCGGCCGCGGCCCGGGCCGCGGCCGCGATCGCATCCGTCATGGAGGCGGTGGTGTTGACGTTGACGACGAGAATGCGCATGACTGCTCCTGGTGGAAGGAAGATCGGCCGCCGTCCGGTACGGCGGTCCGGCCGGATCGTTTCAACCGCACGTGTGCGGGAATGTTTTGCGCGGGCCGGAAGCGCCGGGAACGGAGTCTGGAATCTTATCTAACATTTCATGTTATATTTCAGATAACATTTTGCGTATAATAAATCCGCATACAATGAGAAAAAACATGGGATTAACCCTGCCATGAATGAGCGACGCACAGGCGACATGCTGCTGGCCGATCAGGCTTTCCTGGCCTTCCGGGACTTGCTGTTCCGGGGCGAGGTCCGGGCCGGCCAGCTGGTTTCGATCGCGGAACTGGTGGAAAAGACCGGCCTTCCGCTGGCGCCCGTGCGCGAGGCCGTGAAGCACGCCGAATCCACCGGCCTGGTGCGGATCCTGCCCAAGCGTGGGGTGCTGGTCATCGAGCCCACTCCCGATACGATCCGGTCCTGTTTCCACTTGCGCTGCATGCTCGACCAGGAAGGCGCCCGGATCCTGTCCGCGCGGCTGGACGAGGCCTCGATGCTGGCCTTGCGCGAGGAGCACGCCGCCGTCAGGGATCAGGCGTCCGGCGGCATCACGCCGGAACTCCAGCAATGGGCCATGGCGGTCGACTGGAAGTTGCACCTGGCGCTGTCCGGGGCGCTGGACAATCCGCTGGCGGCGGGTGTCTATGCCAGCAATTACGATCGCATCACCGTGCTGCAGCAATCGCGCCGGCTGCTGCCCGAACGCATCATTCCCGCCATGGATGAGCACTTGCGGATCATCGACGCCGTGCTGGCCGGGCGCGAGGAGGACGCCGTGCGGGCCGTGCGCGCCCATTTGTCGGGCACCCTGCGCTGGTGGGGCATCGGACTGTACGAAGAAGGCTGATCCCCGACCCCGCCCGGGTGGGCCGTCCGATATCCTGGGCGCGGTACGGGCCGGATCGGGGGCTCGGACCGGACTTGCCGTTCGGGGTGCCGGCCCGTTACATTGGTCGGTACGATCCGTGAGCAGCGTCCATGACCATCCATCCGGCCCATCTGGCGGAATCCCGCCGCGCCTTCGGCGCCGTCAGCGCGCTGCTGGTGGTCCTGATCGTGGTCACGACCCTGCGCCTGCCGGCTACGGCCAGCGACGTCAGCAATTTCCTGCCGCTGCACATGGCGCTGGAAACACTGTCCATCGTGGTGGCCTCCCTCATCTTCGGGCTCATCTGGAGCTCCCGTCATGAAACCCTGCCGGGCAGCCTTCTGTGGCTGGCCAGCGCTTTCCTGGCGGTGGCGCTGCTGGATTTCCTGCATGTGCTGTCCATTCCAGGCATGCCCGATTTCATCGCGCCCGGATCATCCGCGACGAGCGCCAGTTTCTGGCTGACCGCCCGGCTGGTCGGCGCCCTGGGTCTTCTGATCGCGGTCTGGCTTCCCTGGCGGGCCCGTCCGGTCGGCATGCCATTGGGCGGATGGCAACTGCTCGTCCTGTTGCTGGTTTTCGGGGTGGCGGTCCTGTTCTTCCGTGCTCCGGCCTGGCTGCCGCCCACCTACATTCCGGGTTGGGGGCCGACCGCGTTCACGGTCGGTGTCGAATACGGGATCGTCGCCCTGAACCTGCTGGCGGCCTCGCGGCTGCTGTGGCTCATGCGCCTGCCCCGCCGCTTCAATGCCGGCGCGCTGTTCGCGGCCGCCTGCATCATGGCCCAGAGCGAATTCTTCCTGACGCGCTACATGGGCGCCATGGACGTCTACAACCTGTTCGCGCATTGCTACAAGGTGCTGGCCTACCTCTATCTGTACCGGGCCGTCTTCGTCGAAACCGTCCAGCATCCCTATGCCATGCTGGAAGAGTCCCGACAGCGCCTGCAGGCGACCCTGGACGCTCTGCCCGACCTGGTGGTCGAAATGGACGCGCGGGGCCGCTACATGGCCGTGCATGCCGCCCAGGACATGGGGATGTCCCTGTCCAGGGCCAGCCTGAGAGGCCGGCTGGTAGAGGACATCCTGCCGCCGCAGGCCGCCGACACGGTCCTCGCGGCGCTCGGCGAAGCCGGCCGGCAGGGAATCTCGCGCGGCCGGACCCTCAGCCTGCGGGTTGGCGGCGACATCCGCTGGTTCGAGTTGTCCGTGGCGCGCAAGCCGGCCCGGACGGGCCAGGATGACCGCTATGTCGTCATTTCGCGGGACGTCACGCAGCGCCACGAGAGCGATCAGATGCTGCGCAAGTTCTCCCTGGCGGTGGCGCAAAGCCCGGTGTCCATCATGATCCTCGACGCGGCCTATCGCATCGAGTATGTCAACGATGCCTATAGCCGTCTGAGCGGCTACACCAATCAGGAACTGCTGGGACGCAACCCGGCCGACCTGTGGTCGCCCCGCATGCCGGAATCGACCGTGCTCGACGTCACCACCCGGATCGCCCGGGGCGAGCCCTGGCAGGGCGAACTGATGAGTGTCGGCAAGGCCGGCCAGGAATTCACGGAGTCCGTGCTGGTCTATCCGGTGCGCAACGCCGCTGGAGAAATCACCAATTACCTGTCGCTCAAGGAAAACATCACCGAGAAGAAGCAGGCCGCCGCCCGGATCCAGCAGCTGTCGCACTACGATCAGTTGACCGGATTGCCCAACCGCACCCTGCTGCACGAGCATTTCCGATACGCCTGCCGGCAATTCCGCGCGCTGGCCGTCCTGTGGGTCGACCTGGACCGTTTCAAGGACATCAACGATTCCCTGGGTCACCAGGCCGGCGACGTCTTGTTGCAGGAAATGGCCCATCGCCTGCGCACGGCCCTGCGGGCGCAGGATGTCCTGTCGCGCCTGTCGGGCGACGATTTCCTGGCCATCCTGCCGGGCGCCGGTCAGCAGGAAGCCGCCCGCGGGGCGCAGGCCCTGCTGGACGCCGTGGCGCTGCCGCTGCGGCTGGACGGTCAGGAAATCTTCGTGACGGCGTCCATCGGCATCGCGCTATACCCGTCCGACGCCGGGCAGCTCGATGTCCTGCTCAAGCACGCCGAGACCGCCATGTACCGGGCCAAGTCCGATGGCCGCAATGGCAGCTGCTTCTTCACTCCCGAAATGCAGGCCCGCTCCGCCCGCCTGATCGCGTTGGGCCATGCCCTGAAGCAGGCGCGGCAGCGGGGCGAGTTGCGGCTGGTCTACCAGCCGCAACTGCGCCTGTCGGAACATCGGATTTTCGGTGCCGAGGCGCTGCTGCGCTGGGATTCCCCCCAGTGGGGGGCTGTCGGTCCGGCCGAGTTCATCCCGATCGCCGAATCGTCCGGCCTGATCGTGTCTATCGGAGACTGGGTGCTGCGCACCGCCCTGCGGCAGATCCGGGCCTGGCTGGACCGCGGCCTGTCCGGGCTGGTCGTCGCCGTGAATCTGTCGGCGGTGCAGTTCGATCAGCCCGACCTGCCCGACCGGATCAGCCGGATGCTGGACGAGGCGGGCGTACCGCCCCATTGCCTGGAACTGGAACTGACCGAGGCGGCCGCCATGAAGACTCCGGAAATCGCCGCACAGAAGATCCAGGATCTCCATCAGCGCGGCATCCGCCTGGCGATCGATGATTTCGGCACGGGCTATTCGTCGCTCAGCTATCTCAAGCGCTTCAAGATCCACAAACTCAAGATCGACCAGAGCTTCGTGCGCGACATCGATTCCGACGCGGACGACCAGGCCATCGCATCGGCCATCATCCAGATGGCCCGCAGCCTGAGCATGGCCACCATTGCCGAGGGCGTGGAAACCGCCGAGCAGCTGGCTTTCCTCAGGGCCAGCGGTTGCGACGACATCCAGGGCTACCATTTCAGCCGGCCGCTGGAGCCGGACGACTTCGAGCGCTTCGTCCTGCGCTACGGCGAGGCCCGGGCCTATAGATCAGGCCCATAAATAGATTGAAATTCTGTCGATCTGATGCGATGCTTTGCGGATGGAAAAAGATGATGCAAGAAAGCTCAGTCCGGCCGAGCAGCATGAGAGGCGTCGGCAGGTGATTCGTGCGTACAAACGCGGACGAAGCAAACCTCAGATCGCCGTTGACGTTGGGCTGAGTCACACGGCGGTGAGCAAGGTGATCGCACGCTATGAGGCGGGGGGGATGCTGTCGCTGGCACCCCGTCGGCGTGGCCGTCGCCGTGGCGAGGATCGCGCACTGACCGCCGAGCAGGAACAGACGGTGTGCCGCATCATCTGCGACAAACGCCCCGAGCAGCTGAAGATGGACTTTGCGCTGTGGAGCCGTGCGGCGGTTATGCAGCTGATCGAGCGCGAGTGTGGTGTGACGCTGCATGTGCGCTCGGTGGGCAAGTATCTGGCCCGCTGGGGCTTCACCCCGCAGAAGCCGATCAAGCGTGCTTACGAGCAATCGCCCGCCGCGGTGCAAACCTGGTTGGAGGACACGTATCCGGCCATCGCCGAACGTGCCAAGGCCGAGGGCGGCGAGGTCCACTGGGGTGACGAGACGGCGCTGGTGAACACCGACGTGCGCGGTCGCAGCTATGCGCCCAAGGGCAAGACTCCGGTGGCGATGGCCATTGGCGGGACGCGGCAGAAGCTGTCGATGATCGCCAGCGTCACCAACCAGGGCAAGGCACGCTGGATGATCATTGATGGCGCGTTCAATCACGAAAAGTTGATCGAGTTCTTCGAGTCGCTGGTCCAGGATGCCGGGCGCAAGGTGTTTCTGATCCTGGACAACCTGGGCGTGCATCACTGCAAGCCGGTGAAGGCGTGGTTGGCCGCACACTCCGATCAGATGGAAGTGTTCTATCTGCCCAGTTACAGCCCCGAACTCAATCCCGAAGAACGCTTGAATGCCGATCTCAAACACGTCATCGGGCGCAAGGTTCCGATACGCACGAAGGCCAAACTACGCGCCGCTGCAGAAGAGCACATGCAAGTCGTCGCCAGCGAGCCGGCACGTGTCAAAGCCTACTTCCAAGACTTCCACGTCAAATACGCTGCGTAAAACTGTTTGAGGGCCGGATCAATAGGTGGCGCGGCACGCCGGCGATACGGTTGCCCGCGTATTCGCCGCCCTTGAAGCGGAAGTCGCTGAAGGTGTAGGCGACGCGGTAGTCGAAGGCCGCGCCCTCGCCGGGGGCGGGCAGGCTGCCGTTCAGGCCCAGTTCGATCCCCTGGTGGCGGGTGCCGCCGCGGTAGTTGTAGGTGCCCGCCGCCGTGCCGTTGGCGGTGCTGACGGACATGAGCTCGTCCTTGACGTCGCTGTGATACAGCGTCAAGGCCCAGTGCGGCGCATGGGATCCGGCGCCCAGGCGGCCCTCGCCGCCGATCTCGACGGTGTCGGCGCGCTGCAGTTTCAGGGCATTGAGGCTGGAGGTGCCCGCCGCGTCGTTCATCGGGTTGGGCAAGTTGCCTCCGCCGATGATTTCCCAGTAGGTCGGCGCCTCGTTGCTGCGGCTGACGTTCACGAAGAAACGCTGGTCCTCGGCGGGTTGCCAGACCAGGCCCAGTTTCGGACTGACGTAGTTCCAGTCCTGGTCCAGGGATTTGCCGGTGAACCGGTCGCGCGCGTCGCGGATGGCCTGGGTGAACTTGGCGTCGCCCACGACCGTCCATTGCGGCGCGACGTGCCAGGCGAATCCCAGCAGGGCGTTGCGGTTCTCGGCCCGCAGATCATAGTTGCCGTAATGGGTCTTGCGGCTGCCCGTTTCCTTGTTGACGGTGTACAGGTCGCGGTCCATGTCGCTGCGCGCCCAGTCCAGGGCGACGCGGTAGTCGATGGAACGGTACTTGCCCGCCAGCTGCCATTGCGCGCCGTAGGTCATGCCCTTGGTCGCGGTGGCCGTCATCGGATCCTGGAAGACGTCGTCGATGTTCTGGGCATAGACGCCGAAGGTGTTGTTCAGGGCCTCCGTGCCCCAGTACGTGCGGTTGGCGGCGCGGAACTGGCGCGACGTGCGGTGCGGGTTGCGTTTGTCGATGTCGATCAGACTGAAGGGAGGATTCACTTTCACCCCCTCGCCGTTGGTCTGGCGCGGATCGTGTTCCATCTGGTCGCGCGTCACGACGAACGGAATGTCCACGTCCAGATCCACGTATGACAGGTACGTCCGGTTCTCGAAGCCGTCGCCCAGGACGCCGAAATTGCCCTGCACGCTGGTGCGCTCGGAACCGGAGTGGTGGCGGTAGCCGTCGTAGGTGTCGTGGGTGACGCTCAGGCGGCCGTCCAGGTTGTCGCTGCGCAATCCCTTGGCGGCCTGGGCGCCGAAGCGCCCGAAGCTGCCGCCTTCCACGCGCACCAGGTCGCCTTCCGTGCCCGTCAGGGACTGGAAGTCCAGCTCGCCGCCCAGGGTGGTGGCGGCCGGCGACAGGGCGTTGGCGCCCCGGCGCGCGCTGATCAGGCGGGCGTTGCGCGGTTCCAGGAAGCCGATCACGAAGGATCCGTCGGCCTCGTTCAGCGGCAGGCCGTCCTGCAGCAGCATGACGCCCCGGTTCACGGGGTTGCTCTGGATGCCCGAGCCGCGGATGTTCAGGCGCGGCTGGTCCAGGCCGCCGAAGAATTCCTGGACCACCAGGCCGGGCTGGTAGTCCAGGGCGTCCCGCAGCGTGGCCAGGCGGGTTTCCTGCTGCGGTTCGATCAGGTTGGTTCCGCCGGCCACGCCGTCCAGGCGGGCGCGTTCGGTCTTCACACCGGGGTTCAGCGGCGTGGCCTGGGCGTCGCCGCTGACGGTGATGGGCTTGAGGCTCGTGACTTCCTGGGCCTGGACGGGCGTCAGGCCGGCGGCCGTCAGGGCCAGGGCCAGCGCGAGGGGTGTGCGGGCGTGTCGTGCGCTCATGGAGGTTCCTTGGTCGAAGGAGATGGGAAGGGAGTGATCGGTCTATGAATCGGCCGGCCGGTCCGGTGGCGCTCCGGCAGAGGGCTCGTCCGGGCGGACGAAGGGGGCGGACTGTTCCTGGACGCGGCCGCCGGCTACGCGCAGGATGCGGTCCACCAGGCCGGCGAGTTCCCAGGGCTGGTGGCTGATGCAGACCAGCGCGGCGCCGGTGGCGCGCGCCTGTTCGGCGCACAGCCGTCCCAGGTCGGCGCGCAGCGCCGGGTCCAGCGCGCTGAAGGGTTCGTCGAGCAGCAGCAGATCGGGTTCCAGCGCCAGGGCGCGCGCCAGGGCGGCGCGCTGGGCCATGCCGCCCGACAGCTCGGCCGGCCAGGACCGCGCGGCGTCGGCCAGCCCCACGCGAGCCAGCCAGCGGTCGCGCCGCGCGGCGATTTCGCCGGCGGGGACGCCGCCCGCGCGCAGGGCGATGTCCAGGTTGTCGGCCACGCTGCGCCAGGGCAGCAGGCGGGGTTCCTGGAAGACCAGGCGGGTGCGTCGGAAGGTATTGCGGCAGGTCCCGCCGTCCGGGCGCAGCAGGCCGGCCGCCAGGCGCAGCAGGGTGCTCTTGCCGGCCCCGCTGGGGCCGATGACGCCGATGCGCTCGCCCGGACGCACGTCCAGATGGATGCCGTCGAGCACGGCGCGCGGTCCGAAGGCCAGGCTCAGGTCGCGCATCTCAAGCATGGCTGGGCTCCTGCCAGCGGGTCAGGCGGCGCTGGACGGGTTGCAGCAGCAGGAATTCCAGCAGGGCCACCAGGCCCAGGATCAGCAGCACCCAGGCGTACAGCCGGCCGCTGTCGAAGGTGCCGCGTGCATTGGCCAGGGCGTAGCCCACGCCGCTTTCGGCGCCCAGCACTTCGGCCATGACCACCAGCCGCACGCCGCCGCAGGCGGCGATCAGCAGCGCCGCCGTCAGGGGCGCGGCCAGGGCGGGCAGGTAGATGTGGCGCAGCCGCGCCCAGGCGCCGAAGCGGTAGACCTGGCCCATTTCCAGCAGGCCGGCGTCGATCATGCGCATGCCCTTGACCGTGTTGACGTACATGCCGGGCGCCATCATCAGGACGGTGATGAAGATCACCATGCCCGATCCCAGGCCGAACCAGAGCATGGCCAGCACGACCACGACCACGGGCGGGATGGCCATCAGCAGCCAGCGCAGCGGCTCCAGCAGGCCGCGCAGGCGCGCGTCGTGGCCGGCCAGCACCCCCAGGACGAAGCCGATGCCGCAGCCCGCGCCCACGCCGATGGCGATGCGCGCCAGGCTGTCGCGGCTGTGCGCCCAGAAGCCCGGATCGCCGGCCAGGACGCCGATCGAGCGCAGGGCCTCCAGCGGCGTGGCCATCAGCATGGGCCCCATCAGGCGGGCGGCCAGTTCCCAGCCGACGAAGATCAGGACGACGCCCAGCGCGGACCAGCGCCGGGACGTGCGTGCGGCGCGGCCCGGAACCCCCTGGGCGCCGCTCATGGTCCGTAGAATCCCGCGTCGGGCAGGCGGCCGCCGACGGCTTCGGGGTTGTGTTGCAGGATCAGGCCGTAGAGGGCTTCCAGATCGGGACGCACGGATTGCGCGTCGCGGCTTTCCAGGCGCGTGACGCGGATGGAGGTTTCGATGGCCTCGACCGGCAGGAAGTCCAGGTGCTTGTGCACCAGGCGGGCGCATCCGGCCGGTTCCGCCTTGCACCAGCGCGCCGACCGGTCGTAGGCGCGCACGAAGGCCTCGCCCAGGGCGCGGTCGCCGGCCACGCCGGCATTGGCCATGATGCCAGCCTGCGGCAGGTCCGGATGGTCGGGGAACGTTCCGCGCCAGGCGTCCTCCAGGCTCTGCACGCGATGCAGCGCTGGACCGCCCTGACGCGCGTTCTGCGCCAGCAGCAGTGAGACGGAAGGTTCCGGCAGCAGGGCGCTGCGGGCCTCGCCGGTCAGGAGCAGGGCGATGGCGTCCTGGGCGTCGCGCGCATAACGGATGGCCGGCGCGCGCGCGCCGGTCAGGCCCTGCGCGTCCAGCAGGCGTTCCAGCAGCAGGGCGGGCAGGTCGCGCTGGAAGGTCGTCAGCAGCGGTTTGCCCGCCAGGTCGGCGACCGCGCGCACGTCCGGGTCGGCGCTGACGAACCACAGCAGTCCCCAGACGGAGACGTTCAGCAGGCGCACGGGCATGCCGCGATTGGCCATGATGGCGGGCAGGTTCACCGGTGTGGCGCTGAAATCGACTTCCTGCTTGGCGAGCAGCACACGCAACTGGTCCGGGCTTTTCCAGTGGCGGAATTCCACCGCGCCGGCCCAGTCCGCCAGGGCGCCGGTCTCCGCCATATGGATGAGCGGGAAGCTGACGGCGGCCGTGGGGCCGGCCAGGACCAGGCGCTCGCGCGGCGCGGCCGAGACGGACAGGCCCGCGCCCAGCAGGACGGCCAGCAGGCAGAGCCGCGCCAGGCGGTATGATGCTCGAAGGGATTCCCACATAATTGAATGCGAATTATTATCAATCGCGTATCGTCGCATCCCGAATCATCGAATGCCAATGACAAAAGTCAATCCGACCGAGGATTCTCCCGCCCGGGTGCTGGGACACCCGCTGTTCCGGGGCGCGCCGCCCGACGTGGAGCGCCTGCTGCTGCGCGATGCCGCGATCCTGCACGTCGAGGACGGGGCCGCGCTCTTCCGGGAAGGCGAGGACGCCATCGAGTACCTGTACGTCCTGAGCGGCGGCATCGAGGTGCTGCGCCACACCCAGGACGGCCAGGAACGCGTGTTCCACATCTTCCGCGCCGGGCAGTTGCTGGCGGAGACGGCCATGTTCATGACCCACGGCCGCTATCCGATGCATGCCCGGGCGCACGGCGACGCGATCGCGCTGTGCCTGAAGCGGGCCGGCCTGCAGGCGGCCTGCCGTGTCTGGCCGGACCTGTCCATGCGGCTGCTGGCGCGCCTGAGCGACCGGGTCTACCAGCGGGTCAACGAGGTGGAATGGTTCAGCGACAGCACGGCCGCGCAGCGCCTGGCCGACTATCTGCTGCGCCTGCGGCCCGGCGAAGGCTCGTCCGTGCATCTGCCCCTGACGCAGCGCCAGCTCGCGGCGCACCTGGGGGTGCGCGCGGAAACCCTGAGCCGGCTGCTGGCGGACTGGGCGGCGCAAGGCCGCATCGCCGGCGCGCGCCGGGACTGGATCCTGCTCGATCCGGCCTTCCTCGACGATCTGGCGCAGCCGGCCCGGCGCAGCTTCTGAGCGCGCCTGGGCGGCGGTGCCGCCACGCCCAGGGAACGCTGGCCGGCCGGACGTTACTACGCCATTGTTCACGTCGTGCGGCGACCCCGCCGCGCCTGGAGATTGCCGGGATGTCGATGAGGGATCCGTTCGCGCATCCGGCGCCATGGGAGAGGCCGCATCGTGTTATCCATCTTGTTGTCCCCGCCAAATTTCCCCCTGGCCATGGTCGAGAAGACCGGGGATTCTCGCTTGAGGAAACAGGCGTTGGGCACGACCGCTGTTTCGGCGGAGAAACGGAGTAGCGGAGAGACATATGGGGTCGAGGCGGGCGAAGCCCGCGTCCGTGTCCATTCCAGCACGCCTAAATGGAACAGCGGGCATGGGTTCATGAACATGTTCGACAAAAACAAGTCCGGAGGATTCGATGACGGGCGGTTTGCCGGGTTCCAGGAGCGGCGCCAAAGGCTTGAGGCCATGCGCGGCATGGACACGCTGCTGAGCCGCCTGATTGCCGGCGGCAGGACCGGGAAACACGCCGGCGAATGCCTGGACCTTCTTGACAAGTGCACCATCGGGAAGAGGAAGCCGACCCTCAAAGAGATCGACTCGCTGGCGCGCGCCTGTCTGGCGATGCTGGGCGGGAGTCGACTGGATGCCCTGCTCGATGGCCTGGGCGTCGCCGCCGGCGCCGAAGGCTGCGCGCCCGGCCGGCCGGGAAGTGATCCGGGTTCCGATCCGGCGCTGAAAGTGATCGCCGACGCCGCGAGCTGGGAGCGTGCCCGCCGCGTGTGGGAAAACCCCATATTGGATCTCCATAAGAAGGATACCGAAATCAGCATGATGGGACCCTATGAAGAGGAAACGACTTTGCGCATGCGAGAGCGGGATGAGGTTCTCGCGGCGTCATTCTTCCAAAAAATGGATCGTGCGGGAATCGAAAGGTTCGGCATCTACATAAGCGGCGTCTTGTCCGATTCCGGACTGAGGGATCTGCGGTGGACGGACCTGGAAGTTGTCGAAAAGGCGATCAGGTCCTGTCGGGACAAGAAGGCGCCCGCGCTGGAAAATTTTCTGACGCACATGAATAAAAAGGGCAATGACCTTGCCGGCCGGAGCGTGAAAGAGGTCGGCGCCAGATTGACGGACCCCGCGAAGCGCATATCTCCCGGCGGGGCCGCGGAATTCCTATCCGGTCTGAGTCTGAGAATTCAGGCCGTGGAGAAAACCCATGGTCTCGCCATGGCGCGGCTGGTGGGGGCGCGCTTGATGGCGACGGATGAAGTGTCGAAGGCACTTCGATTGCTGCGTATCCGCTTTGGCCGCGCGTCTTCAGCGTGGCAGGTTCTCGGCGAACGGAACAGCATGATCCCGAGGGGCAAGATGTTTGCTGAAACCGGCCTGGCCGGCTTGCGGACACTGCTGGGCGGCGATCTCGATAGTCACGCTCGCCGCCAGGAAGCCGTGAAGGCGCTGGCCATCCTGAGCGGGAAAATCTACGAGGAGGCGGAAAGATCCGATGGCTCCGCCACGGCCTGGCTGGCGAAGGTGCATGTGATCGCGTCTGTTGAAAGGGCGGAAGTTGATAGATTGCTGCACGATCAGAACAAGTTCAGCAGATTTTCCGGTCAATTGGAGAATCTTTCCCGGAATCTGGATGACGCCACACTGGCCTCGCTGCGTTTCGGAGACATGAGGCTATTCGGCCTGATGCCGGATCATGCCTACGAGACAATAGTTCGGGCGCGCACCAGGGAACTGGACGATCGGGTGACCGGATGTCTGCGGAAACTGATATCCGGCATCTACGCCGGCGGTCTCCCGGGCGTCAAGCCCGGCGTCCGGACGGATTTGACGACCCTGGCGGAACGGCTGTGGACTCTGGCCGGCTCGTGTCTGGGACGCGAGGAGCGGCTGACCGTCATGGGTTATACCAAGGACGATTGCCGCGAGCTGATCGCGCGGGACCTGAAGCGGGTGGTGACGGAATCGAAGAAAGAGTTGGCGAGGAGATCATGGCGCATTGCCACTGAGCGGCTGAACGATCTGAAGAGGGTCTTTGAAGAAATTTCCGAGGGACAGGAGGAGAAGAAGGCATCCGACGCGGGCGAGGAAAGGGCCATGGTGGACATGGCTCGAAGCCTGCTGAGCGGCCTCGGGGTCGCTTGCGGCATCAATGACGAGGTTCTTGGCGGCGAAAGCAGGAATGATCCGGTGCCGCGCGATGCTGCGTGAAGCTGCATGGCCTGTCGCCTCCCTGAGGGCGGTTTCTGGCGGATTCTTTCATGGAACGTCGGGCGGCCGGATGTTACTCACGCCGCGGTATGAAGCGCGGCGATCCCGCCGCGCTTGGAAAGCGCCGGGAGGCTGGTGATGGATCCAATCCTTGCTCCCGTTGCGGTGGAGACTTGCATGGTGCCTCGATTTCCTTCCCCCTCCAATATCCTGGCGTATGTCGGGTATGGCTTGGAAAGCCATGTCAACAACGACTTGAGCACTCGGGAGACAGAGAGCAGGGGGACGGCTCTGGGGCGGATCGGTGGCCTGCCGGTTGGAGTTGGTGCGCCGGATGGCGCCCGCGCCCATGCCGGTTCAAGAACGTTCCGGCGGCCTCCCGTCAGTGTGGGACTGTCCCTGACTGTGCTCGAAACGATTGGCAATGGCGCGGCTAGAGGACTGAAAGAGCGATACCGGAAGATCGAGGCCAATGCCTGCCTCGGCGCGCTGCTGAACAGCATGAAAATTTGCCCGAATGGCGAGGAGAGGCATGGGCAAGTCGAAAATAATCTGGACCGATATGCCGGATGCTTCGAAGGACGGGGGGGGGGGGCGCTGTCCTGCAAGATGAAGCATCAGCTGATTGAAGAGCATCTGGGACGGCTGGGTGATGATGAGGTGGAAGTTCTGTTTGGCCGCCTGAGCGAGTCCGACGGATATTCATCGATCATGCTCCAGGCCAATACGATCGACGAGAAACGGAAAAATATCGGCGAAGCCATAAAACTGGCGCTTGCCAGACATTCGTTCGAACGTATTGTGGCGGATCTCAATGAATGGGACGGGATAACCCCAGTGACGAGGGAAAAAGGCAGGAAACTGGAAAGTTCCTGGTCCGAATTGATCCGGAAAATGGATTGTGTGGGATCCGAAGAATTCGGCCTTTACATGGACAGTATCTTGCCCGGCAACAATCTAAAGAATCCGCGGTGGACAGGACCGGAATCCATCCGAAGCACGATCAATGCCATTGACTGGAATAGAGTATCGCCGCTAGAGAGGGCCCCTTGCCGGAAATTCCTGGGTCAGTTGGAAAGTCGCCTGCGAGCCGAGGGTGAAAGGTTGGCTCGACAATGCCGGGATGAGGTGGTCGAAAAAACGATCAGAGATCGCCCTGATTATTCCCCGAGCAATCCTCAGCACTTCCGGGAGGCGCTGGCATCAATGGTCAACGATTATGAACGGAAATTCCGAGCCATGCAAGAAGCTCGTGGCGTCGCCATGGCTGAGTGGATGAAAGCGTACTGGCCGCAGCGCATTAAAAATGCCCTGGAACCCGCAAACACCCGGCAGGCGAACAATGGCGGCCTTCGCCAACAGATAGCCGCGCGCAGGGCTGACGGGGTTGCGACGCTTGTTCCTCCTCTTCGGAGGGTAGCGCTTTCGCAGAGATTGATAAGCCGCTCGGCGTAATAAGCCCGGAAAGTACCCTGACAACAAATCGACGGACAGCCGTGTGCGGGGGCGCCGGCCATATGGTATTCACTAGGTGTGAATTGTCAATATCGGTGAGCGATTGTGACGTCCAGGCGGACATGGCAGGCCACGGCATCGCGCGGGAATTGCATGGCGCTGTTGGCGCGCTCATCAGGAAGGATGTCGGTGAAGGCAACACGCGACTGAGCGTTGCGCTCCGTTGCGCCATGGAACGCCGGGCGGCCGGATGTTACTACATTTGTAGTGATAGGCGTGGCAATTTCGCCGCGCCCGGAGGTCGCCAGGGTGCTGGATTCCGGCCTCCGCATTCAGTGCCACGGAGATTTGCCGCATGTCCCCCCCCCCCTCTCTCTCTCTCCCCCCTCTTCCGGCGGTTTCAGGAACTGGATCGTTGGTGGCTTGTCGAATTATCTCGACAGGAACCTGACTGCCCGGGAGGCCAGAGTCCAGGGGACGCTGAATGGCCAACGCTTCTCGGCCAGGCCAGGCAGTGCCCGCTATGTCGCGTCCCGTAGCGTATTTCAACAGGCCAGGGAGAAACTGGCCATGAAAGTGCTCAGAGTTATTGATAGCGAGCAGTGTGGCAAGGTGCAAGCGCGGTATCGGACGCATGAGGCCAGGCTTCGCCTGGATACGCTGCTGGGCCGTCTGGTGACTAAGACTAAATGCCGCATGGGCGACAGGAAAGTCGGCGCTTGCATGGCCGATTACGCCAGGTGCTTCGAGGGCAAGAACAAGTTGTCCGGTGAAATGAAGGTTCAGCTGCTTGAAGAGCAGCTGGACAGGCTGAGTTCGAACGATTTGAACGCTGTGCATGCGAGCCTGAGCCCGCATGATCGCAGCCTAGAGGCGACGAGTAAAACGTCGGAGGTCGTCAACGCCATGCGCAAGGAGCTTTCCATACTCAAGTTTAAAAAGTCTGTGGAGAAGATCAAGGAGATACTATCCAGTCCATCCCCCCAATCCACTGAGGTTGCCAAGAAACTGTTAGCCGAATTGATCTGGAAGATGGATCATGCGGACGTTGATGAATTTAGCCATTATCTGGATGGCTGAGCTTTGGCATGACGGCGGATTTCAAAGCTAATACGATAGCATCGTATTCGGACGTGGATGCGGATCGGATCAACTTGCTTCAGTTTCATAATAAAACAGAAGCATCTTTGCGCGCATATGCGGAATTTAACGTCTCGCCGCTCAGGAGAGGGTCGGAAATTCGTGAAATCCATGTTGTCAGGCCACCGCAATATAGCTTCGAATTTTTTAGAAAGCCTGAAGAAAAAAACGATCGGAGATCCGAATATCTGCTCTCCAGAGCGGAGATGCAAAAGGACTTTCTTCGAGAAGGAGAATGAGGAGAAGGCTCAACAAAGAGCGGGTGCGAATCGCCAGTAGGAAGCGCCGTCCGGGCGTCTTGCGCATGGAGCGTCGGATGCCCGGCGTTGTCGCATCCTGGGCCGGATGAGGCTTGGACTTCCCGCCGCGCGCTATACCCGCGCCCGGCGTGCGCGTGTCCGGTCCGTCGGCGCGGAGAAGTCTTACACTGGAAAATTCCGCACCGACTTCTCGAAAGGATCCCGTCATGGCCAAACCGCTGCGTTCCTCGAACATCACCCAGGGCGTCGCCCGGGCGCCGAACCGCTCGATGTACTACGCGCTCGGCTATACGGAATCCGACTTCGACAAGCCCATGATCGGCATCGCCAACGGCCAGAGCACCATCACGCCGTGCAACAGCGGTCTGCAGCCCCTGGCCGATGCCGCCGCCGCCGCCATCAAGGACGCCGGCGGCAATCCCCAGATGTTCGGCACGCCGACGATTTCCGACGGCATGGCCATGGGCACGGAAGGCATGAAATATTCCCTGGTGTCCCGCGAAGTCATCGCCGACTGCGTGGAAACCTGCGTCCAGGGCCAGTGGATGGACGGCGTGCTGGTGATCGGCGGCTGCGACAAGAACATGCCCGGCGGCATGATGGGCATGCTGCGCGCCAACGTGCCCTCGATCTACGTCTACGGCGGCACCATCCTGCCGGGCAGCCACTGCGGCCGGGACCTGAACATCGTCAGCGTCTTCGAGGCCGTGGGCGAGCACGCGGCCGGCCGCATGTCCGAAGTCGAACTGCACGATATCGAGACTCACGCCATTCCCTGCAGCGGGTCCTGTGGCGGCATGTATACGGCCAACACCATGAGCTCCTCCTTCGAGGCCATGGGCATGAGCCTGCCGTACTCGTCCACCATGGCCAACGTGCACCAGGAAAAGACCGACTCGGCCGCCGAATCGGCCCGGGTGCTGCTCAAGGCGGTCGAACTGGACCTGAAACCGCGCGACATCGTCACGCGCAAGTCCATCGAGAACGCCGTGGCGGTGGTCATGGCCACCGGAGGATCGACCAACGCCGTGCTGCACATCCTGGCGATCGCCCACGCCGCCGGGGTCGAATGGACCATCGACGACTTCGAGCGCGTCCGCCGCCGCGTCCCCGTCATCTGCGACCTCAAGCCCAGCGGCAAGTACCTGGTGGTCGATTTCCACCAGGCGGGCGGCATCCCCCAGGTCATGAAGCTGCTGCTGAACGCCGGTCTGCTGCACGGCGACTGCATGACCATCACCGGCAGGACCATTGCCGAAACGCTGGCCGATGTCCCTGACACTCCCCGTGCCGACCAGGATGTGATCCGCACGCTGGACAAGGCCCTGTACGCCGAAGGCCACCTGGCCATCCTCAGGGGCAATCTGGCCGAACTGGGCGCGGTGGCCAAGATCACCGGCCTGAAGAACCCCGCCATCACCGGTCCGGCGCGGGTCTTCGACGACGAGCCCTCCGCCATGGAGGCCATTCTGGCGGGGCGTATCCAGGCGGGCGACGTGATGGTGCTGCGCTACCTGGGCCCCAAGGGCGGGCCGGGCATGCCGGAAATGCTGGCCCCGACCAGCGCCCTGGTGGGCGAAGGACTGGGCGATTCCGTCGGCCTGATCACCGACGGCCGCTTTTCCGGGGGCACCTGGGGCATGGTCGTGGGTCACGTCGCGCCCGAGGCCGCCGTGGGCGGCGCCATCGCGCTCGTCGAGGAGGGCGACTCCATCACCATCGATGCGCACCGCCAGCTATTGCGGTTGAACGTGCCGGACGATATCCTGGCTGCACGGCGCGCCGCCTGGACGCCGCCCGCGCCGCGCTACACGCGCGGGGTGCAGGCCAAATTCGCCTTCAACTGCTCAGACGCCAGCACGGGCGCGGTGCTGGACCGTTTCGAGGACCGCTGAATGAACGAAGAACGACGCGCCCTGCAATTGCGAATCCGCCTCGCCCTGGGCGTGGCCGACGCTTTCGACGTCCAGGCCGAAATCGAGCGGCGGGTGGAATTCCTGGCCGAACTGCTGCGCGCCACCGGCGCCCGCGCCCTGGTGCTGGGCATCAGCGGCGGCGTCGATTCCCTGACGGCGGGCTGCCTGTCGCAGCGGGCCGTCGAACGCGTGCGCGCGCAGGGCGGGGACGCCCGTTTCGTGGCCATGCGGCTGCCCTACGGCACCCAGCTGGACGAGGCCGACGCCCAGGCGGGCCTGGCGGTGATCCGGCCCGACGATCTGCTGACCGTGGACGTGCGGCCGGCCTCGGATGCGATGCTGGATGCGGTGCGGGCCTCCGGCCAGGTGTTCCGCGACACCGCCCAGCAGGATTTCCTGCACGGCAACATCAAGGCCCGCCAGCGCATGATCGCGCAATACGCCGTGGCCGGGGCGCGCGGCGGGCTGGTGGTCGGCACTGACCACGCCGCCGAGGCCCTGATGGGTTTCTTCACCAAGTTCGGCGACGGGGCGGCCGACGTCACGCCGTTGGCGGGGCTGAACAAGCGCCGCGTGCGGGCGCTGGCGGCCGCCATGGGGGCGCCCGATGCGCTGGTGCTCAAGGTCCCCACCGCCGACCTGGAACTGCTCAAGCCGCTCAAGCCCGACGAGGACGCCTTCGGCGTCAGCTATGAGCAGATCGACGACTTTCTGGAAGGCCGGGACATCGAGCCGGAGGCCTTCGACATCATCGTATCCACCTGGCGGCGCAGCGCCCACAAGCGCGCCCTGCCGATCGCGCCCTGAGGCGTCCTCCGCCCTCGGAGCGGACGGGGCGCTGGTGCGCAGGCGCCTTCGACAGTCCCCGGCCCGTCAGGCCGGCGCGGCCATCAGCCCGGCCGCGATCTCGTAGGATCGCAGGCGGGCCGCGTGGTCGTGCATGTTGCAGGTGATCATCAGTTCGTCCGCGCCGGTGCGTTCGACGAAGGCGCGGATCTGCGCGGCGGCGGTGTCCGGCGCGTCGAACAGGCTGGACCCCAGGATCCAGACCGGCACCTTGCAGCCTTCCCCGGGCACGGCGCGCACCGGCCCGCGGCCCTCGAAGTAGTCCATCAGCTCGGCCACGTCGCGCGGGAAGGCTTCCGGGTCCGAGTCCAGCGCGCGGCGCAGCGCCCGCGCCCACGCGGATGCGCGAGGTGGCTGCCGCGACGTGGCCGATCAGCACGGCGGTGGCCGCGCTGGCGATGCCGGGCATGCCGTGGTGCTCGGCCATCCAGTAGCGCCGGTAGCCCAGGGATTCGGCGTGGCGGGCCAGGTCGATGGTGCGGGCGAAGGATTCGGCGGCGCCGCCGCCCTCGGCGATGGGAGCCAGATCCAGGACCGAGAGCGGGATCGAAGGATGCGTCATGCGGGTTCCGGCAGGTTGATGAGAGTCTGCTGCATCAGCGCCACCGGTGTCTTCTCGCCCGTGTTCAGGGCGTAGACGTCAATCTGGGCGACTGTCAGGGTCCGGCCCGCGCGTATGACCCGGCCGACGGCTTCCAGGGATTCGCCCCGCGCGGGGGCCAGCATGTTGATCTTGAATTCGACCGACAGCACCGTATGGCCCCGCGGCGCCAGCGTCAGGGCGGCGAAGCCGCCGGCGGCGTCGGCGATCGCGGTCGTCGCGCCGGCGTGGAAATAGCCCAGGTGCTGGGTCAGGTCGGGGCCATAGGGCAGGTGGATGTGCACCCGGCCAGGGACCACGTCTCCCAGGCGGGCGCCCAGGTGGAGCATCAGGCCGGAACGGTCGAAGCTGTCCCGGATGCGGGCGGGCTGGGCGGCGGGGTCCGGCGTGCCGGGCGCGGCGGTCGATGTCGTCATGGGAGGTCCTGTATAGTCGTGAGTCGCAAGAATCCCGAGATCGGAAGCAATCCTCGCTGTGCCCTACGATAAGCCATTTTCGCCCGCGCCCCAAAACCCGGCCCCTGGCCGTCGTCCCGTGCCCGGGCGGCCCGTTCCAGGCATCGGCCTGGCGGTCTGCCTGGCCGTGGCCGCCATGGTCAGCGTGCAGACCGGGGTGTCGCTGGCCGTGCCGGTGATTCACGACTACGGCGCGCTTTCCACGTCCAGCCTGCGTCTGTGCTGGGCCGCGCTGGCGCTGCTGCTGTTCGTGCGCCCGCCGCTGCGCCGCTATGGCGCCGCCCAGTGGCGGGCGGCTCTGATCCTGGGGGCCGGCATGGCCGTCATGTCCCTGGCCTTCTTCCTGGCGATCGAGCGCCTGCCCCAGCACCTGACCGTCGCATTAGAATTCTGCGGTCCCCTGGCGGTCGCCGCACTGGGGGGAGTGCGCGGCTGGCGAGCCCTGGCCTGGCCGCTGCTGGCGGCGGCCGGGATCGGGCTGCTGGTGTCGGGCGACGCGCGCGCGGCCGGCGGCGCGGATCCGGTCGGCATCGTTTTCGCCCTGCTGGCGGCGACCGGCTGGGGGGTCTACATCGTCATGATGAAGAAGATCGGCCCCGCGTTCCCCGGCCTGCAGGGGCTGGCCGTCTCGCTGGCGGTCGCGGCGCTGTTGTCGCTGCCCTTCGCGGTCGCCGAGGCCGGCACGATCCGGTTTCCCCGGGAGCAACTGGCCTATACGGCGGGCCTGGCGGTGCTGGTGCCGCTGGTGCCCTATATTCTGGAGATCAATGCCCTGCGGCGCATGCCTGCCGCCATGTTCGGCGTGCTGATGAGCCTGGAGCCCGCCGTCGGCGCGACGACCGGCTGGATCTTCCTGGGCCAGGGCATGAGCGCGGGCCAGGTGCTGGGCACCGGCCTGGTGGTCGCCGCCAGCGTCGGGGTGGTGCGGGCGGGACGTTAGCATCCTGTCCGGTTGATTCACCCGTCCCGGGAGGGCGCGCCGACGGAACGGGGCGCCGGCACGTATCGGGCGGCGAGCTTCCGGGAACTCGTCGGGCGTTTCGGTTACTGAGCCTATTCTTCTCAGACTGAGAGTCCGGGCGCTGGCCCGGGTTTGTTCGATGCGATTCCCGCTGATTCCCGCATTCCTGTCCGGTCTGCTGATCGCCGCCTGCCTGGCTGCCGGCGCCTGGATGACGGAAGGGTCGCTGCTCAAGGCCTATCGCAGCATCCTGGAATCCCGCTTCGCCATCGCTCTGGACCGCGCGGCCGAAGGCGCTACGCACGCCGCCTCGCTGGGCGTGAGCCTCGACAGCCAGGAAGAGACCCTGGGCGCCGCTTTGCGGCGCGAACTCGTTCTGGAACCCGACATTCTTGGCATGGCCGTTCAGGACGCCCGGGGCCGGCGGCTCTATGGTGAAGGCCCGGTGCCGGATCCCTCCCCGCCCGGTGTCTTGCGGCGCGCGCTCCTCGACGATCTCGGTCTGCCCATTGGGCAGATCCTGCTGCGCTATGATCCGCGCGCCCTGGAATCGCCCTCGGCGGAGATCCGCCGGGACATGCGCGGGCATGCCGTGCCTGTCGTGGCGGGCGTCGCCCTGCTGGGCTTTCTGGCTGCGCTGGCGCTTCGCGCCGGCCGCGTCGTCGATCCTGCCCAGGGCGAATCCACCCGGCGGCGTGTGCCTCTGGCCCTGGCGCTGGCGCTGATCCTGGGGGGCGGTCTGTTTCTGATCAATCACCAGGCGTTGCGCATCATCGACCGCACGCTGGGCCCCCTGATCGAGACCAAGGTTGAGTCGATCGGCCATGGCGCCCGCGCGCTGATCGGCAAGGCGCTGGATCTGGGGATCCCGCTCGACCAGATGTGGGGCGTGCCGGAATATTTCGCGTCCCTGCGGAGGCATTATCCGGAGCTGAAGCGGATCATGCTGGACACGTCGCCGGCCGCTGTCAGCGGCGCGACCGCGCCAGGGAGGCTGATCCTGCCGGTTCCGGCCCAGGGTCCCGTCGCGGCGGCCCTGGTGGTCACGCCCGATAGCCGTTACGTGGCCGCCCAGGTCCAGAGCCTCTTGCTGGATACGGCCTTCTTGGGCCTGGTCGCCCTGCTCGTCGGTTTCGAGCTGCTGTCACTGCTGATGCGGGTGGGGGTTTTCCAGCGCCCCCTTCCGATTCCAGCCGCGTGCGGCGCCGCCCCGTCGCCGGTCGAGCAGATCCGGGGGGCCCTGTTCTTCTTCACGATTGCCGAAGGACTGAACTACCCTTTTCTGCCCAGTTTGACCGAGCGGCTGTTGCCCCCCGGCCTTTCACACACCTTGCTGTTCGTCAGTTTGCCGCTCGTCGTGTTCATGGGTATTTCCGCCCTGGGGCAGATTCCGCTCGCCGTCTGGTCCGAGTCGCTGGGCCGACGCCGTGGCCTGGCGGTGGGAATCGCCGTAGCGGGAATCGGCTACGGCTTGAACGCCTTTGTAGAGACCTATTCCGGCCTGCTTTTGGCCCGCGCCTTGAGCGGCGTGGGCGTGACCCTGGTCTTCATTTCGGCGCAAGGGCATATCATCGATCAGTACGATCACGGGACCCGCACGGCGGGATTCGCCGGTTATCTGCGCACCGTCATGGTCGCCGGATTGTGCGCGCCTCCGATCGGCGGCTTTTGGGCCGAGCATTTCGGTGTCGCCCCGGCGTTTCTCACCGCCGCGGGCTTGTGTCTGACCTCTCTGTGTCTGGTATGGGCCATGATGCCTGCGGTACCGCCATGCGCCCAGCCGCACACTGTTCCCCGCCTGGTGTACGAGGTAATCGGCGAGACCTGGCGGATTCCAGGTCTGCGTACGCTGCTGCTGGGGTGCGCGGTACCGGCCAAGCTGATTCTTTCGGCCTTGTGTTCCTTCCTGGTTCCTATCATTCTGGTCGATGAGGGTCATTCGCTGGCCAGCATCGGCCGCGTCCAGATGATCCATCCGCTGATGATGATCATGTTCGTCCCGCTTTTCGCCCGCTGGGGGGAAACGTTCGGGCGTGATCCAGGATCCGGCAAGATCGCCCTGGGCGGGCTGATCGCCGGTATCGGGGTGATTCCAATCATGCTCTGGCCAGGTCTGGGCGCCATTGTCGCTTTTCTCGTGCTCCTGGGGCTGGGCCAATCCCTGTCGAGCGCTTCCCAGTCATCGCTGGTGGCCGCCTACACACACCGTGAACAGGGACAGCATTCCGCCCAGATCCGCGGGTTGTTCCGCCTGGTCGAACGCAGCGGATCGGCGATCGGGCCCATGCTCGCCGGCGGCCTGCTGAGCCTGTTCGGCCTGGCGCCCACGTTGGCACTATTCAGTCTGCTGGCTACCGGCGGCGCCCTGTACTACGGTCGTGAGCAGTGGGCTCCGCGGCCTCGGACAATCCCACATGAATCCTTCGGCGACCGCCCATGAGTACTCCCGTGCCTTCCTCTCCCTTCCGGCGGCGCCTGTTGCGCGCCGCCCTGGCCACCGGGCTGCTGGGCGGCGCTCCTTTCGTGGCGCGCGCGGCGGACCAGCGCCGCATCCTGATGATCACCTACCGCGGACGCACGGAGGTCGAGGACGGTTTCCTGGAATACCTGCGGTCGCAGGGCCGGGACCCGGACATCGTCCAACGCGACGTCGGGCAGGATATCCGCCGGCTGCCCGCCATCCTGGACGAGATTCCCGGTCTGGCTCCCGATCTGATCTACACCTGGGGCACGCCGGTGACCCTGGGGGTGGCCGGCACCTGGCGGAATCCCGACCCCTCCGGCAAGGTGGGCGGCATTCCCGTCGTGTTCGCCCTGGTGAGCGCGCCGGTGGCCGCCGGCATCGTGCCTTCGCGCACGCGGCAGGGCCGCGACGTCACCGGAGCTGTGCACGTGGTTCCCACCGACACCCAGGTCAAGGTCATGGCGGCCTATCGGGAATTTTCCAAGATCGGGCTGCTGTATTCGACCACCGAACCCAATTCCCTGGCGATCGCCGCTGAAATGGATACTGTGTGCGCCGCGACGCACCGCACGGCCATCCATCGCCATTTCCCGCTGGATGCGGCCGGACGTCCCTCCGGCGATGGCCTGGAGCGGCTGGTCGCCGAATTGCGGGTGGAGGGCGCCGAATGGCTCTACCTGGCGCCCGACACCTTCTTGGGCACGGTCTACGGCCGGGCGGTTTCCGCCAGCATCGAACAGAAACTGCCCACTTTCGGCGCCACGGAACTCGCCGTCCGGCGGTATTCGGCCCTGACCGGCCTGGTCAGCCGCTACCGTTCCGTCGGGCGGCTGGCCGCCGTGCAGGCCGAGGCCATTCTGTATCAGGGCACGCCCGCCCGCCAGATTCCCATCGAGACCCTGAAGCGTTTCGCCCTGCTGATCAATCTGCATACGGCCAAGGCGCTGGGGGGCTTTTATCCACCTATCGAAATGCTGAATTACGCTGATGTGATTACTCAGGCTCCATGGACGATGAGGGCCGTTGGATGAACCCCGTCACACTTTCCCGGTTGTGCTGGCGCCGTCTCGGTCCGGCGGACTGTGACCGGATCTTCGCCCTGCACGTCCATGCGATCTGGGGCATGGGCCCCGACCAGGTCCTGCTCCAGCGTCCCGAATTCTTCGCGGACCTGCTGGGTGGGGCGGGGCTGATCATCGGCGCCTGCGATCCGGACGGCGAACTGGTGGCCTATGGCGCGCTGCAGAACAGTCCGGATCCGGACACCCGGCCGGACATCTGGCTGGATTGGCCCGCCGATGCGTGCATTCAGAAGCTGGCCGGAGCCTCGGTCACGCCGGAATACCGGGGGCACCGCTTGCAGCGTCAGCTGATCCGCCGCCGGATCGCCCTGGCCGACCCCGATGCCTATCTTTACGTCACGGCGGCCCCGTCGAATCCGGCCAGCTGGCGCAGCCTGCTGCGTGAAGGATTCGAGATCGTGCGGTTGTGCAGAGTCTGCGGAGGCGCGCTGCGTTATCTGCTGGTCCGCCGTGCCCGCGCGCCGGCCGCGGCGTCCCGGGTGACGAATGGCGCCGTCGTCCATTTCCTCGACAGCCTGCCCATAGACGAACAGGGGCGGTTGCTGATGCAAGGCTGGCGCGGGCGGTTCCATGAACGGGTCGGCTGCGTCCTCGCGTCGCCGGAGGAGGCCCTCCGGTGAACTCCATGGATGCCGATGCGCCGCTGATGGAAATCGACCTGGGTCGCCTGGTCGACAACTGGCGGACCGTGCGTGCCCGCTACGCGGGCGCGGAGCTGGGCGCCGTGGTCAAGTGCGATGCCTACGGGCTGGGACTCGAACCCGTCGTCGTGGCCCTGTCGGCTCAGGGATGTCGGCAATACTGGACCTTGAACTTCGAGGAGGCCCACCGGGTTCGCCGGTTGGCGCCGGATGCCGAGGTTTTCGTCCTGACCGGCCTGCGCGGCGCCTCGGTGCGGGCGTGCGTGGACGAGCGCCTGACGCCCGTCCTGAATGATCCGGACGAGATCGATCTGGCCCGCCGCCATGGCGCGCTGACGGTGGCCGTCGCCCTGGACATGGGGCTGGGGCGCCTGGGCCTGAAGCCCGAGATCGTGGGTCGGCTTGCGATGCGGGGGTTGGGCGATCTTCATGTCCGGGCCTGGATCGCGCAGCCCGACAGTTTCAGTGCGCCCAAGGGCATGGGCGGCCAGAGTCTGTATGACCGCTTCCTGGACTTGATCGCGCCGTTTCCCCGGGCGGCCCGGAGTCTGGCGGTTTCGGCGAGCGTGTTCTCCCGCCCCGATCACCATCTCGACATCGCGCGCGTGGGCAGCGCCTTGTACGGTGTGGACACGACACTCACGCGGACCTTGCCGCTGCGGCCTGTGGCGCGCCTTCATGCGCCGGTCCTGCAGGTCGCGGATCTGCCGATCGGGGCCGGCATCGGTTATGACAAGCAGTTTCGCTGTCCGAGGCCCATGCGGGTCGCCACTCTGGGCATTGGCTATGCCCAGGGCCTGCCCTATGCCCTGATGAACCGGGGGGCGGTGCGTTTCGGCGCGCATTCCGCTCCCATCGTGGGCGGTATTTCAATGGGGCTGACCAGTGTGGACGTGACCGGGCTGCCGGCCGGCCTGGCCGTCCCCGGCGCCCGGGCCGAAATCTTCGGCGACCGCCAGCGGGTCGAGGATCTGGCGGCCCAGGCGGGCTTGCCCGCCAATGCCTTGCTGAGTCTCGCGGCCGCTGTGTGTCGCAAGCACTATCACGCCTTTTGTCCCGAACAGTCCCTTCTCCCCAGTCTGTAGGAAAGCCAGCCATGAGGACGCCTCTCTCCCTGATCCTGGTTCTGGCCTGCTGGGTGCTGGCCGCCGTGTTCGGCATCACGCTGCTGACCGTCGATATCGAGCAGCGGGCCATCGACCAGACCTGGAGGGTCCGCGAAGAATATATTCTCGGAAGTCTGCGCGACGGCATCGAAGCCTCTTTGGCCATGGGCCTGACCCTGGAACAGAGTTCGAGCCTGCAGCAGATGATCGAGCGGGAAAAATTCGGCGTGCCCGACATCCAGGACATCAGCATCCATAGCCGCTCGGGCCGGATCCTCTATAGCACCGACCTGGGGCTGCTGGGCTCCGCCATGCCGCCCGCCTGGGCGCCCGGCGGCGACCGCGGCTTCTGGTGCGCGGATGATCGGAATACCCGCAGTTGCGGCATCGGCCTGCGCGACGAGCTGGGCCGCGACGCGGGCGGCCTGGTCCTGGTGGCCCCGTATACGGCGCAGGCCTACAGCCTGCGGGCCTGGCTGACGCGGAGCTCGTCCGTGCTGGCAGTGGCCGCGCTGGCCTTGCTGGTGTCGATCCTGGGCGCGGTCCTGCTGGCGCGCCGGAGCTTGCGGCCCTTTTTGCTGTGCGGTCGGATCCTGAGGGGGCGGGCGTGCCCCGATGATTCCGGGGACCCGCTGATCGAAGCCGCCCGGCGGGCCCGGGAGCGTCATGTGGCCTGTCAGCGGGCGCTGGACAGCCGGATTCGGCGATTGAAGGAACTGGACCGTGCTGACTGAGCGCGCCATCCGAACCTGGCTGCGCGACGCCATCGGCGGTTTTCTCATCGTCCTGATCTCGGTCAGTCCGGCCACCGGCATCTTGCTCTGGCGCCTTCAGAACACCGTGATGGCCGCCACGCAGGACCAGTCCCGCGATCTCGCCCTTTCGGTCGGGAAAGCCCTCGGCCGGCAATTTGTCCGTGCCGGCCAGTTGGGTATTCCGCTCGACGCCATTCCCTCCATCGACCGTAGCCTGAATGATACGCTGGCGCGTGTCCCGCGATTGACACGCATTGCGTTGTATGGGAACGCCGATGAGCTCCTGGGGTCCGCTCAACGCCCCGGAGCCGGCGTACCGATACCCGTGCGCATGGAGCTGCAGGTCGGCGTGCGGCGGATCGGCATGCTCGAAGTCGTGGCCGCGCCGTCCGCCCTGGGTGATGCGCACGCGCCCCTGCTGGCCGATATGTTGCCGCTGATTTTTTCCCTGGCGTCGCTCGGGGGGGTGTGCACCGCCTTCTACGGCGCCTACCTGCGACGCCACCGGCGCCGTTTGCTGGCACTGCTGCTGGAGGCGCCCGAAGACCTCGCGCCTCCGATCCTGGGTCTTCGTCCCGAGCCGCGGGATGTCCTGGGGCAGGCTTGGTATGGCCTGCAGGAAATGGTGGCCCGGACCGATCGGCGGCGGGCCAGTCTGGCGTACCAGGTCGAGTCCTTGCTGGCCGTCGATTTCGATGGCCGCGTTCGAGCCCGACTCGCGGCCCTGGAAATTCCGCTGTCCGGGCAGGTTCCTGGTATCCGGATCGTCCCGCCGGACCGGTCCTGGCGTCTTTCACTGTGGCTGCGCCTGACCTTCGTCATCGCTCTGGGCTTTGCCTTGCTGATCGGCGCGCTGTCGGGCCTCCATGCTCTGCGCGAGCATCTGCTGCGCCAGCAGGCGGCCGATCTCGTTCAAGAGGACCAGAACGCCTTCTGGGACCAGTTTCTTTCATCCCAGACGCTGTCCATCGCCGATGATTTGCGGGCGCTGTCTCCTCATCTGGACGGTCCGGATGGCGTGACCGAATCCATGCGCGCCTGGGCGACCTCGCTGGATTACCTGGTTCTGGTCGACCCGAACCACCAGGCGCACCCCCTGAAGGGGGCCGACACCGATGCCGCGCCGCTCGACGCCGGCACGCTGGACGAGGTCCTGGCGGGCCGTCCGGCGCGGGGGTTGCGCAATCTGGGCGACAATTCGACCCTGCTGATCGCGGCGCAGAACATCCCGATGTCGGGTGGAACCTGGGCCTTGGTGGGCGGACGTGCGCTGGAAAACGCCTTGCTTCAGATCGATCCGGACGGGAACGACGAGGAATACAGCTTCCATTTTCTGAATCCCAAGGGGCATCTGGTGGCCAGCACCGGACGCGCGGTGTGGTCGCGGCTGGACTTGACGCCGTCCATGCGGCACGAGCCGTTCCAGGTGGTGGACGACGAGGACAGGATCCTGTTGCTGACGGCCACGCCCGTGTCCAGTGTCTCGGGCGGCGCGGGCGGCCTGTTCCTGAGCGTCAAGGATGTCACGACCCTGATGAAGCCCAGCCGGACGCTGGGCTGGCTGGCGCTGCTGCTGGCCGTGGGCCTGGCCATCCTGGGGGTGGCGCTGATCCAGCGCATCATCTGGCGCGGTTTCCGGCCGTTGCAGGACGCCTTGCGGACGCTGGACGAGCTCAGCGGTCCGCGGAACGAGGCCGATGAGCGGCCCGGCGGCCATCAGGATGAGATCGAGCGCCTGGGGCGCAGCATCGCCGTCTTCCGCCACAAGACCCTGCAGCTGGCGCGCGACCATGCCCAGCAGGCGCGCATCCGCCGCCGCCAGGAGGAGGTCATCGCCGGGGAGCTTCGCACCTTGTCCGAGTCCACGGACGACGCCGGTCGCCGGGAGGTCCGGGAACTGATCGATCTCCGGCCGCGGGGCGAGGACTACGAAGGTCTGCGGCGTCTGGCGGAAGTGATGGGCGGTCTGCGTCATCGGCTGGTCGCGCAGCACCGGCAGCTGTCCGATATGGTCGTCAAATTGCGCGATGCCCTGGTCACAAAGACCAAGCTGGCGGGGCTGCAGCAGGAATTGCGGATCGCCAGCGCCGTGCAGCTCAGCATCCTGCCGCGTGCCATGCCCGACGATCCGCGCATGGAGCTGGGCTGCCGGATCTTTCCTGCCCGGGACGTGGGGGGGGATTTCTACGATTTCTACATGCTCGATGAACACCATCTGGGGTTCGTCATCGCCGACGTTTCGGGCAAGGGAATTCCCGCCGCCCTGTTCATGGCCGTCTCGCGCACCTTGCTGAAATCCATCGCGTGTTTCGTCCGCCGGCCGGCCGACTGCATCCAGCGTCTGAACGCGCTGCTGGCCGCCGAAAACGAGCAGATGCTGTTCGTGACGCTGTTCTATGCCACGCTGGATCTGCGCAACGGCCGGCTGGACTACGTCAACGCGGGTCATCACGCGCCGTGGCTGATGAGCGCGGGAGGCGGGCTCTCGTCCTTGCCGCCGACCCGCGGCGTCGCCGCGGGCATCGAAGAGGAGATCGTCTACGAGCAGCAAACCCTGTATTTGCGGCCGGGCGACATGCTGTACCTGTACACGGACGGCATCACGGAGGCTTTTGATCCGGATGGCCGGATCTTTGGCGAGGACAGGCTGGCCGGCCTGCTGCGCGCGCGGCCCGCGGACGTGGCGCCGGACGCCCTGATCGATGCGGTCATCGCGGATGTGCGCGCGTTCGAGAACGGCACGGACCCGACCGACGACGTCACCAGCCTGTGCCTGCGCTATCGCGGCCGGGCCGGGGGATGACCGCCGGCGGTTCCATGACCGGGGCGCCGGCCGCCGCCCGGGCGCATTCCCGATCTCCGCCGGGGACGGCCCTCAGGCGGTTTTCATGGTCATGGTCAGGCAGTTCCATCCGTCCCGACGCTGGTAGTCGAGCGTGTCCAGATAATGCCGCATCAACCGCACGCCATGCCCGCCGGCGCCGGCTTCGTTGATGTGGGGAATCAGGGGCGGCGGATTGTGCGCCGTGGGATCGTAAGGACGCCCGTTGTCGCGTAATTCGATTTCGATGCGCTGGGCGCCGACCCGGCAGGACACGGCGATGGCCGGCGTGGAATCCGCCCTGGGCGGGTCGAAGGCATAGGACAGGACGTTGGTCAGCGCCTCGTCCAGCGACAGCGTCAATCCGAAGAGGGTGCGGGGCGCCCAGCCCTGGCGGTCGGCGATGGCCTCGATCCATTGCAGCGCGAGCGGCACGGCCTCCGAACCGGAAGGCAGAGTGAGCGTGTCGTGGCTGTCCATGGAAATGCGGCTGATCGTGGAATTATTCGGCGGCGTCGCCCCGGATGCGGGCGGCGAGGCTGCTGGCCGCGGCGGACGACGGGACTTCGAATGCCAGTATGCCGCGATCCAGCGGCCCGGCGATATGGGGAGCGGCCACCAGTTCGCGGCCGATGACCAGGGCCAGCAGGCCGCCGACGTTCTTGCGGCTGATGGCGGCCAGCCTCTCGGCGCCCGCGGGCGTCAGCCGCAGGCCGACGAAATGTCCGCCCTGGTGGTCGGACAGAGCGGCGGCCTCCGTGATGTCCTCGCGGGCGAGCACCGGGCGGGTGTGGAGATAGATCGTGCCGCTGGGGGCGTGGACCGCGACCAGCCCCTTGCCGGGTCCGGACCGGGCGAGGTAGATGGCGACCGGCTGCACGGTGCGGACATCGTTCGTGGCATGGTCGGATGCGGCCGGCGGGGTCGCCACGGGCCAGAACGCCGAGGGCATGTGCTGGCAGCCCGCCAGCGTCAGCAGGGCGGCCAGCAGGGCGGGGCGGAATGCACGAGTCTTCAGGAGCATGATGATGGCCGGGTGTGACCCTGGCGTGGTTGGGGCTGGCCGTCGCGCACCGGAGGCGGGCACATGGAAATTTCCGCCACGGGCGCGCTCATTCAGTGGCTGATCGGCGCGCGGCGCCGTAGCCAGAAACTATACACATGGACCGAGGACAAGCCAATGCCTCTTTTGCGCAATGTTGACGCCTCTTTTGCGCCGATCATCCGGCCGGTGAGCGTCCGGTTCCGGGATAAGGAACCAGTTGGCCGGTCTTGCCACTCAGCAGTGACAAGGCGTTCAGTGTTTTGAATGAAGAGGTGAGAAACATGGTGATCGGGCTCGAGCATTTCAGGCAGGCGGGCGGTGGATTTGTCGAGCGGGAAATTCTCCTGGACGCCGATAGACAAGGCGTGCACCGGAGCGGTCTGTCGGGCCTGGTTGGCCGCATCCAGGGCTGGTTTCGCTCGGCCAAGGAACAGCGGGAGCGCGTCGGGGGCCGCAAAGAGGTGAAGCGGAAATTCCTGGACTTGCTCGGGAAGACCGAGGGGGAAGATGCCGCGGCGAAGGCCCTGAATGCCTGCGGCCTGCCGGCAGGCTGGGCGCACAATGACCGTCCTCTGACCAACCACCAGGTCGGCAAGATCCTGGACAAGGCCCAGGACTACCGGCTTCGGGTGGTGCGGCATAACGAAGCCCTGCTGAAGAAAGCGTTGAACGACCTGAAGGGCGGCCATGAGTCGCGCGACCTGCGGGCGGCCATCGCCCGCGCCGTGCGGAACGATTCCCGCTATGGCAATCAGGAAATGAAACTCAGGGACATCGAAACGCTGCGAGAACAGGCCAAGGCCGAGCTGTGTGAACTGCGTATTCGGCAATGCGAAGAACGCTTCCCCGCACTCACGGGTTGGGTCCAATCCGGGCTGCGATCCTCCGTTGAACTGAATCCCGCCCGCTTGACACAGGATCTGCGTCGGGCCTATTGCGGCGACCCACAGCAGGAGTCGATCATGAAGGCGCTGGACTTGATCGACGAGACCACGGTATTGCTGGGGTGGCAGGCCTGGAACCTGAACAGCCAGGGGGATCTGTCAGCCAAACTGACGCAGTGTCATAACGAGCTGGACAGGATGAGAACGTCCTTGAACAGCGCTGGACCCCAGGGCGAGCAGCCCTCCGTACTCCGGGCGCTGTCTCTCGACATCGATCGTCAGATCGGGCTGCTGGAAGCCAAGCGCACCTATATCGATGAAATGCGCCAGATCGACCCCCTGACCGATCGTGCCGTCAAGTACAGCAACCTGATCTGGGCCGAGGCGGGTCTATGCCTGCTCGAACAACTGCAAGATGATGTCGGACAGGGCCAGCCTGCACTCGACAGGAAACAGCAAGAAGCTCTGGGGCAGGTCTGTTCCACGTGGGCGATTAAAGAAATTGACAAATACAAAAAGGCATACGAGGAGAGCGTTACCGAGCCGTCTAGTCCTATTGAGGCGCCCGGCAAGTCGAATAAGAATACGCACCCTATCGTCCAGGGCAAGCGCGACATGCAGGCGAGGCTGCGTACCCGCCTCGAGGAAGCCAGCATCCCCCGGGGCACGCTCGATAAGCTGTTCTCCAAGACCAGCCTGAAGCACAGCGAACGGCAGGCTCTGGCGCGGCTGGAACACTGGCAGCCGGTGGTGCGCGACATGCCCGTGATGCGCGACGGTGTGATGCGCACCTACAGGAGCGAGATCGTGCCGGCCCCGTTCATCAACCATCAGTTGGGCAAACAGAGCGGCAACACCGGCCGCGGGGGGGGGGTGCCCTCCGGGGTCACGGGCAGCGGTCCCCATGCCCGCAACCTCAAGGTCAGCCGCCTGCGTGATTCCAGAGGGCGGGTGATGACCACGGTGGTGGGTCACGGCGTGCTGGACATGTGGGGCATCAAGAACAAATCGCAACGTCAGGCCGCCAACAAACAAGGCGCGCGCGAAGTGCTCGAAGTCGCCCTGAACAGCAACGGCCGCCTGCGGGACGAACTGAACAAACCGACCCGGCAGCAGAACGCGCAGGCGCCCCGGCTGGTGCACGTCAGCGTCAACCTGACCTCGCCCGATACGGTGCGCGACTTCCTGGGTGTCCGGAACTATCAGGAACTCACCTACACCCGGAACCAGTTCCGGGCCTTCGAGGCCAATTCAGGCTTGAACCAGAGCCTGCTCGTGTTCAATCCGGAGCATCCCGACGAAAAACCTGGCGTAGCGAAAGTGAACGTGGACACCATCACCTTCTCGTTCGGCATCAACGCCATGGCCACCGGCGGTCTGCGGAATCTCATGCGCGTCTGGGACAACGTGCACGCGCACAACACCGCCAACATGATCAAGCTGGTGGGCGACCTGGGCGAAGGCGAATTCGGCGCCCGGGGCGCGCGGCCGGGCGGTTTCGTGGGCGAGGTCTACGATCGTTTGGAGAACGTGTACTTTAATCTTGACGACTCGCGCGGAGATCAGGCCGCGCGCCTCATGGCCCAGTTGCGCGGCCAGACCGATCTGGTGCGCCGCATGTTCACCGAGGGGGCCTTCCGCAAGGGCAATGGCGACCCGGCCAAGATGGGCCGCGAGATCCTGGTGTTGCAAAGCCTGGCCGAACAGGGCCTGAATCTGGTGAACGCCCGCGACCTGGCCGGCACGATGTCCAAGGGCTGCAAGAGCGACAAGGACCGCGGCGGCGTCACCGACGTCGAACTGAAGTCCAAGCTGATCCTGCGCGACCTGGGCGGCGAGATGAATCCCGACGAGCGCCTGGTGGGCGACGACCAGGGCGTCTACTACATGGTCAGCGCCGGTTCCGGCCAGCTCGAAAACCAGCGCTGGAACACGGGCCTGCCTGGCAGCAAGGAAGCCGGCCACCTGAAGGACCGGTTGCCCGATGCCGAGGTCCGCCAGTTTCTTTGCGGGCTGGGCAAGTTCGCCGGATCCTGATCACGACCCATGGAATCACAGGAGCGCCGCATGTCTCTCTCTTCATACCAGGCCTTGATCGCCGAACTGGGCCGGACGCTGGGCATGGCCGACATGGCGGCGGGCGAGGACGGCTACGTGGGACTCATGGTCGACGGTCACGAGATCCACATCCAGCACGAGACGGAGGACGACGAGGTCATCCTGTTCGCCCGCCTGCCCGAAGTCGATCCGGACCGCCGGGACGCGATCTACGCCATGTTGCTGGCGGCCAACCTGTTCTGGCAGGGCACGCGAGGGGCGACCTTCAGCGCCGATTTCGACACGGGCCGCGTCTTCCTGGCGGATCGGCGCGCGTGGGCGGGCCTGGATGTGGAATCGCTGTCGGCCTGGATCGAACGGTTCGCCAACGTGGCGGCCCATTGGCGCGAGCGCATCGAGGACGCCAATGACGGCGGCCCCCTGCGCACCGGCGGGAATGACCCGGACACCGGTCCGGGCACTCCGCCGGACATGCCGACCGGTGGCATGTTCGCATGAGCCGGCCCGGATATTCATCCGTGGAGCGGCCGGCGCCCTCTGGTTTTCGCCCTCTGTTCAATCGCGCCGATCCGACGTATTTTTATCAATTCATGAACCCGTGCGCCCTTGATGAGTGATTCATTCATGTCCGTCGATTCTTCCTTTATCCGCCTGATCGCCGAACTGGGTCACGATCTGGGCATCGCGGGTCTGGCGCCTTCGGACGAAGGCATCTGCCAGTTGGTGTTCGACGGCCGGCACGTGGTGCAGATGATGCATCTGCAGGCGCGCGATCTGGTCCTGGTCTCGTGCCGGCTGGCGGATCACGGCATCGACGCCGGCCAGGCCGAACGCATGGCCCGGGCCAATTTCATGCAGGCGGGCCATGGCGTGGTGTTGTGCGTCGATCCCGAGGGCCGGCCTTGCATGCAGGCGGCCCTGGGTCCGGCCGGATGCACCGCCGCCGCGCTCTGCGCTCTCCTGGAGTCCCTGCTGGATCAGGCCGAGGCCTGGCCCGGAGCCCAGGACCGCGCGACCGGCGCCTCGGGCGTGCGCGATCCTTCCGTATTCCTGCAGTCGGTCTGAGCGTGCGGTTCCCGCCCCCGCGGGCGGGGCCGGGTGCCGGCGTCGGACGCGCCGGCGGTTCAGGACGACTTCTGGATGATGCCCTTGAGCGCGTCGGCGATCTGCTTGGTGATCGTGCTCTGAAGATCGATCATCATGGTCCATTGCTGAGTTTGCTGCTGGAGCATCAGCAGGTCCATTTGCGAGATGTTGCCGTCGGCGTCCGCACTGAGATGGGTGATCGTGTCGCGCAGATTGCTTTCCTGGGAGCGCAGGCTGCTGTAGAGCGTGTCGTTGAGCGTATTGAAATTCAGGCCGCCGCCGGCGCCGGAAATGTGGAGTGCCATGATATGAGCTCCGGATGGGAAGGAAGTTAAAAGGGGCGGGCCGGCTCGCGCGGAGCCGGAGGCGCCGTGTCGTTGGCCGGCCACGAGGCCAGGATTTCGCGCGCGGCGGCGGCGGCTTCGGCGGCGGCCTGCCAGGCGGAGAAATCCTGGCGTGGCAGGCCGCCGGCCATGCGGGCGCGCAGCGATTGCTCCAGCCGGGCCGCCCGTTCGGCCAGCGCGTTCCGCAGGGCGGCCCCGCCGGGGGCGGCCAGACGGGTTTCAAGATTGGTCAGGGAGAGGGACATGACGAGATCCGTATTCAGCGCGGTACGATAGCGTGGCGGGGGCCGTCGAAGGTCAGGCGGTGTTCCTCGATGCCGGTCAGACGGTAGCGCCGGTAGATTCCCCCTACGAGTAATTTACGCCCATTTTCCAATACGATGAAGGGGGTGTGCCCGCCGATGACGCTGCGGATGCCGAAGGGCACGGAGTCGGCGGGCAAGCCGGAGTCGGGCGGAGTGGCCACGTCGAAGAAGCGGTGATTGAATTCCGCCAGGATGGCTTCGAACCGGATCGCCTGGGCGTCGTCCAGGTCGGAGGTATTGACCAGCAAGTGATGGCGGTCCCAGCTCAGGACGACGCCGCCGAGTCCGGCTTCCGCGAGTTCCCGGGTCAGGATGTCGGCCACGGCCGTGGCCGACAGGACGGCATTGTCCATGATGACGATCCCCGGAAGCTTCGCGCGCACGGCCTCGACCGCCGCCGCGCGGTCCGCGTCGCCGGCGGCGATCCCCAGGATGCTCAGGCGGCCTTCGCCGTCGTAGCGGGGTTCATATTTGACGGCATGGTCCTCCAGGGCCGCGCGGGCTGTCCGGAGCACATCGGCTTCGACGCTGACTTTCATGGCGGGCATGGGCCATATCTGTGTCAGCGCGGAGGCCAGCGCGTCGCGCTCGGCCTCGGTGCGCACCCAGCCGGAGACCTGCGCCGCGCCGTCGGACGTCATGGCCGCGCGCAGTCTGGAAGCCATGCCCAGGCGGTCGAGGGTCGCCTGGATCAGGGGCAGCGATCGCTCGGCGGCGGAGCGGGGATCGGGGCGCTCGGGGGCGGACGGGGCGGTCGGCGGCGGGGATAGCCAGGCCTGCGCCAGCGCAATGAGGATGGCCAGGCCCGCGGCGGTCAGCGCGGACGTCGTGACCCTGGATCGCCTGCGCCGGGGCGGAACGGGAGCGTGCGCGGCGGTTGCCGGGCGCGGATCCGTCCGGAGGGGGAGGGGAACAGGCTCCGCATCCTCGTCCAGGTCGGCGGGCCGGGCGTCCGGGTCGGAGACGGCGTCGGCCGAAGGGTCGTTGGCCGCCTCCGGCGGTTCCGCCCATGGATCCGAGAGGCGGGACACCGTGATCCAGATATGTCCGAGGGCGCGCGGCTGGTTGAAGGAAGCGCCTGGCGGCGCGGACGCGCCATCGTCCGCGCCGTCGTCGTCGGCGGGCGCCAGCTCCCAGCCTTCGTCGGCCAGCCGCAGGCGCGCGGCCCGCGCGGGCATGCCGGGGTCGGTCAGGATGATGTCGCAATCGGAGTCGGCGCCCACCAGGTCGTTGTGGAGGGCCGGGCAGCGCGCCTCGCGGTGCAGGCCGGAAAGCACGCGCAGTTCGAGCGCCTCGTTCATTCTCCGGGCCTCCGCTCGGGGCGCCGTCGCGCGGGATGGCGGGCGAGGGGCGCGGTCATAGTTCCACCCGGGCCAGGGGCTGCACATTGATTTCCGGGGTGAGCTCCTGGTAGGACAGCACGGGCAGTTCGTACAGGTCCTGCTCGATCATCTTGCGCAGGTAGCGGCGGATGTCCATGGAGGTGAGCAGCACGGGCTTATGGACGTTGGCCGCGATGTCGCCCACGGTCTTGCGGATGTTCTCCACCAGTTTCTTGGAGGCGCCGGGGTCCAGGGCCAGATAGCTGCCGGCAGAGGTCTGGCGGATCGCGCCGCGGACGGTTTCCTCGACGTCTGGGGCCAGCAGGTAGGCGGGCAGGATGTTCTGGCCGCTGGAGTACTTGTGGCTGATGTGCCGCTTGAGCGATATGCGCACATATTCGGTCAGCAGGACGGAATCCTTTTCCTTCTGCCCCCATTCGATCAGCGCCTCCAGCACGGCCCGCAGATTGCGCACGGAAACATCTTCGGACACCAGCCGCTGCATGATTTCGGCGATCTTCTGCACCGGCATTACCCGCAGGGCCTCCTTGACCAGATCGGGAAAGCGGTCCTCCATGGCGGTCAGCAGGAAGCGCGTTTCCTGGATGCCGATGAAGTCCGAGGAATACTTCTTCAATACGAAAGCCAGGTGCCAGGTGAGGATCTGGTGGGTGTCCAGGCAGGGGATGCCGGCGGCGGTCAGCATGGGGACGTGCGAGGCCTCGGTCCACAGCGTCGGGATCCCGGGCAGGAAGGGTTTGTCCGTGGCGTGGGGCACCTGCAGCGCCTGGAGGTTCTGCTCGGTGTCGCGCACCAGCACGTGGCCGGGCCGCAGCCGGCCCTGGGACACCGGAACCTCGGAGAGCAGGATGAGGTAGGTGTTCTCGGGCAGGGCGTCGTTGAAGCGCAGCTGGATCCCCGGGAAGGGCACCCCCAGGTCGAAGTACAGCGCGCGGCGGATCTTGAGCAGTTCCGTGTTCAGTTCGTCGGCGTCGAAGTGCCGTTGCAGATCGGCCGCCACGTCCATCATCAGCGGCAGGGTGGGGGCGAACTCGGTGCCGCCCTCGGTCCGGAGCTTGGGCGCGGGCTGGCCATCGGCCGCCAGCGCGGGGATCTCGGTGATTTCACCGGTCTTCTCGTCCACGACCTTGCGGGTATTGCGCAGCAGCACGAAGCCGATCGTCCCCACCACGGCCGCCAGGGCGAGGAAGGTGAGGGTGGGCATCCCCGGGATCAGACCCATGCCCAGGGCCACCGCCGACGCGATCAGCAGGGCGCGGGGCTGGGCCAGCACCTGGGCGCCGATGTCTTTGCCGACGTTCGACGGGCCGCCCTCGCCGGTCTGCACGCGGGTCACGATGATGCCCGCGCAGATGGCGATGAACAGGGCCGGGATCTGGGCGATCAGGCCGTCGCCGATGGTCAGGATGGAATACACCTGCACCGCCTCGCCGGCGGTGAGTCCGCGCTGCATCGTGCCGATGAGCATGCCGCCCAGCAGGTTGACCGCGACGATGATCAGGCCCGCGATGGCGTCGCCCTTGACGAACTTCATGGCGCCGTCCATGGCGCCGTAGAGCTGGCTTTCCTTCTCGACCACGCCGCGGCGCTTGCGCGCCTCGTCCATGTCGATGGTGCCGGCGCGCAGGTCGGCGTCGATGGACATCTGCTTGCCCGGCATGGCGTCCAGCGAGAAGCGGGCCGCGACCTCGGCCACGCGCTCGGCGCCCTTGGTGATGACCACGAACTGCACGATGGTCAGGATCAGGAAGACCACCAGGCCGACGATCAGGTTGCCGCCGACCACGAAATTGCCGAAGGTCTCGATGATGTGGCCGGCGTCGCCCTGCAGCAGGATCAGTCGCGTGGTGGCGATGGAAATGCCCAGCCGGAACAGGGTGGTGACCAGCAGTACCGAGGGAAAGGACGAGAAGGCCAGCGGCGAGGGCAGGTACATGGCCACCATCAGCAGGATGGCCGACAGGGTCATGTTGGTGCCGATCAGCACGTCCACCAGCGAGGTGGGCAGCGGCAGGATCATCATGAAGATGATCGAGACGATCAGGACCGCGAGGACGATGTCGTTGCGGCTGGTGAGGAGATTGACGGCGCGGTTGAGGATTTGCTGCATGAGAGCGGCTCAGGGTGACTCGGCGGGTTCGGCCTGGCGGGCGCGCAGGCTGACATAGATCCGCATGGCGGCTTCGGCCTCGTCCTCGCGTCCCAGGGCGACCAGGGTCTGGGCGCGGACCAGATGGAAAGCGCCGGTCAGGCCACCCTGGAGCGCCACGCGGTCCAGGGTGCCCAGGGCGGTTTCGGGTTTGCCGGAACGCAGTTGCGCCAGAGCCAGCGAGATGCGCAGGCGCGCGTCGGCCAGGCCCAGTGCGTCGAGCGCGGCCAGGAGCGCGGCGGCTTTCTCGGGACGGTCATGTCTCAGATAGACGTAAGAAAGCAGATCCAGCAGCGCGGCGCCGTGTTCGCCCAGCAGGTGGGCCGCGCCGGGGGGCGGAGACGGATCGGAAGGGGGACGCATCCCGTCATCCCTGATAGAGGGCGCCGCGATACATGGCGACCAGTTCGCGCAGATTGGTTTCTTCCTTGAGCAGGCGCACGGCGCGGTTGAGCGTGCGGCTGTCGCCGCCGTTCTCGGCCAGGCGGGCGAGCGCCTTCAGTGCCTCGCGCAGGGCCTCGGCGAATTGCGAAGGCATGAGCAGGTCGCGGTCGCTGATGTCGGGGCGCAGGGCCTCTTCCAGGAAACGCTGGATATTGGGTTTGTCGAGCAGCTGATCCAGCTGAGCGAGCGCGGGATCGTCGGAAGGCGCCAGATTGCGTCGTTCCGGAAGATCCTGGGCGGTCCGCTCATTCCCGCGGGTATGGACAATGGTGTCGATGCCGTGGTCGAAGCGGATGAGCCGGTTGGGTCGGATATCTGGCATGAGAGCTCCGGATTCAGGGTTCGGCGTCCAGGGCGTCGAGCCAGCGCGACAGGTATTCGAGCGCCTGGCGCAGGCGCAGCTCGGTGAATTCCTGTTCGCCCAGGCGCGTGAGCGCCAGCAGGTGCGGGGTGCCGTCATGGTCGCGCAGCGCCGGCTGCACCGGCCAGTCGTCCAGGCGGCTATGGTGGGCGTGCTTGCAGGCGCGCCGCAGCCAGTCTCCGCTGTCGTAGGGGACCGGCCGGGCGATGTAGATGAGAAGATCCGGGTCGGCCAGCTCCAGGCCCAGCAGATGATTCGATGCCGAGAGGAAGAAGGCCTGGCCCCGCGCATCGAAACACAGGTCGGAAAGACCCTCGGCCTCGCCGAATTGCCGCAGGACGGCGGCGGGGCTGCTCATTGGCGGTCCTCCTCCGCCTCGATGGCGGTGTTCAGGGCGGTCTGGATGGCGGTCACGGTGGCCTGTTTGTCATCGACGGTCGGGAACACCTGTTCGGGAAAGGCTTTCATCACGTTCTTCACGCCGGTCAGGAACGCCACCCGGCCTTCGATCGAGGTGACGCCGTGTCGTTCCGCCAGCGTCGTGAAGCGCCCCTCGGCGAGCCATTTTTCTCCTGTGATCCCCACCAGATCCCGCATCAGGCGTTCGTCGTCCGGCTCGCCCAAGCCCCTGGCGCGGAGGCCGACGGACAGTTCGGCGCATCCGTCGAGCGCGGTCACGGCGACCTCCAGCAGATACAGGTCGCGGGTGAGCGCCCGCAGCCGGCTGGTCGAGGTGGAGGGTTGCGTCGAGGACAGGTCCGCCCCCAGGGTCAGGATCATTTGCTTCAAGCCGCGTTCCGCGTGCTTGCCGCCGAATCGTTCCAGGGCCAGGGCCAGGGTCTCGCTCAGGGTGTTTTCGCCCAGGACGACGTCGCGGTAGGTGTCCTGGAAGGACTGGACGCCTTGGGCGTCGGTCGCGAATGCCCCGGCATTGCCCAGGGCATTGATCCCGGCCCGGATCCAGGGGCCGCTTTCAATTTCGAGATCGGCGAGCGCGTCTCGCAGCGACTCCAGCCGCTCGGGGTCGGCGCCTTCCCGCTCGCCTTTTTTCAGGGCGTATTGCAGGGCCAGGTATTGCTGCGATACGTCGCCGAACGCGTCCCGCGCCTGTTGCGTGGGCGCCTGCCGGTTTTTCAGCAGTTCACCGGCCAGCGCCTCGAGCCTGGACTCGGCGTCCGGATCCCGCGTCTGCCGCAGCAGCTCGACGATGTCCTCGGACCGCCGCGATTCCGCGGGGCGGTCGGGCTTGAGCTTGCGTTCGGTGTGATGCTTGTTCTCGATCTTGCCGGCCATGAACAGGCTGGCTTCCTCGGAGATCTCGTCGAGCGAGGGGGGCGGGAGGAACTCGCCTTCGAACCCGCCCGCCTGCAGGCGGGCGCTTTCCTGGGTTTGCCGGGCGCCGGCCGTGGAGCGGGTGTTCCCGGACCGCTGGCTGGAGACATTGCCCCCGGGCCGGCCGCCGCCCCGCGCGCCGCCCCCGGCCCCCCCGGTCCGCGGATTGGGGGCAGTGTTTCCGACGGAAGGCTGGCCGGACGGGATGGGACGCGGGACGTGCCCGTGGGGAGAACCGATTTGGCTCATGAGAAGGCAAAGCCTCAAAAAGCTGCTGTGAGCGGGTAGTAACAGTCAGGCGGCGGGAAGTTCCATGGAGTGGGCCTATGGGGCACCGCTCCAAGGGTTTTCCCTGATGTTTGGGGTGGGAACTCATGGGCGCCTTCTCGTTACCCACGGGGCATGACACCCAGTACGGGTGCCGACTCAACGATGAGATAAGGAGTGGTTGTCATGAGCATAACGACGGGTTTTGTTGGCGGCATGGGTCAGGTGGATTTTTCCAAGTTGGAAATATACGAGGCCATAAGGGTTGTGTTCATGGGTCGCAAGGACAGGATGGAGGCGCTTGCGAGAAGCGTGGTCGATGAAATACAGGCCGTGAACGAAAAGATGGATCTGCTGAGCCAGTTGAGAGACAAACTAGAGGCGTTTCTCAAGGAGATCAAGGGTGGAAATCCCGACGATAAAGCGGAGGACTGGAACAGAGATAAGATCAAAAGCATTGAAATACCGATCAATGACCTGATGAAAAAATTAGGTCTGGAGGGCGGGGTCGATGGGATTACGGGTCTTTCGCCAAAGGGGACCAAAGGCCAGCGCACCCCCATCCCGCCGGAGCAGAAGACACCTAACCATGATGGCATTGAGATTCAGGGCGACGGCGTGGTCAATGGCTCTGCGACCCGGGGCGCGCTCGAGCAATTGAAGGCCTATGCCGGCTCGCAGAACAGCAATCAAAGCAATTTGAGCCAGTCCCTCATGCTGAAAGCGCAGTCCACGACGAACAAGCTGACTGAGGCGAGCGATGCGTTGAGCTCCTTCCAGAAAACACAGAACGACACGAACCGGGGCATTATGGCCAATATGCGATGAGCAAAAAAAACCCTGAAGAGATCAGGCGTGAAGCCGGCGCGCTGGTCGAGCGGATGCGGCAAGTCCTGGCGGACTCCGGCGGCCTTTCCCAGGCGGATATGCAAGCGCTGGTCGCCGGCCTGAGCGAGCGGCAAAAGGCCAAGGTCGAGGCCGATCTCGAAGAGGCGATCCGTAAGGACATGGAAGACATCGAGCGCGAGGTCGCCGAGGGAATCGCGCGTCTGGGTTTTGAGTCGGCCGATTCCAGTCCCGGCGCAGGCCGCCCGCGCAAGATGCGCGACATAATCTGAGCCCGGCTCGTCCGTTCCTCTCTTCCGGAGGCGGGCGGGCTCGGTTCTGCACACATCACAGGGTGCGCGATGAGTATGCAGATCAATGCGGGATGGGCCGTGCCGGAGATGGAGTCCATCGTTGAAAATCTGATCGACCTCTGGAAATCAGGGGGAACGCTGGCGCAGGCCATGGGCCTGTGCGGCGAGGAATGCGAGGCCCTGTATGCCTATGGCTATGCCTTGTACGCTCAGGCCAAATATGGGGATGCGGTCAAGATCTTCACGCGGCTGGTGGCCCTCGATCATTTGGACTCCCGCTATCAGATGGCGTTGGCCTCGGCCATGCAGATGACCGGGCGTTATGAAGCCGCCCTGGAGCAGTACGTGATCGCGACGCTGCTGCGAGTTGACGACCCGGCTCCGGTTTTTCATTGCGCGGAATGCCTGATCGCATTGGGGCGGCTCGAAGACGCGCGCGTATCGCTGAATCTGGTCGTGGAGTCCTTGTGCAAGGCGGGTGAGCACGATGTCATCAAGGCGCGCGCCCTGGCCCTGCTCGAAGGGCTTCGGCTCGGGGCGGCCGGCCATTAGCGTGCCTCAGTGGAACGATTTTCACCGAACGGCCACCCAACCCATACCATTCGGCGCCTGCGGGCCGAGCCCCATCCTAATCTACTGGAGCCTCGTCATGACGAATCCCCTGCAATTCCACCGCCCTTCGCCGCTTGATACCTACTCCATGAACAATGCGCCATCGCCGGATCGAGTCGCCGGGGAAAGGTCGAAACAGGCCGGTATTTCTGTGGAGACCGTGCTCGAGCAGGTCAACCTCAAAACCGATGCGGATGACATCGATGGCGTCTTGCCCGCGCCCGCCGGCCATGCGCTGACGAGTAATCCTTTGGGAAGTCTCAACGGGAAAAGCGTGCTCGGCGACATCTGGGAACTGATGTCGGCGTTTCAGTCTTTCGCTCAGTTGTTGCGTGATGTGGGGTTCAAGCAGAGAACCTTCGATATGCAGGCTCAGATCACGGACTTGATGAATGCCGCCGAGGAAATCGCGCAAGCGGCCATCAAACGTTTCGTGGGGGCCTGCATTTCGGGCGGGGCTCAGGTCCTCGGCGGGCTCGTGACGATGGGGATGGGTGCCGGCGGAGCGCTCGCGGGCGCCAAGGGCATTGCGCTTGGCAAAAATCCCGCGGTCAGCAAAGGTCCCGTGGTCGGCAAAGGTCCCGTGGTCGGCAAAAATCCCGCCCAGAAACTGGCCGGTAATTCCATGGATAGCGACGGTATTGAGCTCCGCACTTTCAGTGAACCGAGCAACGTTAAGCCGTCCAGCAAAGATTTCGTCCGGGAACCGGCCAAGTCCGGTCAGGAACCGCTCCATTCCGCTCAGGAACTGGTCGCCCGGAAACCGGTCAGTTCCGCTCAGGAACCGCCCGAGTCCGGTCAGGAATCGCCCCATTCCGCTCAGGAACTGGCCGCTCGGCAGGAACTGGATACCCAGAAACTGGCCGCCCGGCGGGAACTGGACGCCCAGAAACTGGCCGCCCGGGAACTGGACGCCCAGAAACTGGACGCCCAGAAACTGGCCGCCCGGGAACTGGCCAGCAGGCAGTGGCTCAACGCCGGGACGGCGTTGTCTCATACGTCCCAAGGGGCGGGCAGCGGCCTGTCAGGCATGGGTTCGATGATGGGAGGGGGCGCGGAAGGTCTCGCGGCCGGGCATGATGCGGAGAAAACCAGGCTCGAGGCCGATGCCAAGAAGCGTGACACGGACTATGCGCAGGACAACGAGCTGGTGCAGCAGTATCAGCAGGCCATCGACGATGCGCGAGGCGCGTTGCGGACCATGGTTCAAGCCTATAACGACGCCAATCGCAGCGCGGTGCAGAAAATTTAGGAGCGTGTCCATGGCTGCGAAGATTCTCTCCTCCGGACCGAATTACGCGCCGTCGCCGGACCCGTTCGTCGAGGGTATGGGCGGCGACGAGCAGGCCGTCGGCGGTTTCACGTTCGGCAAATCCAGCGACGAACGGCCGAGGTCCGTCGATTGGGATGCGGGCGCCGGCCTGCCGAGCGACTCCAATCCCCTGGTGAATGCGCAAGGGGCGCCGAGCATCCCCGCACCCGACCCGCGCGTTCAGAATATGAGCCTCTATGACATCGGTATTTTGTTGAAGAGCCTGTCCAGCCGGGATGTGCAGGTCGAGACGCTCCAGAGAAGCCTGGAGTCGCTGCGCCAGGGGGCGGACCAAAACCTCAAGCTGCAGTTGCAGAATATCCAGGAATGGACCGATAGGTGCCATGAGGCCCAAACGCTGGGCACGTGGTGCAAGATCGCCAGTTGGGCTGGCGCGGTCCTTGCTGTCGGCGTTTCGGTTGTGGCCGTGACGTTGTCGGTCGTTCTCACGGTGATCACGGGAGGAGGCGCCGCCCCCTTGCTGGTGGTGGCGGCTGTCGGCGCCGTAGGCGTGATCAGTTCGACCGTTTCCCTGGCAAGCATGGCCTCGATGGAAGCGTTCGGAGCCGGGGCCGAACTCAGCTTCGGCAACCTGGTTCAGCAAACGGTCGGCTCGATCATGACCCGACTGTTCGGTGTCGACCCCGTGGTGGCTGAAAACGTTTGCAGGATCGTAGCCGCCATGGCGGTGCTGGCGGTGCCTGTTTTGGTTCTGTTCGAGCCCTCGCTGATCGGCAATATGGTGCAGGGCGCTCTTTCGCTGGCCGGGGTGGACCCGCAGATCGCCGCGCTCATCGGCGTGGGCGTCACGGTTGCCACGGCGCTTGCGACCGGGATTCTTCTGATGGTTGTCACGGCGGGGGCGTCCCTGGCCTCGTCGACAGCCACGGTCAGCGCCAAGGTGCTCGAGGCCGCGATGAAGGGGTTCTCCGGTGTCATTGCGGGCACTTCCGCGATTGCCTCCGGGGGCATTCAGGTGACGCAGGGCGCTCTGAACATCGCCAAGGCCAACGCGGTGAGAGAGAGCGAGGAATCGGTCGCGGATAGGCAGAGAATCGCAGCGGAGATGGTCAAAATTAATAAACGACGAGAAGAAGATCAAAATGAATTGAAGAAGCTGTTCGATCTGATTGAAGAAAGCACGCGGGCCGTCAGCGATCAGATTGCCGCCATTTCGGCGAGCATGAAGACAATCAATCAGAAAATCGCAGGCAGAATGCCGGCCTGATCGGCAGGCCGGTAACCAGGAGAACTCCATGCCCCAAGGCTCCACCGCGACCCGCGACCCGATCAGCCAGCAACTCTACGACGGGCTGAAGGCGCTGCCGTCCAGTGCCCGCCTGAACGACGCCCAGCTCGAAACGATCTACGCCCTGGCCTATGCATATGTCACCCAGAAGCGGTACGCCCAGGCGCTGCCGGTGTTCTCGATCCTCTCGATCTACGGCCCGACGCACAGGCACTATCTCGCCGGGCTGGCCCTGTGCCTGGAAAAATGCGAACGCTACGAAGAGGCCATCGGCGCGTATTCATTGCTGATCATGCTGTTTCCCGGCGATCCGCAGCCGGCTTTGCAGGTCGCGGAATGTCAGCTGAGGCTCGGGCGCGTGGACGAGGCGATCCAGGAACTCGATCGCGTGTTGCGTTGCATCGGGGAATCGGGCAGTCGATACGCCGCGCTCGAGCCGCGCGCCCGGGTGCTGCGCGACCTGGCCGGCAGGCAGGTTTCAGGATGAAACGCGCGCGCACTGCGCCGTCGGGCGCGAGTCCGCCCGGTTTTCTAGCCGCCTCTTCGGAGACGGCTTTTGTGCTTGAGGCCGCCGACGCCCATTTCCTGACCGAGGTCGGCATGCTGGCGGCCAGCCGGGGGGATGTGCCGCATGCGGATGCGATTTTCAACGCGCTGCGCCGTGCGCGGCCGGATCGCGCCTACCCCCTCGTGGGACTGGCCGTCGCGCGCCTGAACGCGGGCCGCGCGGCCGAGGCCGCCCGCCTGTTCGAGGACGCCGATTTCGTCGATCCGGAGGAACGGGCGCTGGCGCGGGCTTGGCGTGGCTTGGCGCTGCAACTGTCCGGACGCGTCGCCGAAAGCCGCCGGGCGCTGGCCGACGCCGCCGCGCTGCCGGGCGAAGGCGGTTTGCTGGCCCGGCGGATGCTGGGGCTCGACCGCGAGGTATCGGATGATGTTTGATCGAGGAGCTTGATCGTGGAAATCGCCGCGCTTTCCGCCGCCCTGGCCGTCCAGACCCCGTCCATGGCCGGCCCCGCGCCGCGCGCCGATCCGGCCGCGCTGGCAACCGAACGGTTCAACGCCATCATGAACGGGCCCGATGTCGTCGGCGCGCCGCCGGCGCCGTTCGCGGCCGCGCCGCCGGACGCCGCGCCGACACTGGGCGGCCAGATCCTCAATGGCCTGCGGGGTGTCGCGGCCGATGTCTCCGGCAGGTGGGAGGACATCGCTCGCGGCCTGGACAGCATGGGCGCGCGGCCCGCGGCCGGCGAGATGCTGCGCCTGCAGACGGAACTGCTGAAGGTTTCCGTGCAATATGAACTGGTGGGCAAGGCGGTGTCGGGCACCACCGATGATATCGATACGTTGGTCAGGATGTCTTGATGGCTCCATTCCGGTCGTTCTTGACGCATGCCCCGCTGTTTCGAGGCCCGCGGCTGGCGCTCGCCGCGCTGGTCCTGACGGTCCTGTCCGCCTGCGGGTCCAGCGTCACGCTGTATTCCTCCGCCAGCGAAGGCGAGGCCAACGAACTGCTGTCGGTACTGCTCGACGCCGGCATCCATGCCGACAAAGTCCTGGGCAAGGAAGGCGTGGCCGTCTCGGTGGACGGCGCCCAGGTGGCCCGCGCCCTGGACATCCTGCGTACCCAGGGTCTGCCGCGCGAACGCTTCGACGGCATGGGCCGGATCTTCCGCAAGGAAGGCCTGGTGTCCTCGCCCCTGGAAGAACGCGCCCGGTATATCTACGCCCTGTCCCAGGAGCTGACCAACACCCTGTCGCAGATGGACGGCGTGCTGGCGGCGCGCGTGCACGTGGTGCTGCCCGAGCGGGGCGAGATCGGCGAGGCCGCCACCCCTTCGACGGCGGCCGTTTTCATCAAGCATCGGGTCGGCTATTCCTTCGACGCGCTCAAGCCGCAGATTCGCCAGTTGATCACGCACGCCATTCCCGGCCTGACCGAGGACAGGGTCTCCATCAGTCTGGTGTCGGCCCAGCCCGGCGCGGGTCCGGAACGCGCGCTTCCCGTCCTGACGTCGATTCTGGGGTTCCAGGTGTCCCGGGATTCGGCCGGCGGACTGTGGCTGCTTCTGGGGCTGCTGGCCTGCCTGATCCTGGCCCTGGCCGGCGGCCTCGGCTACCTGCTGTGGCAAGGGGACGCGTCGTTCCTGCGCGCCGCCCTCGGGAAGCGCCGGAAGCCGGCCGCCCCCGCGACCGCGCGCGGAGGCTCCGAATGAGCGCCGCGGCCCTTTTCGGCGCGCGGCTGCTGACGTTCAATCTCTTGCCCAGTCTCGCCTTGCATCCCAGCCGGCATGCGGCGTTCGGCGCACCGGACCGGCCCGTGCCGGCGGCCTGCGCGGCGGCCTGGCATCGGCACTGGTCCGCCGCGATTCTGCGCCGCCTGGACTTGCATGAGCGTCCCGTCCTCGACGCGGACCGGCCCGAGCTGGCGCTGGCCTTGCTGCCCCCGGACCGGCTGGCCCGGATCGCGCGCCACATGGGCGCCGCGATGTGCGCGCCACGCCTGCGCCGGGCCATCGTCGGTGTGGAGGTGAGGCAACTGACGGCGGCGCTGGGGTCCGAGACGCTGGATTTCGCCCGCCACGCGGAAACCGGGCCGTGGTCCCGTCCGGCGGACGAGGAAGCTGGTTCCGCGGCGGCGCTGGCGGACCGGGTGGACCGGATCGGCCGCGCCGCCCTGCACACGATTTTCCAGGCGGCCGGACCGGAACTCGGTCTGCGGGCCGGACTCAGGCTGGAAGCCGGGCCGGCCGACGACGCGCCGGACGATATCCCGGATATTCTGGGCCTGGCCCTTGGCGTTTTAGAACGGGTCGAACCGATATGGCATTCCTCGTTTCCCGCGACGCACTGAATCCCCGCCTCCTGGCGGCGACGCCGGACCCGGCGGCCCGTGTGCTGCGCGCGGCCGACTATGCCGCGCTGGTCCAGGCGCGGGCCATGCTGGACCAGGCCGGCGCGCAGGCCGACGCCATTCTGGCGGGCGCCCGCGACGCTTTCGAGGCCGAGCGCCGCCGTGGCTACGAGGACGGCAAGCGGCAGGCCCTGCTCGACCAGGCCGAGAAAATGATCGAGATCGTCGGCCGTACCGTCGATTATTTCGCGGGCGTGGAAAACGAAATGGTCGATCTGGTCATGGCGGCCGTGCGCAAGGTCGTCGACGGCTTCGACGACCGCGAGAAGGTCGTGGCCGTGGTGCGCAACGCGCTGGCCGTGGTGCGCAACCAGAAGCAGATGACCCTGCGCCTGCATCCGGACGACGTCGAGGTGGTGCGGGCGGGCATCAACGACATCCTGGCCGCCTATCCGGGGGTCGGCTACCTGGATCTGCTGCCCGACGCGCGCCTGGCGCGGGGCGCCTGCATCCTCGAAAGCGAGATCGGCATGGTCGAGGCCAGCCTCGAAGGGCAGATCGAGGCCCTGCGGGGCGCGTTCCAGCGCATGCTGGGCAGCCGGATATAGGGCGGGCGACGGAAATGCGCCATTTCGACTACATCACCGAAATGATGGAAATCGCGCTGCAGGACACGCCGACCTTGCGGATCAAGGGGCGGGTGACGCAGGTCATCGGCACGATCATCAAGGCTGTCGTGCCGACCGTGAAAGTGGGCGAGGTCTGCATTCTGCGCAGTCCGGGCGAGGCTTTCGAGATGCGGGGCGAGGTCGTCGGCTTCGCCCGGGATGCCGCGCTGCTGACGCCGCTGGGCGACATGTACGGCATTTCTTCGGCCACCGAGGTCATCCCCACCGGGCGGGCGCATATGGTGCCCGTGGGGCCGGGGCTGCTGGGCCGGGTGCTCGACGGTCTGGGCCGGCCGCTCGACACGGCCGATTATGGCCCGCTGGAGGCCAGCAAGTTCTATCCGGTCTTCGCCGAGGCGCCCGATCCGTTGACGCGTCGCATGATCGACAAGCCTCTGGAACTCGGGGTGCGGGCGCTGGACGGCTTGCTGACCTGCGGCGAAGGCCAGCGCATGGGCATCTTCGCGGCGGCGGGCGGGGGCAAGTCCACGCTGATGGGCATGCTGGTCAAGGGCGCCGACGTGGATGTGACCGTGGTGGCGCTGATCGGCGAACGGGGACGGGAAGTGCGCGAATTTCTGGAACGCGACCTGGGACCCGAGGGGCGCCGCAACAGCGTCATCGTGTGCGCCACCAGCGACAGGTCCTCGATGGAGCGCGCCAAGGCATCCTATGTCGCCACGGCCATCGCGGAATATTTCCGCGACCAGGGTAAGCGGGTGCTGTTCCTGATGGATTCGGTGACGCGCTTCGCCCGCGCGCAGCGCGAGATCGGCCTGGCGGCCGGCGAGCCGCCGACGCGCCGGGGCTATCCGCCGTCCGTGTTCGCGACCCTGCCCAGGCTGATGGAGCGGGTCGGCATGAACCAGCACGGCTCCATCACCGCCCTGTATACCGTGCTGGTCGAGGGCGACGACATGACCGAGCCCATCGCCGACGAGACGCGCTCCATTCTGGACGGGCACATCGTGCTGTCGCGCAAACTGAGCGCGGCCAATCATTATCCGGCCATCGACGTGCTGGCCTCCACCAGCCGGGTCATGAACGCGGTGGTGACGGACGAGCACAAGCGGCTGGCGGGCCGCATCCGCGAGCTGATGGCCAAGTACCAGGAGGTCGAACTGCTGGTGAAGATCGGCGAATACAAGCGCGGCGGAGACGCCGTGACCGACGAGGCCATCGACAAGATCGACGCCATCAACCGTTTCCTGCGGCAGAGGACAGACGAGCGTTCGGCCCTGCCCGACACGCTCGAAGGCATGGCCGACATCGTCGATGGGAGGGTGGCCGCGTGAAAGTATTCGACGAACTGCTGACCATCAAGCGTTTTCGAGAGGAGCGGGCGGAACTGGCCGTGATGAAGCAGCGCCGGGCCCTGGCCGACGCCGAACGGTGCCGGGTCCGGGCGCTGGAAAGCCTGGACGAATATCGGAACTGGTCGCTGTCGCGGGAGCGGGGGCTGTACGGCGATCTGTGCGCCCGGCTGGTGCATGTGCGCGACATCGAGGATGTCATGCGCAGCGTGGCCAGCCTGCGCCAGGGCGAGCGCGATCACGAAGCCCGCGTCGACGAGGCTGCCGAGCGGGAGCGCCTCGAGGCCGAAACGTTGGACCAGCGCCGCGAGACCCATCGGGAAGCCTCGCGCCAGGTCGAGAAATTCATGCGGGTGGTCGGCCGATACGAGGCCGAGCAGTCCCTCGAACTGGAGCGTCGGGATGACCTGGAAATGGAAGAGATCGCGGCCGTGGCGCGCGACCGCGACGACTGGTCGCGGCATGACGACTATGAGCCTGAGCGATCATGAATGAACGCCGGATCGATCTGAACATCGGCCTGGGCCGGAACATGCCGGACCCGGAGCGGCGGGATCCTGGCGGTCCGCGCCGCGAGGCGTCCGACGCGGACCGCCAGGCCTTTGAGCAGGCCCTGGCGCGGGACGGCGGGGCGCCGCCGGAGGCCGCCGAGTCGTGGACCGGAGCGCACCGGCCGTTCCCGCTGTTTCCGGGTCCGGCGGCGTCCGTCGCGGCTTCGGCCCCGCCCGCCGCCCCGATCGGGCTCGCGCGGGCGCTGAACGAGGCGGCCGACCGCGTGCTGGTGGGCGAGGGCGGCGGTCGCCGCGAGGTGCGTCTGGACTTGAAGGCGGAGGTTCTGCCGGGCGTGGTTTTGTCGGTCTACGAGGAGGAAGGCCGCATGGTGGCCGCGTTTTCCTGCGCCAGCGAGGCCTCGCGCGAAACCCTCGATCATTGCGCGCAGGCGCTCGCCGACGAGTGGGCCCGGTCGCTGGCGCGGAGCGTGCTGGTGCGGGTGGGTACGGATGATCCCGAAGACCCGTGTCCGCGCGAAGCGGCCGCGGCCGTGTGATCGGGACCGTCGCATGGATGCCATGAATTCCGTCATCGCCGCGCCCGTCTCCCTGCCGGGCCTGACCGCCGGCCAGGCCCGGGCGCTGACGCTGATCGCGGCCCGCGGCGCGGATCTGCGCGTGAGTTTGCCGGCGCTCGAGGGCGCCGATGCCGCGCCCGGCGTCTGGCGCCTGAGCCTGGCGCCGGGCGCGTCGGACGCTTTGCGGCGGGCGGCGAGCCACCGGGTCGATCTGAAGTGGGCGGGCGCCGCTTTGCGGCTGCGGCTCCCGCCGGATGCCTTGACGGCCTGGGTCGATGCCCGTCTTCCGGACCTGGGGCCCGGGGATCTGCCTGAGGCGCTGCGGTCCGCCGCTCTGGAAACGCTGTTGGCCGAGGCGGTCGCGGCATTGTCTTCCTCCTCCCCCGGGGGGCCGGTTCGTGTCGTGATCACCGCGGACGCCGCGGAGTTGCCCCATGCCTGGACGCTGGTCGCCACCGCCCGGGAGCGCGGCGAGACGGCTCTGGCGGTACTGGAGGCCGACGACCTGGGGGTGATGCTGCTGGCCGATCTGTTGAGCCGCGCGCCGCCGGGCGCGGCGGATGTGATCGATGAGTCGGCCCTGCCGGTGCGCCTGCGCGCCGTGCTCGGGTGGGCCGGCCTGCCGGCCGCCGACCTGCGCGCCCTGGGCGCGGGCGACGTCGTCCTGCTGGACGAGTACCTGGTCGGCCCGGGAGGCGAGTTGTGGCTGGGCATCCCGCGGGGCCAGGGCCTGCGGGTCCGCGCCGAACAATCTTCCTATCTCGTGACCCAAGGCTGGACTTCCCTCATGACGCCGACCGACCCTTCCGCTGAAGACGCTTCGAGCTTCGACTCGATGGATCTCGATGACGATACGGAGGCCGAGCCGTCGGACTTCGACGATCATCGGGACGCCGAACCCCTGGACGTCGACGAGATTCCGGTGCGGCTGACCTTCGATCTGGGCGACCGCGTCATGACGCTGGCCGAACTGCGCCAGCTCAGGCCGGGCGCGGTGTTCGACCTGAGCCGGCCGCTGTCGGACGGCCCGGTCATGATCCGCGCCAACGGCGCGCTGATCGGCACCGGCGACCTGGTCGAGGTCGACGGCCGCATCGGCGTGCGCGTCGGCGTCCTGGGCAAGGGAGCGCAATGAGCGGCAATTTCGATCCCATCAGCCTGGCCGTCGCGCTGGCATTGCTCGCGCTGTTGCCGCTGGCCGCCGTGATGACCACTTCCTTCCTGAAGCTGGCGGTGGTGTTCTCGCTGGTCCGCAATGCCCTGGGCGTGCAGCAGGTGCCGCCCAACATGGCGCTCTATGGCCTGTCCGTGATCCTGTCCGTCTACGTCATGGGACCCGTCGCGCTGCAGGTCGGACATGAACTGCGCGCGGTCCGCGAGTCGCCGGCGCAGTCGGCCGGCGCGGCAGGCGCGGCCGGCGGCGACCAGATCGGGGCCATGCTCGACGCCGTGGCGCGCGGCGCCGAGCCCCTGCGCGCCTTCATGCTGAGAAACAGCCGGCCGGAGCAGCGGGACTTCTTCGTGCGCACCGCCCGCCAGTTGTGGGGCGAAGCCCAGGCGCGCGATCTGCGTCAGAACGACCTGATCGTCCTGATCCCGGCCTTCCTGGTGTCGGAGCTCGCGGCGGCGTTCCAGATCGGCTTTCTCCTGTACCTGCCGTTCGTCATCATCGATCTGATCGTGTCCAACATCCTGCTGGCGATGGGGATGATGATGGTGTCCCCGGTGACGATCTCCATGCCGCTCAAGCTCTTTCTGTTCGTCATGATCGACGGCTGGACGAAGCTGATCCAGGGCCTCGTGCTCTCCTATTCCTGAGGCGCGCATGGGCACCATCGACATCGTCTCCTATCTGACCCAGGCCCTGTACCTGACCCTGTGGCTGTCGCTGCCGCCGATCGCCGTGGCGGCCATCGTGGGGACGCTGTTCTCCCTGTTCCAGGCGCTGACGCAGATCCAGGAACAGACCCTGTCCTTCGCCGTCAAGCTGATCGCCGTGTTCATCACGCTGCTGCTGACGGCGCGCTGGCTCAGCGGGGAACTCTACAACTATGCCATTTCGGTGTTCGATCTTTTCTACAAGATCCGATGAGCGGGGGGCGGGACATGCACGATGGCGCGATGTATGCGGAAATCCAGGCATTCCTGGGGACCTGGGCGCTGACGCAACCCAGGATACTGGCCTTGTGCGCCATGCTGCCCTTGTTCAACCGGCAACTGCTGCCGGGCCTGTTGCGCCATGGGATTTGCGCGGCCCTCGGCCTGGTGCTGGTCCCCATGCTGGCTCCGCACTATGCCGAGCTCGATCCGGGGCTGGCGGATCTGGCGCCGCTGGTCGTCAAAGAGGTTTTCGTCGGCTTGACGATGGGCTTTCTGGTGGCGTTGCCCTTCTGGATCTTCGAGGCGGTGGGTTTCGTCATCGACAACCAGCGAGGGGCCAGCATGGGCGCCGTCATCAATCCGGCGACGGGCAATGATTCCTCGCATCTGGGCATTCTTTTCAATCAGGCGTTCCTGACGTTTTTCCTGGTCGGCGGCGGCTTTTCGCTGATGCTTTCGCTGCTGTACGACAGCTTCCGCCTCTGGGATCTGTGGTCCTGGTCGCCCGCGCTGCGCGCGGAGAACGCGCCGCTCATGCTGGATCAGCTCAGCCGCTTCATGCGGCTGGTGCTGCTGTTCGCCGCGCCGGCCGTCGTCGCCATGTTCCTGGCCGAACTGGGACTGGCCCTGATCAACCGCTTCGTGCCGCAGCTGCAGGTGTTCTTTCTGGCCATGCCCATCAAGAGCGCGCTGGCGTTGTTGGTGCTGGTGCTGTACATGAGCACGTTGCTCGGGCATGCTGACGATACGGTCCGGGACATTCCCGGTATCCTGCCCTTCCTTGACGATCAATGGAGGCTGCCGTGAGCGAAGAAAAGACCGAGCAGCCGACTCACAAGCGACTGCGCGAGGCGCGCGAAAAGGGCGACGTCGCCCACAGCAAGGACTTCACCCAGACCTTGCTGCTTCTGGCGCTGATGGGCTATATGCTGGGCAACGCCTCCAATCTGATCGAATCGCTGGAGCGGATATTGCTCGTGCCGGCGGCGCTGGCGGGCACGCCCTTCGAGCTCGCGCTCAAGACCGCGCTGGAGGCGACCCTGCGCGAGGCCCTGGGGCTGGTGCTGCCCTTCGTGCTGATCGTGCTGGGCATCGGCCTGTTCGGCGAGTTCCTGCAGGTCGGCATCGTGCTGGCCTTCAAGAAACTCATCCCTTCGGGGCAGAAGCTCAATCCCGCCAGCAATCTCAAGAACATCTTTTCCAAGAAGAACCTGGTCGAGTTTCTCAAATCGTCGATCAAGATCATCTTTCTCTCGGCGCTGGTCGCGATGGTGGTGCGCGACGCGCTGCCGCAGCTGATGTCGGTGCCGCACAGCGGCCTGGCCGGCCTGCGGATCGGCGTGGGGGGCATGCTGCGCACCCTGCTCGCCAATGTGGCGCTCGCCTATACCGTGATCGCCCTGGCCGATTTCGTCTGGCAGCGCATGCAGCACCGCAGGCAGCTCATGATGAGCAAGGAAGAGGTCAAGCGGGAATACAAGGAAATGGAAGGCGACCCCCATATCAAAGGCAAGCGCAAGCACCTGCACCAGGAAATGGCGATGCAGGGGGCTGTCCAGAGCGCGCGCAAGGCCACGGTACTGGTGACCAATCCGACGCACGTGGCGATCGCGCTGTACTACGATCCGGACGAGACGCCGCTGCCCGTGGTGCTCGCCAAGGGCGAGGGCGCCCTGGCGGCGGAAATGATGCGCGCCGCGCGCGAGGCGGGCGTGCCTGTCATGCGGAATGTTCCGCTGGCGCGCGCGCTGCTGGCCGACGCGTCGCTGGATCAGTACATCCCGAGCGAGTTGATCGAACCCGTCGCCGAAGTGCTGCGCCTGGTGCGCAAGCTGGCGGCGGAATCACCGGAGTAGAACGATGACCGTCTCACCCCATCCCCTGGTTGCGGATTATGCGGCCCGCCATGGCATCCCGGACGCGGTGCGCGCCGACGGCCGCCTCACGGCGTGGATCGACGACAAATATCGTGTGCATCTGCTGGGGGCTCGCAATGGCTGGCTGGTGATCAGCGCGCGCCTGTGCCCGCTGCCGCCGGTCGGTATGGCGCGCGAGCGTTTTCTGACGGAGATCGGTCGGAGGGCCGCCGGCATGCTGAGCCGTCAGCCCTCGGCCTGCGTGATCGATCCGGACGAAGAGGCCTTGTGGCTGCAGCAGATGGTGCGGCCCGACGCGGATGCGCAGCGGCTGGACGAGGCCGTGGGCCGGTTCGCCAATGCCCTGTCGTTCTGGACGATCGCGGCGCGGTGGGCCGCATGAACGGGCGCCGGGACGTGATGAGGGCGCCGCGCGCGGATGTCCGCCGGACCGGCTCGCCCGGACGCTGGCTGCCGGTCTGCGCGCTGACCTTGTGCCTGACGGGCGCGCCCGCGCTGGCCGCGCCCAATTGGCCCATGGCCTCCTACAGCTATTACGCCCGGAACGAAAGTCTGGAAAACGTCCTGCGGCAGTTCGCGGGCGGTTTCAGCCTGGCCCTGGAAATGGCGCCCGGCGTGAAGGGAACGGTCAACGGCAAGTTCAACACCACGACGCCGACCGAGTTCATGGACAAGCTGGGCGGGGTGTACGGCCTGAACTGGTTCGTGTATTCGGGCACCTTGTTCGTCAGCCCCGCCAGCGCCATGGTCACGCGCCCGGTGAGCGCCATGGGCAGTTCGATCACGGCGCTGCGCGACGCCTTGCGGGAACTGGGCGTGCTCGATCCGCGCTTCGGCTGGGGGGAACTGGCCGACCAGGGGATCGCCCTGGTCTCGGGGCCGCCCGCCTACGTCAACCTGGTGCGCAAGATGGTGGACGCGCTGCCCCTGGGAGCGGGCGGGCAGCAGGTGGCGGTGTTCCGTCTCAAGCACGCCTCGGTCAATGATCGCGTCGTCAGCTACCGGACGCAGAGCATCGTCACCCCCGGCCTGGCGACGGTATTGCGCAATCTGATCCTGGGATCGGGCTCGGGCGCCAACAACGAGACGCTGGCGGCGGTGGCGGCGCCGTTGCGCGAGAATCCGCCGGCGTTCGCCAGCCCGGCCGGGGACGCGGGCGGCGCGCCGGCCCCGGGGGCGGCGGGCGCGGATGGATCGGCGGCGCCGGAACCCAAGCGGCGTGCCGGCCAGGGGCAGGGGCTGAGATTCCGCGAGCCGACGGTGCAGGCGGATCCCCGCCTGAACGCCATCATCGTGCAGGACATTCCCGACCGCATCCCCATCTACCGGCAGCTCATCGAGCAGCTCGACGTGCCGAGCACCCTGATCGAAATCGAGGCGATGATCGTCGACGTGAATTCCGACAACGTCAGCGAACTGGGCGTGTCCTGGGGCGCGCGCGCCGGGAACGCCGCCTTCGGCTACGGCGACCTCGGCCTGCGTCCCAGCAACGGGCTGCCGCTGGACAGCGCCTCCGACCTGTCTCCGGGCGCCCTGGGGCTGTCCATCAGCAATGTGCTGGCCGCCCGCCTGCGCGCGCTGGAAACCAAGGGGGCGGCCAACATCCTGTCGCAGCCCTCCATTCTGACGGCCGACAACATGGGCGCTCTGATCGACCTGTCGGACACGTTCTACATCCAGACCACGGGCGAGCGCGTGGCCACCGTCACGCCGGTCACGGTGGGCACTTCGCTGCGCGTGACGCCGCGCTACATCGAGGGGGGCGCGGACCGGCGCCGGGTCGAGCTCACGGTCGATATCGAGGATGGCCGCATCCAGGACGAGCGCAAGATCGGCGCGCTGCCGACGGTGCGCAAGAGCAGCATCAGCACACTGGCCGTCGTGGACGACGGGCAGACCCTGCTGGTGGGCGGCTACAACAGCAGCCAGGACAGCCAGCAGGTCGACAAGGTCCCCGGCCTGGGCGACATCCCCATTCTGGGCATGCTGTTCTCCCGCAAGAGCAAGACCGTGCAGCGCCGCGAGCGGCTGTTCCTGCTGCGCCCGCGCGTCGTGACGATTCAGGGCGATCCCGTGGCCTCGCCTCGCCGGCCGCCGGCCGGCGGCACCGGCCCGGCCCTGAGCGCCACTTGGCCGGACGGCGGCAAGCCCATGAGCGCGGGCGAATATCTCGACCTGATCCAGGGGCAGCGGACGCGGGTACGCTTCGAGAACGTGCGCGAGGCGCCGGTTTCCGGCCCCGTGCGGGTCGGGGCGTCCTATGTGGGCTCGAAGACGCATGGCGGGGCCGCGGATGGAGCGGACGCGGAGGCGCGGGGGCCGGTCGTGCATGTGGAGGTCCGGTCGGGGCGGGACTGAGGCGGACGGGGGGAACGCCGGACGGTCAGGTGTTACTCAACGGCATGGGATGTGATGGTGATCCACGACGCGATCGGATAGCGCGAGGGTGTCGATGATGGATCCCGGTTCACATGCACGACGTCAGAGGAGCCCGCATGGTGCCCAGCATTCAACGACAGCGTTTCGACGCCGCCGAAGTCTCGACCTTCCGACGCAAGCAGTTCGCGCCTCGCGCCCTGGGGCGGGTCGGCAATCTGCGCTTCAGGAACCAGCCCGGGGCCACGCAGGGGGTGCTCCGTATCCGCGCGCCGCGACAGTTCGTCCGGTTCCTGTCCTGGGTGGCGTCCAGCGTCACGCCCGGCGGCGGGCGGCCGGCACCGCGGGACGCGCTGGATCAGGCCTATGAAAACAGTCTGCTCGTCGCCGATCTGCTGGGCAGCCTGACGGCCAGCCCCGGCGACCCGAAGGCCCAGGCGCGGATCGCCAAGGCGCTGCTCGATCTGAGCCGGCTGTCCGGAGGAGATTTGTGCCGCCTGGACGGTGGCCGGGAGTCCCTGGGCGTTTACATGGGCGAGCTGCTTTCGAAAGATCTGGAGGCCTTGTGCGGCGGCGTGCTGGGTCATCACGAATGCCGCCGGCGGGTGCTTGAACAGGTGGGTGCCGACCGGCACGGCGAGGCCGCCCAGGTTCTGGAGCAGATCGCCGCCGCTCTGGATCACGAGACCGCCCGGCGGGCGGTCCCGGAATTGCTGGCGCAGATCGGCTTCATACTGGCCGGGAGAGCCTCCGTCGATGGCCTGACCCTGCTGAAGGGGCGGCTCGTCCATCTCTTCCAGGGGCTGACCATCCTGGGGGACTGCGCGGGGGACGCCCTGCTCGGCGCGTACATGCGGACTTTGTACGACGACGAACTGAGGGCCTGGTGGGCGGTGCTGCGTCCAGGCACGCTGGATGACGTCAAGTGGCTGCTGGATATCGGGTCCGCCCAGTCCGTGCTGGATCGTTTGAGCCGGGCGCTGAGCCGGGCGCAGGGCCGGAGCGTCCGGAGCCGGGAGGATCGGAGCATCCTCGATCTGCTGGCCAACCGCGTGGAAGACACCGTATCAAGGAGTCGACCGCGGCGCGACGATGCGCGGCCGGCCCGGTATGAACAAGAACGCTCATGTCCCGCGGGATACCCCTGAGGCGCCGGGCCGACAAAGTCACGAAATAGAGTAGAGGTAGAGTTCACATCATGGTCAATATTTTCATGGCCGGCGCTTCGAAAACCGGTCCATGCAGTCCCGGTTCCGGCATTGAAGTCCCGCAGGAGGCCGGGCGGGCAAAGCCCGCGGCCGGCGTCCTGGGAAAGGGCGGCACTTCGCATTTTTTGGCGACGGCGGGCGGCGTTCCCCGGGCGGGCCTCGGCGCGCGGAACAACGAGATCGGCTGTTTCCCGCACCGGATGGCGGCGGTCAACGCCGGCCCGGCGCCGTCGCGGATGCCGAGGGCGCAGCGGTCGCTGGTGCATTCGGCACGGGGCAACAGCAGCCGCATCGGAAATGTGCTGAACAACCTGGCGCGGACGGATCGTACAGGCCATCTGGGGACCGCCAGGAACCTGGTTCAGCTCGTTGAACGGTCGGGCGGCGATCTATCCGGTCTGACCGGAGGCGAGGCATCGCTGAAGTCGCGCCTGAGTTGCTTGAGCAATGAGCAACTGCATTGCCTGCGGTCCATTCGCGACACGCCGGGCGGCCTCGCAGGCTTGCGCGGCGTGATGAAGGAATGCATGTCGGCCGATCTGCGAGAAAAAGCGGACCGCTTGCTGGGCCGGATATTGGCGCGGATCGACATCGAAGCCATGAAGCGGGCGTTCCAGGCGCGGTTGCTGGCCGTTCGGGAGTGCTTGTCCGCGGAGCCGGTCAGTCGTCCCGCCGTGAAGGACGCGCTTTCATCCTTGGTGGGTCCGGCGGACGGATCCGGGGACAGGGAACGCGCATTCCGCGCCAGCGTGGCGACCCTGAGCGACGCCGATTTGCACGCCTGGATGGATAAGGGCGGCATGCTGGATAAGGCCTGGGCCGAAGTGCGGGAGCCGGAGAAAGGCGAGCCGGACCGCGCTGCGCGGCAGGCGCTGAAAACACTGACCAGCGCTGTTTTTGCGGAGGGGTACGTGCGGGGATTTCCCTATTCAGGATAAGGGCGGGGCGTATTCATTCACGCCCGCATGTGTTGTATTGCTGGAGGAGTCAAAATTATGCCATTCCCTAACTTTTGGACTTGCAAACGTGAGGTTGCCGTCAATAATTCTCAGGTTGGTATCCCCACAAACGCGTTTTCTCGTGGCGCTCTGGGGAAGTTTGGCTACTTACCCAAACCGGAAATGGCTGGCGCCACCAAGCGCGTCCCTGATCTCAATCCGTTGCAGTGGTTCGTTCAACGCGTGTCCGATGATATATCCGGCATCGTGGCGAAGGGCGCCGGACGGCGGGCGTCGCCGAAAGAGGTGAGGGAGGTTCGCAAGAATTCCCGCCAAATTGCTAATCTACTAGGAAGCTTGACGGGTTCGATTGATAACCCAGAAGACCGAAAGCGGATTGCCCGGTCGTTGGCTGATGTGGTCGAATGTGCGCCAAAACGTCCCTCCTCGGATACGGAAAAGACGGAGATGTCCCGGCGGCGTGGCGCTCAGGAATCTCTGGAATTTTATCTGGGAAAGCTGACTAACGATGAACTGCTGGTGGTTTATGTAACTGCATGTACTGCACTGAAAGCAGAACAGCAGAAGATGAGTGATGATATTGTGCTGCTTTGCGGCAGAAGAGGGGAGGGGGAAATCAAGCTGGTGCTGGAAGAGATTGCTCAGACTATAGAATCGCAGTGCGAAAAAAGATTAGCTTCCTATCTCTATAGCTATGCTTCGTGTGGCGATATGTCTCCTTCCAAGCCGAATCAAGCGCTTGTTTCTTTATCTAGAATGCTGGTCGATAGGAAGGCTGCTGGGGGGCGGCATAATATGATCTGGCCCAAGGAGAAAATCAATGGATGGTTTAATCGACGGGTGGATGATCTGTCCGTTGATGAGCTATCGCATTATGAAAAACTTATAAATAGAATGCATTTTGAATGTGCAGACGGTAAGGAAATTAATGAAGAAGTTAAGACTGGTCTCAGTCGTATAAGAGATGCGACTGTGAAGGAATTATGGATGGCAAAATGTTTGCGGGATATGGGTATTGCAATAACGCAGGACAGCATCGACAAGATGAAAGTATTGTTTGATTCTGATTTCATAGATGATGGTCGTGTGATAACCGCGTTGTATGGTTTACATCTTTCTAGTGATTTTGATGGCTTTAAGGGTGATTTTTTTTCTTTAGACCATAATGGTTTTCTGGATCTATGTGAGTCGATTAATGTAGGGAAAGCCTTGGTTTGCATGCAGGGGGCCATAGAAGCAAGATTAAATGTGCTGTACGATATTGAGATAAAAAAATTGGTTGGGGATCCGAAAAATGGCACAGAGGGAAAACCTCTTGTTGCGATGCGTGCCCCTGAGATTGCAAGTGATTTGGCTGGGCTTTGTGACCACATATGCAGTATAAAAGGAAAACAAGAAGCGCTGTTGACGAGGGGAGGCGAAGGCGGGATTCAGTTGGCAAAGAGAGTATGCCAATTATTGGATCATCTGGATGAACGCTTAAAAGCAGTAAATGTGCAGGATGGTGTAAATGGTACGGAACTCGCTGCTTTGAACACAAAAATGGTGGAGATGGGAGAAAAAATAGAAGAGAGTATCAAAATCATCAAGAAGCTAAGTAATGGAGAGGTGAGAAATGGAAATAATCCTGATGTTGCATATAAAAACTTGGTGGTTAATTTAAAGAAAAAGTCCGATGTGGAGAAAAACGATGTTCGCAAACAAATCACAGGCTTACGGAATGCCATAGAAGAAAGAGATGTTTACGAAACGATGGCGCGCCTGTTCGTGGTAGGAAGAAGATATGCGGGCGATTGGATATCAAAAGATGATCTGGGAGATGCAACAGTATGGGCCTGCGAGGCCGTTAATAAATTATTGAGAGATGGTGATTTTATTAAAGAAATTAGTCATGAAAATCTGAGAAAATCACTCGAATTACTTCGTAAATATAATAATAAGCTACCTAAAGTTCAGCCATCTGAAGATCCGAACTCGTTTGTTGTTCGTCGGCGTGCAAGGCGCCCCTCGCCCTCGGGATCTAAAAATAGAACTGATGGTGTATCGTCTCGGCGTGAAGTAATTACGGCAGAAGCTCTTGAAGATAGATTAGCGAAATTGGTCGGGGGATTCCGCTTCAATCTGCTCATGGAACCCTTCGAGAAAATGAGTTCCGAGCGTAAGGAGCAAGGGCTGCCTTCTGAAATGATTGCTGGTTTGAAGGCCGCGCGGGAAAATCTCAAGTCCCCTTCTGAGGGAACAATCGATCGGATTAAAATTGCGAAGAATCTATTCCGTCTGGATTCTAATTTACATTCAATTCTTCCTTTATTATCAGAAGAGGAGATGCGTGATTACAAAAAACTTTCTCAAGAGTTGCGTCAACAGTTATTGGATCTAAGCAAGCTGAATTCTGTTCAATTGATAGACTTGAGATCGGCCATAGATCAAGAGCCGGATTTTGAGGTGAATACCGTCTTGATTTCTTTGCGAGAGGCGCTGGTCGCGCGCGTGGAAGAGGGGCTTGAGGGCGACAATTTATTGAGAAAGGCAATAGATGAAAGAACGTATTTCGGAGCTTTGAAGGCGCTGATCAAAGAAAATCGTGATGTAGAAAATATCTATGGATTGTCCAGGACCGAGGCATTACGTGATCTGTTCACTCGATTTAATCTATCAGTGAATTCTAGGCTGAAGGACGCGTTGGGGAAGGGCCAGTTTGATGTGGCTTTTAATATTTTAGTCAAGTTGCGTGTAGCCGTCCGAGTCATGGACGAGTCGAATGAAGAGAAACTTGCGCACATTTTATCCGCTGCATTGGATGCAGGGAACCAGGAGTTTCGGGCATCGTTGCAGGTCCAGCTTAGTGATTCAGAATCAAGGTGGCATTCGCGGGGGTTCCCGGTTGGCGAGAATTTGCAGTTCCAGGTTGGTAATTTAGTAGACTTGACGGATGATCAACAGGAACGCTTGCTGTTGCTGTTGCTGGCGATGGATGATGTATTGGCACAGAGGGTATCTGACGAAATAGGAAAGTCGTGGTTGGAAATAAGAGAGAAGGTGGGTGCCAATCTTATTAAAGTAATAGCAGGAAATGATATTTCTGAGTTGGAAGGGTTGAGTACTCAATTAGATGAATTAGATAAATTAGGCGATTCTGATGGATCGACTAGGAGAGGTTTGATTTTTGGAATTTTTAATTCATGGTTCAAGTTGATCGGGAATATTGAGTTCAATAAAAAGATAGAGGATGGTCTGACTAAGCAAGAGATTCTGATGGTGCGCGAACAAATCCGGCGAGCAGAGAGTGCGCTGATGTCTTATTTACCTCCTGTTCTGGAAAAGACGGATATAAATGTAGTGGTAATGATGCAAGATAGAATACACGAATTTCTTCTTAAGCAGCCTGTGAACGGTGTCGAGCAGGCTTTGCAGGCCCTCTCTTGCAGGAGAGGGCTAGACGGGATGGTGCCTATATCCCTGCATGATGTGATGCTCAATAGAATCAATAAAATGGATGATCTCGTGAGTTTGAAGCTCACTCCCTGGTTAAATTTCCTGGATGGCAAAAAAGAAACTCTTCCGGAAGCTGAGGCAGTCCTCCCTTCGAAAGATAAGGCGAAAGATGAGGAAGTCCTCCCATTTCCCCAAAGATTAGAAATTTTTCATAAGGAATGCGGTGCTATTTTTGAAAATGTTGGCCGTCATAATATTTCGAAATCCATCACTTTACTAATCGATGGCCACATAAGAGCTGCTTCCAGGAGTTGGGCGGAGGATTATTCGTCCAGAACAAGGATGACGAATTCGACGAGAAATACCTATTTTTCGCCTGCGCCTGCGCCTGCGCCTGTGGTTGTTGCTTCTGAATGATCTGATTCCAGGACATTCAAGCCTTTGCGGTCTTTTTCCGGGGTGGGCGCATTGATGGCATGGTGGTTCCGTATGCTGCTTTGCGTCAATATCCGGGCTGAAAAAGCAGCAGCCGAAGCAGCCGTGAGCGGGGGTGATGACCGGCGTCTTGGCCGGATCAGCGCGTCAACCCTTTTTGTTCGAGCCTGTCCCGCAGCGCCGTCCGTGCCCGGGACAGGCGGCTGCGGACCGTGCCGATGGGGATGGAAAGCAGGGCGGCGGCTTCCTCGTAGGACAGGTCTTCGACCCCCACCAGCAGCAGGACATCGCGCATACTCTCGGGGAGTTCGTCCAGGGATTCCTGTAACAGACGCAGGGTCTGGGCGCGCGCGACGGCTTCTTCGGGGGAGGCGGTGTCGGCGGCCATGTCTTCCAGGCAGCTTTCGCCGACGAAGTCATAGCGGCGTTCGGGCGCCCGGGACAGATAGTTGCGGATCAGATTGAGCGCGATGCCGTATAGCCACGTGGAAAGCTGGGAGTCGCCACGAAAGGTCTGGTACGCACGCGCGGCTTCCATGAAAGCCTGCTGGGCGAGGTCTTCGGCCTCGCTGGTGTTGCCGATATGCCGGATGATGAAGCGCTGCAGGCGGCCGCTGTGCGCCTGGACCAGATCGCGGAACAAGTGCTCGTCCGGATGGCACGCAGGATCGGAATGAGCCGCCGGATGCTCGGGGGCTGATGCGATGTCATCAGGGTCAAGAGGGAGCACCTGAGTTCGACAGTTTGACCCCTGCTTTTTGATCGAAACGCAGTAACGACGCGGCTTTCACAGAATTACAACGATAATTTTGTAATGGCACGTTATCATAATTGCGCATTGACTATACTGTGTATATGTGATTATAGTAATGGCATGTTTATCAAAGTCACCAAGTCAGGCCCCCGCCGCTATGTGCAGCTCGTGGAGGCCTACCGCGACGACGCTGGGTGCCCCAAGCAGCGCACTGTGGCGACACTTGGCCGTTTGGACCAGATGGGTGATTCCATCAAGTCCCTGCACGAAGGCCTGGCGCGCATCCTGGGCATAGAGCCTTCACCAGCGCTTGATGATGGCACCGCCCGCTTCGATTCTTCACGAGCCATCGGGGACCTTTGGGCACTGACTCAGATCTGGAAGCAGCTGGGCCTGGATCGCCTGCGTCAGGTGCTGCGCCAGCGCACCCGCCACAAAATCGACCTGGAGGCGCTACTGCGCGTCATGGTCTTTAATCGCCTGAGCGATGCCGATTCAAAGCTTGGGACCCTGCGCTGGCTACAGACCGTCAGCTTTCCCGATACCGATCTGGCATCGGTTGAGCACCAGCAATTGCTGCGCACCATGGACGCGATGGTGGAGCACCAGGCCGTCATCGATCAGGCGCTGGTCGCAGCCGTCAAACCCTTGGTAAGTGAAGAATTGTCGGTGGTCTTCTACGACATGACCACGATTCGTGCCGAAGGGCTCTCTGAGCAAACGGATGACATTCGCCAGTTTGGCAAGTCCAAGGAAGGCATCATTGCCCGTCAGTTCATGCTGGGGCTGGTGCAAACCGCTGAAGGCATCCCGCTCTATCACGAGATCTTTGAAGGCAATACGGCCGAAGTGGGGACGCTGAAGGCCTCGCTGCAAAAGGTCATGGATCGCTTCCCGGTGCGCCGGGTAATCGCCGTCGCCGATCGAGGGCTGCTGTCGATTGACAACCTCGCAGACTTGCAAGCCATGCGCCTGCCCAATGGCCAGCCGTTGGAATTCATTCTGGCGGTCCCCGGCCGACGGTACAACGAGTTTGCCGAGCTGCTCGAACCGATCAACCAAGCGGCTATCGAGAGCGACAGCCCCGAGATCGTGGGCGAACAGGCGTGGCAAGGGCTGCGGTTGGTTGTTGCCCATGATCGGTACCGGGCTGCCGAACAAACGGCCCAGCGCGATCAGAAAATTGCAGCGCTCGAAGCCCAGGCCGCCCAGTGGGTCGGCAAACTGGACGCCCAGGATGCTGGGGTACGCGGCAAAGGCCGCAAGCTCTCCGATGGTGGCGCGCGCGCCCGGTTCTATCACGCGGTCTGCGAAGCGCATCTCGCACGCATCATCCGGGTAGACCTTAAAAGTGAGCTCTTCACCTACCAGGTCAATGAAAAGGCGCTGGCCCTGGCACGCGCCATGGATGGCAAGCTGCTACTGATCACCAACGTCTGCGATCTGGCGCCAGCCGATGTGATTAGCCGCTACAAATCCCTGGCCGACATCGAGCGGGGCTTCAAGGTGCTCAAGTCCGAAATTGAGATCGGACCCGTCTACCACCGACGCCCCGATCGCATCCGGGCACACGCCATGATCTGCTTTATTGCCTTGGTGTTGCAACGGGTCATACGCATGCGGCTGCGCGAACAGCCCGTGGCCGACGTGGTCTCGCCCGAGCGCGCCTTGTCGATTCTGCGTCGCATCCAGACCCACCGGGTCGTGCTGCCGGGCGGCAAATCCATCACGGGCATCTCGACGATCGATGCCGAACAGGCGGCCATCCTGAAGAGCCTGCAGGTTGGAAAGCTCACAGCAACTGAGGCCTTCGTTAATCTGTAATGGAGCGTTTTTAAGGCGCTTCTTTATAAATCAATGAGTTGCGGTTCTAACTGTCGAACTCGGGGGAGCATGGCCATGGTAGAGCGCGCGTGTGGTGGTCCAGGTTCTACGCTGGTCCGGGCCATTTTAGTGCCATGATGCATTTTTCACAACAATTTACTTTCAGTAAATGTTTGAACTATATACGATTTAAAAATCAAGAAAAATCGTCCGCACTGGGTGGATTGCGGGCTATTTTCACGGCACGGGCGCTTGCGGGGATCGATGGAAACAGGGGACGCCGCCCGCTTGATCAGGGTTTTCCCGCGTGTCGGAAAAGGAACGCCAGCCGCCGGGGCGTCACTCAGCATGATAGAGCCGGGCGTTTCCGCCTCGTTTTGACAATGTGAGGATACCCATGGACGTAGCAAGCTTGATTTCTTTCTTTGGCCAGGAATCCGGTATCGATCGTCTGGCGCTGAGCGAGGACGGAACTTTATCCCTGGTGTTCGAGGCGGGCCCCACGCTGCACCTGGAGCATGATCCGCAGGAAGATGTGCTGCATTGCTATGTGGTGATCGGACAGGCGCCGACCGATCCGGAGCGGCGCCATGAAATTTTCCAGCGGATGCTGGCCGCGAACGTGTTCGGTTGCGATACGGAAGGCGCCACACTGGGACTGGACGAGGTGACGGGGGATCTGGTGCTGTCGCGCCGCCTGGAACTGTCGCGGGCCGACACGGCCTGGCTGCGTTCGACCGCTGAAGCCATGGTGGCGGTGTCCGTGGACTGGCAGCGCCGCCTGGATGGCCCGGCGCAGGAGGGAGAATCATTCGGTGGTGTAGCGGCGTTCGATTCGGGTGTATCGCCCGGCGATGTCTCACCCGATCTCGGGCTTCGCGTCTGATCCGATGAGGAAGTGTCGATGTGTGGTATCCAGAATTTTTCGGTCGTCGTCCATGACGCCCGGTTCGACCGGGCGGCGTTCGCGCCGGGCGCCCTGGGGGCGGTCGGCAATCTGCGTTTCAAGAAGACGCGCGATGCGACGCCGCCCGCCGCGCCCATCAATCCGCTGCGGAAGTTCGGGCTGCTTCCGCTCGAGGCGGGGCCCGCCGGTGCCGACCCCGCGCGGCGGCCGACGCGCCGGGAGCGGGCGCGAGCGTACCATGGCAGCCGCTGCATCGGCGATCTGCTGGGCAGTCTGACGGCCCGAGCCGACGATCCGAAGGCCTGGGCGCGGGTCGCCGGAATCCTGGCTCGATTCGCCGGACGGCCCGGTGACGGCCTGTCCGGGTCGTTCGGTGGCCGGGAAGCGCTGAGGTGCTACCTGGGCGAACTGCTTGAGCGGGATCTGGAGGCTCTGCGCGGCGGTCCGCTGGGCGATCTCGTCAAAACCCGGCGGCTGAATCATCCCCCGGCGACCAGTGTGTTCCGCGAGGCCGTGCTGGACGAGGTATGCCGGCTCCATGGGAATGGCAGCCGGGCCGGCCGGTGCCGCGTCCAGGCCGGCCGTATCCTGGATCAGGTCGTGCGGGCCTGCGACGAGGAAAGCGCCCGCCGGGCGTTCCAGCGGCCTGTGCGGGAGATTGGCGCGCTGCTGTCCTGGACGCCGGTCGATACGCTGGCCGTGGGGGCGCGGCTGCGCCTTCTGCGCCGCGGCCAGACTTGGCTGGGAGCTGAAAAGCTCTATATCTATGTGAACACGCTGTCCAATGGTGAGTTGAAGGATCTGCTGCGGCATGCGGACAGGCTGGATGCGGTCAGGCCGGCGCTCAATCGGGCGCTCAGAGAGGCGCCGGCTGATGATCGGGATCCTCCGGGCCTGAACGCCGCGCTGGACGCGTTGAGCGATTTGAGCGATGCATTGCACCAGGAAACCTGGAGTCGGGTGGACGGGATGGCGCCCGGTCTGATCGAGAACCTGAAATCAGTGGCGGGCGACCGGGACCCTGGCCGCATCCTGGAAGAACTGATCGATCTGGGTGAGCAGGTCGAGGTTGTGCGGGATGCATTCGAAACGCCGCCGCTGGCCCTGGCTTTGGCATTGAGCGAGCAGGTCTCCCGGGCGGTGAATCATCTGTTCGATTTGACTGCCATGAGCGGTGAGCGGCTGATGGTTTTTCGGAGACGGGTGCTGGATGTCGGATCGGAGGCTGAACGGAACTTGCGGGCGCTCGAGCCGTATTGCGGCCCGAACCGCGGCGACGGGATGGTGGCGGTCCTGGGGCGGGCCTTGGACGGGGAGATCCGGGCGCGGCGCCTGGTTACCGGGATGGGATGCCGGGTCGCGGGCGGCCGGCGAGTGTCTCAGAGGGATGGCCGAAGCAGGGCTTTCAGCCATTCCCTGGCGGTTTCGGCTGTCACCGGGTATTGATTCCGGGCGGCGGCGTCCTCGAACTTGTTCTGCATGGCTTGGTCGATGCGCCGGGCATCGACGCTGGCCGGATCGATGTTCAGTTCGCGGCAGGCGGCGTGGAATCCGGTCCCCCTGGTTGTGGCCGAATACTTCAAGCGGGTGGCGAAATCGACGCCCGACAGAACCTGGGCGGATGTCCGCGCCATTTCCACCGCGTCCACGACTGTACGCGAATCCAGAGGTTTGCCTGGCTTGGCGTCCAGGTTCAGGCGGTTGGCCACGGCGTCGGCGATGTCGGCGCCATAGCGGTTCGAGAGGGCCAGGACGAACATTCGGGTCGTGTCCACATCCGGGGAGACCCAGGCCGCCTCGCGACCGCTGGGGGTCCTGCCCGTGCCCAGCACCTGCATGGATTGCCTCGAGATGGTGATATACACCACCTCGGTGTTTTGGGCGGCTGCCTCGAAGCGATCCAGGCCCGGGATGCCCGGAGGAGGAAACGAAGCGGTTGGGTCGGTATGCATGGATATGATGAATGAAGCAATGGCGGTAGGGTGTTCACCAATCGTGAATCTTACATTTGAGTAGCCATGGTACTCAAAAGGTTCCCGCCAAAATGTACACTATAGATCAGGCCCATAAATAGATTGAAATTCTGTCGATCTGATGCGATGCTTTGCGGATGGAAAAAGATGATGCAAGAAAGCTCAGTCCGGCCGAGCAGCATGAGAGGCGTCGGCAGGTGATTCGTGCGTACAAACGCGGACGAAGCAAACCTCAGATCGCCGTTGACGTTGGGCTGAGTCACACGGCGGTGAGCAAGGTGATCGCACGCTATGAGGCGGGGGGGATGCTGTCGCTGGCACCCCGTCGGCGTGGCCGTCGCCGTGGCGAGGATCGCGCACTGACCGCCGAGCAGGAACAGACGGTGTGCCGCATCATCTGCGACAAACGCCCCGAGCAGCTGAAGATGGACTTTGCGCTGTGGAGCCGTGCGGCGGTTATGCAGCTGATCGAGCGCGAGTGTGGTGTGACGCTGCATGTGCGCTCGGTGGGCAAGTATCTGGCCCGCTGGGGCTTCACCCCGCAGAAGCCGATCAAGCGTGCTTACGAGCAATCGCCCGCCGCGGTGCAAACCTGGTTGGAGGACACGTATCCGGCCATCGCCGAACGTGCCAAGGCCGAGGGCGGCGAGGTCCACTGGGGTGACGAGACGGCGCTGGTGAACACCGACGTGCGCGGTCGCAGCTATGCGCCCAAGGGCAAGACTCCGGTGGCGATGGCCATTGGCGGGACGCGGCAGAAGCTGTCGATGATCGCCAGCGTCACCAACCAGGGCAAGGCACGCTGGATGATCATTGATGGCGCGTTCAATCACGAAAAGTTGATCGAGTTCTTCGAGTCGCTGGTCCAGGATGCCGGGCGCAAGGTGTTTCTGATCCTGGACAACCTGGGCGTGCATCACTGCAAGCCGGTGAAGGCGTGGTTGGCCGCACACTCCGATCAGATGGAAGTGTTCTATCTGCCCAGTTACAGCCCCGAACTCAATCCCGAAGAACGCTTGAATGCCGATCTCAAACACGTCATCGGGCGCAAGGTTCCGATACGCACGAAGGCCAAACTACGCGCCGCTGCAGAAGAGCACATGCAAGTCGTCGCCAGCGAGCCGGCACGTGTCAAAGCCTACTTCCAAGACTTCCACGTCAAATACGCTGCGTAAAACTGTTTGAGGGCCGGATCAATAAGATTACCAATCGTATGCTGGGATCGTTGGACAGCCTCTCGGGCGTCGGCCTGGTCGGCCCGCGGGGCGCTCCCGATCGTACCCGTGACGGCCGGGGGCGAGTGCTGTCATGCCGCCATTTCGCGTATGATGAGAATCGATTTTCCTATCCGCCCAAGCCGCCATGCCTTTTGCCATCGACAAGTCCGGAACCGCGCTTATCGTCCAGCCCGAAGGCCAGGTCAATAGCGCCAACGCCGCCGCTTTCGAGGCCGACCTTCTGGCACTGGTGGATAAGGGTGAACAGCGGATTGTGCTGGATCTGGCACGCCTGAACTATATTTCCAGCGCGGGCCTGCGGGTCGTGCTGCTGTTGGCGAAAAAGCTCAAGCAGTCGGACGGGGCGCTGGCTTTGTGCGATATCCAGCCCTATGTGCGCGAGGTCTTCGAGATCAGCGGCTTTCTCGCCATCCTGAATGTCTACGCGACCCGCGCGGAAGCCGTCGCCGCCCTGGGATGAGTCCGGACACAGGGCGGTCCCCGCGGACTGCCCTGTGCCTGACGAATCGGAGCGGCCCGCAAGCCGCGACGTGGATCAGCACTCCACCACGTTCACGGCCAGCCCCCCGCGCGATGTCTCCTTGTATTTCGACTTCATGTCGGCGCCGGTCTGGCGCATGGTCTCGATGACCGTGTCCAGCGAGACGTGGTGCCTGCCGTCGCCGTGCAGCGCCAGGCGCGAGGCATTGATGGCTTTGTTACCGCCCATCGCGTTGCGCTCGATGCAGGGGATCTGCACCAGCCCGCCCACAGGGTCGCAGGTCAGGCCCAGATTGTGTTCCATGCCGATTTCCGCCGCGTTCTCGACCTGGGCCACCGTGCCGTCCTGCACGGCGGTCAGCCCGGCCGCCGCCATCGAACAGGCCACGCCCACCTCGCCCTGGCAGCCGACCTCGGCCCCCGAGATCGAGGCGTTTTCCTTGTACAGGAAGCCGATGGCAGCCGCCGTCAGCAGGAAGTCCACCACGCCGTCCTCCGACCAGCCGGGGACGAAGGCGCGGTAGTAGCGCAGCACGGCGGGCAGCAGGCCCGAGGCCCCGTTGGTCGGCGCCGTCACCACCCGGCCGCTGGCGGCGTTTTCCTCGTTCACGGCCATGGCGTACAGGTTTACCCAGTCCATGGCGAACATCACGTCGTCCTCTTTCTTCGGGCCCGCCTTCAGCTGGGCGTACAGCGCCGGGGCGCGGCGGCGGACCTTCAGGCCGCCGGGCAGGATCTCGTCGGTGACCGGGCCGCGCAGGCCGCAGCCCCGGTCGATGGCATCGTCCATGACCCGGGCGATGCGCAGTACGCCGGCGCGGACCTCTTCGGACGGGCGCAGAGTGGATTCGTTGGCCATCATCAGCTGCGCGATCGTCAGGCCGTGCCGCCGGCAGGTATCCATGAGTTCCGCCCCGGTGGCGAAGGGGTAGGGCATCGGCGCGTGTGCGGGCACGGTCTCGTCCGTCTCGATGCTGTCCAGCGCGCGGATGAAGCCGCCGCCGATCGATACGTAGCGTTCGTCCAGCAGCGTCCCGCCCGCGGCGTCCAGGGCGATGAAGCGCATGCCGTTGGGGTGTTCCGGCATGGGTTTGACCCTGCCGGAAAAGGCGCGTCCGGGATCGAAGGCGATTGTGTGGCCGCGCCAGAGCGTCAGCCGGTGGTCGCGCGCCACGGCGTCGATCAGGTCGCCGATCGTGGCGGGATCGACCGTGTCCGGGGCCTCGCCCATCAGGCCCAGCATGATGCCCATGTCGGTGCGGTGGCCCGCCCCGGTTTCCGCCAGGGAGCCGTAGAGCTGGATGTTCAGGTCCGTCACCCGGGACAGCAGTCCGCGGGCATCCAGGTTGCGGGCGAAATTGCGCGCGGCGCGCATCGGCCCCACTGTGTGGGAACTGGAAGGTCCGATGCCGATTTTGAAAATGTCGAAGACCGACAGCGCCATGATCATCCTCCTGTGCGCGTGGGCTGCTTGGCTGGCCGCGCGGATGTTTCGGCCGGACTGTCCCGGTCTTTTCCGCGCCTGGGCGTTTTCTTTCAGATTCTAGTGATTTTGTGAATTCTGGATTGAATGAAAACGACATCAAGCAGGAACAGGAAGCTTTTTTATGGATCCGGGGTGATGAAACCCTGTCCAGGCAGTCAGGTGGTATTATCCAATTATGGAACACAAGCGACATCAAGGTTCTAAAATATGAATGAAAACGACGTTCCGATCCGGATGGGATTCGTCCTGCTGCCGCAGTTCGCCATGGGAGCCTTCGCCGCCTTCGCCGATCTGCTGGGACTGCTGGACGTCCAGACCGATACGTCCGGTCCCTGCGCCTGGGAGGTCGTCGCCGACACTTTGATCCCTGTGCGCTCGGCCAGCGGCATCCAGGTCGTGCCGACCGACCTGCTGGGCGACCCTCTGCGGTTCGACTATGTCATTGTCGTCGGCGGTCCGTTGCCGCCCGCGGCCGATGCGGGTCCGGCGCTGCCGGCCTGGCTGCGCCAGGCGGCCCGGGGCGGGCGCCATCTGGTCGGGCTGTGCAATGGGGTCCATACCCTGGCCCGGGCCGGCGTGCTGGCCGGGCATCGGTTGTGCGTCGGTGGCGATCAGTACCGCGATTTCGCCGACCGTTTTCCCGCCATCGTCCCGGAGCGGATCGTCACCGACCGGCCCTCGGTGTTCGACCGGCGCCGCATCACCTGCGTCGGCGGGGCCTCCGTCACCGATGTCGCCGTGCGTATCCTGTGCTGCCATCTGCCGGAGGCCGACGTCCGCCGCGCTCTGCGCTGCCTGCAGATCGACGCGGCCGGCGGGCGGGGCGGGCAGATCCAGCCCCCGCCGCCCGGCGTCCCGGCCGACAGCCCGCCCGCCCTGCGCCGCGCCACGCTGGTGATCGAGCAGTACGCGGGCCAGATTCCGAGTCTGGGCGACCTGGCCGATCGCCTGGGCCTGTCTTCGCGCCAGTTGCAGCGGCTGTTTCGACAGCACCTGGACACCACGCCGCAGGCCTACGCCCGCGCCGTGCGCCTGCGCCAGGCGGCCTGGATGCTGCGCCACACCGACAAGGCCATCGCCGCCATCGCCTCCGATTGCGGCTTCGCCGACTCGGCCCATATGGGGCGGGTCTTCCGTGCCGCGCACGGCATGGCGCCCGGCGCCTGGCGACGTCAACGCCGCTAAATAAATGTCCGCCTTCCCCCTCCGGACAGGGCATTCTCACGTTGCGCCAACGAAAGTTTTGCCTCGCTTGCACACGAAAAAAAATTCGTGCATAATCTCGTTTCTTCGTTAACGAAGACCTTGTTTGGGGGTATAGCTCAGCTGGGAGAGCGCTTGCATGGCATGCAAGAGGTCAGCGGTTCGATCCCGCTTACCTCCACCAAACTTTCGTTGTCGAATGTCCTGTCCCCTTCGTCTAGAGGCCTAGGACATCACCCTTTCACGGTGAGTACAGGGGTTCGAATCCCCTAGGGGACGCCAGGATTTTCTGGCACCGCTGCGGAGCGGTAGTTCAGTTGGTTAGAATACCGGCCTGTCACGCCGGGGGTCGCGGGTTCGAGCCCCGTCCGCTCCGCCAAAAGATACAGTGAAAAAAAACACTTGCACCATGCAAGTGTTTTTTTTCGGCTATTCGTAAAAGTTGGTTGAAACGGGATCAAAGCTCCCCCGCCTCGATCATGCGAATGAGTGTTGAAATGTCTGCGCCGTAGTTCTTGGGTGGCGGTGGTGCCTTGTGTTGGTCAGCCTCTTTGGGAGGCTTCATTGCCCGCACCTTTTCAAGCACAGGCAGTCCATAGCCCATCGCGTCATCTGGCAACGCTCTACCTATCTCGGCAGGCTCCGGCGCACGCTTTCTCTCGAACTTGGGCCGTGCCTGCTTGCGGCTATGGATGCCCTCGGTGAAGAGAATCTTGGCCCGCAGTGCCTCGAACGAGTAGCCACGGCCCAGCCGGTTCATGACGCGGATCAGGCTGTTCAGGCTCTCCGTGTAGGCGTTTGTGATGGGGTGCTCGAAGTAGTTGAGGATGAAGGGCTGCCAGTTGGTGAAGGCCCGGATCAGGTCGTGGAAATACGGCCTAATCTCGGGCGACACATCCTTGCTCCAAGCCTCGTAGCGCCTCAAGACGCTCTCCGGTGAGTCCGAGTCCTCGTAGATGGCGTAGAAGGCTTCCTTGAGCCTGTACGCCTCTCCCAAGGCCGGATAGTTCTTCGTCCAGCCGTCAAGGTTCAGGCGCTCTTCATCGTTCAAGGTGCGCTCGCGCTTCAAGAGCACGAAGCGGTCGTGCATCAACCCGCGCTTCTGTTTCAGCGTCAGTTCGGCACGCAGCCCTTTGCGGGCCTTCTCCATCGCGTCGTTCGCCATCCTGACGACGTGAAACTTGTCGATGACAATGGTGGCGTCTGGCAACACCGCAGTCACCGCATCGCGGTAGGGCGTCCACATATCCATCGCCACATACTGCACCTTGTCCCGGTTCGGCATCTTGAACAGGTACTTCGCCACCGTGTCCTTGTTCCGGTTGTGGAGCATGTCCACGATGGTGTTGTTCTGGATGTTCGAGACGACGCAGCGTGGCTTGTTGATGATGTGGATTTCGTCAATGCCCATCCACTTCGGCGTCTCGAAGCGGATGGTCTGCTCAAGCTCGTTGATGTAGTCGCGGAAGATGTTGCGGATCGTCCCTTCGACCACGCCGGTTTCGTCGGCCAGCGAGGTAAAGGTACGCTTCAACGCCTGCTGCCCGATCCACTTCACCAGTCGGTCGGTCATCATCCGGTTTTCGGCCAGCAGCGGCAGTGCCTGCGAGAAGGTCTTGCCGCAGGCTTGGCAGCGCAGCCGCTTGGTGTCGATGCAGATGCCCACGCGCTTCCCGTGCATGGGCAGGTCTTTGAACGCCTGCTCGCGGGTTCCCCACGAGTTCAGGCGGTCGGACTGGCAGTGCGGACAGACAGCGGTCACGTCCACCGGCTCGGCGGTGACGTGGTAGTCGTGGTCGGATTCCTGCACGCGCAGTACGCGGTACTGCGGGAGGTTCAGAATGTTCGCGGGCATTGATTACGACTGATCCCAAGCGTCAATGGTCAGAGCCGCATCGGTTGGGCAGGTGCGGATGCACTCGGGTCGCAAGTTGACCTTGCCCATCCTTATAGGACAGGATTTTTCCGGTACTTGAGCGTTGTGCAGGTACGAACTCCAACTTGGAGGGTTGTATAGGTCGGGACGGCCCGGCTCATTCAGCACGAGACGGCTGGTGAACCGCCCGCCGTACTCGGCTGCATCACGGTGCATCTTGCCCTTGAGGCGAATGACCTCATGGCTGCGCTTGTGCCGTGGCAGCGTCACGAATGGAGGGCGGCGTTTGGCTCCGGGGAACTTCATGGCTCGCATCCCTCGCCAGTATGTCCGGCGCTGGGCCGCGCCGATTGTTCAAGAATGAATCGGTTAATGGCATCCAGTGCAGCGGCTTTGCCAGCCAATGAAACTGTACCGGGGCTGTAATTGCAAAGAACCTCAGCTACGCTTTCAGATGTTTGCTGATGTTCGCCGATGCTTTCGATCACGACCGCCCTGTCAACGGCGTGCCAATCGACACGATCAGGATTAGTTGTGCTGCGAATCGTTGTGTCTGCAATTTGCCACAAGGTATAGGCGGCACCGGCTGCTCGTTCGAGCGACGAAAGCCCGCTTACACGTCGCAGAATCTCGTCGCGATAGCTGGAACCATTGGCCTGATATTCGCACTGAAGGTATGTTTCTGCCACATTGCGAACAATTTGAATGTCTGATTCTGCTGCGCGGCGCGCAGACATCATCGTCAAAACCGTTGACCATTCCGACTCACGTTGCCGAACTTCATCGGCTGTCGGGGTTCGGTTTCTTTCAGCTTGAATAACTGCCGCGCCTTGCGGATTTTGTGACCAGCCTCCTTGCTCAAGAGTATTGGCATACAACAACACGCCGCGCCTGTTGTAGACCTCTACACGATCAGCAAAGCAATGATCTTCTATCAGCCCAACCGTGACAGGCACACCCACATACGCTTCGTTGTGGGCTTTGATATTCGACCAGCGGCCAGAACCCTTGGCTGCCTTCTGCTCTTCATAGCGTCGAAAGATGCCTGCAACACTATCGTGTTCGCTTGCAGCAATGATCCGAGCAGTGATTTGATACCCTGACGATTTCAACCGGGCCATTGTTTGCGTGATAGGCCCCGCCTCACGCATGGTTCCCTCGAAGAGAATGTTCCGCCGAGTCTCAATAGCACGATCAAAAAGTTGCTTCGTCCACTGCCTTGCGTGCGGGTCGGTCAATTCAGCGAAATGTCGCTCATCCGCTTTCTGAATTTCCCTATATTGCGGATGGTAGTAGCGCAGTTCGTCCCCATTGATCGACACAACATTGCCGCCGGAGAAGTCCTGCTTGCTCGCTTCCAGCAAACCGCTTTTTCCTGCGCCGGGCTGACCACCAAGAATGATGACCTTCGGGCTATCCTGCGGAGTTGTTCCGCTGAAATGATGCGCTTCGATCTTTCTGTAGATCGCGGCGTGTTTGGCTGCCGTCAGTAGGAACTGCCGATCTGTCATGAGATCAGGCGTGCATGGGTTTCAACATCGGGGCATAGACGTACAGCGCCCGATTGATGATGTCGCGATTACTTGGTGTCAGCGCCCGGCGCTCACCAAGAACAATGTCCAACTCGTGCTCAAGCGCAGTGATGCGCTCAGAGTTCGGTTCCACCTTTTCCTGCTCGGTGTCGATCTCACAGTTCAAGTACCCGATGTACTCAGCCAGCGTTTCGGTGGCGGCTTCGAGGCGTGCCGTTTCGGCGATGGGGGAGGCAGCGTTCATGGGGACTCTCCAACACGATTTTGCGATTTTATGAGACTAATTCTATCCGTTCCAGCCCAGAATTGCAACACGATTTTACGATCTATGTTCCTAGTGCGTCGTCGTCAGCGCCTTCCGGCGCCCACACACTTTTGCGAATCCCTTTTTTTTCGTGGTGCGCCCAGCGTGGGCGCACTTCCGCGGGTGCAAGTCCCGCCATAAGTTGATCACGGTGAATGAAGCGAAGCGCAACTGCGTGAGGGTGACCGAGCGTGGGGAGGAAGCGTGGAGCGAAGCTGCGAGCCGATGGACGAGAACCGGATAGAAGACGCTGCCAAGCAGGGCGAGCGGGCTTGAAACCGCGAAGCCCTCGTGATCAAGGCGAGGCAGCGTAGATCCGGCGGTTGTGCGGCGAAGGAGTGCGTTCTTGCCTGGGGAACCCTCGCTTCATACCTGAAAGGGTAACGGCGTCGAGCCGTAGCGAGGACTCAGCAGAGGTGCGCGGATGAATTCACGCTTGCGGCAGCCATTCAGAACCTACGCCGTCTTGCGAAGCTCACCTCTCAGGGGCCACCGGTTCAGGGCACAGATGCGCCCGCTTGAGGCGAAACCCACCGATTAACAAGGCAACCGGGGATCAGTGCCCGGTTCCAATCGAAAAAAAGGCGAAAGCCGCCTGTCCATCGGGCTTGCAGCGCGGCCAATCGCGACGGGCAATCGGGTTTTTCAACGGAATCGGAGTCGGTTGGAAGCGGACATCCACAAGAGTATGCTGCCGCCCGCATGCCGCTTCCGTATGCAGTGAGTCAAGATGCAGTATTATTAAGCAACTTGATGCAAGTTGATGTTCGTTCCCATGAGCCGCCCTGTAGACGCCGAAATCAAACGAGTGACTGTCACGCTACCGCAGCGACAACTCGATGCATTGCAAATGATCGCCTCGCGCGAGGATGTGAGCGTGGCATGGCTGGTGCGCAAAGCCGTGGACAAACTGCTGCGTGAAGGACCTGACATGCCCGTGGCGAATCCCGCGCAGCCTTCCAGGAGGCTCAAGGAATGAACAACACACTGAGGCAGCCAAGCTACACGGTTGCCCGCTTCTGGCGCTGCGCTCTCCAAGTCAATCCGTCGGGCTACCAATCCAGGTACCGCGGCACCGAACACGGGCTCGACGAAGGCACCTACAACCAGCAGTTGCTCGACCACTGCCTGGCACAGGACATCAAAGTTGTCGGCATCGCGGACCATGGCAGCGTCGATGCCGTCGATGGCTTGCGCCGCTTTCTGGAGCCGCACGGCATCGTCGTGTTTCCCGGCTTCGAGATCGCGTCCAGCGAGAAAATCCATATGGTGTGCCTGTTTCCCGAAGGCACCACCAAAGACCAGCTGAACCGCTACTTGGGCCGGCTTGATCTGACGGACGTCCAGGACACGGTATGGCCCTCGGGAAAGACCTGTCTCGACCTGGCGCAAACCATCTTCGACTTGGGCGGCTTCTGGTATGCGGCGCACATGACGGGCGGCAATGGATTGTTGCGCCTCAATCAGGATGGTGGCGGGCTGGTGCACATCTGGAAGACCGAGGCGTTGGTGAAAGCCGGCCAGATTCCGGGGCCTCTGAAGGACTTGCCACCGAACTACAAAGACATCGTCCTCAACAAGAACCCCGCCTACCAGCGCGAGCATCGCATCGCGCTGCTGAACGCGAAGGACGTAGCCAAGCCGGAGGACATCGCCGATCCATGCGCCAGTTGCTGGATCAAGATGACGCGGCCAAGCTTCGAGAGCTTCACCACTGCGTTCAAGGATCCGGAGTCACGCATCCGGCTTGGCGCCCTGGCTGACACGCACTATTCCCGGCTGGAAAACCTACGCTTTCATGGGGGCTACCTGGATGGCATCAGCATCGAGCTGTCGGCGCACCTGAACGCAGTGATCGGCGGACGCGGCACCGGCAAATCGACCTTGATCGAGTGCCTGCGCTACGTGCTGGATGCGCCGCCGCGCGCGGCATCCGCTCGCCGGCAGCACGATGAAATCGTCAAAGCCAATCTCGGCGCAGGCGGTCGTATCGAACTGGAGGTCGTCTCCCGAGCGTTGCATGGCAGGCGCTATCTGGTTTCCCGTCGCTACGGCGAACCGCCCATCGTCAAGGATGAGCAGGGGCGGGTCTCCACGTTGCACCCGCGCGACCTGCTGCCCCGCATCGAGATATACGGCCAGAACGAGATTTTTGAATTGGCTCGCGATCCCGCAAGCCAGACGGCGATCCTGAATCGGTTCCTGCCGGGTGGCACTTCGCTGATCGGCGAGTTGACGGCCATCGGCAAGCGGCTCGCCGAGAACCGCGAGAAACTATTGGCCGCAACCCGGCAGAAGGATGAATTGCAGACCCAAGTCGGACGATTGCCCAAGCTGACCGAACAGGTGCAACAGTTCAAATCGCTCGGCCTGGAAAACAAGCTCGCGCTCGTGCCACTGCTCGAACGGGAACGTCAGCTTTCAAGACGGGTCAATGAAGAGCTGGATCGAGTCGGCGAAGGATTGTCGGCGCTGGAGGACAGCCTCCCGGACATGGCATTCCTCAGTGAGAAGGCGCTGGACGGGCTCCCGCACGCGCCCGTTCTCGCCGTCATGCGTGCCGCACTGGACACGCTTGGCAAGGACTTCACGACGCACCTCACCGCTCTGCGGAGGCTGCTTGCCGCAGCTTCCGCGACAGCCGAAGGTCAACAAGGGCAGTTGAAGACCCAGATCGACGCGGAATCGGAGTCCCTGGAAAAGGTCTTTTCCAGCCTGCCGGCGTTCGCTGGAAAACCCGGCCGCGACGTCGGCCGGGCATATCAGGAATTGTTGCGCGAGATCGAATCCATTCGGCCCAGCGAGACCCGTGTGGGAACCGTGGACAAGCTGCTGGCCGAGCTGGAAGCTCAGCGCAGAAATCTTCTGGACGAGTTCTATCGCCTTCGGGATCAGCGCAGTGACGAACTTCGGGCAGCCGTCAAGAAGCTCAATCGCAAACTCGACGGAAAGCTCCGGCTGAATCTGAAAATCGGTGGGCAGCGCAAGGCTTTGAAGGAGTTTCTGCTACAGGTGCCGGGGCTCGGCGAGAAAAAGCTCGCCTGGATCGAACAGGCAGGCGACGATCTGACCGTGCCCGCGCTGGTTCAGGCCATTCGCGGCGGCGAAGACGCCATCAAAACCTTGACCTGGGATTGGGGCATGCAGAACTCGGTCGTCGAAACCCTTGCACGGCTGGATCGCAGCCTGGTTCTCGAACTTGAAGAGATCGATCTTCAGGATCGCATCCTGATCGAACTGAATATCGCGCACCAGGGAGATATATTCAAACCGCTGGCGCAGTTGTCAACCGGCCAGCAATGCACGGCGATCCTGCACTTGCTGCTTCTGGAGAACGACGACCCGCTCATCATGGATCAACCGGAAGATAACCTGGACAACGCATTCATCGCCGAGCGGATCGTCACGCAACTGCGTAGTGCCAAGACGGAGCGCCAGTTCCTGTTCGCCACACACAACGCGAACATTCCGGTATTCGGTGACGCGGAGTGGATCGGCATTTTTTCTGCTTCAGATTCTCATGCGGAGATGCCGGCGCGCGCTCAAGGCTCCATCGACGTGCCGGAGATCCGCGAGCGTGTCGCCGAGATTCTCGAAGGTGGCCGGGAGGCATTCTCCCAGCGCAAGGAAAAGTATGGCTTTTGACGAGAGCAGAAGATGCTGAGAGCCGAACTGCTGGAAATCATCGCAAATGGCGAGAGCTCGGGCGTGGAATTCAAACGCGACGATATCCGCCCAGAACAACTTGCCAAAGAGATCGTCGCGCTGGCGAACCTGCGGGGCGGGATGGTCCTGCTCGGCGTCGAGGACGACGGCGCCATATCCGGCATTCAACGCGATGACCTCGAAACCTGGGTCATGGACACTGTCTTCGGCCGCTATGTCCATCCCCTGTTACTGCCGTTCTACGAGGTAATTGCCCTCGACGATGGCAAGCGTGTCGCCGTGGTCTCGATTGCCGCGGGCACATCCAAGCCCTATGTGCTCCGACACAACGGGCGCGAAGACATCTATGTGCGAGTCGGAAGCACATCGCGCCTGGCCACCCGGGAGCAGCAAGCCCGCCTGTTTGAAAGTGGCGGCATGCTGCACAGCGAAATGCTACCCGTCTCTGGCGCGGCCATTGAAGCACTCGATCGAGAACGCCTGCAGGACTACCTGTTGACGCTGGCAGGCGACCGCGCGCTGCCTGCAACCGATGATGCTTGGCTGCGTCGGATGGTCGGCCTGGGATTCATGACGGAGACAGGCGTTGCCACGCCTGTCTGCACGATTGCGGGCCTGGTCCTGTTCGGTCGCACGCCGCGTCGCTTCCTGCGTCAGGCGGGTGTGCGCTGGATGGCGTTCAATGGGCACGATAAGAGCTATCAGGCACTCGACGACATGATCTTGGACGGTCCTCTCGTCGGCCGCTTCGGTTCGCAAGGCGGATCCCGGGAGTTGATCGAACGGGGACTGATCGAAGCTGTGATGGACAGGATGCAGCCATTCATTAGTACCGAAGACGAGGCGCTGGCCGATGGTCTACGGCGGCAGCGGACATGGCACTATCCGCCAGAAGCACTCCGCGAGTCGCTCATCAACGCACTGGCCCACCGCGACTGGACCCGTGCGCTGGAGGTCGAAGTCGTATCATATGCCGACCGGCTGGAGGTTCTGAGCCCCGGCGCGCTCCAGAACTCCATGACGATCGAAAAAGTACTCGCGGGCCAGCGATCCCCTCGCAACCCGATCATCGTGGAGGTGCTGCGTGACTACGGCTACGTGGATGACCGGGGCATGGGCGTGCGCAACAAGATCGTTCCGCTGATGATCGAAGGCAACGGTGTTCACCCCGACTTTGTAGCCACAGAGGATCATGTGAGGGTAGTGCTGCCCAGGTTCGCCGCGAATCCATAAGGGCGCCCTGTCTACGATGGCAGCAAGATCGAGACGCGACCTTGGAAGGGTTGGATGATCCGTACCACGCTGCCGTGGAGAATCATCGTAGGTCCATGCTCTTTCTGAAGCCACGGATTTCCAGCCTCGTCGCGGACTGAGCGGGTCTGGCCATGCCGGACCAAAACCCCGATATCCGCCCGTGGATTCCGGTTGTTAGCGTGTTGTTCTTCTTCACGTATCCAGTAACATGCCTGAGGATGACGCCCCGGGCCGTGCATCGGCCCGCCGTCGCTGTCGTTCATCTTTCAGGGAAGGCATGAGCCCTCATACATCGCGCGCGGCATGGTCGGCGGTCCGATCCTTCTTCGGGCCGGGGGCGGCGTCAGCCGTCTTCTTCCTGTTCATGTTGATTTTCGTGCTGGGCAATGCCGCCGCCGTGCATTCCCTGCTGTCGCGTTACGAAAGTGCGCTCGATCAGGCCGTCACCCTGGACCGCATGCGCATCTCCAGCCAGCAGCTGGCGGTCCGGTCGATGCGCCTGTCGGATGGCGCCCTGGTGCAAGCCGGGCAACTCAGCCAGGAAATGGACCTGATGGACCGCGCCTTGCAGGCCCTGGACCAGGGCGGCGTCATCGACGGCCGCGAGATCCCCGCCCTGGATCAATCCGCCGCGCGCGATTTCCTGCCCCGGATCCGGCGGGACTGGGCCACCCTGCGCGGCCGGCTGCAGACCGTGCTGCTGGGTACCTATGTACGCGACGAGCACTCGGCCGATGCCCAGGAGTTGCCGCAGACCATCCAGCGCCAGTGGGTGGCCGACGACGCCGAGACCCTGCTCGACACGCTGGACGCCTGCGCCGACGTCCTGATGCCGCTGCTGCGCCAGGGCAAGGACCGCGCGCTGCTGGTGAGCGGCGGACTGGCGCTGCTGGATCTGGTCGTGCTTCTGTGCCTGTATCTGCTGCTGCGCCGCCATCTGGTCCGGCCGCTGCGCGAATTGCGGGTCGCGTGCCGCGAACTGGTCCGGGGGCATTACGACGCCCGGATCGGCTACCGGGGTCCGGGCGAGTTCGGCCAGGTGGCACGGGATTTCAACGACGGCATCCGGCAGGTCCATGACCTGCTGGCCAAGATGCGCGAGGATCAGGCCGGACTGCTGCGGGCCGACACCATTTTCCAGGGGCTGGCGTCGAACTCCATCGTGGGCATCTTCCTGGTCGAGAACGAGCGCTTCACTTTCGTCAGCCACAAGATGGCCGAGATCTTCGGCTACGAGCCGCGCGAGATGATCGACGCCATGACGCTGCTCGGCATCGTGGTGCCGCGCGAACGGTTCCTGATGGCCGAATCGATCAAGGCCAGCCAGAGCCGCCGGGATGGCACGCTGCGTTTCGAGCGCCACGGCCGCCGCAAGGACGGCTCGGAGATCGACATCGAGGTATTCAGCTCGACTGTGCGGGTGGGCGAGCAGATCTCCATCATCGGGATCGTCCAGGACATCACCGAGCGCAAGCAGGCCGAATCCTCGGCCCAGCTGGCGGCCATCGCCTACGAGAACAGCAGCGAGGCCATCGCCATCACCGATTCGGCCGGTGTGGTCATCGACGTCAATCCCGCGTATTCGCGGATGACGGGTTTCTGGCCCGACGAGATCGCCGGCGAGCTGCTGCCCCTGCTGCGGCCCGGCCGCCACAATCGCGATTTCTACGACGAGATGTGGCACGCCATCAACACCCAGGGACGCTGGGAGGGTGAATACTGGGGCCAGCGCAAGTCGGGCGAGGACTATGCCGAGCGCGTGGTCATGGACACGGCCTGGAATCACGATGGTTCGGTCAATTGCAGGGTGGCGATGCTCGGCGACGTGACCCAGAAGAAGCAGATCGAGGCCCAGATCTGGAACCAGGCGCACCACGACCCCCTGACCAGCCTGCCGAATCGCCAGTATTTCAACGAACGCCTGCGGGCCGCCGTCCAGTCCGCGGACCAGTCGGGGCAGTCGCTGGCGCTGCTGTTCCTGGACCTGGACCTGTTCAAGGAGATCAACGATTCCATGGGGCACGCGACGGGCGACCGGCTGCTGGTCGAAGTCGCCCGTCGCCTGCAGGCCTGCGCCGCTCCGGAGACCAGTTTCGTGGCGCGTCTCGGCGGGGACGAGTTCGTCGTCCTCCTGGGCGACATGTTCGACAAGGAGCGGATCGATACGCTGTGCAGGACCATCCTGGACCGGATCACGGAACCGTATCGCCTGGGCGGCGATCCTCTGCGGATCTCGGCCAGTCTCGGAGTGGCCCTGTATCCCCAGGACGCCGAGGATGCCGAGGCCCTGATGCGCCACGTGGACATGGCGATGTACGTGGCCAAGGATTCGGGCCGGAACTGCTTCCACTATTTCGACCGGGGCATGCGCGAGCGCGCGCGCATGCAGCGCGACCTGATGTACGCCCTGCCGCAAGCCATCGACGACGGCCAGTTCTTTCTTCTGTTCCAGCCCATCCACGCCTTCCGGACGGGGCGCATCGTCCAGGCCGAGGTCCTGCTGCGCTGGAGGCATCCGGAGTTCGGCGTGATCGTTCCCGCGGACTTCATCCCCTTCGCGGAGGAGCGCCTGCTGATCCGTCCATTGGGAGACTGGGTGTTTCGCGAGGCCGTCCGCCAGCTGGCGCGCTGGCGCAAGGACCTGGCGCCGGATCTGCGGCTGACGATCAATGTCTCTCCCACCCAGCTCGGTCTGGAGGACGCCGGCCTGGACACCGTGTTCGGATTGTTCGATACGTTGGGCCTGCCCCCGGATTGCCTGGTGCTGGAACTCAGCGAGCACATGCTCGTGGCCGAGGATTCCGGGATGCGGGACCGGCTGAGGCGTCTGCATGATTCGGGGCTGCGTTTCAGCGTCGGGGCCGTGTCGATCGGCATGCCGGCCCTGCTGGCGGTGCACGAACTGCCGTTCGAGACCTTCAAGCTCGAGCGCACGACGACGGAACGTCTGCTGGACGGCGAGCATGCCGCCATGGTCAGCGAGGCCATCATCGCTCTGGCTCACCGGCTGGGCTTGCGGGTGACCGCCGAGGGCATCACCCGCCAGGCCCAGTATGAAATGCTGCGCGACGCGGGCTGCGACGAGGGCCAGGGCTACTGGTTCGACGAGCCCCTGGACCAGGAAGCCTTCGAGCGGCGGCTGGGGGATCAGGCCGGGTAGCGCCGCCTCCGGGCGGCCAGCGACAGGCCCAGCAGCGCCCAGGCCAGGATCGGCGCATTGCCCCAGCGCACGTAGGGCGTCAGTCCCCGGGTGCCCTGGACCTCGGCGTCCAGGATGCCCGGCCGGCCGGGGTCGAGCGCGCCCAGCACCTGGCCGCGGGCGTCGATGACGGCGGTGGCGCCGGTGTTGGTGGCGCGCACCATGGGGCGCGCGGTCTCCAGGGCCCGCATGCGGGCGATCCACAGGTGCTGGCGTAGCGCCCAGCTGTCGCCGAACCAGGCCAGGTTGCTCAGGTTCACCAGGATGCTGGCGCCGGGCGCATCGGGGCCGTCGGGCGCCACCGTGGCGGCGATCTCTTCGCCGAAAGTGTCCTCGTAGCAGATGTCGACGGCCAGGAGCTGGCCTCCGACCGCCAGCGGCGGCTGCTGTTCCGTGCCCCGGTCGAAGTCGCCCAGGGGGATCCGCAGCGCGCGCACGAACCAGTGGAAGCCGGGAGGGATGAACTCGCCGAAGGGCACCAGGTGGCGCTTGTCGTAATGCCAGCCCTCGCCGGCCATGGACGATGGGGCGGCAGCCTGCGGACGCAGGGCAATGGCGCTGTTGGTGTAGCGGTCGCCGGCCGGAGTGGCGATGCGCAGCGGCACCCCCAGCACGAAGGTCGCGCGCATCGTCTCGGCGGCGGCCCGCCATGACCGCCAGACGGCCTCGGGCACCTGATCCTGGAAGATCGGCAGCACGGTTTCCGGCAGGATCACCACGGCGGGGCGGTCCGCCTCGCTCTTGGGGGCAAGCGCGGCCAGGCCCTGGATGCGTTCCTGGGTGGGCAGGAAGAGTTCGGGCTGGAATTTGTCGGACTGGGGTGTGGCCGGCTGGACCAGGCGCACCATCAGGGGTTCGCCCAGGGGACGGGCCCATTCGATGTGACTCCAGGCAATCCCCAGCAGCCCGGCCAGCAAGGCCAGCCCCACCACGGCGGCCGCGCCGCGGTCGTAGGCGGTATCCTTGGCGCGGACCATCAGCGCGACGGCGGCGGCGGAAAACGCCGCCAGCCAGGCCAGACCATAGACCCCGACGAATGGCGCCCAGGCGGCGAACATGCCTTCGGCGTGCGCGTAGCCGGCGTTCAGCCAGGTGAATCCGGTGAGCAGTGTGCCGCGCAGCCATTCGGCCAGCGTCCAGGCCGAGGCCCAGGCGACGGCGTTCAGGATCTGGCGCGGGGCGCGCCGCTCCGGGTGGCCGTGGCCGGCGCACAGCCAGGCGGTCAGGGCGCAGGCGCCCGCCGCGTAGGCGGCCATGGCCGCCGCGAACAGCAGCAGGGCGGCGACGGCCAGGAGCAGGGGCAGGCCGCCGAATTCGTGCATGCTGATGGTCAGCCAGTAGACGCCGATACCGAACTGGGACAGTCCGAACAGCCAGCCCAGGCCCGCCGCCCGGCGCGGGCCGGACGCCTGGAAGGTCAGGGCGGCCAGGACGGCCAGCGCGGCGATTTGCGCGAAAGGCAGGCTCCAGGCCGGCAGGGGGCCGGGCGCGAAGCAGAGCGCTTCCAGGCCGCCGGCCAGCAGCGCCGCCAGATCGCCGCGCCATGCGCGCCGCGCGGGCGGCGTCCCGGTCCGTGCCGCGGGCGTGGACTCAGGCGGCATGTTCCGAGGCGGGCGGGTGCGGATCCAGCCGCTGGATGTGCAGCCAGCGCGCCCGCTTGCCGTCGGCGCTCACGACGGTGAAGACCAGGCCGTGGCGTTCGAGGCGCTCGCCGCGCCGCGGGATGTGGCCCAGCTCGGCAGCCAGCCAGCCGTTGAGCGTGTCGGCGTCCTCGTCGGACAGATGGGCGCCGAAGGCTTCGTTGAAATCCTCGATTTCGGCGGTGCCCATCGCGCGCCAGCTGTTCTCGCCCGTGCGGAAGATGGTCTTTTCGGCTTCTTCGTCGAATTCGTCCTCGATGTCGCCGACGATCTGCTCCAGCACGTCCTCCATGGTCACCAGGCCGCAGATGCCGCCGTGCTCGTCGATGACGATGGCCAGGTGGTTGCGGTTCACGCGGAATTCGTGCAGCAGTTCGTTCAGGCGCTTGGATTCGGGAATGAAGACGGGCGGACGCACCAGGGCGCGGATGTCCAGCGCATGGTCCGCCAGCGCCAGCAGCAGGTCCTTGGCGAGCAGCACGCCGACGATGTTGTCGCGGTCGCCTTCGTAGACGGGGAAGCGCGAATGGCCGGTCTCGGTGATGGCCGGCATCAGTTCCGGCAGCGGCCGGGAGATGTCGAGCAGGTCCATGCGCGAGCGCGACACCATGATGTCGGCCACGGTCTTGTCCGCGACCGCCAGGGCACCGGAAATCATGGCATACGATTCCCCGTCGAGGACGGAGTGGTCATGGGCGGCTTCGAGGACGGCGCGGATGTCGTCGCGATCGGCAGGCGGAGCGGGGCGCAGCAGGGCCTTGAAGCGGGAAAGGAGGGAACGCGCGGGCCGGGGAGGTCGAGGCTCCGAGTCGGAGGCGTGGGGGTCTGGCATTGTCCTGGGGACGAGTGACGGATTCTGTAGCATAACCGATAAACAGCGCATGCCTATCGAATCCTATCGAATCCGTGTGCCTTGCAAGGCACGAGATGGAGCGCTGCGCCGGTTTGACGGGATCCCTGCGGGGCGAGCCGGTCGGTTCATGCCTCGAGATATGGGTTGGGAATCCCCTGGACGGCCAGGATGCGTATCTCCAGGGCCTCCATGCGTTCGGCCTCGCCGGCCTCGACGTGGTCGTGGCCCAGGGCGTGCAGCACGCCGTGGGTGACCAGGTGGGCGGCGTGATGCGGCAGGGGCTTGCCCTGTTCGGCCGCCTCGCGTTCCAGCACCGGCAGGCAGAGCACGATGTCGCCGCTGATCAGCCCCGAGGGATCGGCACCGTATTCGAAGGTCAGGACGTTGGTGGCATAGTCGCGCCCGCGCCAGGCGGCGTTCAGTGCGCGGCCCTCCTCGGCGTCGACGAGGCGCAGGGTCAGGGCCACCGGGCTGCCGGCGCGCGGTTCCGGGGGCGCCAGCGCGAAGGCCAGCGCGCGTCCCACCCAGCGCCGCAGGCGCCAGCGCGGCAGGGCCGGGGCCTGGACCGCGTACTGGACCGACAGGTTGAAATCAGGATACATGGTCGCCCGCCCGCTCGTAGGCCTCGACGATGCGGCCCACCAGCGGGTGGCGCACCACGTCGCGGCTGGTGAAGCGGGTCCGGGCGATGCCCGGCACGTCGTCGAGCACGTCCAGGGCATGCAGCAGGCCGCTCTGGTGGCCCTTGGGCAGGTCCACCTGGGACGGGTCGCCATTGATGACGGCCTTGCTGCCGAAGCCGATCCGCGTCAGGAACATCTTCATCTGTTCCGGCGTGGTGTTCTGCGCCTCGTCGAGGATGATGAAGGCGTGGTTCAGGGTGCGCCCGCGCATGTAGGCCAGCGGCGCGATCTCGATGGTCTGTTTCTCGAACAGACGCTGCGTGCGTTCGAAGCCCAGCAGATCGTACAGGGCGTCGTAGAGCGGTCGCAGGTAGGGATCGACCTTCTGGACCAGGTCGCCCGGCAGGAAGCCCAGGCGTTCGCCGGCCTCCACGGCCGGGCGCGTCAGCACCAGCCGGGACACCGATTCGCGTTCCAGGGCGTCGATGGCGCAGGCCACCGCCAGCCAGGTCTTGCCGGTGCCGGCGGGGCCGACGCCGAAGGTCACGTCGTGCTTCAGGATGGCGTTCAGGTAGTCGCGCTGGCGCGGAGTGCGCGGACGCAGGTCGGTCTTGCGGGTGCGCAGGCTCAGACTGGCGTCGTCCACCGGCGGCAGTTCGGGCAGCTCCGGCGTGTCGGCGGAGGATTCGTCCGCGCGGGCGCCCAGTTCCACCAGGCCGAGCTGCAGGGTGTCCAGGGACAGCGGAGCCCGGGCGGCGCGTTCGTGGAACCAGCGCAGCGCCCCGGCGGCCGGGCGCGCCTGGGCGCCCCGGACGGTGAAGCGGGTGCCGCGCCGGCCGATTTCCACCCCGTAGGCCTGGGCGATCTGGCGCAGGTTCTCGTCCAGCGGGCCGCACAGATTGGCCAGGTGGGTGTTGTCCGCGTCCAGTTGCAGCGAGAGCGGGCGGGCCTTGGCGGCGGATGAGCGGGCGGGGGCCGGGGCCGTCCCGGGCGCGCGTCGCGCGGCGGCGGTCGGATGGCTTTTCGTGCTCATGCGCCCACCGTGGTATCGGTCGTGACGATTTCGCCGCGCAGCGTATTGCTCAGGGCCTCGGTGATGCGCACGTCGACCATCCTCCCGATCAGGCGCGGCTGGCCGGCGAAGTTGACGATGCGGTTGTTTTCCGTGCGGCCTTTCATGTCGCGGGGATCCTTTTTCGAGGGGCCTTCGACCAGCAGGCGCTGGACGCCGCCGACCATGGCGCGGCTGATGGCGGCGGCCTGCTCGTTGATCAGGGCCTGCAGGCGGTGCAGGCGGTCGAGCTTTTCGGTTTCCGGCGTGTCGTCGGGCAGGTCGGCGGCCGGGGTGCCCGGGCGGCGCGAATACACGAAGGAGAACGATTGGTCGAAGCCCACGTGGCGTACCAGGTCCAGTGTCTTCTGGAAGTCGGCCTCGGTCTCGCCGGGGAAGCCGACGATGAAGTCCGAGGACAGCGTCATGTCGGGCCGCGCGGCGCGCAGGCGGCGGATGATGGACTTGTATTCCAGGGCGGTGTAGCCGCGCTTCATGGCGGCCAGGACCCGGTCGCTGCCGGCCTGGACCGGCAGATGCAGGAAGGGAACGAGCTTGGGCAGCCTGCCGTGGGCCTCGATCAGCCGCGCGGTCATTTCCTTGGGGTGCGAGGTGGTGTAGCGGATGCGCTCGATGCCGGGGATGTCGTGGACGTAGTCCAGCAGCATGGCGAAGTCGGCGATCTCGCCGCCGTCGCCGGCCGGCCCCCGGTAGGCGTTGACGTTCTGGCCCAGCAGGGTGACTTCGCGCACGCCCTGGTCGGCCAGGTCGGCGATTTCCACCAGCACGTCGTCGAACGGCCGCGAGACCTCGGCCCCCCGGGTGTAGGGCACGACGCAGAAACTGCAGTATTTGCTGCAGCCTTCCATGATGGAGACGAAGGCCGCCGGCCCGTCGACCCGTGCGGGGGGCATGGCGTCGAACTTCTCGATTTCGGGGAAAGAGATGTCCACCTGCGGCTGGCCGGTGGCGCGGCGCCGGTCGATGAGCTCCGGCAGGCGGTGCAGGGTCTGGGGACCGAACACCACGTCCACGTAGGGCGCGCGGCGCACGATGGCCTCGCCTTCCTGGCTGGCCACGCAGCCGCCCACGCCGATCACCAGGTCGGGGTTTTGCCGTTTCAGGTGCTGCACACGCCCCAGGTCGGAAAAGACCTTTTCCTGGGCCTTTTCGCGCACCGAACAGGTGTTGAACAGGATGATGTCGGCGTCGTCCGGGGTCTGGGTCAGTTCCACGCCCTTGGCCGCGCGCAGCACGTCGGCCATTTTCTCGGAGTCGTACTCGTTCATCTGGCAGCCGAAGGTGCGGATGAACAGTTTTTTCACGCGGCCGGGCTCCGTGGGCTGCAGCAGGTCGGCCAGGGCCTGGTCCCGGGCGGGATCGGTGGCGGGGTCTGTGTCGGAGGGGCGCGCGGACGCGACGCCGGCGCGCCGCAGGGTGGTTTCTTGCATGGTGGCTGCCGTGACGGGTTTACATCCCGGGGGCGCAGGAGTCTGGAAACCTTTGATTGTACTGTGGTTCGTGGATGCGCATCGAGGGGCGCTCGCGCCGGATGCGCGCGGAGTCCGGGGCCGGCGGAGGGAGCAGGGATTGAACCCCGGGCTCGTATCGGTTACTAACCACGCCCCCGTATTGGAAACGGCGGCTTCGACCCTGGAAACCGCATGCTGAAAGGCAATCCGCGTGTTCCGATCCGGATGGAAATGAAAATATTCATGAATCGCGGTTTTGATCGAATTTCTTCTGTTGGAGTTGATCTGTGACAAAGGTGTACGGGAGCATTCATGGCGTGTGCATACGTCAGTGGCGTGAAGAAGACATCGCGCGTTATGCGGAGTTGCTAAGCGATTCGAGCGTCATGCGATTTATCGGCAATGGTCAGACGCGCGATGGCGCTGCCGCCAGAAACGAGATCGAGCGGTTTCAGAAGGAGCTGGAGGAAAGAGGATGGTCTCGCTGGGCGGTCAGTTTCGGGGAAGATGGGCCATTTCTGGGCTATGCGGGATTCGCGCAGAAAGATGAGGGCATCGATTATGGATTGCGTTTCCTGCGCAGATACTGGTGCACAGTGCATCCCTATATAGCCACCTGCCTGGCATTACAGTACGGCTTTCAAACAGCGGGCTTTTCAGAAATCTACAGCATGCATGACGTGAACAACACGCATGCGGTATCTTTCACCAGGAACATTTTCCGCTCGGAACCCGTCGTCATTCCGACCGAGTGGGGCAATTACAATAAATTCGTCGTCAAGAAGGATCTGTACATGGAGCGGGACCAGCCGCAGAACGAGCGTCGTATCGACATGCTGATCCGGCGCCTGCGCGTCGACAAGCCGGAAACGCGAGACGCCAACGATTAGCCGCGCCCGGATCACGACTTGCCACACCATGACTCATATGAAAGATGCAAAAATGGATGAAAATCCCACTTCCATCGCCTCTCTATGCGACCACAAGGCATGGAAAAGCGGCTATCCATACAGAAAGCTCTACCTTCCATTCGGCATTGCCATCGCAATATCGAGAATCGTATTCATCACGCTGATCTGCACTACTTCCTGGCTGTTTCCCGCCGCTGTGAAGCGGTTCGTCTTCAAAATCCTGTTATGGGTTCTCGGTATACGGCTCCATTACAATCTGAGCCTGAACGACATCGGCGAACGCACGCAGGGGTGCGTCGTGGCCGCGAATCATGTTTCGGTCTTCGACCCCCTCACCGTGCTGGCGCTGCCCCATGCCACCATCATGGTGGGCAATCCGCTTCGGAAGACGAACATCATCAGCATCCTGAGCCATTTCTCGGCGCTCAAATGTTCAGGCGCCGGATTCTGGTACGTCACGGAGAAAAAGGAGTTCGTAAGACGCATCGCCCGTTGGCGGGCCCATCCCCAGGGGGTCGCGCTGTACACGACCCCGGAAATGACCATCAACAATGGGCGGGGATTGTTCAGATTCAATACCACGTTCGTTTGCCTGGGCATGCCCGTCATTCCGGCGACGCTGAAACTCTCGACGCCATTGGGCCTGAATCCGCATCCTGTCAATTCATCGGGGATCGGCATTTTCTTCCGTCTGCTCATGATGCCGTGCCTGCGCTATGAAGTCACGTATCTGGACAGGCTGGAACGGAGGGACGGCGAATCCAAGGAGATGTTTTCAAGACGCGTGCAGCAGGCCGTCGCCGCGCATCTGGGCATCCCGCCAAGCTCGTGGACGGCGGAGGACAAGCACGCTTATCGCGCGGAGTTGAAGAAGGCTCATGGGTAGACGATGACGACCCTTGATCATTCCTCTCCTCCGTCGAAAGGCCACGTAATCTTCGACTATGACCTGACGCTTCTCCCGGAGGAAAGCCCCCTGGAGATCATGAAAATCGCCATCGCGGGCAGAAAAAACAAGGAACGGATCATTCGTCATCTGGAGAATCCGCCTGGCAAAGCGGACTCCTTCATGAGCAAGCTGATCTATTTCGCCAGGATAGTCTGGCTGATCCCCAGGATAACCAGATCCCATGTGAATGAATATGTCCGGCAAAGGACGCCGCGCCTGCACCCTGATCTGAAGCGGCTGCTCGAACAGCTGCGCGCCGATGGCATCCGGACTCACGTCATATCGTCCGCATACCAGGAATGGGTCGTCCCGGTATGTTCCGCATGGGGATTCCGGAATGACGACATCGCCGCGAATAAACTCATCTGGCTCGGCCACCGGGCCATCTTCATTGGCAGCCTCGCATTGCACGGCAGGTCAGGGAAAATCGCCGTGATACGCCAATGGAAAGCCCGGGGAAAGCTGGAGGGGACCACCATCATGGTGGGAGACGGTATTGCGGACCGGATGACCTACACCGAGCGGGTCGTGGACGGTTTCATCCTGGCGGGTTATTTCTCGACGGGAAACGGGACATTGCCTGACGGAAATGCGCAGTGCGCGTTCGAGCCCGCCGCGCTCCACCAGCAGATAAGAGCCATGTTGAAAAAGGAGGCGCGCGGTTCTTCTTGATCCGGTCCATGCCGCGGGATCGGCGAGATGCGCATCATCTTCGCGTTCAAGCCCGGCCTTGACGGGACAGCTCGATAAGATGCTTTTCAAAATCGGTCCGGCCAAGCAAACGAATGAAGCCGAGCGCATACCGGATGTTCCACATGTTACGCCGTGGAGAACCCTGAAAAAGAGCCAGCCTTCTAATGCAAAAGATCAGCCAATAGCACCACTTTATCACCACGATATTCAAGCTGATGCCGAGCTTTCTTTCGTCAGGAAAAGGATATGTTTCAATGAATGCCTTGAATTTTTCCGGCTTCAGGAAAACCGTGCCGTCGCAGTGATGCGTGCTCCAGGAAAGCGCGGTGTCGAGGTGGTCCGAGGCGGCATCGAACAGGCCGGCGGCATCCCAATCGATGATCCAGCACGAGCCGGATTCCGTCCATAATACATTCTTGGGTTTCAGGTCATTATGGCAAATTGCATCGCCGGTGATCTCCCCGATGGACAGCCCCAGCTCGTTCCTGATTTTATTCACATATTGGAAAACCCAATGAAAATTGGGCATCAAGTATTTGACGAAAGGGATGGCCGCCATTCTTTTCCATGCCGAAGAATTCAAGACGGCAATTCCCATGTCCTGATATGCCCGGAATTTTTCTTGCGCGAAGCCATGATCAAAGGAAATCGCCGCGCCATGCAATCTGAGCAGATGCCCCGCAATCATCCGCACCATGGTTTCCGTGATCTCTTCGTCCGCTTTTTCCAGCCCGTCGACGAATGGATAAATCAGCAGACCGTGCGTTCCATCCTTGAGCAGCCGCTTCCCGGCTTTCGTGGGCAGCGCCGCGACGGCGGGCAATGCCGCGGCCAGTTGCGCAACGATATTCTCGTGAAATTCAATGGATTTTTCGATCAGCCGAGTGGAGGCGTTCTGCAAACGGGACAATTCATCGATGGCGATCTTCTTGATGAAAAATCTCGAATCCCCGTTTTCGATCAGGTAGGTTTCGTTGACGTCGCCTCCCGATATTTTTCTTATTTCACGGACGTCCTTGCGACGCACTCCGAAATCATGTTCGATCGCGTCCAGGTCCGTTTCTTTCAACATGAATGAATTTTCTGAAAAACCCGCGCCGGGCGCGGCGATGCATGCATCGCGCACGCGGCTCGTCCGTTTTACGGATGCGTCGGGACAATGATAGACGGAAATGAGGCGGGCAACCAGGGATTTCATGTCGTCGGCGTTGTTTTTCGACCCGTATCGCAATGAACGGCAATGGCCATGTATAAATTATTCTTCGTGATCGTCAGCATCAGTATCGGCTCGGGCATCATCAATCCTCTGATGGGGCCCATTTTGTTTTCGGATGCGGGATTTTTCGCCGGCGGGTCCAATGCGGAGCGGATACAAGCCTACTCGTTGATCATGGCCGTCTATGCCATCGGCATGATTCTGGGCAACCCGGTGTGGGGAGCGCTTTCCAACCGGCTTGGCGGCCATCGCGCATTGAACCATGCGCTGTCCGGCAGCGTGCTCGGCTTGCTGTTCTGTCTGGCGGGCTTGTTTTTTACCTCTTTTCCTCTTTTCCTCATCGGCCGCTCGATGGACGGCCTGATGGCCGGACGGCGCACCATCGTTCTGTCCATGCTCTCGTCAGGCCGCAAAGATACCGTGGATGTGTTTCGCCGAGCCGAAATGATGAATGCCATCGGTTTGCTGATCGGGCCTGTGGCAAGCGGGCTTCTCGTGGCCTCGTCCCCCGGCCTTCCTTTGCGCCATTATTCCGGGCCGCTGGTGGCCATGCTGGTCCTGCTGTTGCTCAATCTCGTCGTCATTCGCGATCCCGTCCTGGCCGCGCCAAGAAGCGGGCGGGCGCCCGGCAGCGGCGGATCGTTCGTGCTTCTCAAGCGCGCCCTTCCACGCTATTTTTCTTTTTTCATGTTCCAGCTGGGTTGGTATCTGTTTTTCTTTTCGCTGACTCCTTACATTACCGTGAATCTCGATTTTTCACCCATGATGATCGGTGTTTTTTTCTTCTCGCTGACCCTGCTTTACATTCTGGCGCTGGCCGCTTTGTTTCCTTTCTTGAAGAGGCGGCTGTCCGACGTCCAGTCAGCCTGTCTGGCTTTCATGACAGGCATCTGTTCATTGTGGAGCATGTGGCTCTGGGGCGACGACCCGTTCATTTTTCTGGCGGGAGGGGCGGGCGTCGTGACGGCCGCCGCGATTGTCACGCCTTTGTTCAGCAGCAGCATCGCTGATGCAGGCAAGCCGGCCGGAAACGGGGTCGCCTTGGGGTTTCAGAACGCACTCGTCGGATTCGCGTGGCTGGCCGCCACGTTCTCCAATGGCTACCTCACCGCGATGAGCCCGTTGGCTGCGTTTGCCTTGGCCGCTTCGTGCTTTCTCTTCGCCTCTCTGTTCATCGGATTGCTTAGCCTCGAAAAAGCAGGTTTCCGCTATTGAACGATCGTATTCGCCCAATGCGGCATTTCCAGGGTAGGCCAAGTGTTTTCCCGGTGTGGGGCCGCGCGGAGGCCTGCCGGAGCAAGTACCCCTGTCAGCGCTGAATTCCGCATGTGACTAGTGTCCTGTCTGGTGAGTTTGGTCACTTGAATTCGGATGCATGGGCTTGTCAGGCAAGGCGCAACCCGCATCGATAGCCGGTGCTATCGCGAGGATGAGTCTGGACACGGGGCAGTCCCTGCGGACTGCTCCGTGCCTGACGAATCCGAACCGCTTGCAAGCGGTGAGGTGGACAAGCAACGCAGCATGGCCAGCCCGGGCGCCGAAGGTAAGGATCGGAATTAGCCAGACAGGACACTAGCCGCAAGAGCGGCGCGGCCGCACTGGATTCCCGCAGCCGTAGTGCAAAGCTACGGGTCGGGAAAGTAAGTGACGAACAATTGCTGAGATTGAGAGATGTCGAGTGTCCGGCATCAATTTCTTGAAGTCGATTGACGGCTTCTTGAAATATGGCTTCTCGAGCCGCAGCCGTCGTTTCTAAGTATGTCGGGTCATCTCACGGCGGCGCGATGACCTCGATGATGTAGAGGCCAGTCATGCGTACCCGCCATAAGGCACTCTTGTTTCCGACTCCCTCGCTTTGAGTTCGACGTTGTTGCCGGGAGCCCGATAATAAGTCTCATTATGTTTCAACTTGGGTTCCGATTCAAGCGACAAGCAGCCTCTGAGATCCACGTAGATCAACGGACGATCAAGACGCGACAAGTCGGGTACCTTCCTAAGCCTCGAGCAGTCTTTGAGATGCATCTGATTCAACGAAGCAGGCAACGACTCCGGTAGCGTCTCAAGCGACGAGCAGCCTTCGAGATGCAGCCAGGCCAACGAAGAAGGCAAGGACCCGAGCGCCTTGAGCGACTTGCAGCCGTTGAGATACAGCATGTTCACTGAATCAGGCAACGGCTCGGGTAGCGACGTAAGCTGCGTGTTCCCAATGAGGAGAGGTTTGTTGTGATGGGTATAGAAATGGTGGTTGGCATAAAAATCTTGGATCTTAGTGGCGGCTTGTCTTATGGCATTGGTTTCTTCGGGTCTGGCGGCAGTTGCTGCATCTTCCCACGCTTTTAATCCAAGAGGTTGAAAGGTGAACTTTACAGATTCCTCCTCTTCTAGGTTCAACGAACATGTCAAGCTGCGATTCTTGTAATTGCATTGCACTTGAAATCTGTGCTGAAATCCGGGGGACACTAATTCCTTCAAGCGAAAAAAGCTCTTGGCTTTTTCTTCGTTCTCGGTTTTTTCGCTCTCACGGGGGGTTGTCTGACACAGACAAGCCGTTTCGTTTGCAGTGGTTGTTGAAAGCAGGTCAAACAGAATTTTTTTTGCCTCATCCCGATTCGTGCCGCAAAACCTGAGCTTGCCCCTGAATGACGAAGTCCTTAGTTCCAGTTAAATTGGAACTCAAGGAGTAAGAAATGACAGATTTGAGAAGGCGTGCGAAGTACACGCAGGAGTTCAAGCAAGAGAGTGTGCGTCAGGTGCTGGCGGGATCGTCAATCCGTGCCGTGGCCGATTCGCTGGGGATTCCGAAGGCAAGTTTAGGCAACTGGGTACGTCAACACGAGCTCGGGGATCTAGGCCCAGGGCCCACGAAAGCGACAGCGCCAGTCTCGGTGGAACAGATGGAGATTGCCCGTCTGAAAGCTGAGAATGCCCAGCTTCGGATGGAGCGTGACATTGCAAAAAAAGCCGCGGCGTACTTTGCGCTGGACACGCTGCAAAGTACGCCTGGATTCAAAAAATGAAAGGTCGCTGGCCGATTCGTGCGATGTGCAGGGTGTTGTGTGTCAGCGAAAGCGGCTACTACGGCTGGCAGCGTTCTGGACGTGTCTCGGCAGGTACTCGCTTGCCCGATGAACGGGTACTGGCTCACATTTGCGTCATCCACCGTGAGGTAAAGGCAGAGTACGGCTGGCCGAGGATCTATCGGGAGCTTCGGCGACGTGGGCTGAAGGTAGGAAAGGAGCGGGTTCGGTTGCTGATGAAAGCCCACGGAATACGCGCTCGCGTCAAACGCAAATATGTTGTGACGACCGACAGCAGGCATGCCTTGCCAGTAGCCCCAAATCTGGTGAAGCGGCAATTCAATCCGCCGCAACCGGACCGGATCTGGTGCGGCGACATCACGTATTTGCGTACGGACCAAGGGTGGTTGTACTTGGCGGCCGTGATCGACCTGTTCAGCCGTAAGATCGTTGGCTGGAGCCTGAAGCCGCACATGCAGACCAGCTTGGTCAAGGATGCCCTGGAGATGGCCTATTTGCGCCGCCGACCGGCACCGGGACTGATCTTCCACAGCGACAGGGGCGCCCAGTATTGCAGCCATGACTTCCAGCAGGCGCTGCGCACCTGGAAGATCCATCCGTCGATGAGCAGGAAGGGAGACTGTTGGGATAATGCGCCAACAGAGAGCCTCTGGGCGCGTTTGAAGGCCGCTTGCTTTGATGGCCGAAAGTTTGCTTCCCACCGCGCAGCCAGAGTTGCCGTGATGGACTGGATTACGTTCTACAACCACCGGCGACTGCATTCGGCACTGGGCTACACCAGTCCAATGGAATACGAAAAAATCTGGCACGCGAATCACTATAAAATCGCTGCCTGAACCCCGAACTAAGGACTACGAAAAACGGGGGCAATATCAACCAGTCCGCAATCTTTGTCCACACTCTTTCTGACAGGCTACCTATGTGATCCCTGTCTTTGGCGTTCTTGATGGCTTGGATGTGATCGTGATTGATCGTAAGATTGATTCTGGTGCCGGAGACTTGAAGTGCCATTATGGATCCTGGATGAAAAGTTCAGCAAGCGCTCGACAGCGTTCGACAGCGCTCGATGCGAGGCGCTTGTGATTGGGTAACCGATGCGGGCACTGGGTTCCATCCCCGTTTCCGCGGCCGGCGGCGAAAGAAACCGGCAGTCCGAGGGATGCCGGCTTTTCGGCGGCGAAAAAAAACCGGCAATCCGAAGATTGCCGGCGCTGCATCAGATAAAAACCGCGTCTGCGCGCAGGTCGGGAGCTCAAGGCCCCCTGTCTCATCCGAGTTCGACTTCCGGCCCGTCCTTCTTGACCGGCTTGACCAGATCCTCGCGCTTGATGCCCATCCACATCGCCAGGGCCGCGGCCACGAACACCGACGAATAGATCCCGAACCAGATCCCGATCGTCAGGGCCAGCGAGAAATTGTGCAGCGTGGGGCCGCCGAAGAAGAACATCGACAGCACCATCATCTGCGTCGAGGCGTGCGTGATCACCGTCCGGGAAATGTTCTGCGTGATCGAGGCGTTGATGATTTCCCGCACCGAAGCCTTGCGCTGCTTGCGGAAGTTTTCGCGGATCCGGTCCATCACCACCACGGATTCGTTCACCGAATAGCCCAGCACCGCCAGCACCCCGGCCAGCACCGACAGCGAGAATTCCCACTGGAAGAACGCGAAGAAGCCCAGGATGATCACCACGTCGTGCAGGTTCGCCAGGGCGCACGAGGCCGCCAGCTTCCATTCGAAGCGGATGGCCAGGTACACCATGATGCCCACCACCACGAACAGCAGCGCCATCAGGCCGTTGTGCAGCAGTTCCTGGCCGACCTGCGGCCCCACGAATTCCACCCGGCGCAGCTGCACGTCCGCGTGCTGGGCCTGCAGGGCCGACAGCACGGTGCGGCTCTGGGCGGCGGTGTCCTCGTCGGGGCGCACCGGCAGGCGGATCATCACGTCCTGCGAAGTGCCGAAGTTCTGCACCTGGAAGTCCGAGTAGCCCAGCGCGTCGATCGCGGTGCGGATCTCGGCCACCGGCGCGGACTGCTCGTAGTGGACTTCCATCACCGTGCCGCCGGTGAATTCGATCGACAGGTGGAATCCCCGGGTGGCGATGAAGAAGACGGCGGCCAGAAAAGTCAGCAGGCTGATGATGTTCAGGATCAGCGCATGCCGCATGAACGGGATGGTGCGATGGATGCGGAAGAATTCCATGATGTGTCCTGGGATGCGGGGTGGACGGGCTGGGGCGCGCGCCCGTCAGTCCTGCTTGGGTTTCCAGATCTGGCCGATGGAGATCGTCTTCAGCTTGCGCTTGCGGCCATACCACAGGTTCGCCAGGGCGCGCACACCGACCACCGACGAGAACATCGAGGTCAGGATGCCGATGCAGTGCACCACGGCGAAGCCGCGCACCGGACCGGTGCCGAAGGCCAGCAGGGCGACGCCCACGATCAGGCTGGTCAGGTTGGAGTCGAAGATCGTCGCCCAGGCGCGGTCGAAGCCCAGGTGGATGGCTTGCTGGGGCGGCAGCCCGGCGCGCAGTTCCTCGCGGATGCGCTCGTTGATCAGCACGTTGGCGTCGATCGCCATCCCCAGCGTCAGGGCGATGGCGGCGATGCCGGGCAGGGTCAGCGTGGCCTGCAGCATGGACAGCGCCGCCAGCAGCAGCAGCACGTTGAAGCTCAGGCCCAGCGTGGAGAACAGGCCGAACAGGTGGTAGTACAGGATGATGAAGATCGCGATGGCGGTGAAGCCGTACAGCGTCGAATCGAAGCCCTGCTTGATGTTGGCGGCGCCCAGGCTGGGGCCGATGGTGCGCTCCTCGATGATGTGCATCGGCGCGGCCAGCGACCCGGCGCGCAGCAGCAGGGCCACGTCGGCGGCTTCCTGGGCATTCATGCTGCCGGATATCTGCACCTGGCCGCCGGGGATCTCGGAACGGATCACCGGGGCGGTGACGACCTCGCCCTTGCCGTTTTCGAACAGCACGATGGCCATGCGCTTGCCGATGTTGTCGCGCGTCACGTCGCGGAAGATGCGCGCGCCCTTGGAGTCCAGCGTCAGGTTGACGGTGGGTTGCTGGGTCTGGTGGTCGCGGCCGGGCTGGGCGTCCTGCAGGTTCTCGCCCGTCAGGATCACCTGGCGGCGCAGCAGCAGCGCGCGGCCTTCGCGGTCGGTGTAGCGTTCCAGGCCGAAGGGCACGCGGCCCGAGGCCAGGGCGGCCGTGGCGGTGGGCGAATCGTCCACCATGTGGATTTCCAGGGTGGCGGTGCGACCCAGGATGTCCTTGGCCTTGGCGACGTCCTGGACGCCGGGCAACTGGACCACGATGCGGTCGGCGCCCTGCTGCTGGATCACGGGCTCGGCCACGCCGAGCTCGTTGATGCGGTTGTGCAGCGTCTGGATGTTCTGCTTCAGGGCGTTGCCCTGGACCTGGGTGATGGCGGCGGGGCTGAGCGTGCCGTCCACCAGCCACTGGTCGCCGGACTGGCCGGTGGTGAAGACCATTTCGGGCATGGCGCGGCGCAGGGAGTCGGCGGCCGCGTCGCGGTCGGCCTCGGTGGCGAAGGTCGCGCGCACCGACTGCTGGTTGCGCTCGACGTCCTCGGCTTTGAGCTTGGCGTCGCGCAGGGTGGTGCGGGCTTCGCCGGCCATGGAGTCGTAGCGGCTGGTCAGGGCGCCCTGCATGTCCACCTGGAGCAGGAAGTGCACGCCGCCGCGCAGGTCCAGGCCCAGGTACATGGGGTGGGCGCCCAGGGACGTCAGCCAGGTCGGCGAGGCCGACATCAGGTTCAGCGCGACCGTGTAGTCGGGGTTCTGCGGGTCCGGGTTCAGGACCTTTTCGAGCTGGTCCTTGGCTTTGAGCTGCGTGTCGGTGGAATCGAAGCGCAGCCGCACCGTGCCGACCGGACCGTTCATCTCGAAGGAGCCGGCGGTCGGGTGCAGCCCGGCCTGCTCCAGGACCTGCTCGGCCCGCGACAGGGTGTTCTGATCGACCTTGATGGCCGTCTTGGCCCCCGCGATCTGGACCGCCGGCGATTCACCGTAGAGGTTGGGCAGCGTATAGAGCACGCCGATCAGGACGGCGGCCAGAACGATGAGGTATTTCCAGAGAGGGTAGCGGTTCATGGTCGATCGGGTGGGGCGGGTCTGAATGGGGCGAGGCGCCGGACGCCGGCGCCCGCCGGGCGGATCAGAGCGACTTGATCGTGCCCTTGGGCAGCACGGCGGTGACGGCGCTGCGCTGCACGATGGTTTCCACGGCCTTGTCGCCGGACTGAGCGATTTCGACGGTCAGGTAGTTGTCGCTGACCTTGCTGATCTTGCCCAGCATGCCGCCCGTCATGATGACTTCGTCGCCCTTGGCCAGGGCCTCGACCATCTTCTTGTGATCCTTCTGGCGCTTCATCTGCGGGCGGATCATCAGGAAATACAGGATGACGAACATCAGGATGATGGGCAGCATGCTCATCAGCGGGTTCGCTTCGCCGGCGGCTTGGGCCGGGATCAGGGTCAGGGTGTCGACGAGGGACATGGAGGCTCCTGCGGGGGCTATCGGGTTTGGTGGACGGACACGAGCCGCAAGGCATCGGGCTCATGATGCTCATGAGGCTCGTATATGAAATTAACTCTTGATTGTAGCGGGATATCCGGACGGGGGCATGGTAAGGAGGCGTGTCTGTAAGGAGGCGTGTCCCGCATTCGTTTCTGCGGCAAGGCCTCGCATCGCTACTTTGCCAGGATCCATGCGGCGATTTGCCGAACGACGTCGCGGTCGAGGCCGTTGAACCCGTGGTATGCGGATGCCTGACACGGATCGCCCCTGTCCACGCCGCCCTTGAAGGAGATCAACTGGCGCCTCGGCGCGGCGTTGAGCCTGGACATCAGTGCCGGCGTCTGCGAGAAGGGACAGTACTTGCAGCCGTCTTGTTCATGGTGTGCGACCAGCACGGGCACGCGGATTCTGTCCAGCGGCATGGCCGGCACGGGACGCATCCTGTCGTCCGTCAGGATCGTGGCGGTGAGGACGATGCCGTCCGGCGCCGCCGGGCCCGTCAGCTCGGTGGCCAGGTAGGCGACGGACAGGGTTCCGCGGCTGGTTCCTGCGAGCCAGACAGGCACCTTGGCGGTGTCGCGTAGCCACGCGATGACGGCTCCGGTGTCGGCGGCATGCTGGGGTGTCAGGCGGAAGCCGCCGAGAAAAGGCGGGGCCTGCCGATCCGAAGGAGCGTCGATGACGGCCACCAGGAGGCCTTGATCGGCAAACATCCGTCGTGTGCGGACAAGGAAGTTGTTTTCGCCCCATTTCATGGCGCCGTTCGCGGACAGCTGCAATCCGCCATGGCCGCCGGGGAACAGGATGACCGCCGCTTTCGGCTCGGGCGGCGAGAGCACGAGCAGCCGCTGTGTGATCCCCGGCCTTGTGGGGATGTCGACCACTTTCTGGACGATCTGGGCCTGCGCATGGGCGTGCGCCGCTACCAGCAGCGCCATGAAGAAAAGGATGAGTTTGCGCATATTGGGCTCCCGGGCGCCTGATCCGGACGCTTCGCGAGAAGCGGCGAGCCCCGATTATAGAGCGGTGGAAGACCGTGTCCTCATTCGATGCCGCGCGCCCGGTCGCGGTGGAAGGCCTCGCGCCAGGACTCGAAGCGGTCTTCTTCGATGGCCGTGCGCATGTCTTCCATCAGGCGCAGATAGAAGTGCAGATTGTGCAGGGTGTTCAGGCGGGCGCTGGTGATTTCCCCTGCGCGTTGCAGGTGATGCAGGTAGGCGCGCGAGAAATGCCGGCAGGTGTGGCAGCCGCATTCGGGATCCAGCGGGCGGGTGTCGTCGCGGTAGCGGGCGTTGCGGATCTTCAGGTCGCCATGGCGGGTGAACAGCCAGCCATTGCGCGCATTGCGGGTGGGCATGACGCAGTCGAACATGTCCACGCCCCGGCTCACGCCCTCGACCAGGTCCTCGGGCGTGCCCACGCCCATCAGGTAGCGCGGCGCCCGGGCCGGCATGCGCGGGGTCACGTGGGCCAGCACGCGCATCATGTCTTCCTTGGGCTCGCCGACCGACAGGCCGCCGATGGCGTAGCCCTCGAAGCCGATCTCCGTCAGGCCGGCCAGGGACTCGTCGCGCAGGTCCTCGTACATGCCGCCCTGGATGATGCCGAACAGGGCGTTGGGATTGCCCAGGTCCAGGAAGGCCTGGCGCGAGCGGCGCGCCCAGCGCAGCGACATGCGCATCGAGGCGGCGGCCTCTTCGTGGGTGGCGGGGCGGTCGCCGATGCGGTAGGGCGTGCATTCATCCAGCACCATGGCGATGTCGGAATTCAGGCTGCGCTGGATGCGCATCGATTCCTCGGGCGTGAGGAACAGGCGCGAACCGTCGATGGGCGAGGCGAAACGCACGCCTTCCTCGGTGATCTTGCGCATGCCGTCCAGGCTGAAGACCTGGAAGCCTCCCGAGTCGGTCAGGATCGGGCGGTCCCAGCGCATGAAGCCGTGCAGGCCGCCGTGGCGGTCCAGGATGTCGGTGCCGGGGCGCAGCCACAGGTGGAAGGTGTTGCCCAGCACGATCCGGGCGCCGATGTCCTCCAGTTCGTGCGGCAGCATGGCCTTGACGCTGCCGTAGGTGCCCACGGGCATGAAGATCGGTGTCTGGACGACGCCATGGTTCAGCGTCAGGCGGCCGCGCCGGGCGGCGCCGTCGGTGTGCAGCAGTTCGAATCGGAGTCCGGTCATGGGTTCTGGGGCTGGTCTGCGGTGGCGAGGTTCTGGGCGGCCTCGATGAACATGGCGTCGCCGTAGCTGAAGAAGCGGTAGCGCGATTGCACGGCGTGGGCGTAGGCGTGGCGGATCGGGTCCATGCCCGCCAGAGCGGACACCAGCATCAGCAGCGTCGATTGCGGCAGGTGGAAATTGGTGATCAGGGCGTCGACGTTCGAGAACCGGTAGCCGGGCGTGATGAACAGCCGGGTGTCGCCTTCGCAGGCGCGCTCGCCGTCGCCGTCGCGGGCGGCGGCTTCCAGGGATCGCACGCTGGTCGTGCCCACGGCGACTACGCGACCGCCGCGCGCGCGGGTCTCGCGGATGCGGCGCAGGGTCTCGGCCGGCACGGCGTAGCGTTCCGCGTGCATGACGTGCTCGCTGATGCGCGCGACGCGCACCGGCTGGAAGGTGCCGGCGCCCACGTGCAGGGTGACGAAGGCCCGCTCCACCCCCATGGCCTCCAGACGGTCGAGCATGGCCTGGTCGAAGTGCAGGCCGGCGGTCGGCGCGGCCACGGCGCCCGGTTTGTCGGCGTAGACGGTCTGGTAGCGCGCCTCGTCCTCGCCGTCGGCGCCGTGCGTGATATAGGGCGGCAGGGGCACGCTGCCGTGGCGTTCCAGCAGTTCCAGCACGGGGGCCGGGAAGGCCAGCTCGAACAGTTCGTCCCGGCGGCCCAGGACCTCGGCCTGGAGGGCGTCCTCGGCGAGGATCAGGCGCGTGCCCGGGCGGGGCGACTTGCTGGCGCGCACGTGCGCCAGGGCGCGCCGGGGCTCGGTGATGCGTTCGACCAGGACTTCGACCTGGCCGCCGCTGTCCTTGCGGCCTCGCAGGCGCGCCTTGATGACGCGGGTGTCGTTGAAGACCAGCAGGTCGCCCGCGCGCAGCAGGCCGGGCAGGTCGGTGAACCGCCGGTCGTGCGGGCGGCCGGCGCCGTCCAGGTGCAGCAGCCGGCTGGCGTCGCGCCGCTCGGCGGGGTGCTGGGCGATGAGTTCGGGGGGGAGTTCGTAGTCGAACTGCGAAATGTCGAGGGAATCGGTCACGGGCGATCCGGGTGCCGGTGAGGGAGCCTCTGAATAAGTCGGGCGGCGAGCGGGCGCCGTGGCTCGCCCGAGACCGCGGATGCACGCGGCGCGAGGACTTGTTCAGAGGCTCCCCTGGGGTCCCGGGGAAGGGAAAAGTCGGGGGGATGGAAATCGGGGGTATTTTAGCGTGAAAGACAGGCATTTCTGACCGAGCGCCCCCCCAGCCATCGAAGGCTGTAAGGGCTAGGGCGGTGCGGCTCAGGCGCTGGCAGGTTGGATAAATCCGAACTTGGTCAGAGCCTTGATCCAGCGTGGAGCGTTGCGTTGAACGGATAGGGCCTCATAGTCGGTGGCGCTGTCCCGGTAGTGTTCGCCACGCTGGAGTATGAAGAAGATCGTTCGCAGTATTTTGTGGCCGATGGCGATGATGGCCCGTTTATAGCCACGGCGCACCATCAAGGCCTGGAATTTCGATTTGAAGACGGATTGAGTACGGCTAGCGGCGTGAGCGAACTCGCACAACAGGCGCCGGACATACAGATTGCCCTTGCGAACACGACCGGATTTACGCTTGCCGGCTGATTCGTTGTTGCCGGGGCAGATGCCGACCCAGGAGGCAAGACGATCGGCACTACCAAAGACATCCATGTCGGAGCCGATTTCGACCAACAGCATGGCAGCCCCGATCTGATCGACGCCGGGAATGGTTTGCAGCAGGGCCAAGGCGTTGTGTTCGGATTTCAGTTCGGCGAGCAGCCGGGTATCGAAGCGAACGATACGGGCCTCGATTTCCTCGACATGCTGCATCAGTTCATCCAGGACGAAGTGATGGCTGGCCGTCAGGTCGCCTTGCAGGGCGTCGAAGATTTCCTCGCGGCTGGCCTTCAGGCGGCGACTGGCAAGCTTGAGCACCTCCTGCGGCGCTTGTCCGGCGATGATCGCCTTGACCATGGCGCGTGCCGACTGGCCGTGCAGATCACTGACCACCACCCCCAGGCGCACGCCGCTATCGGTGAGCACCTTGTGCAGACGGTTCTTCTCGCTGGCCAGTTGCCCGACAAGTTTCTGTCGTTGGCGGGCGATCAGGCGCAGTTCCCGCAGCTTGGCCGGCGGTACAAACGAGCCGCGCAGTAATCCCGCTCGCGCCAGCGTCGCTAACCAGTGGGCATCACCCACATCGGTCTTGCGGCCCGGCACGTTCTTCACATGTCGCGCATTGACCACCTTGGCGCAGATGCCACGCGCTTCCAGTGCCGCATACGGGCTCTTCCAGTAAATGCCGGTGCTCTCCATCACGACTTCGTCGGGGCGTAGTGACGCCACCCAGTCGGCCAGTTCCCGACGGTCTCGCTTGAACGCGCCGAATTGACGTTGCTCGATGCGTGCGCAGCCGTCTGCTTCCTCGATCAGCGCACAGGCCGTGATCTGCGCCTGATGAATGTCCAGACCGATCACCCGTTTGTATAACGCTCCCAGTTCCATACCACCTCCTGTCGATTAGACTTAAGGGTGGAAGGTGGCGGGTGCCGGGACTGAACGTGCCTGAAGGCGACATGTCGCCAACGGCCTGTTTAGCGTGCGCTCTCTAGGGAAGCAATCCGGGGTGCGAGTCAGTCCGGCCGGTCACGTTAGCCGCGGGGTCGAGCCGCCAAAAACTTTTACGACCTTCACCCAACACCTTCCACCCCAAAGTCTCTTTCATCTTCAGGGGTGGTGCCTACCACCATGATCGTTAGTCTAGCGTGAAAGACAGGCATTTCTGACCGAGCGCCCCCCCAGCCATCGAAGGCTGTAAGGGCTAGGGCGGTGCGGCTCAGGCGCTGGCAGGTTGGATAAATCCGAACTTGGTCAGAGCCTTGATCCAGCGTGGAGCGTTGCGTTGAACGGATAGGGCCTCATAGTCGGTGGCGCTGTCCCGGTAGTGTTCGCCACGCTGGAGTATGAAGAAGATCGTTCGCAGTATTTTGTGGCCGATGGCGATGATGGCCCGTTTATAGCCACGGCGCACCATCAAGGCCTGGAATTTCGATTTGAAGACGGATTGAGTACGGCTAGCGGCGTGAGCGAACTCGCACAACAGGCGCCGGACATACAGATTGCCCTTGCGAACACGACCGGATTTACGCTTGCCGGCTGATTCGTTGTTGCCGGGGCAGATGCCGACCCAGGAGGCAAGACGATCGGCACTACCAAAGACATCCATGTCGGAGCCGATTTCGACCAACAGCATGGCAGCCCCGATCTGATCGACGCCGGGAATGGTTTGCAGCAGGGCCAAGGCGTTGTGTTCGGATTTCAGTTCGGCGAGCAGCCGGGTATCGAAGCGAACGATACGGGCCTCGATTTCCTCGACATGCTGCATCAGTTCATCCAGGACGAAGTGATGGCTGGCCGTCAGGTCGCCTTGCAGGGCGTCGAAGATTTCCTCGCGGCTGGCCTTCAGGCGGCGACTGGCAAGCTTGAGCACCTCCTGCGGCGCTTGTCCGGCGATGATCGCCTTGACCATGGCGCGTGCCGACTGGCCGTGCAGATCACTGACCACCACCCCCAGGCGCACGCCGCTATCGGTGAGCACCTTGTGCAGACGGTTCTTCTCGCTGGCCAGTTGCCCGACAAGTTTCTGTCGTTGGCGGGCGATCAGGCGCAGTTCCCGCAGCTTGGCCGGCGGTACAAACGAGCCGCGCAGTAATCCCGCTCGCGCCAGCGTCGCTAACCAGTGGGCATCACCCACATCGGTCTTGCGGCCCGGCACGTTCTTCACATGTCGCGCATTGACCACCTTGGCGCAGATGCCACGCGCTTCCAGTGCCGCATACGGGCTCTTCCAGTAAATGCCGGTGCTCTCCATCACGACTTCGTCGGGGCGTAGTGACGCCACCCAGTCGGCCAGTTCCCGACGGTCTCGCTTGAACGCGCCGAATTGACGTTGCTCGATGCGTGCGCAGCCGTCTGCTTCCTCGATCAGCGCACAGGCCGTGATCTGCGCCTGATGAATGTCCAGACCGATCACCCGTTTGTATAACGCTCCCAGTTCCATACCACCTCCTGTCGATTAGACTTAAGGGTGGAAGGTGGCGGGTGCCGGGACTGAACGTGCCTGAAGGCGACATGTCGCCAACGGCCTGTTTAGCGTGCGCTCTCTAGGGAAGCAATCCGGGGTGCGAGTCAGTCCGGCCGGTCACGTTAGCCGCGGGGTCGAGCCGCCAAAAACTTTTACGACCTTCACCCAACACCTTCCACCCCAAAGTCTCTTTCATCTTCAGGGGTGGTGCCTACCACCATGATCGTTAGTCTGATCCGCCGTTAGTCTGATCCGCCGGCGCTCCGGCCGGCGGGGTCGCAGGTCCGGACCGGCCATCGCATTCAGCCGCATCCCGGGCGTCCGCTTTGGATTATGCTGGCGTTTTTTGTTGGTTTTCATCGGGCGGGTGATGGCATGCGGCTGGCGGGAAGGATGATGTGGGGGTCATGGCGACTGCGGCGCCTGGGCGCGGGGCTGGCGGCGTGTCTGATCGCGAGCGTGTCGCTGGATGCCGGCGCGCAGGCTCTGCCGCCGGAGCTGCAGAAGGCCTGGAAGGCCACCAAACTGCCGCTGTCCTCTCTTTCGTTGGAAATCCGCGAGGCCGGCGGCCCGGTCATCGCCCGCGTCCAGGCCGACGAGCCGCGCAATCCGGCCTCGGTGATGAAGACCGTGACCACCTGGACCGCGCTGTCGGCCCTGGGGCCGGACTACGTCTGGCGCACCCGTTTCCTGTCCGATCCGGGAGCCCGTGTCGACGAGCAGGGCACCTTGCAGGGACCGCTCTATGTCCAGGCGGCCGGGGATCCCTGGTTCCGCCAGGAAGACCTCTGGAACATGTTGCGTGAACTGCGCCTGCGGGGGGTGAAGAACCTGTCCGAGGTCGTCGTGGACCGCGGCCGCTTCGGCGACGTGGCCATCGATCCGGGTGATTTCGACGACTCCCCCGACCGTCCCTACAATGCCAGTCCCGATGCGATGATGGTCAACTTCGGCGCGACCCGGCTGGTGTTCCTGCCCGACGCCAGGTCGCGCCAGTGGATTCCCCTGCTCGATCCGCCGACCCGCGATGTGCGTGTCGAGGGCCGGCCCGAATGGCTGGACGGCGTGTGCAAGGGCTCGCCCGCCGTGGCGGCCGACGTCCGGCCCGATGGTCCCCGGTCCGTCATCCACGTCTCCGGCAAGGCTGTCGGCGAATGCGGCGAGTTCAGCGTATACCGCCTGGCCGGCAGCCAGGACGACCATTTCGAGGCGCTGTTCCGCCTGCTCTGGCGCGAACTGGGCGGCACGCTGTCGCGCGGCATCCGTGACGGTCGCGCGCCCGCGCGGGCCGCGGTGCTGGCCTGGCACGATTCGCCTTCGCTGGCCGACGTGATCCGCCAGATCAACAAGTACAGCAATAACGTCATGGCCCGCATGACTTTGCTGACCCTGGGCGCGGAACTCAACGGCCCGGGCGCCACGCCGGATAGCGGCGGACGGGCGGTCCGGCAGATCCTGAAGAACCAGGGCGTGGACACGGCCGGCTGGGTGCTGGACAATGGTTCGGGCCTGTCGCGCCAGGGCCGCATCACGGCGCACGGCCTGGCGCAGATGCTCGACGTGGCCTGGCGCTCGCCGATGATGCCGGAATTCGTCTCCTCGCTGGCGATCTCGGGGGTGGATGGCACGGTGCGCCGCCGCCTGCGCTCGGAGGACACGCGCGGCCAGGCGCACCTGAAGACCGGCACCCTGCGCGATTCGCGCGCGCTGGCCGGCTACGTGCGCGGCGCCAGCGGCAAGCGCTACATCCTGGTCAGCCTGGTCAACAGTCCCGGCGCCGCCGCCGTGCGGCCATTCGACGATGCGGTCGTCGAATGGCTGGCGGCGCGCTGAGACATCCCTTTTCTTCCCTGCCCTTCGCGCCGAGGCGGATCCTCGGCGCCGTTGACACCTTGTTAAATCAGGCGGAAATCATGGTTGACGACGACCCGCGGCGCTTCATCCCGGAAGGCGGAGACTTCCATTACGACGAGTTTCCGTTCTACTGGCTGGTCCGAGTCCACGCCCTCTATACGCTCGAACTCGAAAAGGTGCTCAAGCGCCTGAAGACCGGCATCCCCCAGCGGCGGGTCCTGATCGTCCTGCGGCGGCACGGGGTCGTCAGTGTATCCATGCTGGCCATGCACGTGGTCATCAAACCCTCGACGCTGACGCGCATCCTCCAGCGGATGCGCGAGGCGGGGCTGATCGAGATGCGCACGAACTCGGAGGACGCGCGCGTGACGGACGTCCTGATCACCCCCCAGGGCGAGGACCTGGCCGCCCGGATCGAGGAGGCGACCCGCGGGATCTTCGTCCGCGGCTATCGGGGCCTGGATGCCGGCGAACTGGAGCGCTTGATGACAGTGCTGCGGCGCATGTTCGTCAACCTATCCGAGCACTGAGTCGGACAGGGCGTCTTCGCCGGCGGTCCCGTGTCCGCCAGGCCGTCCCGCGTGCAGGTCGATGATCTGGCGCAGCGTCTTCTTCAGTTCCTCGGCGCGGGCGAGTCCGAAGGGCTCCAGGACGCGGCTTTCGTGCTCGCGCGCCAGCTTGATCAGGCGTTCGATCGTCCGGGATCCCCGGGGCGTGATGCGCACCAGAGTGATGCGCCGATCGCTCGGGTGGGGCAGCCGCTCGACCTGGCCCTTCGATTCCATGCGGTCCAGCAGACGGGTGATGGTGGGCTGTTTAGTGACGGTGACCTGGGCCAGATCACCGATGCTGATGGGGTCGCCGTCGGCCAGGGAGGCCATCACGCGCCATTCGGACACCGAAAAGCCATGCTGGCGGACCACCTCGTGAAATTCTCCCGAAATGAGCTGGCTTGCCAGCGCCAGCAGCGCGGGCAGATAGCCGTCGACGAAGCGGGCGGTGACGGACGGGCTGGATTCCGTGGCGTGTGGCATTTGATTCCTATCGTGAACGGCGGCCTCAATTCTATGCCCGTCCGATGGCGGCCGGGCATAGGCTTAGGGTAAATCATGATAATGAATAAGTTCATTTATAAAATATAATCCGCTCCAGAGTCGTCCCTGAGAGACGGCGGATCCACGGTTCTGGAGCGAGACAATGGCTGAACGGTCGTTTGTTGCCGAAGTCGAGAAATTGCGATTGCCGGCGGGGGAGGTCTTCCGGGGCGAAGGCATCCTCGCCGTCACCAAGGCGTTGCTGGAATCCGGCGTAGCCTATGTCGCGGGTTACCAGGGCGCACCCATCTCGCACCTGATGGACGTCCTCGCGGATGCGCAGGACATCCTGGCCGAGTACGGCATCCGCTTCGAGAACAGCGCCAGCGAAGCCACGGCGGCGGCGACGCTGTCGGCGTCGGTGAACTATCCTCTGCGCGGCGCGGTCACGTTCAAGGCCACGGTCGGCACCAACGTGGCCTCCGATGCGCTGGCGAACCTGTCCTCGGGCGGGGTCACGGGCGGCGCGCTCGTGATCGTGGGCGAGGACTATGGAGAGGGTTCCTCGATCATGCAGGAGCGCAGCCATGCCTTCGCCATGAAATCCCAGATCTGGCTGCTGGACCCGCGTCCGAACTTGCCCTGCATCGTGCGGGCGGTCAAGGACGGTTTCGACCTGTCCGAGGCCAGCCATACGCCGGTCATGCTGCAGATGCGCATCCGCTCCTGCCATTTGCACGGGCAGTTCATCGCGTCGGACAACCGGGCCCCGGCGTTCTCCGTGCGCGATGCGCTGGAAAACCCCGTGCGGGACGTCGGCCGCATCGTGTTGCCCCCGGCCAGCTTCGTCCATGAAAAGGAAAAGATCGAAGAACGCTGGCCCGCGGCCGTGCGCTTCATCCAGGAGCGTCGGCTCAATGAGTTCTTCTCCGAAACGGCCGCGGACGTGGGCATCGCCTTGCAGGGCGGACTCTACAACACTGTGATCCGTTCGCTGCAGCGCCTGGGGCTGGCGGACGTGTATGGCGAGTCGAAGATTCCGCTGTACGTGCTGAATGTGGCCTACCCCCTGGTGGATGAAGAGTTCGAGCGTTTCTGCCGGGGCAAGAAGGCCTTGCTGGTGCTGGAGGAAGGGCAGCCGAACTTCATCGAGCAGAACGTCGCCTCGATCGTGCTGCAACGGCGCCTGGACATCCGCCTGCATGGCAAGGATGTGCTGCCGATGGCGGGCGAATACACGGCTGTCGCGGTGCGCGCCGGGCTGCGGGCCTTCCTGGAGCAGCACGGCTGGACCCTGCCTGGGGCCGGAGCCGCGGCCCCGCAGCCGCGGGCCGCCGCGGCTGCGGCCCAGGCCCTGGCGATCGCAGAGGCCGAAGCGGACGGCCCCGCCATGGCGGCGACCGCGGTCGCCGGGGATCGCGAGGAAGACATCCCGCCGCCCCTGAGCGAAACCGTGTATCCGCGCCCGCCCGGGCTGTGCACCGGATGCCCCGAGCGCCCCATTTTTTCCGCCATCCGGCTGGTCGAGCGCGAACTGGGAGCGCACCACATCAGCGCCGACATCGGCTGTCAGCTGTTCTCCATCCTGCCGCCCTTCGATCTGGGCAATACCACCATGGGCTATGGCCTGGGCGGGGCGAGCGCCTCGGCCTTGAACGTCGCCCCGGGCGGCGCGCCCGCCAACCGCCGCGCCATCTCCATCATGGGAGACGGGGGGTTCTGGCATAACGGCCTGACCAGCGGCGTGGCCAACGCGGTGTTCAATCAGAGCGACAACCTGACCATCATCGTGGACAACAACTACACCGCCGCCACCGGCGGCCAGGACATCCTCTCCACGCACAATACCGTCAATCCGACCCGCAGCACGGGCCACGAGATCGAGGACGCCGTGCGCGGGGTGGGAGTGAAGTGGGTGCGCACGATCCGCCGCACCTACGATACCAAGGCCATGACGGCCGCCCTGCGCGAGGCGCTCACCACCCTCTCGCATGGTCCCAAGGTGCTGATCGCCCAGAGCGAGTGCATGCTCAACCGCCAGCGGCGTGAAAAGCCGCTGCGGCGCAAGGCCGTTGCCGAGGGCAGGCGCGTCGTGCGCGAGCGTTTCGGCGTCGATCCGGACACTTGCACCGGCGATCATTCCTGCATCCGCCTGTCGGGCTGTCCGTCGCTCACCATCAAGGACAACCCCGACCCGCTGCGCCAGGAGCCCGTCACAGCCGTGGAGGACACCTGCGTGGGGTGCGGCCATTGCGGCGAGGTCGCTCATGCCGCGGTCCTGTGCCCGTCGTTCTACAAGGCCAGCCTCATCGACAACCCGACGGGCTGGGACAAATGGAAGCACCGCGCGCGCGGGGCGATCATCGCCTGGTTCCAGCGCGGCCTGGCCCGCCGCCGCGACCGGTATGCATTCTAGAGCGCCGCCGGGACGATACGACATGTATTCCGAACCGATCAAAATCGCGATTCTGGCCATGGGCGGCGAAGGCGGCGGCGTGCTGGCCGACTGGATCGTCGACATGGGCGAGGAAAACGGCTGGTTCGCCCAGACCACGTCCGTGCCCGGCGTGGCGCAGCGCACTGGCGCCACCATCTATTACGTCGAGCTGTTTCCAGGGGCGGACCGGCCCGATGCCCGCCCGCCGGTGCTGGCCCAGTCGCCCATGCCGGGCGACGTGGATATTGTCCTGGCCTCCGAACTCATGGAGGCGGGGCGGGCCGTGCAGCGTGGCTTCGTCACGCCGGACCGCACGACCCTGATCGGATCCACGCACCGGGTTTATGCGATCGCCGAGAAATCGCATCTGGGGGACGGCCGGGTCGATAGCGGCGCGCTCCAGCGGCGGATCCGCCGCGAGGCCCGGCGGCTGGTCATCTTCGACATGGCCAGGACCGCGGAGCGCAACGGCAGCGTGGTCAGTGCCGTGCTGTTCGGCGCGCTCAGCGGCGCCGGGGTGCTGCCCTTCAACCGGACCCAGTTCGAAGCCACCATCGAGCGCGGCGGCGTGGGCGTCAAGGCCAGCCTGGCGGCCTTCGCAGATGCTTTCGATCAGGCGCGGCTCACGCAAAGCGAGGCTTCGCGCCCCACCGTGCGCGCCCGGGAGGGCGGACGGCTGGAGACCCCCGATAAGCCCGCCTTGCCGGATCCGGCCGCGGTGGCGCCGCGCCATCCGCGGGTGGCGCGGCTGGTCGAGCATGCCCGCGGCTATCCGGCGGATATTCAGCCCATCGTGATCGAGGGCATCCGCCGCTGCGTGGATTACCAGGATCCGGCCTACGGGCGCCTGTACCTCGACCGGCTGGATGCGCAAATGGCGGCCCCTGGCGGGAAAGATGTCGAGATGATGCGCGAAGTGGCTCGCCACCTCGCCCTGTGGATGACCTACGAGGACACCATCCGGGTGGCCGATCTCAAGATCCGCGGCAGCCGATTCCGGCGTGTGCGCGATGAAGTGCGCGCCGCCGACGAGCAGGTGCTGTCGATCTCCGAGTACATGCACCCGCGCATCGAGGAAATCTGCGAAACCCTGCCCGCCGGCCTGGGGCGCTGGCTGTCCAGGCCGCATGTCATCCATCGCCTCGTGGCCCGCTTCACTCGTGAAGGCCGTGTGGTCGCCACCAGCTCGCTGGGCGGATTTTTCCTGCTGTATGCGCTGGCGTGGTGGGGGCGCTGGCGGCGCGTCACCCTGCGCTATGCCGTCGAGACCGCGCGCATCGAGGCCTGGCTGGGGCGCCTGCGCGCGGCGGCCGCCATCGATCCCCGCCTGGCGCTGGAAGCGGCCAAATGCCAGACGCTGGTGCGCGGCTACAGCGACACGCACGAGCGGGGCCTGCGCAATTACGAAACCATCATGACGGTGCTGGACCGCCATGCGAAGGCCCTGGCGCCCGCCATCCTGCGCGAACTGCGCAATGCGGCGCTGGCCGACGAGCACGGGCGCTTCCTGCGCGACGCCCTGGTGCGCCGGGGCTTCCCGGTCGATGGGCTGTTTGCCCGGGCCGGAAGGAGCTGTCCATGAACAAGACCATGATCGGGAGGATGTCCTGATGGCGCGCCTGGGGTATGACGATGTCGCCGTGGCCGTGCCGGTCACCGTGCCTTACCAGCGCTTCTCGAACGAAGGCGCGCACTGGTTCATCGGCCAGGCCGTGCGCGGGCTGGCCGAGCGCGGCGGCGTGGCCAAAGAGTGTATCGACGGCCTGTGCCTGTCCAGCTTCTCTCTGGCGCCCGATACGGCCGTGGGCGTCACCCAGCACCTGGGCCTGTCGCCGCGCTGGCTCGATCACGTGCCCACCGGCGGGGCGTCCGGCGTCATGTGCCTGCGGCGCGCCGCCCGGGCGGTCCAGGTGGGCGATGCCGACATCGTGGCCTGCGTGGCGGCCGACACCAATCACGTGGATTCATTTCGCCAGACGCTCGGGGCGTTCAGCGACTTTGCCCGGGACGCCACCTATCCGTATGGATCGGGGGGACCCAACTCGGTCTTCGCCATGATCACGGCGCATTACATGCGCAAGTTCGGCGCCCGGCGCGAGGACTTCGGTCGCATCGCCGTTGCGCAGCGCGAGAACGCGCTGCGCAATCCCAACGCCCTGTTCAAGAAGCCGCTGACGCTGGACCAGTACATGACGGCGCGACCGATCGCCGATCCCCTGCATCTGTTCGATTGCGTCATGCCCTGCGCCGGCGCCGAGGCCTTTCTGGTGATGAAGCGGCAGCGCGCCCTCGACCTGGGGCTCGACCATGTCCTGGTGCGGGCCGCCATCGAGCGCCACAACGCGTTTTCCGATGATCCGGTGATGGTGCGCGGCGGCTGGCGCCAGGACCGCGACGATCTCTATGCGCAGGCGGGCGTCGGGCCGGACGACATCGACCTGCTGCAATCCTACGACGACTACCCCGTCATCGTGATGATGCAGTTCGAGGACCTGGGATTCTGCGACAAGGGCGAAGGCCCCGAGTTCGTGCGCGCCAACACCCTGACGGTGGACGGCAGCTTTCCCAACAATACCGGCGGCGGCCAGCTGTCGGCCGGGCAGCCGGGGGCGGCGGGGGGATTCATGGGGCTCACGGAAACGATACGCCAGTTGACGGGTCAGGCCGGCGACCGCGCCGTCGCCGGTGCGCGGCTGGGCCTGGTGGCGGGGTTCGGCATGGTGACCTACGACCGCTGCCTCTGCACCGGCGCGGTGATTCTCGGGAGCAGCCAATGACCATGCCCCTGATGCGGCCCCCGCGCAAGAATCCGGTCCTGCGCACCCGCCAAATGAATCTGCCCCCTTGGGCACGCGGCCGCGTGGCCCTGGGCATGACGGCGGCGGCCGCCGAGGGGCGCTTCGAACTGCAGGCCTGCGATGCCTGCGGGGCCGTGCAGTACCCGCCGCGCGCCGCCTGTCACCAGTGCCTGTCCAGCCGGCTCGTCTGGCGCGGGCAGGGCGGTGATGGTGAGCTGCTCGCGGAAACGACGCTGCATCACAGCAACGACCTGTTTTTCCGTGAACGTCTGCCCTGGCGCCTGGGATTCGTGCGCCTGGATGCCGGGCCCACCGTCATGGTGCATGTGCATGGCGACGTCGGCCCCGCGCCGCGGCGGGTGCGCGTGGGGGCCCGGCTCGATCGCGCCGGGCAGGCCGTCTTGATTGGATTCCCGATGGAAGGAAGTGCGAATATGGCAGACGATCCGATGCTGCGCGAAATGGGCTGCGATCCCAAGTTCCGCAAGGTGCTGGTCACCGACGGCAAGACCCCCGTGGGGCAGGCCCTCGTGCGGGCGCTGGTGGCGGCGGGGGCCGATCTGGTCTGGGTGGGCCATGCCGAGCCCTGGAAGAGGCTGGGCGGGCTGGAGGACATCGCGGCCCTGCCGCAGGTGTCGCTGGTGCCGCTGGACCTCAGCGACAATCGCAGCGTCGTCGAGCAGGCGGGCTCCATCGGCGGCAAGGTGGATATCGTCGTCAACAACGCCGAGGTGCACCGCACGCATGGGATCGCCTCGCGGCGCGGCACCGATGTCGCGCGCGCCGAGATGGACATCAATTATTTCGGCCTGCTGCGGCTCGCACAGGCGTTCGGCCCGGCGCTCAAGGGGCGCTCGGCCGACGGCACGATCAGCGCGACGGCGTGGGTCAATCTCCTGTCGATCTACGCCCTGTCGAATTTCCCGCCGCAGGGCACCTACAGCGCCAGCAAGGCGGCGGCGCATTCGCTGGCGCAGTGCCTGAGGGCGGAAATGGCGCCGGCGGGCATCCGCGTCATGAACGTCTATCCGGGGCCGGTCGACGATGAATGGAACCAGAACGTGCCGCCCCCCAAGCTGAGTCCCGAGGCCCTGGCCGCCGCCGTCGTCAGGGCACTGAAAGAGGGGATCGAGGATGTGTATCCCGGCGACGTGGCGCAGGAATGGCTGCGGCGCTGGCGCGACAATCCCAAGGTCCTGGAACGTGAACTCTCGATGAACCGTGGCGCCTGACGGCCTGGAGAAGCAAAGCATGACATCCCATACCGATCCGGCGACGGGCGCCGAAGCCCTGATGGGGTTCGCCCGGGCCTTGCTGGGAGGCGGCATCCGCGTCGTCGACCTCACTCAGACCCTGACGCCCGAATTCCCGCAGATCGCGCTGCCGCCCGAATTCGGCCAGTGCTGGCCTTTCCGCATCGAGGAAGTCTCGAAATACGACGAGCGCGGGCCGGGCTGGTACTGGAACAACTTTTCCTGCGGCGAGCATACCGGTACGCACTTCGACGCCCCCATTCACTGGATTTCCGGCCGCGACCTGCCCGACAACTCGGTGGACACCATCCCGGTTCGCCATTTCGTGGCGCCCGCCTGCGTCATCGACTGCTCGCCGCAGGTGAAGGATGACCCGGACTACCTGCTGACCATCCGGGACATCGAGACGTGGGAGTCTTCGCATGGCCGCATTCCGGCGGGCTCGTGGGTGCTGATGCGCACCGACTGGTCCAAGCGCGCCGACCCCGGGCAATACCAGAACTACGACGAAACCGGCCAGCATACGCCGGGGCCCAGCGCCGAGGCCGTGCGCTTTCTGATCGAGCAGCGCGACGTGCTGGGGTTCGGCTCCGAGGCGATCGGCACCGATGCGGGCCAGGGATACCATCTGCGCCCGCCCTATCCCTGCCACTACCTCATGCATGGCGCCGGCCGCTATGGCTTGCAGTGCCTGTGCAATCTGGATCTGCTGCCCGCCAGCGGCGCGGTGCTGATCTGCCCGCCGCTGAAGATCGAGAAGGGCAGCGGCAGCCCCCTGCGGGTGCTGGCCCTGGTGGCGGACGCCTGAAGCAGGCGCCCGCGCCGGATGTCCGGCATTCCGTCTCCATGTTTCATAAATGAATTTTTAATGAATAAATACTTTGGTCCTTTATGAAGGAGTCCGTGATGAAGTCTCTTCGCTCCCTGCGCCTCCTGGCCGCAACCGCTTCGGCAGCGGCCATGATCGCCGCGATCCCCTCGGCCCACGCGGCCGACTACAAGGTCGGATTCATCACCTCCCTGGTGGGTCCGGTTTCCTCGCTGGGCATTCCCTACCAGAAGGGCATCCAGGCGGGGCGGGCCTACCAGTCCGAGATCGATGGGAGGAAGGTCCAGCTCATCCAGCTGGACGATGCCTCGGATCCCAGCACGGCGGCGCGCAATGCCCGCAAGCTGATCGAAGAGGACAAGGTCGATGCCATCATCGGTACGGCCGGCTCGCCAGGCGCCCTGGCCATTGCCGCGGTGGCGCGCGAATCCAGGACGCCGCTGATCTCGATCGCCCACGCCGATCTGTCGGGCGCCGAGGCCGAATGGGTCGTGACGGTGCCGCAGCCCGCCGCCCTGATGATCAGCGCCGTGGTCGATCACATGAAGCAGGCCGGCGTCCATACCCTGGGCTACATCGGCTTTTCGGATGCCTGGGGGGACCAGGTCTACGAGGCGCTGGAGAAGACGGCGCCGGCGGCGGGTATCGAGGTCGTGACCAACGAGCGTTACGCGCGCGGCGACGCATCGGTGGCGGGCCAGGTGCTGAAGATCGTCTCCCGGCATCCCGACGCCGTGATCACGGGGAATTCGGGCACGCCCGGCGCGCTGCCGTACCTGGCGCTGGCCGACCGCGGCTACAAGGGCAAGCTCTACGGTACCCACGCCCTGATCAATCCGGCCTTCATCAATGTCGCGCGCAGTTCCGTCGAAGGCCTGCTGGCGCCGACCGGTCCGGTCATCGTGGCCGAACAGCTGCCCGGAGACAATCCCATCCGCAAGGTGGCGATGGCCTATCGGGACGCGTACCAGAAGGCCAATGGCGCGCCGGCCGCCGATGCGTTTTCCGCCTATTCCTTCGACGCCTGGCTGATCTTCCTGGACGCGGCCAGGCGCGCTTCGGCCACCGCCGAGCCGGGCACGCCGGAATTCCGCATGGCGCTGCGCGATGCGATCAACAGCACCAAGGAACTGGTGGGCACTCACGCGGTCTACAACTTCCGGCCGGACACGACCTACGGCACGGACGAGCGTTCCCGCGTGGTGGTCCGGCTCGAAAAGGGTCAATGGAAGCTGGTTCCCTGATCGGCAATGGCCGGCCGCCGGCCCGGTCCGGCGGCGGCCCGCCCACGATTCCTGGAGAGACTCATGGCCTCGTTTCTGGAAATGTTCGCGGCGCCGCGCGCGCTGCGCTGGCTGGCCCTCGCCGGCGCGTCCTGCCTGTCGATCGCCGCCTGGGGGGCGGACTTGAAGGTCGGGGTGATCAGCTCGCTGTCCGGGCCGGTGTCGGCGCTGGGCATTCCCTATGAAAGGGGCGTGCGCGCCGCGCATGCCCGGATGCCCGAGGTGGCCGGCCACAAGGTCGAGGTCATCGTTCTGGACGATGCCTCCGATCCTGCGACGGCCGCGCGCAATGCGCGCAAGCTGGTCAACGAGGACAAGGTGGACGTGCTCATCGGCACCTCGGGCGTTCCCGGCGCGATGGCCATCGCCGCCGTCGCGCAGGAACTGAAGACGCCCCTGATCTCGCCCACGCCCGTTTCGCTGCCCGGGATGGAGCACGACTGGACGGTGGCGGCCTCGCAGCCGTTCGATCTGATGGTGTCGGCGGTGGTCAAGCGCATGAAGGCCGAGGGCGTCGGGACCGTGGCCTTCATCGGCTTCTCCGACGCGCTGGGGGATCTGGCCTACGATTCGCTGGTCCGCAGCGCCGGAGAACTGGGCATCGAGGTCGTGGCCAACGAGCGGTATGCGCGCGGCGACATGTCGGTCGCCGGCCAGGTGCTGAAGATCATCGGCAAGCGGCCCGACGCCGTCTTCGCGGGCAACAGCGGCACGCCGGGCGCGCTGCCGTACCTGGAGCTCGCCAATCGTCATTATTCCGGGCGGATCTATGGCACCCACGGCCTGATCAATGCCGATTTCGTCCGTGTGGGCGGCCGTTCGATCGAAGGTCTGGAGGTCCCCAGCGGACCGGTGCTGGTGGCCGGGCAGTTGCCGGCCGGCGATCCGATCCGCGAGGCGTCGATGGCGTTTCGCGCCTCGTACATGCAGCTGTATGGCGCGCCGCCGACGGACGCCTTCTCGGCCTATACCTATGACGCCTATCTCGTGCTCGCCGACGCCGCCGCGCGGGTCGGCGGGGACGCGGGGCAGCCGGGCACGCCGGCCTATCGGCAGGCGCTCAAGGACGCCATCGTATCGACGCGGGAGCTGGCCGGCACGCACGGCATCTACAACTTCGGGCGCGACAGCCGCTACGGCTCTGACGAACGCGCGGTCGTCATGGTGCGCATGGAAGGCGGACAGTGGAAGCTGGCCGCGCAGCCGAAGCCGCCGGGCCGCTGAACGGCGGCCCGCGGCGATGAAACGAAGGGATTTGACATCATGACATGGGATATCGCCCTCATCCTGGGCATCGACGGCCTGGCCAACGGTGCCATCTACCTGCTCGCGGGCCTGGGGCTTGTGCTGGTCTTTTCGGTCACGCGCGTCGTGTTCGTGCCGTTCGGGGACATCGCGGCCTTCTCCGCCCTGAGCCTGGCGGCCTTCGAGGCGGGCCGGGTGCCGCCGACCATCGGCCTGGTGGCTTTCCTGGCAGCGGCGGCGCTGCTGACGGAGCTGGGAAGCCTGGTCCGCAAGGGCGAGGGGCGCCGCATCCCCCGCGCGCTGCTGCTGTGGGGAGGGTTGCCCCTGATCCCCTGCCTGATCGCCTGGGCGGCCGCGCGTGCCGGGGCGCCGGCGCCCGTCCAGGTGATCGCGTCGGTGCTGCTGGTGGTGCCGATGGCGCCGCTGCTGGCGCGCGTGGTGTTCCAGCCCATCGCCGACGCCTCCGTGCTGGTGCTGCTGATCGTGTCCCTCGCCCTGAGCTTCCTGCTCTCCGGCCTGGGCCTGCTGTTCTTCGGACCCGAGGGCACGCGCACGGCGCCCCTGGCGATGGGCTCCCTGACGCTGGGCGGCGGGGTCGAGGTCGGCGGCCAGGTGATCCTCATGGTGGGCATGGCGATCGTGCTCAGCGGCCTGTTCTTCCTCGCCTTCGAGCGGACCGCGATGGGCAAGGCGCTGCGCGCCACGGCGATCAACCGTGTGGGGGCGAGGCTGGTGGGGATCCGCCCCGCTCGCACCGCCCTGCTGGCCTACGGCTATTCATCCCTGCTGGCGGGATTCATCGGCATCCTGATCGCGCCCGTCACCACCATGTATTACGACTCCGGCTTTCTCATCGGCCTGAAGGCCTTCGTGGCCGCCATCATCGGCGGCCTGGTGAGCTATCCGGCCACGGCCCTGGGCGCTCTGGCCGTCGGTGTGTTCGAAAGCTTCGCGTCTTTCTGGAGTGGTGCGCTCAAGGACGCGATCGTGTTCAGTCTGCTGATTCCCGTGCTGATGGCGCGCTCTTATCTGGCGCGCCACCACGAGGAAGAAGCCGAGGAGATCGATCAATGAAACTGTTCGCCTCCAGGATTTCGGTGGCGGTGCTGGTCGCCGCCCTTGTCCTCCCGCTGTTCGCGGGCACTTTCACGGTCTCGCTGTTCAATGAGATCGGCATCGGCGCCCTGGTTGCCCTGGGGCTGGTCCTGCTGACCGGCGTGGGCGGCGCGACGTCGTTCGGCCAGGCGGCTTTCGTGGGGATCGCCGCCTACGCCAGCGCATGGCTGACGACCGTCCACGGGATGTCGCCCTGGCTGGGCCTGCCGTTCGCGCTGCTGTTGACGGGGCTGTCCGCCCTGGCGATCGGCATGCTGACCCTGCGCCTTGGGGGGCACTTCCTTGCCCTGTCGACGATCGCCTGGGGCCTGTCGATCTCCATGCTGTTCGGCAATCTTGAAGCTCTGGGCCGGCATACCGGCCTGTCGGGCATCCCGCCCGTGACGATCGGCGGCTGGTCGCTGATGGAGCCGCGGGCCATGTACTACCTCGTCTGGACGATGGTCGGCCTGGCGTTCCTGTTCAGCCGCAACCTGCTCGATTCCCGTCCGGGTCGCGCCATCCGGGGACTGCGCGGCGGTGCGACGCTGCTGGCCAGCGTCGGCGCGGACGCCTACCGGCTGCGGCTGTCCCTGTTCGTCACGGCCGCGCTGCTGGCCGGCCTGGCGGGCTGGCTGTACGCGCACATGAACCGGTTCGTCAGCCCCTCGCCGTTCAGCGTGCACGCCAGCATCGAATACCTGCTGATGGCGGTGGCCGGCGGCCTGGGCAGCCTGGCGGGCGCCCTGGCGGGGTCCGGCCTGGTGCTGGTCCTCAAGAACGTCCTGCAGGATGTTCTGCCGTGGCTCACGCAGCGCTCCGGCCAGCTCGATTCCATCGTGTTCTCGGCCCTGTTCATCGCACTGCTGCATTTCGCCCGTGGCGGCCTGATGGCCTACGTGCGCCGCTGGCGGCGACGCCATGGTCCGGGCCGTCCGGCCGCGGCGTCCGAGGCGCCGGCCCGGCCACTGCCGAATCGCGCCATGCCGGCCCGGGGGACGCCGATCCTGTCGGTACAGGGCGCGGTCAAGCGTTTCGGCGGCCTGATCGCCGTCAACGATGTCAGCTTCGAACTGAACGCGGGCGAGATTCTGGGACTGATCGGGCCGAATGGCGCCGGCAAGTCCACTATGTTCAACCTGCTGACCGGCACGATCTCCATGACCTCCGGCCGGGTGCGGTTCCTGGGGCGCGACGTGTCCGGCATGCGGCAGCTCGAGATCGCCCGCCTGGGCCTGGGGCGCACGTTCCAGCACGTCAAGCTGCGCCCGCACATGAGCCTGCTGGACAATGTGGCGCTGGGCGTCCATGCCAGGACGAGGCCCAGCATCCTGCGCGCCGGATTGCGCCTGGACCGGGAGGAGGAGCGCCGGATCCTGCACGAGGCGCGGCGTCAGCTCGACCGGATCGGCCTGGGCGACCGCGCCCATGAAATGGCCGGCAGTCTGCCGCTGGGCACCCAGCGCGTCCTGGAGATCGCGCGCGCGCTGGCCTCCGATCCCGTCCTGCTGGTGCTGGACGAGCCCGCCGCGGGCCTGCGGCGCCAGGAGAAGATGGCGCTGGGCAAGCTGCTGCGCAAGCTGCGGGAAGAGGGCATGACCATCCTGATCGTGGAGCATGACATGGATTTCGTGATGAACCTGGTGGACCGGCTGGTGGTGATGAACTTCGGTTCCAAGCTGGTGGAAGGTCCGCCGGCGGTCGTGCGCGCCGACGAGCGGGTGCAGGCCGCCTATCTGGGAGGGGCCCTATGAATGCGCCGATGCTGGAGGTGGGGGACCTGCGGGTCGCGTATGGGCGGGTCGAGGCGGTGCGCGGGGTCTCGATCGCCTTGTTGCCCGGGCAGATCGTTTCGGTGATCGGTCCCAATGGGGCGGGCAAGACGACGCTGCTGTCGGCGGTGATGGGCCTGCTGCCCTCGCAAGGCATGCTGCGCTTCGAGGGGGAGGACCTGGGCGGCCTGGACGTCGAGGCGCGCGTGGAGCGCGGCCTGTGCCTCGTGCCCGAGACGCGCGAACTGTTCGGCGAGCTTTCGGTGCTGGACAACCTGCGCCTGGGGGCGTATTCGCGCCGGTTGCGGCCGCAGGCCCTGCGAGGCCGCCTGGATTCCGTGTATGCGCGCTTTCCCCGGCTGGCGGAGCGGCGTTCGCAGCGGGCCGACACCCTGTCCGGGGGCGAGCGCCAGATGCTGGCGGTCGGGCGCGCGCTGATGTCGGCGCCGCGCCTGCTGATGCTCGACGAACCGAGCCTGGGGCTGGCGCCGCTCATCGTCAGGGAGATCCTGTCGATCGTGCGCGCATTGCGCGAGGACGGCGTGTCGATCCTGCTGGTCGAGCAGAATGCCCGGGCCGCTCTGGAGAGCTCCGATTTCGGCTACGTGCTGGAAACCGGGGAGATCGCCCTGTCGGGCGATTCGGCGGCTCTTTCCGAGGACGCGCGGGTGCGGGCCACCTATCTGGGAGGAGGAACCGATGACGATGCATGACGAGCTGCCGCCCGGGCAGCGGACGGTGCCGCGGATGCTGTTGCGCCAGGCGGAGTTGTTCGGCGGGCGGCCGGCCCTGAGGCTGGGCGCGGCTCGCTGGACGCACGCGGACGCCGCGCCGATCGCCACGCGGCGGGCGGGCGCGTTGCGCGCGGCCGGCGTGGGCAAGGGGGATCGCGTCGCGGTCATGAGTTCGAACCGGGAAGAAGTCCTGGAGGTCTTTCTCGGCTGCGGCTGGTCGGGCGCCGTCGCCGTGCCGGTCAACACCGCCTCCCGAGGGCCGCAGATCGAGTATTTCCTGACCAACAGCCAGGCGCGGCTGCTGGTGATCGAGGCGCAATATCTGGAGCGGCTGGCCACGGCGGACCTGGGCAAGACTTCCCTGCGGCGGATCTGGGTGCTGGACGGCGCCGATGCGGCGGGCGCGATCGGCGAGGTGCCGTCCGGGCCCTGGCCGCCCGGCGGGCCGGCGCTGGAGGCCGAGGCGATGGGGCCGGGCGATACCCTGGCGATCCTCTACACCTCCGGCACCACGGGTCCGTCCAAGGGTGTGCTCTGCCCGCATGCGCAGTACTACTGGTGGGGCGTCAACACCTTGCGCGTCCTGGGGGTGACTCGGGACGATGTCCTGTGCACGACGCTGCCCCTGTTCCACATCAATGCCCTCAATACCTATGCGCAGGCCGCGCTGTCCGGTTGCGAGGCGGTGTTCGAGTCGAAGTTCTCGGCCTCGGGCTTCTGGGCCTCGATGAGTGCCCGCGGCGCGACCGTCGTATACTTGCTCGGCGCCATGGTGCCGATCCTGCTTGCGCAGCCGGAAGGGCCGGCGGAACGGGAGCACCGCGTCCGGATCGGGCTGGGGCCTGGAGTGCCCGCCCAGGCCGGCGAGGCATTCCAGGCGCGCACCGGCGTGCGGCTGCTCGAGGGCTATGGCTCGACGGAAACGAATTTCGTGATCGGCGCCGCGCCGGATTCGCCCCGGCGCGGGGTAATGGGCCGGGTCCTGCCCGGATTCGAGGCGCGCGTGGCCGACGAGGACGACGTGGAAGTGGCCGATGGGCAGGCCGGAGAATTGCTTTTGCGCGCCCGGGAACCCTATGCCTTCGCCTCGGGCTATTTCAACATGCCCGAAAAGACGGTCGAGTCCTGGCGCAACCTGTGGTTCCACACCGGCGATCGGGTGCTGCGCGAAGCCGATGGCGCGTTCCGCTTCGTGGATCGGATCAAGGATGCGATCCGCCGGCGCGGTGAGAACATCTCGTCTTTCGAGGTCGAGCAAGTGTTGCTGAGCCATCCCGCCGTGGCGGCGGCGGCCGTCTATCCCGTCGGTTCGGAACTGGCCGAGGACGAGGTCATGGCGGCGCTGGTCGCGCGATCCGGGCAGGAACTGGACTTGCCGGGACTGTCGGCCTGGTGCGAGTCCCGGCTGCCGCATTTCGCCGTGCCGCGCTACATCGACGTGCTGGAGGACTTGCCGCGCACCGAGAACGGCAAGATCCAGAAGTACAAGCTGCGCGAACGCGGTGTGACCGCGGCGACCTGGGAACGTCCCCAGGCGCCACGCAAGCATCGGGGTTGAGCGCGGGATGGTTGTTTTATCCTTGCGGGTGGCGAACCGTTCGCAACGGCGCAAGACGAGGGAATCCGATATGGCTGGCAGTTCGATCGAAGGGGGGAGAGTGCGCATGACCGCTCATGCCAAACATTTCCGTCTGGTGCAGTCTCTGGGCGATGATCATATCGGCCTGGAGGCGCGCGCGCAGATCGATGATCACATGGAAACCAGGATCTGGCTGCGCCTGCTGGCCTGCAGCACGCAGATCGAGCACCAGATCCGCCAGCTGCTGCGCGTGCGCTTCGCGACCAGCCTGCCCCGGTTCGACTACCTGGCGCAGCTGGACCGGCATTCGGAGGGTCTGCGCATGAACGTGCTGTCGCGCTACCTGATGGTGACCGGCGGCAATGTGACCGGCCTGACGGATCAGCTCGTCAAGGAAGGGCTGGTGCGCCGCATCGTCAATCCGGAGGACCGCCGGTCCTGGCGTGTGACCTTGACCGACAAGGGCCGCGCCGAGTTCGCGGAGATGGCCGCCGAGCACGAACGCTGGCTGGTGGAGATGTTCAAGGGCCTGCCCGTGGAGAGCCGGGATGCTCTGTACGAGCACCTGGGCCACCTGAGAGTCCATCTGGCGGATCGCCAGGCCGAGGTCGAGGCCGAAGCCGTGGCCCGCGCGCCGGGCCGGCGCGCGGGCAAGGTCCCCGTCTGATTCGGGATATTCCCTATTGATCCGCCTTGCCTTGCTCAATAGCATTACAACTAAATATATGATTTTGGATTTATTTATTTGCAAAGACGAGAGACCCGCCGCCCGTCGATAAGCTGCGGGGTGTTCCAAGCGTTCTTTTCCGCTATTTAGTTCAAAAATCAATTGAAATCGGAAATAAATTGCGCGAGGCGATCCGATGCCCCAGCGCATTCAGGCAGCAACACGACAAGCCCCGATCCATGGAGACGACAGATGACCGACACCACTCCCTTGCCCCCGGGCATCCGTTCGCATGCCGAACTGGACGAACTCTTGCGGGATATCCACGCGCGCCGACGGGAATTCGAGGCCTTGGGGCATATCCCCCAGGACATCATCGATCGCTTCAAGGCCCTGGGCGTCTACCGTGCCCTGGTCGCCGCGCGCTTCGGGGGCGACGAGTGCTCGCCCGCCGAGTTCTGCCGCCTGATCGAACGGATCTCCCAGGCCGACGGTTCAGCGGGCTGGGTCGCCAGCTTCGGCATCGGCCCGATCTATCTGTCGGCCTTGCCGGTCGCCACCCTGGAAACTCTATATGCGAGCGGGGGCGTGGATCAGGTCTTCGCCGGCGGAATCTTTCCGCCGCAGCCGGCGCAGGCCGTCGAAGGTGGGCACAAGGTCGTCGGCCGCTGGCAATTTTCCAGCGGCAGCATGGGAGCGGACGTGGTCGGGGTCGGCATCATTCCGGCCGTCAAGGACCAGGCGCCCTTGCCGCGGATGGCCGTCATGCGCCGGGACCAGATCCGGATCGAACCGAACTGGGACGTCATGGGCCTGAAGGCGACCGGCAGCAACGATCTGGTGGCCGACGGCGTCGTGGTGCCCGACGAGTGGACCTTCGTGCGCGGCGGCGCCTCGTCCCTGGACACGCCGCTGTTCCGTTATCCGGCGCTGGCGTTCGCGGCGCAGGTGCTGGCCGTGGTCGGGCTGGGCATCGGCCGCGGGGCGATCGACGAAGTCCTTCGCATGGCCGGGAACCGCAAGTCCGTGACCGGCGCTCCGAATCTGGGGGATCGCGTCTACGTGCAGCTCGAAGTCGCGCGGATCGAGGCTGAATTGCGCGCCGCGCGCAGCTGGTTCTACGAGGCGATCGACGACGCCTGGCGGGTGCTCGTGGCCGGCGGCAAGCCAGAGGATCATCTGATCAGCATGCTGCGCCTGTCGGCGACGCACGCCGCCCGGGTCGGGGCCGATGTGGCCCGCCGCGCCCAGATGCTCAGCGGCATGACCGGCGTGTACGAGTCCAGCCCGCTGGCCCAGCAGGTGCGCGACGCCCAGATGGTGACCCAGCACGCCTTCATGGGCGACATCACGTACCAGAACGCGGGCGCCATGCGCTTCGGCCTGTCGCCCCTGCCGGGCTATCTCTGAGCACGGCCCGTCCCGATCCATTTCAGGAGAACCTCATGGAAAACAAGAAACTGCTGCGCGTGTTGTTCTGCATCGGCGTCAATCAGAATTTCATGGATGGCACCGCCCAGGACATGAAAGACGTCTGGGGGGCCTTCCTGGTCATGATGCGCGGCATCCGGGACCTGCCCGGGGTGCGTGTGCTGGGCAACCTGGACGACGATCAGACCATGGTGGGGCCTTCGATCCAGTTCCCCTGGACCACCTATGTGCTGGCGGACGTCCCGGATTACGACACCGTGGCCGCCGCCTGCAACCTGTTCCGTGTCACGCCCGTGGGCGACGGCACGCACAAGCTGTGGAAATACATGCGGGTCGAAGCCCGCATCGGCCGCGAACTGATCATCGATTGACGCCGCGTCCGGCGCGTTTCCAGGAGAGACACCATGGATCAGATCGCCCTCGTGACCGGCGCCGCCCAGGGGCTGGGGTTCGCCATCGCGGAACGCCTGCATGCGGCCGGGTTCAAGGTGGCCGTCACCGACCATCGGCTGGACCTGGCGCGGCAGGCCGCGGCGCGCATCGACGCCGGGGGCGAGCGCGTGCTGCCTCTGCGGCTCGACGTCACGCGCAAGCCTGATTTCGAAACGGCGCTGGCCGCCGCCCTGGAGCGCTGGGGACAGTTGCAGGTTCTGGTCAACAACGCCGCCATGACCAAGGCCACGCCCGTGATGGACATCAGCCCCGAGGAGTTCGACGCGGTGCTGGGCACCAACCTGCGCGGCACGTTGTTCGGCTGCCAGGTCATGGGAGCGCACATGGCCCGGGCGGGGTACGGCCGCCTGATCAACATGGGCTCGCTGGCGGGCCAGAACGGCGGCACGGCCACCGGGGCGCATTATGCCTGCTCGAAGGGCGCGATCATCACGCTCACCAAGATCTTCGCAAGGGAACTGGGGCCTCTCGGCGTCACGGCCAACGCGGTTTCTCCCGGCCCGATGGACCTGCCTTCGGTGCGCGCGCTCGTCCCGCCGGAAAAACTGGAACAGATCGTCCAGGGGATTCCCGTGCGGCGCCTGGGCGACGCGCGGTTCGTGGCCGACCTGGTCGTCCGGCTGGCTTCCCGGGAAGCCGGTTTCGTCAACGGCGCCACCTGGGATGTCAACGGCGGTCTTTTCATGCGGTAGCCGCCCGGAGCGGGCGGGCCGTCCCATACCGATCATCAGGAGAACGCCGTGGCAGACGCGGAGACCTTTCGCAACGCGATGGCCATGCTGGCGGGCGCGGTCAACATCATCACCACCGACGGCCCCAGCGGTCTGGCCGGATTTACCGCGACCGCCGTGTGCAGCGTCACGGACCGGCCGCCCACGCTGCTGGTCTGCATGAACCGCTCGTCCTTCGCGCACCAGTTCTTCCAGGGCAACAGCGTATTGTGCGTCAACGTCCTCGGCGCATCCAACAAGGAAGCCCCGGCCCTCTTCGCGAATCGCGAGTTCTCGATGAGCGAGCGCTTCGATCGCGTCCAGTGGGGACGGCTCGTCACGGGCAGTCCGCTGCTCGACTGCGCCATCGTCAGCTTCGATTGCCGCATCACGAACACCAGCACGGTCGGATCGCACAGCATTTTCCTCTGCGAAGTCCAGGACGTCCGGCGCGGCACGGGACGGGGCGGCCTGGTGTATTTCAACCGCGACTACCACCAGGTGGGTTCCGATGCGCCGCCGGTCCCGCCGGCCGGGAATTGATGCGGAGGCGTGTCCGGATGAGATCGCCGCCATTTCGATTGACAGACATTTGCTTTAGAAATAAATTAAATATAAATAAACTAAATACCACGATACCAGGAGACACGAGATGAAGATCGTTTGCATCGGTGGCGGGCCGGCCGGCCTGTATCTGGCCCTGCTCATGAAGAAGCTGAACGCGCGGCACGAGGTCGTCGTCGTCGAGCGCAACCGGCCCTACGACACGTTCGGCTGGGGCGTGGTGTTCTCCGACGCCACCATGGACAACATGCGGCAGTGGGACCGCGAGACGGCCGACGAGATCCAGGAGGCCTTCAATCACTGGGACGACATCGAGCTGCGCTTCAAGGGGCGCACCATCCGGTCGGGAGGGCACGGTTTCGTGGGGATCGGCCGCAAGAAGCTGTTGAACATCCTGCAGGCGCGTTGCGAGCGGCTGGGCGTCGAACTGGTCTTCGAGACCGAGGCGGACTCCGACGACGCCTATCCGGACGCGGACCTGGTCGTCGCCAGCGACGGCATCTTCTCCAGGATCCGGGGCAAGTACGCCGACACCTTCCAGCCGGACATCGTCACGCGCCCGAACCGCTATATCTGGCTGGGCACGAACAAGCTCTACGACGCTTTCACCTTCGACTTCCGCAAGACCGAGCACGGCTGGTTCCAGGCGCACATCTACAAGTTCGACGAAAAGACCACCACCTTCATCGTCGAATGTCCCGAGCACGTCTGGCTGGCGCATGGCCTGGACAAGGCCGACCAGCGGCAGTCGATCGCTTTCTGCGAAAAACTGTTCGACGAGGGCAACCTGGAGGGCGCGAAGCTGATGACCAACGCGCGCCACCTGCGCGGGGCGGCGTGGCTGAACTTCCAGCGCGTGGTGTGCGGACAATGGTGGCTCGAGAACGCGCACGGCAGCCATGTCGTGCTGATGGGCGACGCGGTGCATACGGCGCACTTCGCGATCGGCTCGGGCACCAAGCTGGCGATCGAGGACGCCATCGAGCTCACGCGCCAGTTCCAGCTGCTGGGCGACGACACGGCGCACATTCCCGAGGTGCTGGCCGCCTACCAGGAGGCGCGCCGCATCGAGACTCTGCGCCTGCAGAACGCGGCCTGGAACGCGATGGAATGGTTCGAGGTCTGCGGCGAGCGCTACTGCGACCAGTTCGAGCCCGAGCAGCTCATGTATTCCATGCTGACGCGCAGCCAGCGCATCAGCCATGAAAACCTGCGCCTGCGCGACAAGGCATGGCTGGAAGGCTACGAACGCTGGTTCGCCGAACGGGCGCATGTGCCCACGCAGGCAGGCCGCGTCACGCCGCCCATGTTCACTCCCTGGACGGTGCGGGGCCTGACGCTCAAGAACCGCGTCGTGGTCTCGCCCATGGCCCAGTATTCGGCGGTGGACGGCTTGGTGGGGGATTACCACCTGGTGCACCTGGGCGCGCGCGCCCAGGGCGGCGCCGGCCTGGTGTTCGCCGAGATGACCTGCGTCAGCCCCGAAGGCCGCATCACCCCGGGCTGCCCGGGCCTGTACCGGCCCGAGCACACGGTGGCGTTCAAGCGGATCGCCGACTGGATCCACGACAACACCGACGCCAGGTTCGCCATCCAGATCGGTCACGCGGGCGCCAAGGCCTCCACGCGCCGGGCCTGGGACGGCATCGACCAGCCGCTGCCGGAAAGCAACTGGCCCCTGATCTCGGCCTCGCCGCAGCAGTACCTGGAAGGCGTGAGTCAGGTTTCGCGAGCCATGACGCGGGCCGACATGGATGAGGTCAAGGCGCAGTTCGTGGCGGCCGCGCGCGCCGCCGACGAGGCGGGCGCCGACTGGCTGGAACTGCACTGCGCCCACGGTTACCTGCTGTCGTCCTTCATCTCGCCGCTGACCAATCACCGGACGGACGAATACGGCGGTCCGCTGGACAACCGGCTGCGCTATCCGCTGGAGGTGTTCGAGGCGGTGCGCGCGGTCTGGCCCCAGGACAAGCCAATGTCGGTGCGCATTTCCGCGCACGACTGGGTCGAGGGCGGCATCACGCCCGCGGACGCCGTGGAGGTCGCACGCGCTTTCAAGCGGGCCGGCGCGGACATGATCGATGTGTCCTCGGGGCAGGTGAGCAAGCGGGAAAAACCGTTCTACGGGCGCATGTTCCAGACGCCGTTCGCCGACCGGATCCGCCAGGAGGCGGGGATTCCCACGATCGCGGTGGGCGCGATCAGCGAGGCCGATCACGTCAACAGCATCCTGGCCGCGGGCCGTGCGGACCTGTGCGCGGTGGCGCGTCCGCATCTGGCCAATCCGGCCTGGACGCTGACCGAGGCCGCCAAGATCGGCTACATCGGCACCGAATGGCCCAGGCAGTACCGTTCGGCCAAACAGCAGATGGAGAGCAATTTCGCGCGGGAAAAGGCCCTCCAGGCCGTGGCCGCGCGGGGGCACTGAATGAACGCCGGGAAGACGGCCGGACGCCATGCCCTGGTGACCGGCGGCGGCCGGGGCATCGGCGCGGCCATTGCCCTGCGTCTGGCCGCCGATGGCTTGCGGGTGACGGTCCTGGGCCGGAGCGGCGGGCCGGTCGAGGCCCTGGCGGCCCGGGACCCCGGGCGCCTGCACGCCGTGACCGCCGACGTGGTCGACGCGGAGCAGGTCGCCCGCGCGCTGGCCGGCGCCCAGGCGCGTTTCGGACCGGTGCATGTTCTGGTCAACAACGCCGGCCAGGCGGAAAGCGCGCCCTTCCTGAAGACCGACGCCGGCCTGTGGCAGCGCATGCTGGCGGTGAACCTGACGGGGACGATGGTCTGCACGCAGGCCGTCCTGCCCGGCATGCTGGAGAGCGGCTGGGGCCGCGTCGTCAATGTGGCGAGCACGGCCGGGCTGGCGGGCTACGCCTACGTGTCGGCGTATTGCGCCGCCAAGCACGGCGTGATCGGTCTGACGCGCGCGCTCGCGCTCGAACTGGCGACCCGGGGCGTCACCGTGAACGCGGTCTGCCCCGGCTACACCGATACCGACCTCGTGCGTGAAAGCGTCGCGCGTGTGGCGGCCAAGACCGGCCGCGATCCGCGGGATGTGCGCGCCGAGTTCGCCAAGACCAACCCCCAGGGCCGCCTGGTGACGCCCGAGGAAGTGGCCGACGCCGTGTCCTGGCTGTGCGGCGAGGGGGCGGGCGCGGTCACCGGCCTGTCGCTGCCCGTCAGCGGCGGCGAGGTCATGTAGCCCGATGGCGCGCAAGACGTGAAACAACGAGGAGAGTTCCCGATGAGTGACGACCCGATCGATCCCCGGCTTCTGGCCGGAAACCGGCGCCCCCTGGCCGGCTACCGCGCGACCCATTTCCTGTGGACGGTGGAAGGGGATGTGGCGACGATCACGCTGAACCGCCCGGAGCGCAAGAATCCGCTGACTCTCGACAGCTACGCCGAGCTGCGGGACCTGTTCCACGGCCTGAAATGGGCCGACGACGTGAAGGCGGTGGTGGTGGCCGGCGCCGGGGACAATTTCAGTTCGGGCGGCGACGTCCACGACATCATCGGCCCGCTGGTGCGGCTCAAGGCGCCGGAACTGCTGATGTTCACTCGCATGACGGGCGAACTGGTCAAGACGATGCGCGCCTGTCCGCAGCCCATCGTGGCGGCGGTGGATGGCGTCTGCGCGGGGGCGGGCGCCATCATCGCCATGGCCTCCGATCTGCGCCTGGGCACGGAGCGCAGCAAGACGGCCTTCCTGTTCAATCGGGTCGGCCTGGCCGGCTGCGACATGGGCGCCTGCGCCATCCTGCCGCGCATCGTCGGCCAGGGCCGCGCCAGCGAACTGCTCTATACCGGCCGCGGCCTGGGCGGGGCGGAGGGCGAGCGCTGGGGCTTTTTCAATCGTCTGTGCGAACCCGAGGCGCTGCTGGCCGAGGCCCGGGCGCTGGCGGCGCAGCTGTCCCGGGGGCCGAGCTTCGCCAACGGAATCACAAAGACCATGCTGCACCAGGAATGGGCCATGACCATCGAGCAGGCGATCGAGGCCGAGGCCCAGGCCCAGGCGCTGTGCATGCTGACCCAGGATTTCACGCGCGCCTACGAGGCCTTCGTGGCCAAGCAAAAACCGGTCTTCGAGGGGAATTGACGTGGCCGACCTGTCCTACCTGGAATGGCCGTTCTTCGAGCCGCGCCACCGCGAACTGGCCATGGCGCTCGACGCCTGGGCGGGCGCGCATGCCGGGGTCGCGCACGGCCCGGACGTGGATGAAGAGTGCCGCGCGCTGGTGCGCGCGCTGGGACGGGATGGCTGGTTGCGCCATGCCGTCGCGGGCACGGCCCACGGCGGCACGGGCGAAGTCATCGACACCCGGGCCGTCTGCCTGATCCGGGAAACGCTGGCCCGCCATTCCGGTCTGGCCGATTTCGCCTTCGCGATGCAGGGCCTGGGGTCGGGCGCGATCTCGCTGCACGGTACGCCCGGGCAGCGAGATCGCTATCTCGCGCCCGTGGCCGCGGGCGAGGCGATCGCCGCCTTCGCCCTGTCCGAGCCGGATGCGGGCTCGGACGTGGCCGCGATGGCCTGCGCGGCGCGCGCCGAGGGCGACGACTACGTCCTCGATGGCGAGAAGACCTGGATTTCCAACGGCGGCATCGCCGATTTCTATGTCGTCTTCGCCCGCACGGGCGAGGCGCCGGGCGCGCGCGGCATCACCGCCTTCATCGTCGATGCGGATACGCCGGGCCTGGAAATCGCGGAACGGATCGAGGTGATCGCGCCGCATCCCCTGGCGCGGCTGCGGTTCGACGCGTGCCGCGTGCCCGCGTCCCGGCGTCTGGGCGCGGCGGGCGAGGGGTTCAAAGTGGCGATGCGCACGCTGGACGTGTTCCGCACGTCCGTGGCGGCGGCGGCGCTGGGGTTCGCCCGGCGCGCGCTGGACGAGGCGCTCGGACGCGCCACCACGCGGAGGATGTTCGGCGGCGTGCTGGCGGATTTCCAATTGACGCAGTCGAAGCTGGCGCGGATGGCCACGGCGATCGACAGCGCCGCCTTGCTGACCTACCGGGCGGCGTGGCTGCGCGACCGGGGCGGCCGGGTGACGCGTGAGGCGGCGATGGCCAAGATGACGGCGACCGAGAACGCCCAGCGGGTGATCGATGACGCGGTGCAGATGTTCGGCGGGCTGGGCGTGGTCAACGGCCAGCCGGTGGAGCGGCTGTACCGCGAAATCCGGGCCCTGCGCATCTACGAAGGCGCCACCGAGGTACAGCGGCTCATCATCGCGCGCGAACTGCTGCGCCCGGCGGACGCCTGACGATGACGGCCCCTGCCGCCCCCTCGTCCGCCGCGCACTTCGCGCGCGAGTATCCGATCCGCTTCTCGCATTGCGATCCAGCCGGCATCGTGTTCTTCCCGCAGTATCTGGTGCTGTTCAACCAGCTGGTCGAGGACTGGTTCACCGACGGCCTGGGGATTTCCTATGCGCGCATGCTGGGGCCGCGCCGCATCGGACTGCCCATCGTCCGCCTGGAATGCGATTTTCGCGCCGTCGGCCGGATGGGCGAGACGCTGCGCTTCGGCCTGGCCGTCGAGCGGATCGGCGGCAAGTCGTTGACGCTGGCGCTGGAAGCCAGCGGGGACGGAATCCTGCGGGTCGCTTCGCGTCAGGTTCTGGTGTTCACGGACCTGGACACCCATCGCGCCATCGTTTTGCCCGAGGACGTCCGCGCCGCCCTGGCGGCGGCCTAGTGTCCTGTCTCCGGCGCGGCTTTCGCTTCGTTTTTTCGATAAGGAGAATTCCCATGCAAGTCCTACTTCCTCCCGGTTGGCCGCGTCCCAAGGGTTATGCGAACGGCGTGGCCGCGCGCGGCCGCATGGTGTGTGTGGCGGGCATGATCGGCTGGGATGCGCAGGGCGTGTTCCATACGGACGACATGGCGGGCCAGGTGCGTCAGGCTCTGCGGAACATCATCGAGGTGCTGCGAGAAGGGGGCGCGCGGCCCGAGCATATCGTGCGCATGACCTGGTACGTGACCGACAAGGATGAATACGTCGCGGCCTATCCGGAAATCGGCAAGGCGTTCCGCGAACTCATCGGCAGTTTCAATGCCGCGATGACCGCCATCGAGGTCGCCGCGCTGATCGAGGACCGCGCCAAGGTCGAGATCGAAGCCACGGCCGTCATCCCCGACTGAGGCCGATCATGTCCGATCCGGCTTTTCAGGAAGGGGTGGACGATGCGGCGCGCGCGGGATTGGCCCATGCGTTCTTCGCCGAGCGCGAGACGGCCAAGGTGCCCGAGGCCGCCGCGGCCTCGCCTCGCGTCATCCAGTCGATCGGGGTGGTCGGAGGCGGCACCATGGGCGCGGGCATCACCGTGGCGGCCCTGCTGGCCGGCTACCGGGTTGGCATGGTGGAGCGCGACGCCGCGGGGGTCGCCCGGGGCCGGGCCAACGTCGAGGCGATCCTGGACGGGCTGGTGACCAGGAAGCGCCTGCCGGCCGGGGATCGCGACGCCGTGCTGGCGCGTTGCGGCGGCGCGGACGATTATGCGTCGTTGCGGGCCTCCGACCTGGTGATCGAGGCCGCGTTCGAGGACATGGCGGTCAAGCAGGCCGTCTTCGCGGAGCTGGACCGCGTCTGCAAGCCGGGCGCCATCCTGGCGACCAATACGTCCTATCTGGATGTCGGCGCCATCGCGGCCGGCACATCGCGGCCCGCGGACGTCATCGGCCTGCACTTCTTCTCGCCCGCCCACGTGATGAAACTGCTGGAGATCGTCGTGCCCGCGACGGCCGGCCCCGACGCGGTGGCGAGCGCCTTCGCTCTGGCGCGGCGGCTGGACAAGATCCCCGTGCGGGCCGGGGTGTGCGACGGCTTCATCGGCAACCGGATGCTCGCCGCCTACCGCCAGGCGGCCAACGTGATGATGGAGGACGGGGCCTCTCCCTATGCCATCGACGCAGCCTTGCGCCGCTTCGGCTTTCCCATCGGGCCGTTCCAGGTCTACGATCTGGCGGGCGGCGACATCAATTGGGCCATGCGCAAGCGCCAGGCGGCGATGCGGGATCCCCGCGCCCGCTATGTGCGGGTCGCCGATCGCCTGTGCGAGCGCGGCTGGTTCGGACAGAAGACGGGGCGCGGCTGGTATCGCTACGCGCCGGGCGGGCGCGCCGGGGCCGAGGATCCCGAAGTGCTGGCCATCGTCGAGTCCGAGCGCACCCGCGCGGGCGTGGCCCCGCGGACCTTCGGCGAGGAGGAAATCGTGCGCCGCTGCGTGGCGGCGATGGTGAACGAAGGCGCGAACATCGTCCGCGAAGGGATCGCGCTGCGCCCGCTGGACGTCGATGTCGTGCTGCTGCATGGCTACGGCTTTCCGCGCCGTCTGGGCGGGCCGATGCATTATGCCGATGCCGTGGGGCTGGCGTCGATCCTGGCCGACATCCGCTCGTATGTCCGGGACGATCCCCTGTTCTGGCGGCCGTCCCCCCTGCTGACGCGGCTGGTCGAGCAGGGGCGCGATTTCGCCAGCCTGAACCGGCCCAAAAGGAGTTTCCATGCGTGAAGCCGTCATCGTTTCCACCGCGCGCACGCCGCTCACCAAATCGCATCGGGGCGAGTTCAACCTGACGCCGGGCCCGACGCTGGCCGCCTTCGCCGTCCGGGCGGCCGTGGAGCGCGCCGGGATTGATCCGGGGCGGATCGAGGACGTGATCCTGGGCACCGGCTATCCCGAGGGCGCCACGGGCCGCAATCTCGGCCGCCAGGCCGCCGTCCGGGCGGGCTTGCCCGTCTCGGCGGCTGGCCAGACAGTGAGCCGGTTCTGCGCCTCGGGCCTGCAGGCGATCGCCGTCGCGGCCGGGGCCATCGCGGGAGGCGCCCGGGCGGTGGTCGCAGGCGGTGCCGAGAGCATTTCGCTGTTGCGCCGGCCCGCCCCTGGCGAGCCGGATCCGACGCTGGATCCCTGGATCGAATCGCATTATCCGGCGCTGTATATGAGCATGCTGGAAACCGCGGATATCGTGGCGGCGCGCTACGGCATCGACCGCGAGGACCAGGACCTGTTTTCCCTCGAAAGCCAGCGCCGCGCCCATGCGGCCCAGCAGGCGGGCCGGTATGACGAGGAAATCGTGCCCTGCGCGACGATCATGGCCGTGACCGACAGGGCGACCGGAGCGGTGAGTCATCGGGCGATCACGGTCGCCGCCGATACTTGCAACCGGCCGGGCACGACTTATGAAGCGCTGGCTGCCCTGGCGCCGGTGCGGGGGGCGGGCCAGTTCGTCACGGCGGGCAACGCGTCCCAGCTTTCGGACGGGGCCTCGGCCTGCGTGGTGATGGAGGCCCGGGAGGCCGAGCGCCTGGGCCTGTCGCCCCTGGGGGCCTTCCGGGGTTTCGCCGTCGCGGGTTGCGAGGCGGACGAAATGGGCATCGGTCCCGTCTTCGCCGTCCCCCGCCTGCTGGAGCGGCACGGGCTGAAGGTCGAGGACATCGACCTGTGGGAGCTCAACGAGGCCTTCGCCTCCCAGTCCCTGTATTGCCAGCGGCGGCTGGGCATTCCTCCGGAGCGGCTGAACGTCGACGGCGGCGCGATCGCCCTTGGCCATCCCTTCGGCATGACCGGGGCCAGGCTGGCGGGCCACGTGCTGCTGGAGGGCCGGCGCCGCAAGGCGCGCCACGCCGTTGTGACGATGTGCGTCGCCGGGGGCATGGGGGCGGTCGCGCTGTTCGAGATTTTCTAGTGCGGAGCCCGATGCCCGGGGCCCGTTTCCGGTCGTCGCGGCCGCGCAGCGAGTTACACTGCATCACGACCTGCCTTCGACGACCGAGCCGCCATGCCCATCCATGAAATCCGCCACCCCCTGATCCGCCACAAGCTGGGCCTGATGCGGCGTGCGGACCTCAGCACCAAGAATTTCCGCGAGATGGCCCAGGAAGTCGGCGCCCTGCTGACCTATGAGGCCACCAAGGACCTGCCGCTGGAGCCCGTGCGCATCGCCGGCTGGGCCGGCGAGGTCGACGTCGAGAAGCTGGCCGGAAAGAAGGTCACCGTAGTGCCCATTCTGCGCGCCGGCATCGGCATGCTGGACGGCGTGCTCACGCTGATCCCGGGCGCCAAGGTCAGCGCGGTGGGCATCGCGCGCAACGAGGAAACCCTGCAGGCCCAGCCTTACCTGGAAAAGCTCGTCGGGCAGCTGGACCAGCGCCTGGCGCTGATCGTCGATCCCATGCTGGCCACGGGCGGCTCCATGGTGGCCACCATCGACATGCTCAAGCAGGCCGGCGCCCGTACCGTGCGCGCCCTGGTGCTGGTGGCCGCGCCCGAGGGCATCGCCGCCGTCGAGCGCGCCCATCCGGACGTGCACATCTACACCGCCTCCATCGACGACCACCTGAACGAGAATGGCTACATCATCCCCGGCCTGGGCGACGCCGGCGACCGCATCTTCGGTACGCGGCAGAAGGCGGATTGATCGCCGGTCTTTCGCCGACGCCCGGGGCGGTGCGGCGCGAAGGCCTGTTTCCGCCGCCGGTCCGTCCGTTCTTGATCCGCATCAGCTATCTCATGTTTTGATACATCGGGTTTGCCTGGATCGGGTAGGATGAAACTTCGTCATTCCCTCATACAGGAGTTGTCCATGGCCACTCGCAAGCAAATCGCCACGCAATCCGCGGGAGACGCGTTGATCGAAGACTTGAAGTTCAGCCTGGACCAGGCCGAAAAGCTCCTGCGCGAAGCCGCCGAGGCGACGGAAGAAAAGGCCGCCGATCTGCGCGCCCGGGCGCTGAAGGCGCTGGACCAGGGCCGTGAAGCGCTGTCCGAAACGCAGGCCAGCCTGCTGGAGCAGGGGCGCAAGGTCGCGCATGATACCGACGAATACGTCCAGTCCAACCCCTGGAAGGCCGTCGGGATCGCCGGGGTGGCCGGCCTGCTGCTGGGCGCGCTGCTGTCCCGTCGCTAGGCCCTGATCGATGGGACCGCTCGGCCGCGCGTTCTCCGACCTGGCCGCCCAGGTGGCGGCCCTGGCCGGCACTCGCCTGGAACTCTTCGGGCTGGAGGCCCGGGACGCCGGCGACCGCCTGTTGTGCCGTCTGGCGGCGCTGCTGGCGGCGGCGGTCTTCCTGCTGCTCGCGCTGCTGGTGGCCACGCTGGCCCTGGCCCTGGTCTTCTGGCCGACCGAATACCGTTTCCTGGCCCTGAGCCTGCTGGCGCTGCTGTACGCGGTGCTGGGCGCGGGTCTGGCCGGCTGGCTGATCCATCGCCTGCGGCACGACCCCGATCCGTTCGCCGTGACGGCCGAAGTGTTGCGCGAGGACGCCGGGGCGCTGGCCGGCACGGCGGAACCTCCGGCCCACGGCGGCGGTCCGTCGGGCCGCGCCGTCGCGTCCCCCCCGCAGGATGATCCGATCCCGGAGGATGTGCCATGAGCCATCGGCCCGACGATCGCGCCGCACCCTCGACCGCGGCGGACCGCCGCCTGCGCATCGAGTTGCTGCGCATGCGCGCCGGCTACGAGCGCCTGGCCATCCGGCGCGGCGCCTGCCGGCTGGCCGACGAATTGCGGCCCGAAGTCCTGGTGGCCCATGCGCGCGATCGCCTGGGATCGGTCGGGCTGGGCTGGCTGGGTGGCGGGCTTCAGGCCTTGCGCCGCTACCCTGTGCTGCTGTCGCTCTTGACGTCGGTGGTGTCCAACCGCCGGCGGCGCGGCATCGCCCTGAAGACGGCCCTGATCGCCGGCCTGGTCTGGCTGGGCAAGCGCCGGCACCACGATCCGGACGCCTGAATTTTTTGCCGCCGGGCCGCCCCAAGGCAAAAAGCGCCCCCTCGGGGGGGCAGCAAGCCGAAGGCGCGGCGTGGGGGTATTTTTTGCCGCCGGGCCGTCCCAAGGCAAAAAGCGCCCCCTCGGGGGGCAGCAAGCCGAAGGCGCGGGAATGGCTGGCCGAGGTGCGCAAGAACGCCGCCCGCAAAGCGCCGACCATGAAGGAGTTTTGCCACACCTTCATGGAGGACTACTCCAAGCAGCGCAACAAGCCCAGCACGCAGCGCGGCTATCAGGGCGTCATCGACCGTTGCATCATGAATCACCCCGGGTTTTGAGGAGGCTCCAAGCTTTGAGAGAATGGAGCCATGGTCAACAATCAAACCAAATTTTCACCTGAGATCCGTGAACGGGCCGTGCGCCTGCTCCTGGAACACCGCGACGAGTACGCGTCGCAGTGGGCTGCCGTCACATCGATTGCACCCAAGATTGGCTGCTCGCCGCATTCGCTGCTCAAATGGGTTCGGGCCCAGGAGGTGGAGACGGGTGTACGTGCCGGTATCCCGCAGGCCGAGCAGGAACGCATCAAGGCGCTGGAGCGCGAGGTCAAGGAGCTGCGCCGAGCCAACGAGATTCTAAAGACGGCCAGCGCTTTTTTCGCCCAGGCGGAGCTCGACCGCGTCCTGAAGAAATAAACGCCTACATCGATCAGCACCGAGACTTGTACGGGGTCGAGCCGATCTGCAAGGTATTGCAGGTCGCCCCGTCAGCCTACAGGCGCCATGCCGCCCGGTGTCGCAATCCAGATCTACGCAGCCACCGGGCCAAACGGGACGAGCAGCGCATGGTCGACATCTACCGCGTCTGGGATCAGAACTTCCAAGTCTACGGCGCGCGCAAGATCTGGCGCCAGATGCATCGGGAGAACATGCCCATTGCCCGCTGTACGGTCGAGCGACTCATGGGCCGCCTGGGGATCGAGGGAGTGCGCCGGGGCAAGCGGATACGCACGACGGTTCCCGATGCCTCCAAACCCTGCCCGCGCGATCTGGTGCGTCGGGCCTTCCATGCTGATCGACCCAATCGCCTGTGGGTGGCTGACTTCACCTACGTATCCACTTGGCAGGGATGGATGTACGTGGCCTTCGTCATCGATGCGTATGCCAAGCGCATCGTGGGCTGGCGCACGAGCTCGCGGATGACCACAGACTTCGTGCTCGATGCCCTGGAGCAGGCGCTCTACGACCGGCACCCCGATCCGGCCGCAGGCCTTGTCCATCATTCGGATCGCGGTTCGCAGTACGTGTCGATCCGTTATTCCGAACGGCTGGGCGAGGCGGGTATCAGCCCTTCGGTGGGGGCCACGGGCGACGCCTATGACAACGCCCTGGCCGAGACCATCAACGGCCTGTACAAGGCAGAACTGATTCATCAGCGTGGCCCCTGGAAGACCAAGGCTGCCGTGGAATTAGCCACCTTGGAATGGGTGGCCTGGTTCAATCATCAGCGGCTGCTGGAATCGATTGGCGACATCCCCCCCGCCGAGGCCGAACAACGGTACTATCAAGTGCTTGCAACACCCGCTGCTGAGGCGGTTTTACTTTAACCAAACAGCCTCCGCGATTCCCGGGGTGATTCATCATCCCGATCATGGGTCGAATGAAGGTGCAGGACGTGAAGCGCCCGGACGTGGCTGCGCTGATGAAGAAGCTGGCCTACAAGCAGGCCGAAGCCAATCGCACCTTCGGCGTGCTGCGCAAGATGTTCAACCTGGCCGAAGTATGGGGGCTGCGCCCAGATGGCACGAATCCATGCCGCCACGTCCCGATGTACCCGCCCGGCAAGGAAACCCGGCTTATCGTGGACGAGGAACTGGTGCGGATCTTCCGCCACCTGGAACACTTGGAGGCGGAAGGGCTGGAGAACTATGTCATCCCGCTGGCGATCCGCCTGCAATTCGAGTTTGCCGCCCGCCGCTCCGAAATCTGCACGCTCGAATGGGGCTGGGTTGATCTGGAGAAGCGGCGCGTCGTCTGGCCCGACAGCAAGACGGGCGGCATCTCCAAGCCCATGAGCGAGGAAGCCTATCGGCTGCTTTCGACGGCACCGCGTTGGGAGGGCTGCCCCTACGTCCTGCCATCGCCCAACGATCCGACCCGGCACATGACCCACGGTGAGCACTACGGCGGCTGGACGCGCGTGCTCAGGGCCGCAGGTGTGCCGCACGTTGGCACGCACGGCATCCGTCACCGGGCGACGACCGACATTGCCAACTCGGGCGTGCCGACCAAGGTGGGCATGAAGCTCACAGGTCACAAGACCGTGGCGATGTTTATGCACTACGTTCATACCGAGGACAAGCCGGTACGGGACGCGGCCGAACTGGTGGCGAATCGGCGGTTGGCGATTACCGGGGCATCCCGCTCTATGGAGGTGACAGCATGACAAGGAAGACGCCTGCGGCAGCGGGGAAACGCACCGCCTTACCGGCTGGCTATGCCGGCATCCACGGCGGCATCGTGGAACTGCTGGATGCGGCGCGCCAGGCAGCGGCGCGCAGTGTCAATGCGCTGATGACGGCCAGCTATTGGGAGATTGGCCGCCGAATCGTGGAAGCCGAGCAGAAAGGCAGGCGACGGGCCGGTTACGGCGAGCAGTTGATGGAGCGGCTGTCCGCAGACCTGACGGCTCGATTCGGACGTGGGTTTGGCGTCAACAACTTGGAGAGCATGCGGCGTTTCTTCCTCGCGTACTCCCAGCCCGAGATTTCCCAGACACTGTCTGGGAAATTGGGAAATGAGTTGCCTGCCGAGAAATCCCAGACAGTGTCTCGGAAATTCGACCTCTCTGAACTGGCCCAGGCCTTCACCTTGCCGTGGTCGGCCTATGTCCGGCTGCTATCGGTCAAGGATGACCATGCCCGCCAGTTCTACGAGACCGAGGCGCTGCGCGGCGGCTGGAGCGTGCGCCAGCTCGACCGGCAGATCGGCAGCCAGTTCTACGAGCGCACAGCCTTGTCCAAGGACAAAGCGGCGATGCTGGTCAAGGGTTCGGTGGCCAAGCCCGAAGATGCAGTCACGCCCAATGACGCGATCAAAGACCCGTATGTGCTGGAGTTCCTCGACCTCAAGGACGAGTATTCGGAATCCGACCTGGAAGCGGCATTGATCCAGCGTCTGGAGGACTTCCTGCTGGAGCTGGGCGAAGGCTTCACCTTCGTCGGGCGGCAGCGTCGGTTACGCATCGACCAGACCTGGTATCGGGTGGATCTGCTGTTCTTTCATCGGAAGCTGCGCTGCCTGGTCATCATCGACCTGAAGCTGGGCAGCCTGACCCATGCCGATGTGGGGCAGATGCATATGTACTGCAACTATGCCAAGGAGCATTGGGCCTACCCGGATGAGAACCCGCCGGTGGGCCTGATCCTGTGCGCGGACAAGGGCCATGCCCTGGCACGGTATGCGCTGGATGGCTTGCCGACCAAGGTGATGGCGGCCAACTACCGGACGGTGCTGCCCGATGCCGAATTGCTGCAAAAGGAACTGGAGAACACGCGGCGTCTGCTCGAATCTCGCGGAACACTGTCCCTCAAGGACGACAAGCCATAGTCGTGCGTCCCGGCGTACCGCCGTCGGGCTCGCGGGCTGCGCCCCGTGCTTCGTGCCAAATCACAGCCATTTGGCGCTGATCCCTGACGCCTCCGGCCTGGATCGTTGATCCGGGCCTGCGCGTGCTGCGCACTTGCCAACGGCGGGTGTGTGGCTGAGTGGGGTGTAGGCGGTCTTGCTGTTCCCTTCACCGTATCACGGCGTCGGGTAGCGGCGGCGCATTGCTGCGCCGCCGCCCCCTAAGAACCGGACGTGCGAGTCACCCCGCATCCGGCTCAAGCCACTCTTCAGCACCATAGGCTGGCACCGAACAGTTTGACGGAACGCTTCGAGGCTCGACGGCGGTCCAGGTTACTGGTCCATGCCGGATCGAACGGATTGGCGGCGGCAGGGACTTTGATGTGCCGAGTGATCGCCACCGTCATCGTGCGGAAGAGTCGAAGGCCGATGGTTTTGCCGTCGGCAGAGCCCTTCGTGGCGAAGTCCCCGTTCCGGTTTCCGATCGTTCGGAAGTACCGTTTCTCGATCCACCGTGCTCCTTTGGCGGGATGCCTGCGCTTTGCCCACCTCCAGAGCATGTGCCAGATGAAGTTATCGACTCGGTTAAAGGTTGTTTTCGCAGCAGAGTGGCGATGGTAGACAGCCCAGCCACGGATTACCGGGTTGAGCAGCCTTATCAACGCCGCCTGCGTGGCGGTTGCATTGCCTTTGATGATCTCCCTGACTTTGGCCAGCAACGACGTGATGCTCTTCTTCGCTGGTTTGGTCAAACACTGGCGACCGTACTTTCGCACGGTCTGGCCCAGAAAATCGAATCCTTCCGTGATGTGCGTGATCCGGGTTTTCTCCTCCGACAGTTCCAGCCCGCGTGTCGCCATGAAGCGGCGGACGGCAGGCAGGACGACGGATTCGGGCACGTCTCTCGACGCGCCTGTCACCACGAAGTCATCGGCATAGCGGATGACGTTGAGCTTGGCCCTGCGGTGTGCGCGCTCCGATCCTCCGGTGCTCGCAAGAACTGCAGCTTCCAAGCCGTCCAACGTCATGTTCGCGAGCACGGGCGAGATGACCCCGCCTTGGGGCGTACCCGCCCGGCTCTTGAACAAGGCCGCAGGCGTGCCGCACGTTGGCACGCACGGCATCCGTCTCCGGGCGACGACCGACATTGCCAACTCGGGCGTGCCGACCAAGGTGGGCATGAAGCTCACAGGCCACAAGACCGTGGCGATGTTCATGCGCTACGTTCATACCGAGGACAAGCCGGTGCGGGATGCGGCCGAACTGGTGGCGAATCGGCGACTGGCGATCACGGGCGGATCGCCGCGTTCCACTGCGGCCACGGCATGACCCCGCTGCCGCTCGCGGTGGCCCGATCAATTTGCCAGATGGTGCCTGGCGAATCCTGGGGCAAAGCCACTGCCTGCCCGAATTGTCGTGACAGCGTTGCGACAGTTCGGGCATGGGTCGTCGTTTTCTTACCTTGACTCTCATTCGTCTATAAACGAAAATGATCATGTATCAAATCGAGCACTACCTGACGGCCGACGGGCAGAAGGATCTTTACATCGAATGCTGGGCCACCTGCGGGATGGCAAAGCCAAGGTGGCGATCATCCGGCGCGTGGCCCGCATCGAGCAAGGCAACTTCGGCGATCACAAGTTCTGTCGTAATGGCGTGTGGGAGCTGCGCATCGATGTGGGGCCGGGCTACCGGGTCTATTACGCCCTGTCGGGGCAGCGGCTGGTGTTGCTGTTGTGCGGTGGCGATAAGCGCACGCAGGACACCGACATCGAACGTGCGGTGGACTACTGGCAGGACTGGCAACGGAGAACCGACGAATGAGAAGCAGAACCCATGATGAAGCGATGGCCGAGCTGTACCGCAGCGATCCGGCGCTCGCGCTCGACGTTATCAACGGCATCCTAGAAGACGGCGACCAGGCCGAACTGTTGACCGTGCTGCGCCAGCTAGCGCAGGCGTCCGGCGGCGTGCAGGCGGTGGCCGAGCAGGCACACCTGAACCCGACGCAGCTCTACCGCACGCTTTCTCCCAAGGGCAACCCAGCCTTGAACAGCCTGACCGCCATCCTCAAGGCAATGGGCCTGCGGCTGGCAGTACAACCGCTATCCACTTCGGGGCCTCCTGCTCACGTCGCCTGACCGAGCATTGGGCATGCCTGCGTGAAATCAATCACTGTGCCAGGACTGGAGGAAATCCGGAAGCGGAAAATGGCTCTCGTGGCGGCCATAGAGAAGGGCTGCGGTCGCCTTGCTGTCGTTAGCAGCGCCGAAAGTGCTGCTAACGACGGAACGGATACCTTTCACCGGATCATGCCTGCACCTCTTCAGTACGGCGCGCGTCCGTGATTGTCTTGCGCCGATTGGCCACCAGCTCGGCGGCTTCCCGCACCGGCTTGTCCTCGGTGTGGACGTAGCGCATGAACATCGCCACGGTCTTGTGCGCCGTCAGGGCCATGCCGACCTTGACCGGGATACCCGAATTGGCAATGTCGGTCGCCGAGCGATGGCGGACGCCGTGCGTCCCCACATGCGTTGCCCCCGCCGCTTTGAGCGCACGGCTTCAGCCGCCGTAATACTCGCCCGTGGTCAGGTGTCGCCCTGGATGGCGCTGCGCCAGGGCTCCTTACAAACCCAGATCCCCCCACATCTCGTCCACGCGCCGCTTGACCTCGGGCGTCATGCTGATCGGCCGGCCCCATTCGCGCCGGGTCTCGCCCGGCCATTTATTGGTCGCATCCAGCCCCATCTTGCCGCCCAGTCCCGACACGGGCGATGCGAAATCCAGATAGTCGATCGGCGTGTTGTCCACCAGCAGGGTGTCGCGCACCGGGTCCATGCGCGTGGTCATGGCCCAGATGACCTCGGGCCATTGCCGCGGGTCGATGTCCTCGTCCACCACCACGATGAACTTGGTGTACATGAACTGGCGCAGCACGCTCCACAGGCCGAACAGGATGCGTTTGGCGTGGCCCGGGTACTGCTTGCGGATCGACACCACGGCCAGGCGGTAGCTGCAGCCTTCGGGCGGCAGGTGGAAATCGACGATTTCCGGGAACTGACGCTTGAGCAGGGGAACGAAGACCTCGTTCAAGGCCACGCCCAGGACGGCGGGTTCGTCGGGTGGCTTGCCGGTGTAGGTGCTGTGGTAGATGGGGTTGCGCCGGTGGGTGATGCGTTCCACCGTGAAGACCGGGAACCAGTCCTGCTCGTTGTAGTAGCCGGTGTGGTCGCCGTAAGGGCCTTCCAGGGCCATCTCGTAGCCGGTGTCCGGCGGCGGGGTGACGCCCTCGGGCACGTCGGGGCGCCGCGCGCGCGGGTCGGTGGTTGGCAGGATATGGCCTTCGAGGATGATTTCCGCGTGAGCCGGCACCGACAGGCCGCTGCCCAGCGCGGGTGCGAGTTCGGTGCGGGAACCGCGCAGCAGGCCGGCGAACTGGTATTCCGACAGGCTGTCGGGAATAGGGGTGACGGCCGCCAGCGTGGTGGCGGGATCGGCGCCCAGCGCCACCGCGATCGGGAAGGGTTCGCCCGGACGGGCCAGGCCATGGTCGCGGAAATCCAGCGCGCCGCCGCGATGCGACAGCCAGCGCATGATGAGCTTGTTGCGGCCGATCAGTTGCTGACGGTAGATGCCCAGATTCTGGCGGCGCGCGCGCGGGCCGCGCGTGATCACCAGGCCCCAGGTCAGCAGCGGAGCCACATCGCCCGGCCAGCAGCTTTGCAGGGGCAGGGCGTCCAGATCCACGTCGCCGGCCTCGATGACGATTTCCTGGCAAGGCGGAGCGCGCAGCTGCCGGGGGTTCATGTCCCACAGGGCCGATTTCAGCATGGAGACTTTCGACAGGGCGTCGCGCATGCCCTGAGGCGGCGTGGGCTCGCGCAGCGAGGCCAGCAGTTCGCCGGTCTCGCGCAGGGCGGAGACGTCCTCGGCCCCCATGCCCCAGGCAACGCGTTTCGGCGTGCCGAACAGGTTGGTCAATACCGGGGTGCCGCAGGCCTGGCCGGCGTGCTCCGGGTGCTCGAACAGCAGGGCGGGGCCGGCGGCACGCAGGACCCGGTCGCTGATTTCGGTCATTTCCAGGGCGGTGGAAACGGGGTGCGCGATGCGCTTGAGCTGGCCCTGGCGGTCCAATTGGGCGATGAAGTCCCGGAGGTCGCGGTATTTCACGGCAGTATCGTCGATCGGTTACAGTGGCGTCGTGCCCAAGATTACCACTCCCCCCGCCTGGACGGTTTCCGGAGGTGCCCATGCGGTCCGTTCCTGAACGGCTGCGGCACGGCGTGCATGCCGTGCTGCGGCCCGTCGGCGAGTTCGTCCACGTCAGCGCCATCTACCTGGGCCTGGCCGTGCTCACCACGTTGGGACTGAGCCTGGTGCTGCCGTCCATGCGCCAGCAGTCGCAGCAGCTGCACGAGGTCGTCCTGGCGATGTTCCAGGCCGACGGGGGCGGCTATGCGTCCGATGACGAGAGCGAAGTGTCGGACTGGTCGCTGCCGCGGGCGGCCCAGGCGCCTGGCGAGGGCGCCGCGCCGCCCGCCAATCCGGCCGACGGCGCCGCCACCGATGCGGCGGTGGACACGGGCCAGGCAGCGGGTTCCGCGGACCAGGCCGACGGGGTGGGGAACGGGCGCCTGAGTTTTGCAGGCGCCCTGGCCGCCAGCCTGCGCGACCAGCCGATCCCGGGCGTGACCCAGGCTCAGGCGCATGCCCTGCGCAGTTATTTGGCGCGCAAATACCGTATTGCCAACAGCGTGGCGGGTGCCCTGATCCGGACGGCCTTCGACGTCGGCCGCGAACAGAAGCTGGACCCGCAGTTGCTGCTGGCCGTGATCGCCATCGAATCGCGCTACAACCCCTTTGTCGAGAGCGCCGTGGGCGCCCAGGGCCTGATGCAGGTCATGACCAGCGTGCACCGGGCCAAGCTGCGGCCCAGTGGCGGGCCGGCGGCGGCCTTCGATCCGGTGGTCAACATCCGCGTCGGGGCGCAGATCCTGGCGGATTGCATCCGCCGGCGCGGCGGCATCGAGGGAGGCCTGGCCTGCTACGTCGGTGCGACCGGGCCCGGCGACGGCGGTTATGGCACCCGGGTGCTGGCCGAACGCCGTCGCATCGCCCTGGCCTCGGGCATTCCGCCCAAGAACTGAGATCCTACAGCGTCCTCAGGAACGCCGCCATCCGGTCGACGGCCTCGCGCAGGCGGTCCAGGCCGGTGGCATAGGAAAAGCGCACGGTGCGGTCCGCATGGGCCTGGCCGAAGTCCAGGCCCGGCACCGCGGCGACCCCGGCCTCATGCAGCAGGCGGCGGCAGAATTCGGCGCTGCCCGACCCGAGCCCGTGGACGTCGGCAAAGATGTAGAAGGCCCCATCCGGGGGGGCGGGGACATCCAGGCCGAGCCGTGCGAATTCCGGCAGCAGATAGTCGCGCCTTTCCTTGAACGACAGGCGCCGGTGCTCGTAGACCTGCATGACCTCGGGCTCGAAGCAGCTCAGCGCCGCGTGCTGGGCCAGCGCCGGAGCGCAGATCGCCAGGCTGGCGGCCAGGCGTTCGAGGGCGGGCATCATGGCTTCGGGTGCGATCAGCCATCCCAGGCGCCAGCCCGTCATGTGGAAGTATTTGGAGAAGCTGTTGATGACCACCAGGTCGTCGTCCAGCGCCAGGCCGCTGTGCGGCGGCTCGTCGTAGTACAGCCCCAGGTAGATCTCGTCCAGGATGACGAAGCCGCCACGCGCGCGCACGGCGGCGACCAGGTCGCGCAGGGCCTCGCGCGGCATGGATGTGCCGGTGGGGTTGCTGGGCGAGGCGATCAGCACGCCGCGCGTGGCCGGCCCCCAGTGGGCGTCGATATCCTCCGGGCGCAGCTGGTAGCGGTGTTCCGCCGTGGTCGGCACCAGGCGCGTGACCCCACCGGCCGCCGTGATGAAGTTGCGGTTGGCGGGGTAGGACGGGTCGGGCATCAGAACCTCGTCGCCCGGATCGACCAGGGCCATCGCCGCCAGCAGCAGGGCGCCCGAGGCGCCCGAGGTGACCAGGACGCGCGACGGGTCCACGGTCGCGCCGAAATGCGTGCCATAGTAGTGGGTGATGGCCTCGCGCAGCGCCGGGATGCCGGCGGGCGCGGTATAGCCGCTCAGGCCGGCGTCGGCCGCCCGGTTCAGGGTTTCCAGCACGCGCGCGGGGGCGGTGAAGTCGGGCTCGCCGATCCCCAGGCTGATGATGTCGCGCCCCTGGGCCGCGAGGGCCTGAGCCTGTTTCAGGACTTCCACGGCGTAGAATGGCGCCGTGCGTTCGGTTCTGTCGGCCAGTCGGACCATCGCGCAACCTTGCAATGCTGTTCGGAATGAAAGCCCGATTGTAGTCCCGTCGCCCCTCGTCCCCGGAGCCCCGCCATGCAGTCTCCCTCGCGCCGCGCATTCCTGGTCGGCCGCCGCACGGAACAATCCCCCTGGGAGACCTTCCTGGCGCGCCTGCGCCGCGTCGCACAGGGCACGGTGCACGATTTCTCCACGGAGGCGGGCAGCGCCCGGCTGGTGCCGGGGCACATGCAGGATGTCTATCACGCTCGATCCCTGTGCCTGGAGCATGGCGTCACCCTGGCCCTGGACGGTGTGCCTTCGGCGGCGCGGCTGGACGACGGCCCTGTGCTGTGGGTCGAGCCGGGAGCCGCGATGGCGCGCTGCGAGCGTCTGGGGCCGGACGATCCGCGCTGGTTCGTGCAGCCCGGTTGCCTGATCGGCGAACTGGAGCAGGCCGGATTGCCGCAATTCCGCGACCAGCCGCCGCACCTGACGGTGGCCGCCTGGCTGGCCGATCGGCGTGGCTGCGACTGGGATCGCGGCGATACGGCCGCCAGCGGCCTGGCGCACGCGCTGGTGCTGTTGGCCGACGGCACGCAGGCCAATCTGGGCGCCTTCGGGGTGGACAACCGCAAGCCGCTGGACAACCTGCGGGTCCAGGGCATGATCCCCCGGCTGTTCGAACTCGTCTCGGCACAGCCCGCCGGCGGCCCCTGGAACGGGCGCTACCGGCTGGACGCTCTGCGGCCGGCGGCCGGCCGCACCGTCAACCTGGCCCATCTGCTGTTGGGCCACGGCGGCGAACTGGGCTGGGTCGAATGGCTGGTGTTCGACGAACGCGCCGGGCGCCCGTCCGAGAGACCCTATGAATTGCGCTACGGGCGCCGTCCGGGTCCCGGAGAGGCGGAGCGCGAGACGGACTGCGCCGTGCGCGCCCTGTTCGATCCGGACGGCGTCTTCCCGGAACGGGGACAGCGGTTCTGAGCAACAGTCTTCCGACAAGCCGGGCGGGGCCAGTCTGCCCATATGGCCCGCATGCGTCCCGCGCCATACCGCGGGCCGGCGCAAGCGGCTAGAATGGCTGGCAGCACACTCTCCTCCTACATACGTATCAAGGCTGCCTTACCATGGACGAATCCTTGCGCGCCGCGGCGCTCGAATATCACGAGCACGGCCGTCCCGGGAAAATCTCGGTCACTCCCACCAAACAGCTTTCCAACCAGCGGGATCTCGCCCTGGCCTATTCCCCCGGGGTCGCCGCCGCGTGCGAGGAAATCGTCGCCGACGGCCACAACGCCTTCCGCTACACAGCGCGCGGCAATCTGGTCGGCGTCATCACCAACGGCACGGCCGTGCTGGGGCTGGGCAACATCGGACCCCTGGCTTCCAAGCCCGTGATGGAAGGCAAGGCCGTGCTGTTCAAGAAATTCTCCGGCCTGGACGTCTTCGACATCGAGATCAACGAGCAGGATCCGGACAAGCTGGTGGATATCATCGCGGGCCTGGAACCCACCTTCGGCGGCATCAACCTGGAAGACATCAAGGCGCCGGAATGCTTCTATGTCGAAAAGAAGCTGCGCGAGCGCATGAACATTCCCGTCTTCCACGACGACCAGCACGGCACCGCCATCTGCGTGACCGCGGCCTTCATCAACGGCCTGGAAGTCGTGGGCAAGGACGTCTCCAAGGTCAAGGTCGTGGTGTCCGGCGCGGGCGCGGCGGCCCTGGGCTGCCTGGAACTGATGATGGACATGGGCCTGCCGCTGGAACACATCTGGGTGTCCGACATCGAGGGCGTGGTCTATGAAGGCCGCACGGTCCTGATGGACGAGAAAAAGGCCCGCTTCGCGCAGAAGACCGATGCGCGCACGCTGGACGACATCATCGGCGGCGCCGACGTGTTCCTGGGCCTGTCGGCCGGCGGCGTGCTCAAGCCCCACATGGTGCAGAAGATGGCCGAGCGCCCGCTGGTGCTGGCGCTGGCCAACCCCAACCCGGAAATCCTGCCGGCCGACGCGCTGGCGGTGCGCCCCGACGCCGTGATCGCCACCGGCCGGTCCGACTTTCCCAACCAGGTCAACAACGTACTGTGCTTCCCGTACATCTTCCGCGGGGCGCTGGATGTGGGGGCGACCACCATCACGCGCGGCATGGAAAAGGCCGCCGTCATGGCGATCTGCAAGCTGGCCCGGGAAGAGCAGAACGACATCGTGGCCGCCGCCTACGGCCTGTACGACGTGTCCTTCGGTTCCAACTACTTCATTCCCAAGCCCTTCGATCCGCGCCTGATCGTGCGGATCTCTCCCGCCGTGGCGAAGGCCGCCATGGACGATGGCGTGGCCACCCGGCCCCTGGCCGACCTGGAAGGCTACGCGGGCCAGCTGGAGCAGTTCGTCTACCACTCCGGCGCCTTCATGAAGCCGCTGTTCTCGGCGGCGCGCGCCATGATCCGCGAGGGCGGCAAGTCACGCATCGTCTTCGCCGAAGGCGAGGACGAGCGCGTGCTGCGCGCCGTGCAGATCGTAGTGGACGAGCGTCTGGCCAAGCCCATCCTCATCGGTCGTCCCGCCGTACTGGCCGACCGCATCGAGAAATACGGTCTGCGCATCCGCCTGGGGGTCGACGTCGAGGTCACCAATCCGGAGCACGACGAGCGCTTCCACCGGTACTGGACCACGTACTGGGAATTGATGTGCCGCCGGGGCATCACCAAGGAAATGGCGCGCGTCGAGATGCGCCGCCGCCTGACCCTGATCGGCGCCATGATGGTGCGCCTGGGCGATGCCGACGGCATGATCTGCGGCACGGTGGGATCCTATGGCAACCATCTGCGCTTCGTCGACGAGGTCCTGGGGCTGCAGCCCGGCGCCCGCACCTACGCGGCCATGAACATCCTGCTCCTTGAAGAGCGCACCCTGGCGCTGGCGGACACGCACGTCAATGACAATCCCGACGCGGCCCAGATCGCCGAGATCACCCTGATGGCGGCGGCCGAAATGCGCCGCCTCAACATCGAGCCCAAGGCCGCGCTGCTGTCGCGCTCCAACTTCGGCACCGGCAGCTCGTCCTCGGGCGAGAAGATGCGCCAGGCCCTCGCCCTGGTGCGCGAACGCGATCCCGGCCTGGAGATCGACGGCGAGATGCATGGCGACTGCGCCCTGGATCCGGCGTTGCGCGAGCGCATCCTGCCGTCCACCACGCTGCACGGCGAGGCCAACTTGCTGATCTGCCCCAGCGTGGATGCCGGCAACATCGCCTACAACCTGCTCAAGACGGCGGCGGGCGGCAATGTGGCGGTGGGGCCGTTCCTGCTGGGCGCCAACGCGCCAGTGCATATTCTGACCTCCAGTTCCACCGTGCGGCGGATCGTCAACATGACCGCGCTGACCGTGGTCGATGCCAACAAGCCTCGTCACGCCTAGGGCAGCGTCCGGCCAGCGGCTCGCGTCCGATGCGCCGTCCGGCGCCTTCGACGCGCGGCCCAGGGTCGGCCTGGTCCTGACGGGCGGCGGCGCCCGCGCCGCCTACCAGGCCGGCGTGCTCTCGGGCGTGCTGGAGTTGCTGGACACGGACCGCCGGCGGGACTTCCGCAATCCCTTCGACATCGTCTGCGGCACTTCGGCGGGGGCCATCAACGCCGCCGCCCTGGCCTGCCGGGCCCATCAGCCGCATCGCGCCGTCGATCACCTGTGCGGCCTGTGGCAGGCGCTGCGTACTCCGGACGTCTATTATTCGGACGCCGCGCGGTTGATGCGCACCGGCCTGCAATGGCTGGGCATGTTGAGCCTGGGCTGGATCCGGCCGCAATTGTCCCGCTACGCGCCGCATTCACTGCTGGACAATGAACCCCTGGCCGGCCTGCTGGGCCGCTCGCTCAGTTTTCCCCGCCTGCGGACCAATCTGGATCGCGGCCACCTGAGCGCCCTGGCCATCACCGCGACGGCCTACACCACGGGCGAGCACATCACCTTCTACCAGGCCCGGCAGTGCATCCAGCCCTGGTCGCGCACTTTGCGGCGGGCCGTGGCGGGCTCCATCGGCGTGGACCATCTGATGGCTTCCAGCGCCATTCCCTTCGTCTTTCCCGCACGTGCCATCCTGATGGGCGGCCGCACGCTCTGGTGCGGGGACGGCTCGATGCGCCAGCTGGCTCCGATCAGTCCGGCCATCCATCTGGGGGCCGAGCGCGTCTTCGTCATCGGCACCAACTACAGGGACGAAACCAGCCCCGACATCCGCGGGCTGGATCCACCGTATCCCAATCTGGCGCAGGTCGCCGGGCATACGCTGTCGAACATTTTTCTCGATGGCGTGTCCATGGACATGGAGCGCATGGAGCGAATCAATGAGCTGCTTGCACGAATCCCCGCAAATCGTTTAAAAAGCGATTCACTGCGACCCATCCATACCCTGATGATCGCGCCCAGCCGGTCCCTGGACGAGCTGGCGTTGGAGCATCTGGATGAATTGCCGGGCGCCGTGCGCACCCTGTTTCGCGTGCTGGGCGTTTCGCCGCGCAGGATCGAGCCGGGGGGCGGCGCACTGGCGTCCTATTTGCTGTTCGAATCCGGCTACACCCGCAGCCTCATTGCGCTGGGCAGGGCAGACAGTCTGAACCAGGCTGAAAAAGTCATCGCTTTTTTCAAGGAGTGGTCCGCATGAGTCCGGTCCAGATAAAAAAAATGCTTACGCAAGGCGTGGTGGATGCCCGGGCGGTGAGCGAGCAGGCAGCCCTGGAGGCCGCGGCCGAGGCCGGCCTGGCGGCCTTCGTCGTCGATTGCGACCGGGCGCGCAATCGCTCCGCCGTGTTGCGGGCCGTGGTCAAGGCCATCGATTATCCGGAGTATTTCGGCGGCAACCTGGACGCCCTGTACGATGGTTTGTGCGACACCCTGACGGATCAGAAGGAAGGCCTGTTCCTGTGGTTCCGGCACCTGCATTCCGGTGATCCCGCCCTGGCCGACGATGCCCGGGCCATTCAGGCCGTCTGCGACGACGTGGTGGAATTCGGTCAGAACAACGAACGCCGCTTCGCCTACGCCATCCAGCATGCCGGGGCGCATCCCGCCCCCGAGCCGGGCGTCGATCCTACGCCGTATTCCGGCCGCGAGGAATCCTGATTCCTCCACAAGAGTAGAAAAAACGGCGCCGAGGCGCCGTTTGCTTGTTCAGGGGGTATTTTTGCCGCCGGGCTGCTTACCCCCTACCAGTCCAGCAAGGCCGCCGCCGCCGCCGCCAGTGCGAGCCCGGCCGTCTCGGTGCGCAGCACCCGGGCGCCGAAGCGCACGCCCGTCAGGCCCCGGCGCCGCGCCAGGGCCAGTTCCTCCGGCGACCAGCCGCCCTCGGGGCCGACCATCAGCGCCAGGCTGTCATGCACATCGGCCAGGGCCGCGCGGAAATCCAGGCGGCCTGCCGGGTGGCAGAACAGCGCCGGACCGTTCACGGCCTCCAGGCAGGTTGCCAGCGGGGCGGGCGGGTGGACGATCATCAGCCGGTTGCGGCCGCATTGCTCGCTGGCCGCCCGGGCGACGGCGCGCCAATGGTCCAGGCGCTTGTCCAGGCGGGGGCCGGACAGGCGCAGGACGCTGCGTTCGGCAGCCACGGGGCGCAGCTCCGCCACGCCCAGCTCGACCGCTTTTTCCACGATCCAGTCCATCTTGTCGCCCGAGGCCAGTCCCTGGATCAGGACCAGCCGCCCGCGCAGTTCGCTTTCGACGGCCTCGTGCGCGCCCAGTTCGGCCAGGGCGCGCCGGCCTTCGATGCGCAGCGCGGCGGGGTATTGGCCGCCCCGGCCATCGAACAGGACGAGGGGGGCGCCGTCCGCGAGCCGCAGCACGCGCAGCGCGTGATGCGCCGGGGCGGGCGGCAACTCGATGCGCCCGCTGGCGGCCAGCGGGATCTCGCAGAAGAAGCGGGGATGCGACATGGCGGGCGGGGCAATGACCATTGTGCGGGTGCCGTGGAATATAAACCGGATCGGGCAGGGTGGTAAAATCCATGGCTTTGTGATTCTGTATGCGGTGAGGCCATGGCTTCGGTCGTGCGGCGCTTGCCCCCAAGACCCTATGAGCGCCTTGCCCGCCCTTGATCCCTCCATGGCCGATGCCATCCGCGTCCTGGCCATGGATGCCGTCCAACAAGCCAATTCCGGGCATCCCGGGGCGCCCATGGGCATGGCCGACATCGCCCACGTGCTGTGGACGCGGCACCTGCGCCACAACCCGGCCGACCCGGCCTGGATCGACCGCGACCGCTTCGTGCTGTCCAACGGCCATGGCTCGATGCTGCTCTACGCCCTGCTGCATCTGACCGGCTACGATCTGCCCATCGACGAATTGCGCCGGTTCCGCCAGCTGCATTCGCGCACTCCCGGCCATCCCGAAGTCGGCGTCACCCCCGGTGTCGAGACCACGACCGGCCCGCTGGGCCAGGGCCTGGCCAACGCCGTCGGCATGGCACTCGCCCAGTCGCTGCTGGCGGGAGAATTCAACCGCCCGGGGCACGAACTGATCGGCCACGACACCTACGCCTTCGTCGGCGACGGTTGTCTGATGGAAGGCATTTCCCACGAGGCCTGCTCGCTGGCCGGCACCCTGGGGCTGTCTCGTCTGATCGTGTTCTACGACGACAACGGCATCTCCATCGACGGCGAGGTCCGGGACTGGTTCGCCGACGACACCCCGGCGCGCTTCGAGGCCTACGGCTGGAACGTCCTGCGCGGCGTCGATGGCCATGACATGAACGCGATCGACGCCGCCATCGTCCAGGCGCGCGCGCATGCCGCCGCCGGACGGGGCCCGACCCTGATCTGTTGCCGCACCGTGATCGGTCGCGGCGCTCCGAACAAGGCCGGGACCGAAAAAGTCCATGGCTCGCCTCTGGGCGCCGACGAGATCGCCGCCGCGCGCAAGGCCATGGGCTGGAACCATCCTCCTTTCGAAATCCCGCGCGAAGTCTACGGCTACTGGGACGGCCACGCGCGCGGCGCGGACCTGCAGTCCGAGTGGCAGTCGCGTTTCGACCGCTACGCCGAAGCCCATCCTGAACTGGCCGCCGAGTTGTGCCGCCGCATGGCGGGCGAGCCGCCGGCCGATTTCGCCGAGCGTGCCCGCGCCTACGTCCTGTCCACCCAGGACAAGGCCGAATCCATCGCGTCGCGCAAGGCCTCGCAGCAGGCCATCGCGGCCTTTGCGGAAATCCTGCCGGAACTGCTGGGCGGCTCGGCCGATCTGACCGGTTCCAACTTCACCGACTGGAAGGGCGTCGAACCCGTGCGCCGCGCGGCCGGCGGCCCCCGGTCCGGGCGCCACATCAACTACGGTGTGCGCGAATTCGGCATGGCGGCCATCATGAACGGCATCGCCCTGCACGGCGGCTACCTGCCCTTCGGCGGCACCTTCCTGACCTTCTCCGACTATTCCCGCAACGCCCTGCGCATGGCCGCGCTGATGAAACAGCGCGTGGTGCACGTCTTCACCCACGACTCCATCGGCCTGGGCGAGGACGGCCCCACCCACCAGTCGATCGAGCACGCGGGCAGCCTGCGCCTGATCCCCAATCTCCACGTCTGGCGGCCTTGCGACACGACCGAAACGGCGGTCGCCTGGCAGTGCGCCCTGGCGCGGCCCGCCAGTCTGGGCATGGCCGTCCACGGCGGGGGGCCCTCGGCGCTGCTGTTGTCGCGCCAGAACCTGCCTTTCGTGGCCCGCGACGCCGCCACCACGGACGCCATCGCCCGGGGCGGCTACGTGCTGCGCGACATGGTGGGCGCGCGCGCCGTGCTGATCGCCACGGGCTCCGAGATCGAACTCGCCCTGCAGGCCCAGGACCGCCTGGCCGCGCGCGGTGTGGCGACTCGCGTGGTGTCCATGCCCTGCACCCAGGTTTTCGACGCCCAGGACGCCGCCTGGCGGGATTCGGTGCTGCCGGCGGGCTTGCCACGCGTGGCCGTCGAGGCCGGCGGCACGACGACCTGGTACAAATACGTGGGCACGACGGGCGCCGTCGTGGGCATCGACACCTACGGCGAATCCGCGCCCGCGGACGCGCTGTTCAAACATTTCGGGCTGACGGCCGACCACGTGGCCGCCGCCGTCGAGCAGATTTTGTAAAGGAGCTCCTTCATGACCATCCGCGTCGCCATCAACGGCTACGGCCGCATCGGCCGCAACATCCTGCGTGCCCACTACGAAGACGGCAAGAAGCACGACATCCAGATCGTCGCCATCAACGATCTGGGCGATCCCAAGACCAACGCCCACCTGACCCGCTACGATACGGCTCATGGCCGCTTCCCGGGGACGGTCGAGGTCGATGGCGACTATATGGTCGTCAATGGCGACCGCATCCGCGTGCTGGCCGACCGCGATCCGGCCAAGCTGCCCTGGGGCGAGCTTGGCGTGGACGTGGTGCTGGAATGCACGGGCTTCTTCACTTCCAAGGAAAAGGCCTCGGCCCACCTGAAAGGCGGCGCGAAGAAGGTCATCATCTCCGCCCCGGGCGGCAAGGACGTCGACGCCACCATCGTCTACGGCGTCAACCACCAGGTCCTGAAGGCCACCGACACGGTCATCTCCAACGCCTCGTGCACCACCAACTGCCTGGCTCCTCTGGTCCACCCGCTGCACCAGAAACTGGGCATCGTCAACGGCCTGATGACCACCGTGCACGCCTATACCAACGACCAGGTGCTGACCGACGTCTACCACTCCGACCTGCGTCGCGCGCGCTCGGCCACGCACAGCATGATTCCCACCAAGACCGGTGCCGCCGCCGCCGTGGGCCTGGTGCTGCCCGAACTGAACGGCAAGCTCGACGGCTATGCGATCCGCGTACCGACGATCAACGTGTCCATCGTCGACCTGTCCTTCGTGGCGGCGCGCGAGACCACGGCCGAGGAAGTCAATGGCATCCTCAAGGCCGCCTCCGAAGGCCCGCTGAAGGGCATTCTGGCCTACACCACCGAACCCCTGGTGTCGATCGACTTCAACCACGATCCGGCCTCCAGCACGGTGGACGCTGCGCTGACCAAGGTGTCCGGCTCTCTGGTGAAGGTCTCCTCCTGGTACGATAACGAGTGGGGATTCTCCAACCGCATGCTCGACACCACCGTGGCCCTGATGGCCGCGAAATAAGCATTCGGCGCACGACGACGCGGGGCGGGGCAACCCGCCCCGCGTCGTATCCAGAGCGCCCGCGGCGCGGGCGCCGTTCCCGAACCGTCTTCCGAGGCAATTCTCCATGACCATACAGACACTCTCCGGCCTGGCGCAGTCCGGCGCCCTGAAGGGCAAGCGCGTCTTCATCCGCTCAGACCTGAACGTGCCCCTGGAGCAGGGCCGCATCACCGAGGACACCCGCATCCGGGCCTCGGTGCCGGCCATCCGGCTGGCGCTGGACGCGGGCGCCGCCGTGATGGTGACCTCGCACCTGGGTCGTCCCAAAGAAGGCACGGTCGGCCCGGACGATACCCTGCGGCCCGTCGCCGAGCGCCTGGCCGGGCTGCTGGGCCGGCCGGTGCGGCTGGTCGCCGACTGGGTCGGCGGCGTGGACGTGGCGCCCGGCGAGATCGTGCTGCTGGAAAACTGCCGCTGCAATCCCGGCGAAAAGAAAAACGATCCCGAACTGGCGCGCCGCATGGCCGCGCTGTGCGACGTCTACGTCAACGACGCCTTCGGCACGGCGCACCGCGCCGAGGCCACGACCGAGGGTATCGCGCGTTACGCGCCCGTGGCCTGCGCCGGCCCGCTGCTGGAAGCCGAGCTGGACGCCCTGGGCCGGGCGCTGCAGTCCCCCCGGCGCCCGATGGCGGCCATCGTCGGCGGTTCCAAGGTCTCCACCAAGCTGTCCATCCTGCAATCCCTGGCCGACAAGGTCGACCAGTTGATCGTGGGCGGCGGCATTGCCAACACCTTCATGCTGGCCGCCGGCCTGCCCATCGGCAAGTCGCTGGCCGAGCCCGACCAGATCGGCCAGGCCCGCGCCGTCATGGACGCCATGAAGGCGCGGGGCGTCGAGGTCCCGATCCCCGTGGACGTGGTGGTGGCGACGGCCTTCGCCGCCGACGCGCCGGCCACCGTGAAGGACGCCACCGACGTCGGGCCCGACGACCTGATCCTGGACATCGGGCCGCGCACCGCCGCCGCCCTGGCCGACCAGCTGCGCCGGGCCGGCACCATCGTCTGGAACGGTCCGGTCGGGGTCTTCGAGTTCGAGGCCTTCGCTGGCGGCACCCGGGTCATCGCCCAGGCGATCGCGGAATCCGACGGCTTTTCCATCGCCGGCGGCGGCGACACCCTGGCGGCGATCGCCAAGTTCGGCATCTCCGACCGGGTCGGCTACATCTCGACCGGCGGGGGCGCCTTCCTGGAGTTCCTGGAAGGCAAGACGCTGCCCGCCGTCGCCGCCTTGCAGGCGCGGGGGAGCTGATCGCCGGGATCGAACCGGGAGCGGCCGCACTTGACCGCCCCACGCCGTCCGGTGTGTCCGTTCATATTGACCGTTCTTGACTTTCCGGGGCGGGAATGAGCGCATCCGTTGTTATCATGAGGGTTTACGTGATTCAGTGTTTACCCTCATGATGAAGATGTTTGCCGTTTCCGTCCTGGCCCTGGCGGTCGGCGCTTGCGCCCAGACGCCGACCGATTCCGCCTCGGGAGCCCCGACCGGGACCGCCGTCCGCGCCGCGCCCTCCCTGGACGGAGCCACCCTGTCCGCCTATGACTGGCGCCTGGCCGATGCCGTGGATCGCCAGGGTCGGCCGATCGCGGCCCTGCGCACGGGGCTGGAACGCCCGCTGCGCCTGTCGTTCTCCGACACGTCGCTGAACGTGCAGGGAGGGTGCAACGCCCAGTTCGGCGGCTATGCCCTCGAATCGGGCGCCCTGCGGATCGAGGGCCTGGCTGCCACGATGAAGGCCTGCGCGCCGGAACTCATGCAACTGGATGCCGGGATCGCCGCGCGCCTGAAGGGCCGCCCGGCTGCCCGGATCGAAGGCGGGGCGGAAGCGCCCCGGCTGGTCCTGACCACGGCCGGCGGGGACGTGTTGGCCTTCACTGGCGTGCCCACGCCCGAGGCGCGCTACGGCAGCCCGGGCGAGATCGTTTTTCTGGAAATCGCGCCCGAACGCGTGGTCTGCAGCCATCCCCTGATTCCCGATCAGCGCTGCCTGCGAGTGCGGGAACGCCGCTACGACGCCGTGGGCTTGCCGCAGCCGCCCGCCGCGGACTGGCAACCGCTGTACGAGCCGATCGAGGGCTACGAGCATCGGGACGGCGAACATGCCATCGTGCGAGCGAAGCGGTTCACGGACCCGCATCCTCCGGCCGATCGCTCGGCCCGGGTCTACATCCTGGACATGGTCGTCCAGCGGGGCGGCTGAGCCGGCCAAGGTTCGGAATTCAGCGCCGCAGCAGCCGCAGGCCGTTGCCCACCACCAGCAGACTGGCGCCCACGTCGGCGAACACCGCCATCCACAGGGTGCCCAGGCCGGCGACCGTCAGGACCAGGAACACCGCCTTGATGCCCAGGGCGATGACGATGTTCTGCACCAGGACCCGGTGGGTGGCGCGCGACAGCCGGATGAACCAGGGGATCTTGCGCAGATCGTCGTCCATCAGTGCGACGTCGGCGGTCTCGATCGCGGCGTCCGTGCCCATGGCGCCCATGGCGAAGCCGACGTCGGCGCGCGCCAGGGCGGGCGCGTCGTTGATCCCGTCGCCCACCATGCCCACGGCGACGCCCGGCGCGGCCAGCCCGCCGACGATCCGCAGCTTGTCCTGGGGCAGCAGGCCGCCTTCGGCGCGATCGATGCCGGCCTGGGCGGCGATGGCCGCGACGGTGTGCTGGTTGTCGCCCGACAGCATGGCAGTGCGCACGCCCAGCGCGTGCAGGGCCTGGATCGCGGCGGCGCTGTCGGGCTTGATCGTGTCGGCGACGGCATAGAGCGCCAGGGCGCGGTGTTCGTCGGCCAGCAGGACGACGGTTTTGCCTTGGCGTTCCAGGGTCTCCAGACGGGCCTCCAGATCCGGCGAGCACAGGCCACGTTCGTGGATCAGCCTGTGGTTGCCCAGAAGGTGCGATCGTCCGTCGATGCGGGCCCGGGTGCCGCGTCCGGCCAGAGCCTCGAAGTCCTCGACCGGACCGGTGGGCCCGGCGTCCAGGCCTTGCGCCACGGCGCGGGAGACGGGATGGTCGGAACGAGCCGCCAGGGCGACGGCCAGGGCGTGGCTGCGCGCGGGGTCGGTCGAGCCCAGCACCATCGCGTCGGTCAGCGCCGGCCGGCCATGGGTGACGGTGCCGGTCTTGTCCAGCGCGATCCAGCGCAGCAGGCGGCCCTGCTCCAGGTGGACGCCGCCCTTGACCAGGACTCCGCGGCGGGCCGCCGCCGCCAGACCGCTGACGATCGACACTGGCGTCGAGATCACCAGGGCGCAGGGGCAGGCGATCACCAGCAGGACCAGGGCCTTGTAGATCCATTCGTACCAGCCGCCCAGACCCAGCAGGGGCGGCAGGATGGCGATGGCCAGGGCCAGCAGCACCACCAGCGGGGTGTAGACCTGGGCGAAGTGGTCCACGAAGCGCTGCGTGGGCGCGCGCGCCGATTGAGCCGACTCGATGGCCCGGATGATGCGCGCCAGGGTCGAGTCGCCGGCGGCCGACAGGACGCGGTATTCCAGTTCGCCCGAGCCGTTGATGGTGCCGGCGTAGACCGGGTCGCCGGCCGTCTTGTCGACGGGCAGGCTTTCCCCGGTGATGGGGGATTGGTCCACGGACGAGCGGCCGGACTCGATCCGGCCGTCCAGGGCGATGCGTTCTCCGGGGCGCGTGCGCACCAGGGCGCCGAGGGCGACCTCGGCCGCGGGCATGTCCAGCCACTGCCCGTCGGGCTGGCGGACGGAGGCGCGTTCCGGGGTCAATTCCATCAGGCCACGCACGGCGCGGCGCGCGCGGTCCAGCGAGCGCGCCTCGATGCGTTCGGCCAGGGTGAACAGCACCATCACCATCGCCGCCTCGGCCCACTGGCCCAGGATCAGGGCGCCGGTGACGGCGATGCTCATCAGGGCGTTGATGTTCAGCTGGCCGTGGCGCAGCGCGGTCCAGCCCTTGCGGTAGGTGCCCAGGCCGCAGCCCGCGATGGCGAGGATCGCCAGGACCGCAGGGACGGCCCAGGGCGCCTCGACCCAGTGGGCGGCTTCGGCCGCCAGGGCGGCGGCGCCCGAGGCCGCCAGCGGCCACCAGGATCCGGGCGTTTCGGGCACCGTGCCGGATGCCGCGCCGGCCGCGCCGGCCTGTTCCGGCGTGAAACCCAGTTCGCGGATCGCCCGCAGGATGGATTCCAGCGCCCCGGGCGCATGGACGACGGTCAGGACGCGCCGCATCAGGTTGAAGTCCAGCGAGCGCACGGCGGGCAGGGCGGCCAGTGATTTGCGGATCAGGGCTTCCTCGGTGGGGCAGTCCATCTGCAGGATGCGCAGTTCGGTTCGCAGGTCGGTGCCCTGTCCGACGGAGGAGGCCAGGGGGGTGGCTTGCGTGTCCGGTCCGCCGATCAGGCTCGGGTCGGCGGTGCCGTGCCCGTGGCAGCAGCCCGCGTCCGGCGCCCGGGCATGATCGTGTCCATGGCTGTGGGAGCGGTCATGTCCATGGCTGGAAGCGGAATGTCCGCAGGCGTCGTGGCAGTGTTCGTGGGGCATGGCGGGTTCCTGTGCGGCGATCTATGATGACAGTACACACCTTGTAGCCACTACAGGGTCAAGCCCCGGGAGTCTCTTGAACGAGCCTTCCCGGCCGCTGTTTCCTTCCGGAGGACTCTCCACATGAAAATCGGCGAACTGGCCCGCGCCGCCCGTTGTTCCACCGAAACCGTCCGTTTCTACGAAAAGGCCGGTCTGCTGCCCGCGCCCGCCCGCAGCGGGGGCAATTACCGGCAGTATGGCCCGGCGCACCTGGAGCGCCTGCGCTTCATCCGCAACTGCCGGGGGCTGGACATGGCGCACGACGAGATCCGGGCGCTGCTGGGCATGATCGACCATCCGGCCCGCGACTGCGGCGCGATCAATCACCTGCTGGACGAGCACATCGAGCATGTCGATGTGCGCTTGCGCGAGCTGCAGGATCTGCAGCGGCAATTGGTCGGGCTGCGGGAACAATGCCGCGCCGCGCAGGCGGTCGACGCCTGCGGCATCGTGCAGGGACTGGCGCGCATGGAGACGGCGGATGGCCCCGCGCGCGGCACGCATATTGGCTGACGGGCCGGCATCCGGCCGGATGCCGGGTTCCTGTCACTCGGTCGTTTCAATGCGTTCCAAGATCATGGTGCGACCCCGTTCTTTCGAGAGCAGTGAAACGCCGAAGAAACACAGGCCGCCGACGGCCAGGCCGATATAGAGTGGATCCAGGCCGAAAGTGGGCACGATCTTCAAGTCGGCGAGCACCAGCGCCGTACTACCCAACACCAGGGAGGCCATGCTGCCAGCCGCGCTGGCCCGGCTCCAGACGTGTCCGAAAACATACGGGAAGAAGCCGCCCGCGGCCCGCAGGCCGAATGAGAAGATCAGCAGTGTGATGATGTCGGTGACGTTGAGCACGGCCACGATGAAGCTCAGGATGCCAACCAGCACCATGACGATCTTGGTCACCTTCATCAATTTGTCCTCGTTGGCCTCTTTGTCGATGTATACCTTGTAGAGGTCGTTGGAGAACAGCGAACCCGCCGCCAGCAGATCGCTCGATGCGCTGGACATGGTGGCCGAGATGAGCGCCGCGAAGAGCACCCCCGTCACAGCCCCGGGCAGCACATTCATCGCCATGAGGGGCAGAGAGTAATTGGCTCCCCGAGAGTTGATCAGCGCGGCGTCGATACTGCCGTTGCTCACCATCCCGTTCAGCAGCAAGCCGATCAGCGCCGGCACGAAGGCGAAGATGGCGTAGGCGATGGCGGTGAGGAAAGAAGCCTGTTTGGCGGCCTTCTCGTCGCGGGCGGAATAGTAGCGTTGCACCACTTCCTGACCGATGCTGAACGAGGCGATATACATCAACGTGATCGAGATGATGGTGGGCAGGCCGATGCCATCGATCAGGCTCCATTTGGCCTCGGGGATATGGCTGACCACATGCGTCCAGCCTCCACCGCTGGAGAGCGCGAAAGGGATGATGAGCGCCATGCCGAAGATGATCAGGACCCCCTGGACGATATCGGTGTACGACAGGGCGAACATCCCCCCCTTGACACTGTAGAGCACGGTCACCGCCGTCACTACGGCTACCGAGAGCGCGTAGCTCCAGCCGGTCATGACGCTCAGGATCGTGGCTGAGGCGATGATCTGCACGGCGGTGAACCCGACCATGGGAAGAATCAGAATGAGTGTGATGACGAGACTGTTTTTCTGGCCGTAGCGCTTGCGGAAGAATTCAGGCGCCGTCTTCACCGCGGTACGTCTGAAGATCGGTGCCATGTAGGCTAGCACCACAAAGGCGATCGCCATGGCCATGACGTACCAGAGCGCAGACATACCCCATGTGCCATAGGCTTTGGCCACCACGCCCAGGGTGGCTCCGCCGCCCACCTCCGTGGCGGCGAGCCCGCCCGCGAGCAGGACGGGCCCGAGGCGCCGGCCCGCCACAAGAAAATCATCGTTGTTGCTGATTTTTCTGGAAGACCAGAAACCGATCAATACAATGCCTAGCAAATACAGAATGACGATGGACGTCACGATGAGTTGATTGCTCATTTCAAATTGCCTCCGATGTGTGCTGATACCCGTTATGTTCGAGTTCTGAAGAAAAAGAGACCCCCTTGCGGCCAGCGAATGAGCTGGCAGCCTCTGTGGAAAGCGCGGGTCGTGTGTTTCGGCTACGGGGTCATGGCCGGCCCTGGCTCAGGTCGCCAGGCTGTGGCACAGGTTCATGTAGATGCGCTCCGCCTTGATCAAGTGCTTGAGTTCGATCGATTCGTCCGCCGTATGAGCATCTTCCTCCTTGCCGGGTCCGAGTCCGATGGTCGGAATCGCGCGCCGGCCAGCCGATTCGGATCCGTTGGTGCAGAATTGCCAAGTGTTCACCGTGACCGGCGTGTCGGCCGCTTGTACGGCGCCGATCATGGCGGCTGCCAGACGGTGATCTTCCGGCAGGAGCCAGGCGGACAGATGTCGGACCGGATCCGCTGATTTGCCGGTGTAGGCGGCCACTTCGCCTGTGCTGACCTCGATGTCGAAGTCGCCGATTCCAGCCTGACGCAGGCATTGCGCCACTTGTTCGATGACGGCTTCCTGGCTTTCTCCGGCGAGGGTTCTGCGGTCGTAGCGGAGGGTGACCGCGGAGGGAGTCAAAGAGATCGACGGGTAGGGAGTTGAGATGATGTCGGTGGGCACCAGGATGGCTTCGCCCAGCCGGTCATCCCTGGCCAGTGTCATTGCTTCCAGGGCAAGGATGGCCTTCGCCGTGTCGATGATCGTGTTGGTGCGGCCGACCTTCAGCGCGGCATGGTGGGGCTTGCCTTTGATGGTGATCAGCAGTTCGGTGCGTCCTTTCTGTCCCAGTTTGATGCACAGATCTGAAGGCTCGCAGATGACCACCGCCCGAGGCGCGCACCGGTCGAGTACGGCGCTGAGCCCATGCCCTTCAATGACCTCTTCCATGACGGTGGCCGAGACGGCCAGGCGTTGTTTGAGTCCGCCTTCTTGTGCTGCGGTCGCCACCGCGCAGAGCGCCGCCGCCAGCCCTCCCTTCATGTCGGTCGTTCCCCGGCCATAGAGGCGTCCATCCCGGATGAGGCCACCGAAAGGGTCCACCGTCCAGTGCCCAGCGGGGGGCACCACGTCCATGTGGGCGTCGAAGAGCAGGGCGATGGGTTGATCGACCGGCCCGACGATGCCGAGCACGGATCCATTCTCGTCCCGGCTGACGTCGGTGAAACCCAGTTCGAGCATCTTGCGTTGGATGAAGTCGGCCATGTCCCGTTCCTGGCCCGAGAGGCTTGGGATGCGAACCATGGCTTGCGTGAGCTCCACGACTCGGTCGGGGCGCGTGTCGGGTGAGGCATTCATCAGTCGATTTCCTGCGTCGTTGCGGATTGCCAGGGCAACTGCGCGCCGCGCTGGCCGGTGATGGGACCGTAGGCCTCGGGGCGCCGGTGCGCGTCGAAGTTGAAGGTCGTGGACTTGTAGGAATGACAGAGGTCGAGGTCGCAGCGGGCGATCGCCAGTTCGTCGCCCTTGGTGGAGCAGGCCGCCACGATTTCTCCGGATGGTGCGATGATCGCGCTGCCGCCGATCATCTCGATGCCTTCTTCCGCGCCCGCCTTGGCTACGCCGACCACCCAGGTGCCGTTCTGATAGGCGCCCGCCTGCATGACCAGGTGGTTGTGGAACATCGACAGGTCGTCATGCTCGGGGGCGGGGGGGTTGTGCACGGGGGTGTTGTATCCGAGGAGAATCATCTCCGCCCCCTTCAGGCCCATGACTCGGTAGGTTTCGCACCAGCGTCGGTCATTGCATAGCGCCATGCCCATCACGCCACCGAAAGCGGGCCAGACGTCGAAGGATGAGCCCGGCTCGAAATAGTATTTTTCGAGATGCTGGAACTGGCGCCATGGCTCGTTCGCGCCGTGCCCCGGGAGATGCACCTTGCGGTACTTGCCGATGATGGTTCCCGTGGCGTCCACCAGGATGGATGTGTTGTATCTATGCGGTTGCCCCTGCTCGAGGCTCAGTTCGGCGTAGCCGAGGTAGAAGCCGAGCTTGAGCTTGCGCGCCGCATCGAACAGCGCCCGGGTCTCGGATCCCGGCATTTCCTTTTCGTAGTAATGGTCGAAAGTGTGCCTGTCTTCCTGGTACCAGCGCGGGAAGAACGTGGTGAGCGCGAGTTCGGGGAACACCACCAGATCCATCCCCATTTTGCTGGCCTGGTGCATATGGGCCAGCAGGCGGTCCACCACCTGTTTTTTCGTCTCATCCTTAGCAATCGGACCCAATTGGGCGGCTGCGACATTCACAAAGCGTGCCATTGCATTTTCTCTTTTCTATGCGTTGAAAGTTCGTTTTCCTGACCGGTCCGTTCGGCGGGGTGTCTCATTCCTGGGCCAGGGCGGCGATCGTATCCAGGAGGATGTTCGCTCCGTTGACCAGGTCGGCTTCATGTGTGAATTCGGCCGGGTTGTGGCTGAGGCCCTTCACGCTGGGGACGAAAATCATGGAGGCAGGGCACATCAGGGCGATGATTCCCGCGTCGTGTCCGGCGCCGCTGGGCATGCGCATGACCGAGCAGTCGCGATCCCGGGCATTGGCTTCGACGCGATCGATCATGGCCGGGTCGAAGGCGATGGGGTCGAAGCGGGCCAGGGATTTGTGCTGGAGGGTGACGCCTTCCTGTTGCGCCACTTCTTGAGCGTAGGCCAGCACCTCGGCTTCCGCCTTGTCCAGGAGCGCGCGATCGGTGTTGCGGATGTCGACCGTGAAGATGACCTGATTGGGGATCACGTTCACGAGATTGGGCCGGATTTTGCAGTGGCCGACGGTGCCTACCTGATGTCCACCATAGCGGCGGGTCAGTTGACGCACGAAGTGGGTGATGGCCGCCATGGCGGCCATGGGATCCTTGCGCATGTTCATGGGGGTGGTGCCCGCATGGTTCGACACGCCGGAGATTTCGAACTCTATCCAGCAGATCCCCTGTACGCCTGTGACGGCACCGATCTGGACGCCTTTGTTCTCAAGCACCGGACCTTGTTCGATATGCAGTTCCACATAAGCGTGTGGCTTGACCGCTCCGCATTCATCCTGGCCCGCGTAGCCGATGCGCTGGAGCTCTTCACTCAGGGTCGGTCCGTCAATGGCGACGGCTTGCAGCGCCTCGTCCAGCGCCAATCCGCCCTGAAATACCAGGCTGCCCAGCATGTCCGGGGCGAAGCGTGCCCCTTCCTCGTTGGTGAAGACGGCCACCTGGATGGGGCGGTCCAGTTCGAGGCCGGCGTCATTCAGGGTTTCAACCACTTCCAGACCGGCCAGAACACCCAGATTTCCGTCGTAAAGACCTCCGGCGCGAACCGTGTCGATGTGCGAACCTGTCATGACCGGCGTAAGATCCTTGCGTCCTTTTCGCGTGGCGATGATGTTGCCGATCCGGTCGATGGATACGCTCATGCCGAGCGCCCGCATCCAGCTGGTGACCAGATCGCGTCCGGCCTTGTCGGCGTCGGTCAGCGCCAGGCGGTTGACGCCACCGTTGTCCAGTTTGCCGACTTCCCCCAGGTCCTTGATCCGGCGTATCAGGCGCTTGCCGGAAACGGACAGCTTCGCGGCATTTGCGGGCATGTTCATTGCGCGGCTCCCGTCCTGATCTCGTCGGCGGTCTTGCCGACGATATTCCGGTACAGGACCGGGTCCGTGTCGCCTTCGCTGGCGAAAAAGAGGATCCGGCTGTTCTGGTCGATCCGCAGTTTTTCGCGCCACTCGGGGTTGGCGGCAGCGGCCAGGCACCCCGCCACGCCCGCGACGGCGGACTCCCCCGCGACAATGGGGGCGTCCTGCCCGCAGCCGTTGGCGAGCAGGCGCATGACGTCCAGTGCCTCTTCGTCCGTGATGGTCATGAAGGCGTTGGCGCCGCGTGACAGGATCTCCCAGGCAAGCAGAGAAACCTCTCCGCAGGCGAGACCCGCCATGACGGTATCGAGTTCGCCTTCGATGGCGACAGGCTTGCCGGCTTTCGCGCTTTCGATCAGGCAGGCGGCCTTGTCGGGTTCGACCACGATGAAGCGAGGCCTGTCGGCACCCAGGGTTTCCCACAGGTGGGCGCATACGGCGGCTGCCAGCCCACCGACACCGCCCTGGATGAACACATGAGTGGGCTTCGGGTCGGGGCCGATTTGGTCCAGCGCTTCCTGGACCATGACGGAGTAGCCCTGCATCACATCCTTGGGTACTTCCATGTAGCCGGGGTACGAGGTGTCGGAGACTACGAAGTAGCCGTGGGCCGCGGCGTCTTCGGCCGCCTTGCGCACGGCGTCGTCGTAGTTTCCAGGCACCCGCACGACCTGTGCGCCATAGCTGGCGATGGCCTGTTCGCGGCCCGCGCTGACCGTCTGGTGAATGTAGATCACGCATTGGCAGCCGAAAGTCCGCGCCCCCCAGGCCACCGAGCGTCCATGATTGCCGTCCGTCGCGCAGGTGACCGTGATATTGGCCACTTTGTCCTTGAATTCCGCTTTGGCAAGGTCTTGGGCCTGAATATCGGTCTTGCCCGTCAGGCGGACGAGTTCGCGCATCAGGAGACGGCTGACGGCATAGGCGCCGCCGAGCGCTTTGAAGCTGCCCAGGCCGAAGCGGGTCGATTCGTCCTTGTAGTAGACGCCGCTGACCTGGAGTTCCTGGGCGAGCCCGTCCAGCGATCGCAGTGCGGTGGGCCGGTAGCCGGGCCAATGTTCGATGTCTTTCCTGGCTTGCTCGAATCCGGCCAGGGACAGGATGGATTTCAGCGAGTCCGGGTAGGGCATCGAGGCGTCCGAGGCATCTCGGTTGAGGTGTAAGACGATGCGGTCTGAAACTTGCGGATCGTTCATAAGATGTTCCTTGCTCGGCAACGAGCTCGAATGGGGAGATGGGGCACGAGGCATCTCACTTGGAGATGATGTCCTTCATGCTTTTGTGGATGCGCTCGATCTTTTGCAGCTTCCGGGCAGTGTCCTCGCCCAGGGCCGTGGCGGCGTGCGAGGCGAGGAAATTCAACAGGCTCATCGTGGCGGCGTGCGAATCGAAAAGGGCTTCGCCCTGAGTGCTGGCCTTGAAGACGATATCGCCGGCTTTGGACAGGGGTTTCTCCAGCAGGTCGGTTACGAGAGCGATTCGAGCGGCTTCCGATCTGACGTGGTCGAGCACTGCTTTCAGCATGATCGAACGGCGTCGGAAATCCATGATGATGACCAGGTCGTCGTTTGTGATGTCGGAGAGCTGTTCGGGGATGTGTGCCACATTTCCCACGAAGAGACGTACGTCAGGGCGTAGCTGCTGCAGGAGAGCGTGGAGATAGCTGGCGAGAATTTGTCCGTTTCTGAACCCGACCACCCAGATGTGGTGGGCGTCGACGACCGCTTCCGTGAACCGTTCGATCTCGTGCGTGGTGAGGGCCTGGAAGGTCTCGGCAATGTTGCGGGAGTCATTGTTGATGAATGCGGTGTAGTCCGAGTGGACGGCGTCGTGTGCGTGGTGCGACAGCCGGTTCAGGGGCGCGGCTTCGTTCATTTGAGCGCGTGCGTGCGTTCTGAACTGCTGAAAGCTTTCGAAGCCCAGCCGTTTGAAAAAGCGCACGGCCGTGGCGGCCGATACATTGGCTTTTTTCGCTAATTCGTTGGCTGAGTAGATGGCCAGCTGGTCGCCATGGGAGAGCACGACATCGGCGAGTCTGCGCTCCGCGCCGGGCAGTTCATCGATCATGGTCAGGATGGTATGTTTGATATCGGGCATTTATGAAATTCGAATTACATAACAAAGTTTTTGAAATTATAATTTCATCAAGGGGCGTAGCAAGCTGGTATTAACCCTTGGGGGGGGGTGTGGAAGTAAAGCGGGAAAGCGTGATGCCTGGATGGAATCAACGTCCGGCCGGCCTTCGTAGGGGGCGGGAATGGCGGTTCCGGCGTCCGGCCGGAACACGAGACGGGCCAATGATGCGGGACGGCTGGATGCCGGCCGTCCTAGACGGGGTCGAAGTGCGTCATCACATCCAGCACCGGCAGGTCAGCCATGACGCGGTGCCGGGCCTCGACGGCGATGGCATGGCCGGCCTCGATCGTCAGCCGGCCGTCCATTTCGATGTCAACCTCCACCCAGATCATATCGCCCATCTTGCGGGTGCGCAGATCGTGGATGCCGCGCACGCCCGGCGTGCCCAGGATGCGTTCGCGGATGGCGCATTCGGTGTCGGCGTCGGCGGCCCGGTCCACCAGGTCGTTGAATGCCTGCCAGGAGAATTTCCAGCCCATGCGCATGATCATCAAGCCCACCACCAGGGCGGCCAGAGGATCGGCCAGGGGCAGGCCCGCCAGGTTGGCGCCCACCCCCATCGCCACCACCAGGGACGAGGCCGCGTCCGAACGGGCGTGCCAGGCATTGGCCACCAGCAAGGTCGAGCGCACGCGGTGGGCGACGCGCAGCATATAGCGGAACAGCAGTTCCTTGGAGAGCAGGGCGAGCAGTGCGACGTAGAAGGCGGCCGGATGGACGACGGGAATCAGCTCGGGCGCCTGCAGGCGCTGAAAACTGCCCCACAGCATGCCTATGCCGACGGCGGCCAGCAGCACGCCGATGCCCAGCGTGGCGGCTGTTTCGAAACGCAGGTGCCCATAAGGGTGGTCGGCGTCCGGGCCTTTGCCGCTGTGTTTGTTGGCGAACAGCACCAGGCCGTCGGACACCAGGTCCGACAGGGAATGGATGGCATCGGCCACCAGGGCCTGGGATTGGGCGAACAGGCCGATCGCCAGCTGGACGGCGGTCAGCAGCAGGTTCACCCAGACGCTGACCCAGGTGCTGCGTTTGGCGGCCGCCTGGCGTTCCGGCGTATCGATGTAGGTATTGGGCAGGGGGGACATGCCCGCCAGTATAAAGGGTGGTCCTGGAGAAAGTGTGCGGTACACTGAAAACCCGGTCGGCCATACAGGATCGCGGTCCGCATGCGGCTTCATTTTCGTTCTACCCTGGCGTATTGCGCGCGCCAGGCGCGTCGGTTTCCCTGGCATTGGCTGATCGCCGCGCTGGTCGCGGTCGACGGTTATTTGTTCCTGAGGCCGTTCTGGCAGGCCATCGGCAGCGTGGGCCTGCTGCAGACTCTGCGGATCCATGATGGCGCCGGCATCACGGCCTTCCTGGATTCGGGCGGCATCGCCCAGTTGTCGCGATTGATGCTGGGCCTGGGCGTGCAAGTGATGGCGATCGGGCTGCTGTACCGCGCCCGTATCGCCTGGACCATCACTCTGCTGCTGCTCGCGGCGGTGGGCACGGTGTCTCTGTGGAATGGCCGGGGACACCTCGGCCTGCTGGTCTACACGGTTGTGCTGGCCGGAGCGCTGATCGGCTACTGGCGCCGTTTCGACCGGGCCAGCCTGACGGCGGGCAGTCTGTTCGCCGCGCTCAGCGTGATCAGCCTCCTGGTCTATGCGGTCTTCGGCGTCCTGTATCTGGGCGAGGAGTTCTCGCCGCCCGTGCGCGACCCGGTCATGGCCCTGTATTTCTCCATCGTGTCCATGTCCACTGTGGGGTATGGAGACATCAGCCCGCAGACCGACGCGGCGCGACTGTTCACGATTTCCATCATCATTCTGGGAATCACGGTCTTCGCCACGTCCATCAGCGCCGTGGTAGGGCCCTTGATCGGCGGCAACATCCGCCGGCTGATGCACGGAAGGAACTCACGCACCATGAGAAAGAACCATATCATCCTGGCGGGAGTCGGCTCCCTGGCCCAGAGCCTGTACGGCGCGCTGCGCCAGCGTGGCCATGATGTCACGGTCATCGTCCCCTCGGTCGAGGGCCATCCGTATCCGGCCGACGCCGACGTGCTGGCGGGCGACGCCTCGGAAACCGGCGTTCTGCTGCAGGCCGGCGCGGCGCACGCCCGCTATGTGCTGGCTCTGCGCCATGACGATGCGGAGAACGCCTTCATCGTCATGGCGGGCCGCGAGGCCGGCGGTCCGGACACCAAGCTGGTGGCCCTGGCGAATTCGTCCCAGCACTTGGCCAAGATCCGGCGGGTGAATCCCGATATCGTGATCTCGCCGCAGGCGCTGGGCAGCGAGATCCTGGCCCGTACCCTGAGCGGCGAATCCATCGACGAAGCCCTGATCACCCGCCTGCTGTTCGGCGAGAAGACGCCCGATCCGGCCTGATCCCTGCTCGCGCGGCGCCGATGTCGGAGGGGCGGCTGGCGTGCGTGCCGCGCCCGTGCCGGAAGCGGCGGGATCAGTGGATGCGCATGCCCGGCTGTGCGCCCGGCCAGGGTTCCAGGACGTAGATCCCGGCATCCTCGCCCTCGTCGGCGTGGCTGGCCGCCAGCACCATGCCCTCGGACACGCCGAAGCGCATCTTGCGCGGCGCCAGATTGGCCACCAGCACGGTCAGCTTGCCGGTCAGGTCGTCCGGCTTGTAGGCCGACTTGATGCCGGAAAACACCTGCCGCAGGCGGCCTTCGCCCACGTCCAATGACAGGCGCAGCAGCTTGTCGGAGCCTTCGACTTCCGTGCATTCGACGATGCGCGCGATGCGCAGGTCGATGCGGCCGAAGTCCTTGATGTCGATGACGTCGGCGATGGGCTCGCCGCCCGGGATCGCGGCCGGAGCCTGGGGCGGTTCGAACAGATCGTCGAGCAGGGCCGGATCGACGCGCTGCATCAGGTGCTTGAACGCGGCGATGCGCGCGGGCAGTTCGCCGGCGTCGGTCCAGGCGTAGGTCCGGTCGCGGCCGAACAGTTCGCGGGCGACGCGCTCGGTCAGGGCCGGCAGCACCGGCGCCAACATCACCGACAGGGCCTGGAAGCCAGCCAGGGCGCGCGAGCAGATGTCCTGCAGCGCGGCTTTTTGCGCGGGCCCGGCCTGGGCGATGCCCTTGGCAAGCACCCAGGGCTGGGCCGCGTCGAAGGACTGGTTGATCTTGTCGGCCTGGGCCATGATCCGGCGGATGGCGCGGCCGTATTCGCGCGCCTCGAAGTCGGCCCGGACCTGTTCGGCGCAGTCGCGCAGCTCGGTCCGCAGCGCGTCGGTGTCGCCGGCATAGGCCAGCGCGCCGTCGAAGTGGCGGGTGATGAAGGTCGCCGCCCGGCTGGCGATGTTGACGTACTTGCCGATCAGGTCGCTGTTGACGCGCGCGACGAAGTCGTCCGGATTGAAGTCCAGATCCTCGACGTGGGCGTTGAGCTTGGCGGCGATGTAGTAGCGCAGCCATTCGGCGTCCATGCCGATGTCCAGGTAGCGCAGCGGGGAGATCCCCGTGCCCCGGCTCTTGGACATCTTTTCGCCGCTGACGGTGATGAAGCCGTGCACGTGCAGCAGGTCGGGGATCTTGCGGCCGGAGAACTTCAGCATCGCGGGCCAGAACAGGGCGTGGAAATAGACGATGTCCTTGCCGATGAAGTGCACCTGCTCGGTGTCGCCGTCCGGCGCCAGCAGGGCGTCGAAATCCAGGCCGTTCTTGCGGCAGTAGGCCTTCAGAGAGGCCAGATAGCCGACGGGGGCGTCCAGCCAGACGTAGAAATACTTGCCCGGCGCGTCGGGGATGGGAATGCCGAAGTAGGGCTCGTCGCGGGAAATGTCCCAGTCGGCCAGATTGGCCTCGGCACCCTCGGCCGTGCCCAGCCATTCGCGCGTCTTGGCGAGGACTTCGGATTGCAGCCGGGCGGTGCCGTCGGCGCGCGTTCCCGTGGTCCATTCCTGCAGGAAAGCCACGCAGCGCGGGTCCGACAGGCGGAAGAAAAAGTGTTCGGAACTGCGCAGCACCGGCCGCGCCTTGGTCAGGGTGGAATAGGGCTCGACCAGCTCGGTCGGGCTGTAGACCGCGCCGCAGACTTCACAGGAATCGCCGTACTGGTCCTTGGCGTGGCAGCGCGGGCATTCGCCCTTGATGTAGCGGTCCGGCAGGAACATGCCCTTGACCGGGTCGTAGAACTGCTCGATCTCGCGGCTGTCGATGAACCCGGCGGCCTTCAGTGCGCGGTAGATGTCCTGGGACAGCTCGATGTTTTCCGGCGTGTCGGTGCTGTGCCAGTGGTCGAAGCGGATGTGGAAGCCGTCCAGGTATTTCGGCCGTTCGGCGGCGTAGCGGCCCACCAGCGCCTGGGGCGTGATGCCCTCGGCCTGGGCCTTGAGCATGATGGGCGCGCCGTGCGCGTCGTCCGCCCCCACGAAATGCACGGTGTGGCCCGCCATGCGCATCGCGCGCACCCAGGTATCGGCCTGGATGTATTCCATGATGTGGCCGATGTGGAAGGAACCGTTGGCGTAGGGCAGGGCGGTGGTGACGAAGATCGTGCGCGACATGGGGCGGGAGGGGGGGAAAAGGCAAAGGATTGATTCTATCAGGCGGGGTTGGGGGCGGGCGGTCTTGTCCGCTGTGGCGATGGGTCGGAGCAGGCGCATTTGCATCCGACGCAGCTTTATCGGATGCTGTCCCCAAGGGGAATCCGGGGCCGGGTAGCTTGGTGGCGATCTTGAAGGCGATGGGGTTGCGGCTGGCGGTGCGGCCGATGGGGCTTGCCGAGTCTGTGCGTGGGGGATGACTCGAATCGGCCGAAAGCAACTGTTCACACGTGATTGGATGCACCCCTAATCGGCCATGCCGATTTGACATAACATACCAATACTGGTATTTTGTACAGCAATAGTGGCGGCGCACAATGTGCTGCCACGTTGCTTTGGGAGAAAACCATGACAACACCTAAACGTGTCGCCTGGAAGGACATCGTCGCGCCACCGCTTAACTGGGCAGCCCCAAAGATATCCGACCAAGACTCCGGATCCGGCGAGGCCCAACAAGACCGGAAAGAGCAAGGCTCCGACAAGTAAGCATCCTGGCGACTTGGCTGTGGATACGTTTTGGCAGCACAGCCCCTAAATGCCGCGGCCCCTTCAGAATGCTTCTGAAGGGGCCGTTTCGGTGCACGACAGCGGTCGTTCGTCTCGGCGCCTGAAGGCAGTCACGAGACGTCCGTTGATCAAGGAATCTCGCGCATCTCGATATCCGTCACGTCCCGTTCACGAGCAGGCTGATCCCCCCGGGACCAGGTCCCGGGACGCGGCGGCATGGGCGAGCGGCGGCGTTCCGCCCAGTAGGTCTTCACGCCGAAGGGCCGGCCCTGCAGCCGGGCGACGATGTACAGCACGCCGATCGCCAGGGCGGTCGAGGCCATGAAGACGAAAGCCATCACCAGGCCGAAGAAGGCCAGGATCAGGAACAGGATGGCGCGCAGGATTTGCTGGATCAGATTCATGAGAGTTGGACTCCTGTGGCCGGAAAAGGTTGCATGCGGGGCGCGGCGGGGCGCCGGGCGGGCGGATGCGGCGTCCGGCCGGATCCGGGGGCGCCTGTCATGCCCATATTGGGGTCAATCGGCGGATTTCCAGGGGAATCCGCTATGCTTCTGGTTTCGACTGTTTTCTCCCGGACCTCTATGGCTACCACGATACAGGACATCCGCGCGATCCTGTCCAGGGTCATCAACCCCGACACCCGGAAAACGCTGGCGGTGACCGAACCCGACTTGCGGATCGCCGCCTCGGGCGACGCCTTCGACATCACTGTAACCCTGGGCTATCCCTTGTTCAATGGCGAGCAGGCCCTGGAGGCCGCCATCCGGACCGCGCTGGACGCGGCCGGCGCGCGCCTGGGCAGGCTGGAATTCCAGTCCCGGATCGTCGCTCACTCGGTGCAGCGCGGGCTGCGCACCCTGGACAATGTGCGCAACGTCATCGCCGTGGCTTCCGGCAAGGGGGGGGTCGGCAAGAGCACCACGGCCGTCAACCTCGCCCTGGCGCTGCACAGCCAGGGCGCGCGCGTCGGCCTGCTGGACGCCGACATCTACGGCCCCAGCGTGCCCATCATGCTGGGCCTGTCGGGCAAGCCGAAGAGCGTGGACGGCAAGAGCATGGAACCCATGATCGGCCACGGGCTGCAGGCCAATTCCATCGGCTTCCTGATGGACGACGACGGTCCGGCGATCTGGCGCGGTCCCATGGTGACCCAGGCCCTGACCCAGTTGCTGTCGCTTACGAATTGGCACGATCTGGATTACCTGATCGTGGACATGCCTCCGGGAACAGGCGATATTGCCCTCACCATGGCCCAGAAGGTTCCGCTCACGGGGGCGATCATCGTCACCACGCCCCAGGATCTGGCCTTGGCCGACGCCCGCAAGGGTCTGATCATGTTCCAGAAGGTAGATGTCCCGGTGTTGGGGATCGTTGAAAACATGTCCGTCCACGTGTGCTCCAATTGCGGGCACGCCGAGCCGATTTTCGGCCAGGACGGCGGCCGCCAGCTGGCGGCGACTTATCACTTGCCCTGGCTGGGGGCCTTGCCGCTGCAACTCGACATCCGCCAGGAAACCGATTCCGGCCGGCCCAGTGTCGTCGCTTCGCCCGACGGCGAGGCCGCGCGCCGCTATCAGGACATCGCCCGTCAGCTGGCCATCCATGTGGCCGGGCAGCCGCTGGACGATTCCGGTTCACGGCCCCGGGTCGTGGCGCGCACGAGCTGATGCCTGGCGACTCCCTGACCGGATTCGCCAGAGGTGTGCGTCGGGCGCTGCTCGCCCTGGGGGCCGCGGTCTGCGCCCCCGCGCTGGCCGCGCCTCCGGAAGTCATCATCGACCCGGGGGGCGCCCCGCCCAAAGTGTTACAGGCTATTACGGATGCCGTCGGCGCGATCACGCGCCTGACCGAGGATCAGGACGTGCGCGAAGTCTCGCGCCTGCGCCGGCGCGCCTGGGAGGCGGCCCAGGCCGCCTTGCGGACCCAGGGTTATTTCGGGGCGACCGTCACGCTGGACGTGACGCCGGGCGCGGCGAACGGCGGCGAATTCTGGGACATCGCGATCGACACCGGCGAACGCGCCCGGGTGCGCCAGCTCGGCCTGCGCTTCGAAGGCGCGCTCGCCGGTGATGCCTACGCGGCCCGGCGTCAGTCCCTGCGGGACGACTGGCTGCTCAAGCCGGGCATGCCCTTCATCAACGACGACTGGAGCCGGGCCAAGACCGAGCTGCTGGACGCCGCCTCGCGCCGGGACTTCTATTACGCCCGCTATGCGCAGACCCGGGCGGCCGTCGATCCCCGGGCGGCCAAGGCCGACCTGGATGTGGTGCTCGACAGCGGGCCGCCGGTGCGGCTGGGCGAACTCCAGATCACCGGGCTGAAGCGGGTGCCCGAATCCCTGATCCGGCGCTACGTGCGCTACGACCCGGGCGACGCCTACGACCAGACGCGCCTGGAGGATTGGCAGCAGGCCCTGCAGTCCATCACCTTTTTCCGTGGCGCCTTCGTCACCCTGGCCGACGGCACGCCGCCGGTACAGGGAACCGACGCCGCGCCGGCCGGGACGCGCGCCGGCGCCGACACGGCCCCGCAGGCCGCCGCCGCGCCGCCGATCGAGCGGCCCCGGGGCACCGATCCCGTCACGCTGCCCGTGCGCATCCAGGTGACCGAGGGCCCCGCCCGTTACGCCAGCGGCTCGCTCGGCGTGGACAGTGACCACGGTGTGCGGGTGGAAGGTCTGTACCGCCAGAACGTGGTCTACGGCCTGCCGGTCTGGATCGAGACCGGCGCCGGGGTCGACACGAAGCGGCAGCGCGCCTTCTTCGACGTGCACCTGCCGCCCGGCATGGACGGCGGCCAGGACAGTTTTGGCCTGCTGTACGATCATTCGGATATCGAGGGCCTGGAAACCAGCCGCGCGGGCCTGGGCTGGAAGCGCAGCCAGACGCGCAAGGCGGCCGGCGACAGCCGCGTCGAATACGAGGTCCGCTGGGGCGCCCTGGTCGCTTACGACAAGACCCGCATTTCCGGCGATTCGCGCTACGAGGTCCCGAGCTGGGCGGCCACCTGGCAATGGCTGCGCCGTGACGTGGATTCCAAGTACGATCCGCGCGAAGGCAATCTGGTCGAATTCGGCCTGGGCGTGGGCACGACCCTGGACGACGGCAAGGCCTTCTATCGCAGCAGCCTGCGCGCCCAGCAGTGGTGGCGGGTCGGCGAGCGCGACGTGCTGACCGTGCGCGGCGAGATCGGCAAGGTCTGGGCGGACACCACTCGCCTGCCGCAGGATTTCTCTTGGCGCACCGGCGGCTCGCGCAGCATCCGGGGCTATCGCTATCAGAGCATCGGTCTGGAGCGCGGCGACGCCATCATCGGTGCGCCTGTGCTGGGCGTGGCCAGCATCGAATACACGCACTATTTCACCGACGTCCTGGGCGCCAATCTGTTCGTCGACGCGGGGGACGCGGCCGAGTCCTTCGGCCAGTTCGACTGGCACCTGGGCTATGGGGCCGGCCTGGCGGTGCGCACCCCGGCCGGGCCGTTCTTCGTCGATCTGGCCTGGGCGCAGAAGGACCGCCGCCTGCGGTTGCAGTTCTCCCTGGGGATCGCGTTTTGAGGGCGCGGATCTGGCGTGGCCTGCGGGCCTTCGGACTCTGGGGGCTGCCGCCCATCGTATTGGCGCTGCTGCTGGCCATGGGTTTCGCCGCCTGGTGCGTCTCCAGTACGACGGGAACCCGCTGGCTGCTGCGCACGGCGGCGGGCCAGTTGGGCGGCGAGGTCCATGGCGTGCGCGGCACCCTGGTCCACGGGCTGTACGTCGAGGGGCTGTCGATCGCCCTGCCCGACGTGGACGTGCGCGTGGTCGGGCTGCACCTGAAGGCGCTCTGGCCGGAACTGCTGGACCGCCGCCTGCACGTCAACGACCTGTCGGCCGTGCGCGTGGACGTGGACCTGCGCACCGCGCCGTCCGCCGCGCCCGCGGAGGACGAACCCTTCCGGATGCCGGCGCCGCCGCTGGGCCTGCGGGTCGACCGGCTGGCGCTGGGGGGGCTGGGCCTGCGCATCGACGGGGAGCCCCTGCCCATCGATCTGCTGTCCGTGTCGACCGCCCTGACGCTGGACGCCCACACGGCGACCGTGACGTTGGACCAGTTGCAGGCCGCGCACCGGGACACGCTGCTGAAGTTCCAGGGCAACCTGGCCTTGCGCGGGCTGGCGGCGCCCTGGCCCTTCGAGCTCAACCTGCACGGGTCCGCCCAGGACCGCGGCGCGCAGTCGCCGGTCTGCTTGCGGCGGCTGCTAGCGGCCGGAAGCGGCGTGGGCGGCGGCGAGCCGACCGGGGACGAGTGTCGCGTCGATCTGGACTTGCGTCTGGCCGGGACCCTGCAGGCGCTGCATCTGCAGGCCCACGGCCGGGGCGAGGGCCTGGAACTGCAGGCTCGGGCCGACATCCTCCCCGGCCAATCCTTCCCCCTGGGCGCGGCGCAGGCGGACCTGCGCCTGCCGGGCGACACTCGCGTGACGCTCGATGTCGCGCCCGAGGCGCCGGAGGCGGACGGCCTGCGTCCGGTCCGCGCCCGGTGGTCCGTGCGGCAGTTGCGTCCGGATCCCTGGCTGCCGTCGGACCTGGGGCCGGCGCTGCTCAATCTGAAGGGCGAACTGCGGGCGCGCCTGGACGCCGACCAGCGCCTGCGGGATCTGGGCCTGGACCTGGTGTTCGACGGCCCCAATCGCTGGAACGGCCAGCCCCTGTCGGGCCGGATCCGGCTGGACCGCCTGTCGCGGGCGGGTGGGGCGTTGTTCGATGCGCGCGCGGCGGAGCCGGCGGATTTCCTGGGGCTTCAGGCTGCGGGACTGGATGTGGACCTGACCCTGGGGCCGGACCGGATCCACGCCGGCGGGGATGCCTCGGCGGACGCCAGCCGGCTGACGCTGCGGGCCCGGCTGCCGGCTTTGGCGGCCTTGTGGCCCGGCCTGCCGGGCGGCGCGGAACTGGATTTCGACGTGTCCGGTCCCCTGGCCAGTCACCGGGGCCGCCTGAAAGCCCGCTATGCGCCGCCGGACGCCCGGGACGGCGTGCCTGGCCTGGCGCCCATGAACCTGGACCTGGCCTTCGGGGGCGGCTGGGCGCAGGCGCAGGGCTGGCGCGGCCAGTTGACCTCTTTGCGGGCCGAGCACGCCGGCCTGGTCCTGGACAGCCGGGCGGTGGTGCCGCTGGCGCTGGACGCCGAAGGCGGCTGGCAGGTCGGCCAGGCAGTCCTCGGGCTGGCGCTGGACGGCGAATCTCTGTTCAGCCTGCGTCACCAGGCCTCGGCCGGCGGACAAGGCCATTGGGAAACGCGCGGCGGCATCGAATCACTGACTGTCACACCGGAACGCATCACCCGGCTACGGGCCTGGCTGGACCGCGCCGGCGCGCGGCAGGGCGGGGTGCGCACCGAACTGTCCGAACAGGCGCGGCGCAGCCGCCTGGACGCGAGCCTGGCCTGGAACCTGAAATTCGACGGTGCCCTGGCCGGCGACATTCATCTGGCCCGCCGGGACGGCGACCTGACCGTGCCCGGCGACGTGCCCATCCAGCTCGGTCTGGAAGACGCCCGCCTGGACATCGCCATCCGGCGCGTCGGCGACGGCCTCAGCCGCGCCGACGCCGATCTCCAGGTCCGCACGCGCGAAATGGGCCGCATGCGTCTGCGGGCCGACACGCCGATCCACGCGGTCCCGGGGGGCGGGCTGGCCTTGCGGCCGCGGGACGAACGGCACCTGCGTTTCGAGGCCGAGTCCCAGGATCTGGCCTGGCTGAACCTGCTGCTGGGCGGGGAGATGGAAGTCGGCGGCACCCTGCAGGCCGACGTCCAGGGCCGCAGCCTGCCCGACGGACGCTGGATGCTGTCCGGTCCGCTGAGCGGCGACGGCCTGCGCCTGCTGATCGCCGACCAGGGCGTGCGGCTGCTGGACGGCACCCTGCAGGCTCATTTCGATGGCACCCGGGTGCTGCTGGACCACTTGCGTTTCCCGGCGGTGCGCCGGGTCGTCCCCAAGGAATGGCGCACCGCCACCTGGATCGCGGAAAATCCGGACGCCCAGGGCGGCGCCCTGGACTTGTCGGGCGCCTGGGATCTGATCGAGAGCCAGGGTCGGGTGGACGTCGCCTTCCGGCGGTATCCGATCCTGCAGCGTTCCGACCGCTACGCCATGGTCAGCGGCGATCTCCAGGTCCGGGCGACCCTGCCGGAAATCCTCATCGGCGGCAAGATCACGGCCGACGCCGGCTGGTTCGACCTGGATATGCTCAATGCCATTCCGTCCCTGGACGGCGACGTGGTGATCCTCGAACCGGGGCAGACGAAAGCCGCCCTGGATTGCGCGGACGATCCGCGGCCCGCCGGCCGCCCGGGCGCGGCGCCGTCCGAGGGGGCCGGCCGATGCACGGGATCGCCGCCGCTGGACCTGAAGGCCGACCTGAAGATCGACCTGGGGCCGCGCTTCTACCTGACCGGCTTCGGCCTGGACTCGGGGCTGGTCGGCAGCATGGACCTGCACCTGAACGATGGCAAGCTCACGGCGCTGGGCCAGCTGCGCACCCGCGGCGGCGCCATCAACACCTACGGCCAGCACCTGCAACTGCGGCGCGGCACCATCACCTTCCAGGGGGACGTAGCCAATCCCGTGCTCGACATCCAGGCCCTGCGCACCGACGTGGCGGTGCAGGCCGGAGTTCGGGTGGCCGGCACCGCCCGGCGCCCGCGCATCGACCTGATGTCGATTCCCGACGTCAGCGAAACCGAGAAACTGACCTGGCTGCTGCTGGGACACGGGCCGGATCAAGGCGGAGCGGACATGTCGCTGCTGTTCTCGGTGGGCAGCTCCTTCCTGTCGGGTGGCGAGCCGTTCTACAAGCGCTTCGGCCTGGACGAACTGAGCATGCGCTCGGGCGAACTGGGCAGCACGGGCAGCATCCTGCCGGTCGAGAGCGTGGTGAGCGGTCTGGACGCGGGCGCCAGCCCCATCGAGCAGCGTTTCGTCCTGGCCGGCAAGACCCTGACCGACGACCTGCGGCTGAGCCTGGAGCAGGCCCTGGCGCAGACCGGCACCGTGGCGCGGCTGAGCTACCGGCTGATGCGCAACCTGCAGGCCGAGGTCACCACGGGCACCGTCAGCGGCCTGGCGCTGGTCTATCGCTGGTTCTCGATGGACTAGGGAGCCTCTGAACGAGTCATCGCGCCGCGATGTGCCTTAAAATACCGCAACTTTGAACAGAGGGCGCCCATGAGCATCAAAAACGACCGCTGGATCCGGCGCGCCGCGCAGGCCGGCATGATCGAACCCTTCGAGCCCGGCCAGGTGCGCTCGGCCGACGGCCAGCGGATCGTCAGCTACGGCACCAGCAGCTATGGCTACGACGTGCGCTGCGCCCGCGAATTCAAGATCTTCACGAACATCAACTCCACCATCGTCGACCCCAAGGCCTTCGATGAAAAGTCCTTCGTGGATTTCGAGGGCGACGTGTGCATCATCCCGCCCAACTCCTTCGCCCTGGCCCGCACGGTCGAATACTTCCGCATTCCGCGTTCCGTGCTGACCGTGTGCTTGGGGAAAAGCACCTACGCCCGCTGCGGCATCATCGTCAACGTCACACCGCTGGAACCCGAATGGGAAGGCCACGTGACGCTGGAATTCTCCAACACCACCCCCCTGCCGGCGAAGATCTACGCCGGCGAGGGCTGCGCCCAGATGCTGTTCTTCGAAAGCGACGAGGTCTGCGAGACCTCCTACGCCGACCGGGGGGGCAAGTATCAGGGCCAGCAGGGGGTCACGCTGCCCCGCACCTAGCCGCCATGAAATTTCGTTTTCCCATCGTCATCATCGACGAAGACTACCGCTCCGAGAACGCCTCGGGCTTCGGCATCCGCGCCCTGGCTTCGGCCATCGAGGCCGAGGGCGTCGAGGTCCTGGGGGTCACCAGCTACGGCGACCTCAGTTCCTTCGCGCAGCAGCAGAGCCGCGCCAGCGCCTTCATCCTGTCGATCGACGACGAGGAATTCGACGAGGATTCCCCGGAAGACGTCGCCAACGCGATCAAGAACCTGCGCGCCTTCATCGGCGAACTGCGCTTCCGCAACGAGGACATCCCCATCTACCTGTACGGGGAGACGCGCACCTCGCAGCACATCCCCAACGACATCCTGCGCGAACTGCACGGCTTCATCCACATGTTCGAGGATACGCCGGAATTCGTCGCGCGCCACATCATCCGCGAGGCCCGCGCCTACCTGGACAGCCTGCCGCCGCCGTTCTTCCGCGAACTGCTGGAATACGCCTCCGACGGCTCCTATTCCTGGCACTGTCCCGGGCACTCGGGCGGGGTGGCCTTCCTGAAAAGCCCCGTGGGGCAGATGTTCCACCAGTTTTTCGGCGAGAACATGCTGCGCGCCGACGTCTGCAACGCGGTGGACGAACTGGGCCAGTTGCTGGACCACACCGGCCCGGTGGCCGAATCGGAACGCAACGCGGCGCGCATCTTCCACGCCGACCACTGCTTCTTCGTCACCAACGGCACGTCCACGTCCAACAAGATCGTCTGGCACGCCAACGTCGCCGCGGGCGACGTGGTGGTGGTGGACCGCAACTGCCACAAGTCGATCCTGCATGCCATCACCATGACCGGCGCCATCCCGGTGTTCCTGCGTCCCACGCGCAACCACCTGGGCATCATCGGCCCGATCCCGCTCGAGGAATTCGATCCCGAGAACATCCGCAGGAAGATCGAGGCCAACCCCTTCGCGCGCGAGGCCGCCAACAAGCGCCCGCGCATCCTGACGCTGACCCAGAGCACCTACGACGGCGTGATCTACAACGTCGAGATGATCAAGGAAAAGCTCGGATCCGAGATCGACACCCTGCACTTCGACGAGGCCTGGCTGCCGCACGCGGCCTTCCACGAGTTCTACGAGGACATGCACGCCATCGGCCCGAACCGGCCGCGCAGCAAGGACACGATGATCTACGCGACGCACTCCACGCACAAGCTGCTGGCTGGCCTGTCGCAGGCCTCGCAGATCGTCGTCCAGGATTCCGAGGACCGCAAGCTGGACCGCAACCTCTTCAACGAGGCGTTCCTGATGCACACCTCGACCTCGCCGCAGTACGCCATCATCGCGTCCTGCGACGTGGCGGCGGCCATGATGGAACCCCCGGGGGGCACGGCCCTGGTCGAGGAATCCATCCGCGAAGCCCTGGATTTCCGCCGCGCCATGCGCAAGGTCGAGTCCGAGTTCGGCAAGAACGACTGGTGGTTCAAGGTCTGGGGCCCCAACCGCCTGGTGGCCGAAGGCATCGGCAACCGCGAGGACTGGGTGCTGGGTTCCGGTGACGAATGGCACGGCTTCGGCGACCTGGCCGACGGTTTCAACATGCTCGACCCGATCAAGGCCACGGTGGTGACGCCGGGACTGGACATCTCGGGCACCTTCGCCGATTCCGGCATCCCGGCGGCGCTGGTCTCGCGCTACCTGGTCGAGCACGGCGTGGTGGTGGAAAAGACCGGCCTGTACTCCTTCTTCATCCTGTTCACCATCGGCATCACCAAGGGCCGCTGGAACACCCTGCTGACCGCCCTGCAGCAGTTCAAGGACGACTACGACCGCAACCAGCCCCTGTGGCGGGTGCTGCCGGAATTCAGCCGTTCGCACAAGCGCTACGAGCGCATGGGGCTGCGCGACCTGTGCCAGCAGATCCACGAGGCCTACCGCCACTATGATTTCGCCCGCTTGACCACGCGCGTGTATCTCAGCGACATGGTGCCGGCCATGCGCCCGGCCGACGCCTACGCACGCATGGCTCACCGCGAGGTCGAGCGCGTGCCGGTCGACCGGCTCGAAGGCCGCGTCACCGGGGTGCTGCTGACGCCCTATCCGCCGGGCATTCCGCTGCTGATCCCGGGCGAGCGCTTCAACCGCGACATCGTCGATTACCTGAAGTTCACTCAGGAATTCAACCAGCAGTTCCCGGGCTTCGAGACCGATGTCCACGGACTGGCATACGAGACCGACGAGCAGGGCCGGCGGCACTATTACGTGGACTGCATTCGCGAAGGCGCCTGATCTTCGTGGGGACACGTTTCGACGCGGCGGTCGTGGGCGCCGGCGCGGCCGGCATGATGACGGCCGCCGTGGCGGCGCGGCGTGGCCTGCGGGTGGTCCTGATCGACCATGCCGGGCGGCTCGCGGAAAAGATCCGCATCTCCGGGGGCGGACGCTGCAATTTCACCAACCTGGGCGCCAGTCCCGCGCAGTTCCTGTCGCGCAATCCCGATTTCTGCCGTTCCGCCCTGCGGGCCTACGGGCCGGGCGACTTCCTGGACCTGCTGCGCGCGCATCGCGTGTCCTGGCATGAAAAGCACCGGGGCCAGCTGTTCTGCGACGATTCCAGTGAATCCATCATCCGGGTCCTGCGCCGCGAATGCGAGGCGGGCGGGGTGCATTGGCGCATGCCGTGCGCCGTCCGGACCGTGGGCCGGGAAGCGGACGGCTTCCGGCTGGACACCGACGCCGGGCCGGTCCGGGCCGCCCGGCTGGTGCTGGCGACCGGCGGCATGGCGATCCCGCAACTGGGCGCTACCGACTTCAGCCTGCGGATCGCGCGCCAGTTCGGCCTGCGCATCGTCGAGCCGCGCCCGGCGCTGGTGCCGCTGACCTTCGACGCGGACCAGTGGCGGCCTTACGCGGCTCTGGCCGGTGTGTCCCTGGAAGTGCGCCTGTCGCATGAGGCCGCCGCGGCTGATGGGGGTGGGAAACCAGGTGGCGGGAAGCGCTTCCGCCAGCCGGCGCGGGCCGAGTTCCTGGAGGACCTGCTGTTCACCCATCGCGGCCTGTCGGGGCCGGGCATCCTGCAGATTTCCAGCCATTGGCGCCCTGGCGATCCGATCCACATCGATTTGTCGCCGGGCCGCGACATGGCCGAGGCCCTGGTGGCGGCCAAGGCAGGCAGCCGCCAGACCGTGGCCGCCGCGCTGGCCCAGTTCTGGCCCAGGCGGCTGGCCGAGGCCTGGCTGTCCGCCGCTCCCGCGGCGGACAGCCAGTCGGATGCCGACGATCTGGCGGGCCTCGGAGGCCTGCGCCTGGCCGACGCGCCCGACCGCCGCTTGCGCGCCCTGGGCGAGCGCATCCATGGCTGGACATTGTGGCCCACGGGCACCGCCGGCTACAAAAAGGCCGAGGTCATGAGCGGCGGCGTCGATACGGACGAACTGGACCAGCGCAGCCTGGAATCGCGTCGCTGCACGGGCCTGTACGTGGTGGGCGAGGCGGTGGACGTCACCGGCTGGCTGGGCGGCTACAACTTCCAGTGGGCCTGGTCCTCGGGCGTGGCCTGCGGACGGGCGCTGACTGCCTGCTGACGGGAACTTCCTCTTTCGGCGGGACGGAGCCCCGGAGCCTGACTGGCTGCCTGCGGGCAGTGTGGATCCGAATTTCTCCGGGATTGTACCGATTGATTGTCTGGAGTGAGCTATTTATATTTGAGATATGTGATCACATCTCACATATATGTAATATCTCACATATAAGATCGCGGAAAATGACTGGAAAATTTTTTGATCTCAGAGGGAAAATTATCGTGATCACAGGCGCCGCCGGTGGCATAGGCAGCGTGGTTTCACGGGCGCTGGGCGAGGAGGGTGCTGTCTTGTCGCTCGTCGATCTGCCGGGGGAGAGTCTGGATGCGCTCACAGCAGACCTTCTCGAATCCGGCGTCGTGGCGAAATCGTTCGGATTGCGGGTGGAGGACAGGGTGGCCTGCTTTCTGGCGATGGAACGAGCTGAGGCTGAATTCGGCCGCGTCGATGTGCTGATAAATTGTGCAGGGGTGAACACCCGCATGCGGCCGGAAGAATATGAAGAAGAAACCTGGGACCGCATCCTGGACGTCAATCTAAAGGGCACGTTCAATATGTGCCAGGCTGTTTATCGTGGAATGAAATTCCGTGGCTGCGGGAAGATAATCAATTTCGGATCCATATTGTCCCTTTCCTCCAACGCCGTAACGTCTGCCTATTCCGCCAGCAAGGGTGGCGTATTGCAACTGACCCGTTCGCTGTCTTGCGCCTGGGGGCCTGATGGGATCAACGTCAATGCCATACTGCCCGGATGGATTGATACCCCGTTGTCCCGCCAGGCGCGTATCGATATTCCTGGACATGCCGAGCGCGTCGTGGCGACCACTCCGCTGGGCCGTTGGGGATTGCCCGAGGATCTTATCGGAGCAGTGATATTCCTGTCCGCGGCGGGTTCGGATTTTGTGGCCGGAGCGGGTTTGCTTGTCGACGGTGGCGTCACTGCACATATTTGAACCGAGGACCTCATGCGATTCGAGAATATAAGCGCAAATACGCCGGCATCCATGCTGATCGTCGAGGATGGCGATTGGGCCAAATTGGCGACTGCGGACGCGAAGCGCCTGGTCACCTTGTTCCTGTCCGCGAGGCGATTCGAAGAGAAAATCCTGCAGCTCGACAAGCTGAATCTGGTTCATGGGCCAGCCCATTCCAGCATCGGACAGGAAGGGGCGGCGGCTGGCTGTTTGGCGGCATTGCCCGCCAACTCCTTGATGAACGGGACTCACCGTGCCCATCATCAATGCGTGGCGAAGGCTATCAATGCCTTGTATGAGGACGGTTTCGACCCGGAGGCCGGCGGGCTGACTGCGCGCATGTATGAGGAAATACGGGGCCTCATGCAGGAGATTCTGGGTCTGTCAGGGGGGTGGACCGGAGGGCGTGGAGGCTCGATGCATCTACGCCGGGCAGAGCTTGGCATCATGGGGACCAATGCCATCGTTGCTGGCGGGCTCCCCATTGCCTGCGGGCATGCGTTCGCTGAAAAGTACCGGGGATCGGATAAGGTCATGGTGTCGTTCTTTGGCGACGGTGCGGTTCATCAGGGTGCAACGCATGAGTCCATGAATCTTGCGGCGCTTTATCGCCTGCCTCTGATCTTCTTCCTGGAGAATAATCACTACGCCGTGTCAATGAGCGTCGAGCAGTCGACTTACCAGACCGAGCTGCTGACGAGACCACAGGCGCATGGGATCGAAGCAGTCAAAGTCGACGGCATGAATCCCCTTGCTGTATGGCTGGCGGCGGGCTGGGCCAGGGACTATATCGCCAGGGAGCAGCGACCCGTTTGTATCCTGGCTGATGTCTATCGCTACTATCATCAGAGTTCTTCCATTCCGGGAAGTGCCTTTGGCTACCGCACTCGCGAGGAAGAGGCGGAATGGAAAAATCGCGATCCATGGCTGTTTTTCCAACGGGAGCTCCCGGCGCGCGGAATTCTGAGTGAAACTCAGCTGAAGGCCATCGACGCCGGAATTTGCGAAGCCATAGAGGCGGCAGCAGCCTCTTGTGTGGACGGAACCGGATCGAGAACGCATATTCGTGCGGAATTGTGGCCGGACCCGGCAACGGTGGATGTGAACCTGACGAGCAGTATGGAAGAGTTCCACGGCGTACATTACGCCGAGGCGGAGGACTATAACGCCGCCGACATGGAGTCCATGAGCTACATAGAGGCAATTTCGAAGACAATGGCTGCCCGCATGTCCGAGGATGAGCGCATCTGTGTCTTCGGCGAGGACGTGGCGAATATGGGCGGGGGGACCGTCGGTGCCACGCGTGGCCTGATGGATCGCTTTGCCGATCGATTGATCAATACACCGATTACCGAAAATGGCTTTTGTGGCCTCGCGACGGGGGCGGCGCTGTCCGGCTTGCGTCCCGTCGTAGAGCTGATGTACAGCGACTTTTTCCTGGTCGCCGGCGACCAGTTGCTGAACCAGGCGGGAAAGATCCGGCATCTGTTCAATGGCACGGCATCGGTGCCGTTGGTGTTGCGTACCCGTATTCCGGGCCTGGAGGGCTATGGCTCTCAGCACTCCATGGACCCTTCAGGCGTATTTGCTCTTTTCCCCGGCTGGAGAATCGTTGCGCCATCCAATGCCTTCGATTACGTAGGGTTGATGAATTCCGCGTTGCGCTGCGAAGATCCGGTCTTGATCCTTGAGCCGCAGGAATTGCACCAGCACAAGGTGCCTGTCCCTCGTGACCTGAATTACTACATTCCGCTTGGACGGGCGAAGCGTGTCAGGGAGGGGAGGCAGATCACGCTATTGGCCAGTCTGACCATGGTGGATGCCTGCGTGAAGGCTGTTGAGCAATCCGGTGTGAGTGCCGATATCATCGATTTGCGTACCTTGTCTCAGCGCGATATCGATTACCAGTTGATCGGGGAGTCCGTGCGAAAGACGGGCCGTGTGGCCATCGTCGAGCAGACGACACGAGGTGCAAGCTTCGGGGCGCTGATCGCTGACGAGATACAGCGCCGGTATTTCGACTATCTGGACCAGCCCGTGCAGCGGGTCACAGGCCGGTGGGCGCCGCCCGTCGTGTCGCGTGTACTGGAACGCGCTGCTTTGGCTGATGTAAATGATGTCGGCAAGCTGATTGCGCAGATGATGGTCGAGAGCGGCCTGTCCGGATAAGGGGGGCATCATGTTCAGTCTCGAAAAAAAGACAGTTCTCATTACCGGGGCTGCCGGCGGCATTGGAAGTGAGACGGCCCGTATCTGCGCCGGGATGGGTGCCAACCTGATATTGACGGATCTTGTTTGTCCCGAGGATCTGATGGAGGGCCTTCGAGGGCAGGGGCGTCCGGTTCGATTTCTTCCCTTTGACGTGACCGATCGCAAAGAAGTGGAACATGCCATCGAGGGCATCGGGCGTCTGGATGTTCTTGTGGCGAATGCAGGGCATTGTCCTTGGGATGATTGGGAGGATCAAGACTGGGACAGCGTTTTCCAGCGTGTGATCGATATCAATCTATTGGGTTTGATGCACATCACCCGTGCGACTCTCAGGAAAATGCGTGATGACGGTGGGGGGCGCATGGTACTGGTGTCCTCAGTGGCTGCCCGTATGGGCGGGCTGGCCGCCAGCCCGCATTATGTCGCGGCAAAAGGGGGGGGCACTCTCTTTTGTGAAGTGGCTGGCGCGCCGGGCTGCTCCTCATAATGTGATCGTCAATAGCGTCGCCCCCGGAGCCACGGAGACGGCGATGACCAGAGGGCGTGCTTTCGATGGAAATCAGATTCCTCTGGGACGCATGGCGCATCCTCGCGAGATTGCCTTGCCTATCGCATTTTTATGCTCGGATGCGGCCAGCTATATATGCGGTACAACGCTCGATGTAAACGGCGGCGTGTACATGAATTGAATGTAGGGGAATATTGAATGGATGGTGTTCTGGAAAGCCTGCTGCAAAAACAGGAACGAGTGACCGTTGCGGATCAAATATATAACGAGACGCGCCAATTGCTCATGAGCGGGGCCGTTCCCCCGGGAGAGAAAGTCACTTTGCGCGGCTTGGCGGCGGTTCTGAACACCAGCCCCATGCCCGTAAGAGAAGCCGTCAATAGGCTGGTGGCGGAAGGGGCGCTGGAAATGTTGCCCAGCCGCGGCCTTCGCGTGCCCAAGCCGAATCTCTCCAAGTTTCGTGAGATCGTGCGTATCCGCTTGTGCATGGAAGGTTTTGCGGCGGCGGAGGCGACTCGCGTGATCGATGATGAGACGGTATCGGATATTCAAGGATACGCCGATGAATTCCAGCGGCTTGGACGCCAATCGCGCATCGATGTGCTGAAAACCGTCGAGGCAAATAGGAATCTGCATTTCTGCCTGTACAGAGCGTCCGGTATGCCGATGTTGGTATCGATGATTGAAAACATCTGGCTTCAGATTGCTCCGTTATTTTCGCTCAGTATGGGTAGCAGGGACCGGAAGTCCGACAGTTGGGAGTCATTTGGCCATCATGATGATTTGCTCAGATTTCTGAGACTGCGTGACCCGGAGGGTGTCCGGGATGCTGTCGTTGCCGATATTTCAGATGCGGCTTCGTACATTGAAAAGGCTGGAAGCCTGATTGATATCTAAGGGTTGCGCAATCATGGAAATCGACGTTTTGATGCCGGCAATTGGCGCCGGCACGACGCAGGGAAAGGTTCTTAAATGGCTGAAAGATCCGGGCGATGCGGTCATGGTGGGGGATGTTCTGGCCGAGATCGAGACCGACAAGGCTGTCATCGAGCTGGATGCGGTGGATGAAGGGGTGCTGGATCGCATTCTTGTCGATGCAGGAGATGAGGAGATTCCTGTTGGCAGTGTGCTTGCCAAGTTGAAGCTGTCGCATGGTGCCGGGGAATGCATCGATGCCGTTCAATCAACTGGTCAGGTGGCTGCCTCGGTGTCGTCGGGGCAGGAGCGGGAGCAGGAGGCTTCCTCCACGGTAGCGGCATTGAGAGTATTCGCCAGCCCTTCCGCGCGCCGTCTTGCCCGTGAAGCCGGGGTCGAGCTGGATGGCTTGAAGGGCAGCGGACCTGGCGGCAGGATCGTCCGTGTCGACATCGAGCGGGTGGCCGGGCAGCGTCAACCTGTGAAACCGCTTGTTCAGGCAGGGGAACCGCATGCTTCACATGTGGGGTCGCTTTCTCCGCATACGCCGATGCGCCGCACTATCGCTCGACGTCTGGTGGAATCGAAGCGGGAAATACCGCATTTTTATCTAAGAGTGCAGTGCCGGATGGATAAATTGCTGGAGGCCAGGTCTTCTCTCAATGCCAGATCCGACCGGCACTATTCGTTGAATGACTTGCTGGTTCTGGCTGCCGCGCGAGCATTGCACCGTGTGCCCGAACTCAATGTGCGGTGGCATGAAGATGGTGTGCAGCAACATGCCCAGGTTGATATTAGTGTCGCCGTGGCCCTGGATCGGGGCCTAATCACTCCAGTGCTTTTCGATGTTGGTACAGCCGGCTTGCGGCTCATATCGACTCGTCTGGCCGACCTGGTGGTGCGAGCTCGCGAGGGAAGATTGCGTCCGGAGCAATATGAAGGTGGCTGCCTGACTGTATCGAATCTGGGCATGTTCGGTGTGCAGGAGTTCTCCGCCATTATAAATCCCCCCCAAAGCGCAATTCTGGCGGCTGGGTCCGTCGTTCGCCAGCCCGTTGTGGAGGGAGATGAGTTGCGCATAGGCAGTGTCATGACATTGACCCTGTCGGCCGACCATAGGGTAATCGATGGTTCCATAGGCGCCCGCTACCTGACCGCCGTGCGGAGTCTGCTGGAAAATCCCGTCGATTTGATACTGTAGGAATTCTCGTTGTCCGGTTTGAGTAGCTGTGTGGTGCGTGTGTTGGAAAATGCGATTTGATTGGAGATAAACAAATGGCACGACAAAAGAAAATGCATCGTTATATTTTCGGTGCTGCATTGATGTTGCTGGCTCAAGGTGTTATGGCCGAGGATATCAGGATTGGCTATAACAGTGATATGTCCGCCACGGGCTCGGCGGACTTTGGCATATCGGCGTTGGCTGGTGCGCGCCAGGCGGTGGAGGAAATCAATAGCGCGGGAGGCGTCCTTGGCAAGAAGCTGGTCATCGTGGCTCGCGATGATGTCGGTTCACCGCCAAAATCCATTCAGAACGCCAATGAATTGGTAAATAATGAAAAAGTCGCGGTCATGCTGGGGGGCGTGAATTCTGGGAATATGCTGGCGTGGCTGCATATCGTGCAGCAGAAAAAGATACCGACCATTTCTCCGTCGGCCACCGCGACTGAAATTACCAGCCGCTATAGTACGCAGCCCCAGAACTACATATTTAGAGTGTCGATGCGCGACCTTGATCAGATTACGTTGCTGGCGGCCTATGCCGCGCGGGCCAGCAAGAACGGCAAGGTTGCCATCATCGCGGATACGACGGGGTATGGCCAGCAGGGTTCAAAAGATGCGATGCATGTGCTCGGGCTCCATGGCATCAAGCCTGTCGCCGTCGAGAAATTCGGCCCTGCCGATACCGACATGACTTCGCAGCTCAACAAGATACGCGGCGCGGGAGCGGATACGCTGATCGTGTATGCGCTGGCCGATTCCAACGCCCACGTCATGCGCAGCCTGGAAAAGATCAACTATTCTCCGGTCACGCTGGCTTCCTGGGCGAATTTGAGCCCTCCATTCCTGCGTATTGCCGGTCCTGCTCTGGCCGGGAAAATGATCTTCTCCGCCTCCATTACCGAGGACTCCACACCGCAATCCAAGTCGTTGTACGAGACCATTCTGAAAAAAGAAGGAAAGTTGCCCACTTACGTGTTCGCCGCGCATGCCTATGACTCGGTGAAATTGCTGGCGGCTGCGATGGAGCAGGCGAAGACCACGGACGGGGAGAAGGTGCAGCAGGCGCTTGAAAATATGGGGAGGGTCAAGGGTGTGATCAAGGAATATGACCGTCCATTTACCCACGAGAATCATGAAGCTTTGTCCTATAAGGACTTTCGGCTGGTGCGGTGGGTGGATGGCAAGGTTGTTTCCGTGGATGACGATATCACCAGGAAAATCAAGCCGGAAGACCTGAAGCAGTAGTCACGCTGCCGGTTTCGACGTAGTGTGTAAAGGAATTTTCCGCTTGGCGGCGCCGAAGAAAGATTTCATGAGGATTGATCGTCGGTGCCGCCTTGCCCGATATCGGATACCCTGGCGTTGACCTGCAGGTGCTCCACGAACAGCCTGGCCGCCATGGGCAGGGAATCCAGCGAACGCACGCAAATGTTCAGTTTGCGTTTCGCCCAGGGTTCATGGATGGGAATCGTATGGATATTGAAGATCCGTGAATAGCGTTTGGCGAGCGTCGCCGGCAGCACGCCGATTCCAAGGCCCGAATCGATCATGAAGCACAGCGCGTCGAAGCCGGTGACCTGAACCCTGATCTTCATTTCCCGGTTGCGGCTGCTGGCGGCGTTGGCCACGATGTGATTGATCGCACTGCCGGTGTGCAGACCGATGAAGTCGTACTCGAGGGCGTCCGTGAAGCGAAAGCCGGGTTTCCCGATCAGAGGATGTCCTTTGGGCACGATCAGGCACAGGATGTCTTCCCGGTATGGCAGCACCTTGACATCGTGTTCCACATGGTGGGTGCCGGAAAACAGACCCACATCGGCGGCGTTTTCCAGCACGGACTTGATGACGGAAGAACTGATTTTTTCTTCGAGGTGCACCTGGATGTTGGGGTAGATCTCCAGGAATGTCTTGATGTCCTGGGGCAGGAACTGGGTGATGACCGAGATGTTCGCGTAGACGCGGACGAAGCCCCGCACGCCGCTTGCATACTCGTGCATCTGAATCGAAATTTCATCGAGTTCATGTAGTGCGCGCCGCGCCATGCTCAACAAGGCCATGCCCGCCATCGTAGGCTGGATGCCTTTGTTGGTTCGTTGCAGCAGGGGAGTCTTGAGGGTCTGCTCCAGCTCGCTGATGCGCTTGCTGATGGCGGCCGCGGCGATGTGTTCGCGTTCGGCGGCGGCGGCAATCGTGCCTTCTTCGAGGACGGCGACGAACAACCGTAGCGATGTGGGGCTCAGGTGCATAGGGGAACGGGTCGTTGGTGCGTCTGCTGTGTATTTGCCATCGCATTCCGCGATGGCGGCCTCATCAATGAATGCTTCGGGCGATCTGTGCCCGTTGATAGACTGATGCGAACTTGCCAGGCTTTGATGCCGGCCGCCTTACGGAAAGAAAGCAATGGAGACAAACATGCAAGCGCTAATGCGCAATGGCTCGCTTTTCAAGCAGCAAGCCTATATTAACGGCAAATGGTGCGATGCCGATTCGGGGCGTGTGCTCGAAGTCCGTAATCCCTATGACAATACCGTGCTGGGGATGATTCCCGACCTGGGCGCCGTCGAGACTGTCAGGGCCATCGAGGCCGCCGAGGCGGCCCAGAGGGCATGGGCGGCGAGGACCGGCAAGGAGCGTGGCGCGCTCCTTAGGAAATGGCAAGCGTTGATCGAGCAGAATGCGGAGGATCTGGCGCTGATCCTGACGCTTGAGCAGGGCAAGCCCTTGGCGGAAGCCCGCGGCGAACTGAACTATGCGCTGTCATTTGTCGAGTGGTTTTCCGAAGAGGCCAAGCGGATATATGGCGATGTGCTGCCACCGACTCGAGAAGATCAGCGCTTGATGGCGATCAAGCAGCCCGTGGGGGTCTGCGCGGCCATCATCGCATGGAATTTCCCCTCCGCGCTGGTGACGCGCAAGGTCGCTCCCGCCCTGGCCGCTGGCTGCTCCGTAGTGCTGAAGCCTTCCGAACTGACTCCTTACACCGCCTTGGCCCTGGTGGCCCTGGCCGAGCAGGCCGGGATTCCTCCCGGCGTGCTCAATGTGCTGACCGGTGCGCCGGCCGCTATCGGATGTGAACTCACGCGGCATTCCTCCGTCAGGAAGCTGACCTTCACGGGTTCGACCGATACCGGGCGCCTCTTGATGCAGCAAAGCGCCTCCAATATCAAGAAGCTGTCTCTGGAGCTGGGCGGCAATGCGCCATTCATCGTTTTTGAGGATGCCGACCTGGATCGCGCGGTGGATGGGCTGATGGCCTCGAAATTCCGGAATGCGGGGCAGACCTGCGTTTGCGCGAATCGGGTCTATCTGCAGGACGGCATCGCCGATGCGTTCACGGACAAGCTGACTGCCAGGGTAAGGGCGATGAGGCTGGGTAATGGTCTCGAAGAAGGCGTGGATCTTGGCCCCCTGATTGATCAGCGCGCCGTGAAAAAAGTCTCCGGGCTGGTTGAGGACGCGGTCGCCAAGGGCGCCGTGCTGCGGGCGGGCGGCAAGCTGTCGGCCGCAGGTGGGCTGCTCTATGAACCCACTGTGCTGCAGGGTGTGACGCAGGACATGCGCATTGCGCATGAAGAGATCTTCGGGCCGGTCGTGGCGCTGGCTACGTTCAGCACCGAGTCGCAGGTCCTGGCGCTGGCCAATGATTGTGAATCCGGCCTGGCGGCATATTTCTACACAGATGACCGCTTGCGGATTCAGCGGATGCTGGAAAAACTGGAATACGGGATCGTAGGAGTCAACACTGGCGTGGTATCCAACGAGGTGGGCCCCTTCGGCGGCGTCAAGTCCTCGGGCCTGGGCCGCGAGGGCTCGAAGTACGGCATCGAGGAGTTCCTCGAGATCAAGTATGTTTGCATGGCGGCGGCATGAGCACCGAATCTTTCGACTACGTCATCGTGGGCGCGGGAGCCGCCGGAGCCATCCTGGCCAATCGCCTGAGCGCCGATGGTTCCACGGTCTGCTTGCTGGAGGCCGGTCCGTCCGACTGGCATCCTTTCCTGCATATCCCGGCCGGATTCATCAAAGTCGTGTTCAACCCCGTGTATGCGTGGCAGTTCACGACGGAACCGACTGAACTTACCGCCGGCCGCCGCATTCCCATTCCCCAGGGGCGTGTCCTGGGTGGCTCGTCCTCGATCAACGGCCTGGTCTACAACCGGGGTCAGCAGAGTGATTACGATCGTTGGGCCGAACTGGGCAATCCGGGGTGGGCGTTTCGCGACGTGCTGCCTTATTTCAAGTCCATGGAGCGTCGCAGCGGCGGCAGCGACGAGTATCGGGGCCGTTCAGGAGAACTGCCCGTCAGTGACATCGACTGGATTCACCCCTTGTGCGAGGCGTTCATTCAGGGCGCGGCCCAGCAGGGGTTGCCGCTCACGGCGGATTATAACGGCGCGTCCCAGGAGGGCGTCGGGTATTTCCAGCGAACGATCGATCGAGGCTGGCGCATGAGTACGGCGCATTGCTTCCTGCGTCCGGCGCGGCGCCGCGGCAACCTGACGGTCAAGACGTCCGCCCAGGCCGCCAGGATCATCATTGAAGACCGCAAGGCACGCGGGGTTCAATACAACCATCCATCGGGTGGCCCGGTCCGCACGGTGCTGGCGGCCAAAAGTGTGATCGTGGCCTGTGGCGCCATCAATACGCCCAAGCTGCTGATGCTGTCGGGCCTCGGGCCGGCGGAGCATCTGCGGGAAACCGGCGTGCCGGTGGTGCATGATCTCGCGGGGGTGGGCCAAAACCTCAGCGACCATTATTCGGTGCGGCTGGTAGCAAGGGTCAAGGGATGCGAAACCTTGAACGAGCTGTCGCGCGGCTTGCGGCTGGGTCGGGAGATCTTCAACTGGGTGGTGAAGAAGCCCAGCATCATGGCGCTCAGTCCCTCGCTGGTTCACTGGTTCTGGAAATCCGAGCCCGGGCTGGACAAGGCCGATCTGCAGGGCGTGTTCACCCCGGCCAGCTACAAGGAAGGTTATGTGGGCCGGCTGGATGATTATCCGGGCATGACGGTGGGGGTCTGGCAGCATCGGCCGCGCAGTCGCGGGTACGTGCGCCTGCAGTCCTCGGACGCCGCCGCCGCGCCGCTGGTTCAGCCCAATTACCTGTCCGATCCGGATGACCAGCGCGTGCTGATCAACGGCGTGCGCCTCGCGCGGAACCTGTTGCGGTCGAAAGCGTTGGAGCCTTATTTCGATGGCGAGACCCTGCCCGGTGATCTGTGCCGTTCCGAGGACGAACTGCTCGATTTCGTGCGCGGCGTCGGCGTGTCTTCCTATCACCTCAATGGCACGGCACGCATGGGTCCGGCAAGCGATCCGATGGCGGTGGTCGACGCCAGGTTGAGGGTCCATGGCGTGGATCACCTTCGCGTGGCGGATTCGTCTGTCATCCCTTCGATTCCCTCGGCCAATATCTGCGCAGCCACCATGATGATCGCCAACAAGGCGGCTGACATGATCCTGGATGATTAGGCCCGGCAGTTTGCCTGGTATTGCCCCCGATTTTCACCAAGTCAAATACTGGAGACAACATGGTTGAATCTATATGCAAGACCCCTTTTATTTCCAAACTGCTGCTCGGGCTAGCCCTGGCGGGTACCGCGGCGCTGTCCCAGGCGGATACGATCAAGATCGGCTTGAACAGCGATCTGTCCGCGACCGGTTCCGCTGATTTCGGCATCTCGGCCAGGGCGGGCGCGTCTGAGGCCATCCGTGAAATCAACGCCGCTGGCGGTGTGCTGGGCCAGCAACTGGAACTGGTCACTCGCGATGACGTCGGCTCGCCGCCCAAGGCGATCCAGAACACCAACGAACTGATCAACAATATCGGTGTCAAGGCGATGCTGGGCGGGGTGAATTCCGGCAACATGCTTGCCTGGCTCCATCTGGTGCAGGACAAGAAGATTCCGACGATCTCGCCGGTGGCGACCGCGACCGACATCACTGCGCGCTACGCCAAGGCGCCCCGGAACTATATCTTTCGCGTTTCCATGCGCGACAAGGACCAGTTGACCCTATTGACCGCCTATGCGGCCAAGGCAAGCTCCGGGGGCAAGATCGCCATCATCGCCGATACCACCGGGTATGGCCAGCAGGGCACCAAGGATGCGGTCGAACTGCTGGCCTTGCATGGCATCAAGCCCGTGGCTGTCGAAAAATTCGGCCCGGCCGATACCGACATGACTTCACAGCTCAACAAGATCCGCAGCGCGGGTGCCGATGTGCTGATCGTGTATGCCCTGGCCGATGCCAATGCCCACGTCATGCGCAGTCTCGAAAAGGTCGATTACTGGCCGACGACGCTCGCCTCGTGGGCCAATCTGAGCTCTCCCTTCGTGCGCATCGCAGGTCCTGATTTGGCCAAGAAGATGATCTTCACGGCATCGATCACCGAAGATTCCTCGGCGCAGTCCAAGGCCCTGTACGAGACGTTGCTGAAGGCCAATGACGGGCGCCTGCCCACCTATGTGATGGCTGCGCATGCCTATGATTCGGTCAAGCTGCTGGCGGCCGCCATGGAGCAGGCCCGGTCCACGGATGGCGAAAAGGTTCAGCAGGCGCTCGAGAACCTGAATACGGTCAAAGGTGTGATCAAGGATTATGACCATCCCTTCACGCACGAAAATCACGAAGCGCTGTCGTACAAGGATTTCCGCCTGGTGCGCTGGCAGGACGGGACCGTCGTGTCGGTCGACGACAAGGTCACCCAGTCCCTGACGGCGGCCGATCTCAAGCAGTAAGCGCCGCTACTGCGACGTTCGCTACGGTTGGCGGCATCCTTCTGGGGCCGCCGCCGTGCTTCCCTTTCGAGTGCATATTATGGAAATCCTGCAAGCCATCTTCAGTGGTCTGGCCGTAGGCAGTGTCTATGCCTTGATCGCTTTCGGGTTCAGCATCACCTATACCACCACGAAGACCTTCAATTTCGGTCAAGGCGCGTTCCTCGCCATTGCGGGTCTGATCGGCGTCAACGCTGTCCTGCTTTACAGTCAGGGGCGGTTGACAGGCCTGCCGGCGATCACGGACATGAGTTGGGGCGCGTTCCTGTTCGCCTTGGCGGTCAGCATCGCCGTGCTGTCCGTGCTGGGCTATCTGCTCTATATCACGGCGATCCAGCATTTCGTGGGTGAACATGGCTTGTCGTGGGTGATGAGCACGATCGGCTTCGGCATCCTGGTTCAGAACATCGCATTGATGATTTGGGGGCCCGCGCCCATCGCCTTGGGTTCGCCGCTGGGCGACGGCGTGATCTCCATCCTCGGCGCCGGCATGCGGCCGCAAGAAATTTTCGTCTTCTGCGTCACGCTGGTTCTCATGGTGGTGTTCGACTGGGCGCTGCATGCCACGAAATTCGGCAAGGCCGTCCGTGCTGTGGCCTTCAGCAAATCCACGGCCAGCCTGATGGGCATCAATGCCAATGCAGTCGCCATTGGTGTGTTCGTGCTGAGTTCGGTCTTGGCGGCGATTGCCGGCGTCATGATCGCGCCGATCGCGACGGCATCCGTCTTCGTGGGCTCGCTGCTTGCGCTCAAGGCGTTTTCCGCGGCGATTCTGGGTGGTCTGGAAAATCCTCGCGGATGTATTTTCGGCGGTTTCCTGATCGGTTTGATGGAATCGACGATCGGTCTCTTCTATTCGAACTTGCGCGAGATCGCCGTCTTCGCCGTGATCATCGTCGTGCTGTATTTCCGTCCCGCAGGGCTCCTGGGCAAAGTGCAGGTGGAGAAAGTCTGATGGTCAAGAAAATCTTGCTACCGCTGTGCATTGCGGCGCTGGTTATCGGTCTTGCATATTCCGGGTTGAATGATTTTTATCTGCTGATCATTTTCAATATCGGTGTCTATCACATCGCCGCGACGGGATTCAATATTCTGGTGGGGCAGGCGGGCCAGAAATCCCTGGGTCATGCCGGCCTGTTTGGCGTGGGCGCCTACACCGTTGCCCTTCTGACGGTGGAATATCAGGTCGATCCGTGGCTGTCCTTGGTAGCCGCCATCGTGGTCTCCGCCGTGTTCGGGGTCGTCGTGGCCATCCCGGCCTTGAAGGTGCAAGGCCCGAGCCTGGCCATGGTGACGATAGCCTTCGGCTTGCTGATTGAAAAGATCGTTGCTGAATGGACGGATGTCTTCAAGGGCCAGCAGGGCTTCTATGGGATCGGCGCGCCGATGATCGGCGGCACGCCGCTCGACAGCCGGCAATGGGTGGTGGTCGTCGTCGTGCTGGGCCTGGTGTTGTATGCCATGACGTCGAGTTTGCTCAAGAGCCGTTTCGGGCGGGCGTTTTCCGCTGTCCGGACCTCGGAAATCGCAGCGCAGAGCGTCGGCATCAGCGTCCTGCGTTTCAAGACGCTCGCTTTCGTGATCAGCGCGGTCACATGCGGTCTGGCGGGCGCGCTGGTTGCGCAGCAGAATCAGTACATCAACTCCGATTTCGTGAATTTCAATCTCTCGGTCTTTCTTCTGGTGCTGGTGCTGTTCGGTGGCCGGACGCCGGCTGGCGCTTTCATGGGCTCCGTGGTGCTGGCGCTGATCGACGCATTTCTGGCTCGCTGGCCCGAAGTGCAGCACTTCGCTTACGGTGGAATTCTGCTCTTTGCCCTTTATTTCATGCCTGACGGCATCGCTGGCGTCGTGGATGCGTTCAAGCGTCGGCGAGGGCTGGTTGCCCTGGAAGATGCGGGCGATATCGATCCGGATGCCTGGTCGCGTGCTAGCCGAGCCGGTGAGGCTGCGTCCGCCGGTCCCTTGCTGGAAGTCACTGACCTGTACAAGGCATATGGCGGCGTCGTGCCTACCAACAAGGTGTCTTTTGCATTGCGGCGGGGGACGATCACCTCTCTGATCGGACCCAACGGTGCGGGCAAGACCACGACGTTGAACCTTCTGTCGGGTCTGGTGCCTGTCGATGCCGGGCGCATCGTGTTTCTGGGCCGGGACATCACGGCCTTGCCGGCCGATCGTATCGCGGCGCTGGGCCTGGGGCGCACCTTTCAGAACCTCAAGCTCTTCCATGGGCTGAGCGCGCTCGAGAACGTGATGGTGGGGCTGTACCGAGTTCAGAAATCCGGGTTCCTTGCGAATCTTCTGAATCTGCCCAGCCGCTGGCGCGAAGAAAGCGCCATCCGGAAGCGTGCGTACTCGATCCTGAAATTCTGCGAATTGGAGCGGTACGCGCACGAAGAGGCCAACAGCCTGCCCTATGGCTTGCAGCGCAGGCTGGAAATCGCCCGTGCGGTGGCTACCATGCCCGAGGTGCTGTTGCTCGATGAACCGGCGGCGGGCCTGAATCCCAGCGAGACCGATGAGCTCACTCATCTGATCGTCAAGCTCAAGGAGCGCGGCCTCACCATTCTGCTGATCGAACACCATATGGACCTGGTGATGGCGATCTCGGATCATATCGTCGCATTGGACTACGGCACCAAGATCGCCGCTGGCGCGCCCGAGCAGATCCAGCGCGATCCCAAGGTGATCGAGGCCTATCTTGGCGCGCCCGCATAGGAGTCGACAATGAACCATTTGCTGGAAATCAAGGATCTCTCCGTCAATTACGGCGCCGTTCATGCACTCAAGGGGGTGTCGCTGCATGTGGATCTCCACGAAGTCGTCACGCTGATCGGCGGCAATGGCGCCGGCAAGAGTACATTGATGCGGGCTTTGTCCGGGATCGTGCCGTCGGCGGGCGTCATCCATTTCGAGGGCGTCGACATGCGTCCAGTCAGCGCGCATCGACGCGTGGAAAGAGGCATTGCGCATGTGCCCGAAGGCCGTCAGGTATTTCCCGATCAGAGCGTGCACGACAACCTGATGCTGGGCGCTTATCTGCGCAAGGAAAGCGCGCAGCAGCTTTCCAGTGAGATCGACCGGTATTTTCAGATGTTTCCGCGTTTGGGCGAGCGCCGCCATCAGGCGGCGGGCACGCTGTCGGGCGGTGAACAGCAGATGCTGGCCATCTGCCGGGCATTGATGAGCCGTCCCAAACTGCTGATGCTCGATGAGCCCTCCCTCGGACTGGCGCCGCTGATTGTCGCGGAGGTATTCAAGATCATCAAATCCTTGCGCGATGAGGGCATGACGATCCTGCTGGTGGAGCAGATGGCCAATCAGGCCCTGGCGATTTCCGATCGTGCCTATGTGCTCGAAGTGGGATCGATCGTCATGGAGGGGAGCGGCCAGGAACTGTTGCGCAGCGACAAGGTCCGTGAAGCGTATTTGGGTAAACAGAAGCAGTGAGCCATTCATGTCCAAGCCATTAGAAGGGATTCGCATCGTCGAGATGGGTCAGTTGATCGCGGGTCCGTTCGCGACCAAGATGCTGGCCGAATTCGGTGCCGAAGTGATCAAGATTGAACCGCCTGTCAAGGGAGACCCGCTGCGCAAATGGCGCTTGTTGCACCAGGGCACTTCGGTGTGGTGGGAAGTACAGTCACGCAACAAGAAGTCCGTCACCCTGGATTTGCGTCAGGCCGAAGCGCAGGATGTGGTGCGCCGTCTCGTGTCCGATGCCGATGTGGTCGTCGAGAATTTCAAGCCGGGCACGCTCGAACGCTGGGGGCTGGGCTGGGAGGACCTGCGCAAAGTCAATCCTCGCCTCGTGATGCTGCGCGTATCGGGGTACGGGCAGACCGGGCCATACCGCGATCTGCCGGGGTTCGGCGCGATCGGGGAAGCGATGGGGGGGTTGCGGCATCTCAGCGGGGAACCTGGCCGTACGCCCGTTCGCGTCGGGATTTCGATCGGCGATTCGTTGTCGGCCCTGCATGGCGTGATTGGCGTGCTGCTTGCCTTGCGTGCGCGGGATTTGCCCGGTGGTACCGGCCAGATGATCGATGTGGCGTTGTACGAGTCCGTCTTCAACATGATGGAAAGCCTGTTGCCGGAATATTCGGCCTTCAATGTGGTCCGGCAGCCTTCGGGCAGCAGCCTGCCGGGGATCGCCCCGAGCAATGCCTATCTGTGCGGCGATGGCCGATACGTGCTGATCGCCGGGAACGGCGACAGCATCTTCAAGCGTCTGATGCAGACCATCGAGCGCGAGGATCTTGCGACCGATCCGGAACTGGAAGGCAATGACGGGCGTGTGCGCAACGTCGATCGGATCGACGCCGCTATTTCAGAATGGACTGCCCGGTTGCCGCGGGACGAAGTCATCAGCCGGCTCAACGCCAGCCAGATACCGGTAGGAAGGATCTACGACATTGGCGATATCGCCGATGATCCTCATTATCAGGCACGGCAGATGATTCTGGATGCCGATCTGCCCGACGGCACGCCCATCCAGGTGCCGGGCATCGTGCCCAAGCTCAGCGGCACGCCGGGTGAAATCCGCAGCCGGGCGCCGGCCCTGGGCGAGCACACCGCGGAAGTGCTCGGGGCGCTCGGCGTGGATGAGGATACGTTGGCCGATTGGCGTGCGCGCGGGCTTGTCTGAGGCGCATGCGATATTTGAAAAGGATAGAGGGATCGAATCGATATGCGAAAGAGCGGCAAACGACTGTATGTCCAGGAGGTCGCCCCGCGCGACGGCTTTCAGAACGAAAAGCAGTTCATCGCGACCGACGATAAAGTGGCGTTCATCGATCGTCTGTCGGACTGTGGTTACGCCAAGATCGAGGTGACTTCCTTTACATCTCCCAAGGCGATCCCCGCCCTGCGGGATGCGGAGGAAGTGATGGGCCGGATACGGCGCAATCCCGATGTGATCTATACGGTGCTGGTGCCCAATGTGCGTGGGGCCGAGCGTGCGGCGGCCTGCGATGTGGACGAGGTGAATCTGGTCATGTCCGTCAGCGAAACGCACAATCGCGCCAATATGCGTATGACGCGTGAGCAGTCCTTTGCCCAACTCAGCGAGGTCATTCGGGTGCTGCGCGGTACCCGTACGCGTATCAATGTCTCTCTGTCCACATCATTTGGCTGTCCCATGGAAGGCGATATCGACGAGGCGTTCATGTTCGATCTGATGGATCGCTTCGTTCAGCAAGGCGTTGCGAGCTTGACGCTATGTGATACTACCGGCATGGCCTATCCCACGCAGGTTGGCTCGATCGCGGCGCGAGTACGGCGGCGATTCGGCAGCCTCGAACTGGTGATGCATTTCCACAATACGCGAGGGATGGCGCTGGCCAATACGATGGCCTCGCTGGAGGCCGGGATTGATCGTTACGACGCATCGCTGGGTGGCCTGGGCGGCTGCCCTTACGCGCCCGGGGCCAGTGGAAACGCATGCACCGAGGAACTGGTGCACATGCTCGACCTCATGGGCTACGACACGGGCATCGACATGGAAGGGATCCTGGGTGCGGGCGCGCTGCTCCCGGGTCTCGTGGGGCATGATGTGCCCAGTCAGATCTTGAAGGCGGGGCTGCGTTCCAAGCGGCATCCCGCGCCGACCTGCCAGTAGGGTGGCCGGGGACGATTGCCGGGTTCCCCCGATTGTTTCGAGCCCCCGTTTCAGAGTATGCTTCACCCTTGCTGTCACCCGATGCGGGTGGGAGAGCGCCGCCTTGCGCATCGGGCGGCCGCCGAAGGCGCAATTCGCCCGGAATCGCTCAGGCACCCCGTACCATTCGCATGATGCCGTCATCGCATCGCAGCATTCTGGAGAGACCCGCCCCCTGATCCGGGCGCGGGCGCCGAAGGTGAACCCCCTGCAGTGCGGGGCAACTCTCAGGCAAAAGGACAGAAGGGCGCTGCCGGCATTTCACGCCGCCCTTTTTTCTCGTCCGGAGTTTCCATGCCCGCGCAAACCCCCCTGTACGAAACCCACGTCGCCCTGGGCGCCAAGATCGTCGATTTCGGCGGCTGGGACATGCCCCTGGCCTACGGCTCCCAGCTCGAAGAACACCACGCCGTGCGCCGCGCCGCCGGCATGTTCGACGTGTCCCACATGCTCAACGTCGATGTGACCGGCGAACGCGCCCAGGACTTCCTGCGCCACCTGCTGGCCAACGACGTGGCGCGCATCGCCGGCCAGCCGGGCAAGGCCCTGTACTCCTGCATGCTGCGCCCCGACGGCGGGGTGATCGATGACCTGATCGTCTATTTCTTCGCCCCGGAACGCTGGCGCGTGGTCGTCAACGCCGGCACGGCGGACAAGGACGTCGCCTGGATGCGGGAACAGGCCGCCGCCTGCGGCGTGACCATCACCCCCCGGCGCGATCTGGCCATGGTGGCCATCCAGGGCCCCGCCGCCCGCGAGGCCGTCTGGTCCGTGCATCCCGACTGGAAGCCCGCCACCCAGGATCTCAAGCCTTTCACCGGCACGATGATCGACGAGAACACGCTGGTGGCACGTACCGGCTACACCGGCGAGGACGGCTTCGAGATCGTCCTGTCCGCCACCGCCGTCAAGGTTTTCTGGGACGCCCTGGCGCGGGCCGGCGTGCGGCCTTGCGGTCTGGGCGCGCGCGACACCCTGCGCCTGGAGGCCGGCATGAACCTCTACGGCCAGGACATGGACGAGACCGTCCATCCCCTGGAGTCCGGCCTGGCCTGGACCGTCTCCATGAAGGACGAGTCCCGCGATTTCATCGGCCGCGCCGCCCTGGCATCCGCCTCGAAAGCTCGCGAGCTGGTCGGTCTGAAGCTGCTCGACCGCGGCATCATGCGCGGCCACATGAAGGTCCGCACCGCCCAGGGCGAAGGCGAGCTCACCAGCGGCTCCATGGCGCCCACGCTGGGTTTTTCCATCGGCCTGGCCCGCGTGCCGGCCGGCTCGGCGCCGGGCGACCGGGCCGAGGTCGAGATCCGCGGCAAGTGGCTGCCCGCCGAAATCGTGCGCCCGCCCTTCGTGCGCAACGGCAAGGCCATGGTCTGACCGCGCCCGCGATTCCTTTCCCTTCTTCCATTCTCCACCACTGACAACGGGGTACATCATGTCCATTCCCAACGACCGCAAGTACACGGCCTCCCACGAATGGGTCAAGGCCGACGGCGACTGCTTCCTGGTCGGCATCACCGACGACGCCCAGGACCAGCTCGGCGATCTGGTTTTCGTCGGCGACGTCCAGGTCGGCGCGCATCTGGCCGCAGGCGACACCGCCGCCGTGGTCGAGTCCGTCAAGGCCGCCTCCGACATCTACGCGCCGGTGGCCGGCGAGATCGTCGCCTTCAACGAGGCCCTGAACGACCAGCCCGCCCTGATCAACGAAGCCGCCTACGAGCAGTGGATCTTCAAGATCAAGCCCGACAACGCCGCCGATCTCGATGGCCTGCTGGACGCCGCCGCCTACGAGGCTCAGACCTGATCCGCGGCGCGCCCTTCATTCCCTGATTCACTCGGTTTCACCCCGGAGATCCCCATGCTGCGCGATTCCGCCACGCATTCCGAATTCATCGCCCGCCACATCGGGCCGTCCGAAGCCGACCAGCGCGCCATGCTGGCGGCCATCGGCACCTCCAGCCTGGACGCCTTGATCCGCGAGGTCGTGCCGGAAAACATCCTGTCCGAAGCCCCGTACCTGGACCTGCCCGGTCCTTTGGGCGAGGTGGAAGCGCTGGCGGACCTCAAGACCATCGCCGGCCGCAACCAGGCCCTGCGCAGCTACATCGGCCAGGGCTACTATGGCACCTATGTGCCGCACGTGATCCTGCGCAACATCCTGGAAAACCCCGCCTGGTACACCGCGTACACGCCGTACCAGCCGGAGATCTCCCAGGGCCGCCTGGAAGCCCTGCTGATCTTCCAGACCATGATCGCCGATCTCACGGGGCTGGACATCGCCAACTCGTCGCTGCTGGACGAGGCCACGGCCGCGGCCGAGGCCATGACCCTGGCGCGCCGCGTCTCGCGCGTCAAGTCCGACCGTTTCTTCGTATCCGTTCACGTCCATCCCCAGACGCTGGAAGTCCTGCGCACGCGTGCGGCCGGGGTGGGCATCGAACTGGTGGTCGGCGACGAGGCCGACGGCCTGCCCGACTGCTACGGCGTGCTGCTGCAGTATCCGCACAGCCTGGGCGGCGTGGCCGACTACCGTGCCCTGACCGAGCAGGCCCATGCCGCTGGCGCCATCGTCGCCGTGGCCACGGACCTGCTGGCCCTGGCGCTGCTGGCGCCTCCCGGCGAATGGGGTGCCGACATCGCGGTGGGCTCGGCCCAGCGCTTCGGCGTGCCCATGGGCTACGGTGGCCCGCACGCCGGCTTCATGGCTTGCAAGGACGCCTACAAGCGCAACCTGCCCGGCCGTCTGGTGGGCGTATCCCAGGACGCGCGCGGCGAGCCGGCCCTGCGCCTGGCGCTGCAGACTCGCGAACAGCACATCCGCCGGGAAAAGGCCACATCCAACATCTGCACCGCGCAGGTGCTGCTGGCCGTGATGGCCGCCATGTACGCCGTGTGGCATGGTCCCCAGGGCATCGCCCGCATCGCCCGGCGCGTGGCCTCGCACACCGGCCAGCTGGCCGGCGCCTTGCGCGCCATGGGCCTGAAGGTCCGCAACGACACCTTCTTCGACACGCTGCACCTGGAAACCGGTGTTCGCACCCAGGCGGTGCTGGACGCGGCGGTGGACGGAGGCATGAACCTGCGCCGCGTGGACGACACCCACGTCGCCCTGTCGCTGGACGAGACCGTCGGCGTCCAGGACATCGAGATCCTGGTCGGCGCGCTGGCGGCCGGCATGGGCGTGACGCGCATCGCGCCCGATTTCTCGGCCGGGATCGACGGCATCCCGGCGGCCCTGCGCCGCCAAGGCGCCATCCTGGCGCATCCGGCCTTCTCGCGCGTGAAATCCGAGACCGACATGCTGCGCTACCTGCGCGTCCTGGCCGACAAGGATCTGGCCCTGGACCGCACCATGATCCCGCTGGGCTCCTGCACCATGAAGCTCAACGCCACGGCGGAAATGATCCCGGTGACCTGGCCCGAATTCAGCCACATGCATCCGTTCGCCCCGGCCGGCCAGGCGCAGGGCTACCAGGAAATGATCGAGCGCCTGTGCGCCGCGCTGTGCGAGATCACCGGCTACGATCGCGTCAGCCTGCAGCCCAATTCCGGCGCCCAGGGCGAATATGCCGGCCTGCTGGCGATCCGCGGCTATCATCAGGCCAACGGCGAGCACCAGCGCAACGTCTGCCTGATCCCGGCCTCGGCCCACGGCACCAACCCGGCTTCGGCCCACCTGGCGGGCATGGAGGTGGTGGTCGTGGCCTCGGATGCCAATGGCAATATCGACATGACCGACCTGCGCGCCCGCATCGCGCAGGTCGGCGACCGGCTGGCCGCGCTGATGATCACCTATCCGTCCACGCACGGCGTGTTCGAGACCACGGTCACCGAGATCTGCGACCTGATCCACGAGGCCGGCGGCCAGGTTTACCTGGACGGCGCCAACATGAACGCCATGGTGGGCGTCGCCCAGCCGGGCCGCTTCGGCTCGGACGTGTCGCACCTGAACTTGCACAAGACCTTCTGCATCCCGCACGGCGGCGGCGGCCCGGGTGTCGGTCCGGTGGCGGTACGCGCGCATCTGGCCCCGTACCTGCCCGGCGTGGTGGGCGAGGACGGCCGCCTGCCGGCGGGCCAGTCCGGTCCGGTGTCGGCCGCGCCCTACGGCTCGGCCAGCATCCTGCCGATCTCGACCCTGTACATCATGATGATGGGGGCCGAAGGCCTGCGCCGCGCCACCCAGGTGGCCATCCTCAACGCCAACTACCTGGCCGCGCGCCTGGCGCCGCACTATCCGATCCTGTACGCCGGGGCCAATGGCCGGGTGGCGCACGAGTGCATCCTGGACATCCGCCCGATCAAGGACGCCAGCGGCATCGGCGCCGAGGATATCGCCAAGCGGCTGATGGACTATGGCTTCCACGCTCCCACCATGAGCTTCCCGGTGGCCGGCACGCTGATGGTCGAGCCGACCGAGTCCGAAGGCCTGGACGAGCTGGACCGCTTCGTGGATGCGATGGTCGCCATCCGCCAGGAAATCGCCGCCGTCGAACGCGGCGAGCATCCGGCCGACGACAATCCGCTGGTCAACGCCCCGCATCCGGCCGCCACGCTGCTGGTCCAGGACTGGACGCATCCGTACACCCGCGAGCAGGCGGCCTTCCCGCTGCCCGGCATGGCGGCGCGCAAGTACTGGCCGCCGGTCGCGCGGGTGGACAACGCCTGGGGCGACCGCAACCTCAGCTGCGCCTGCCCGCCGGTGGAATCCTACGCCGCCGAGCCCGTCACGGCCTGACCTCCGTTCCCGGCCCGGCGTCTGACGAGACCCGGGCCAACCGCCTGCCCCACCCGGCGAGTTCCGTATTGCACGGACCGCCGGGTTTTTTTGTCTCGCCCTGTGTCAGCGCGGCAATCGGCATAGGGCGATGGGACCATCGCCGATCCGGGGCTAGATGTTTTCGATGTACAGTGCTTGACTTAGAGTGCACTCTAACTTCTAGGATCTACCCATGGAATCTCATCTGACCATTGATGAAGTCGCCAAGCGCACGGGCCTGACGGCCCACACCTTGCGCTACTACGAACGTGTCGGACTGATCGCACCGATCGGCCGCGCGTCTGGAGGACAGCGGCGCTATGTGGCATCGGACATGGCCTGGATCGAATTCCTGCTGCGGTTGCGGACGACGCACATGCCCATCGGCAAGATGCAGGCGTTCGCAAAACTACGTGGCGTTGGGGGCGCGACGGTGCCGGATCGTCGCCGGATGCTGGAAGAGCACTTGACGGAGGTTCTTTCGGAAATCGAGGTGATGCGCC